>NZ_JBVILX010000007.1:311914-375551 GCF_055580145.1 Kitasatospora sp. NPDC032121 | reverse complement strand
CCCCCCCCCCCCCCCCCCCCCCCCCCCCCCCCCCCCCCCCCCCCCCCCCCCCCTCTCCTCCCCCCCCCCCCCCCCCCCGCCGGCGCCCCCCCCCCCCCCCCCGCCGTCGTGCGTCCGGTGGCCTGCCGCTCGGGGCTCGTCAGGCGTGGGCAGCGGCGCACTCCGGGTGGCCCCAGGAGCCGCCGACCTTGGTGATCTTGTCGCCCTTGGCGTACGGGCGGCTGCACGGGCAGGTGCCGGGGAAGCGGGCGTTCAGGGTGCGCGAGCCGCCGCTCCGCCGGGCGGTGCCGCCGCTTCCGGCGGCGGAGGAGCCGGCGGAGGCGGTACGGGCGGCGCGCGCCCTGGGGGCCTTGGTGGCGGCGGCCGGATCGGGGACCGGCAGGTCGGCGGCGGTGCCGGAGGCGTCCTGCTGGGTGCGGGCGGCGTCGCTGGCGGCCTTGTCGGCGATGGCGTTCAGGGGGTCGCCGTCGACCTGGTGGGCCGGCACGTACTCGAAGGTGACGTCCCGGCCCTCCAGCAGCGCGTCGATCGCCTGGATCAGCTCCTGGTTGGCGACCGGCTTGCCGGCCGCCGTCTTCCAGCCGTTGCGCTTCCAGCCCTTCAGCCACTTGGTCACCGAGTCGCGGGTGTAGGTGCTGTCCAGCCGCACCTCCAGCGGGACCGCCGGGTCCGTCGAGGCCAGCAGCTGCCGCAGCGCCGTCAGCTCGCCCACGTTGTTGGTGCTGTGCCCGAGCGCGCCGGCCTGCCACCGCTGGGGCACCCCGGCGGCGTCCGCGACCACGTACGCCCAGCCCGCCGGACCGGGGTTGCCCTTGGCTGCTCCGTCACACGCTGCAATGACTCGTTCGACCATGCCCCGATCATGCCTGGTCGCGGGGCCCGGAGCCAAAGCCGCTCGGCCTGCTCGGCCTGCTCGGCCGCTCAGCCCCGCAGCAGGAGCAGCAGCAGCGCCGCCGACCAGCTGAAGTTGGTCGAGCTGTGCCCCTCCCCCGTCAGCGGGTCGTAGTTCTCCCGCACCGGGCCGTCCCCGGCCAGCCCGGCGGCGGTGGCCAGCAGCCGCTCGACCGTCCGCCGGGCGTCCTGCTCCCAGCCGTACCGGCGCAGGCCCTCGATCGCGAAGTAGGTCTGGTCGAGCCAGGCCAGGCCGCGCCAGTAGCCGGCCGGGTCGAAGGACGGCGAGCTGCGGGCCACGGTCGGGAACGGCATGGCGGTGCCGAACTCCGCCGGGTCGAGCAGCAGCCGGCGGACGGTACGGGCCTGGGCGGGGGTCGCGGTGCCGGACCAGAGCGGGATCGCGCCCTCGATGCCGCGGCCCCGGGCGGTGAGCCGGGCGCCGGTCGCCAGGTCGGTGTCGTGGAACCAGCCGCCGGCCGGGTCGTACATGGTGTCGCGCACGGCGGCGTCGATCCGCTCGGCGCGGGCGCGCAGCCGCTCGGCGGCGGGCCGGTCGCCCAGTTCGGCGGCGATCAGCGCCAGGTGGCGGTGGTCGGCGGCCAGGTAGGCGTTGAGGTCGACCGAGCGCTGGTCGAGCGACCAGCCGAGCAGCGTCCCGTTCGCGTCCTGGTTGGGAACCACGCCGGCGGCGTCGAAGCGCGGGGCGTTGTCCATGCCGGACTCCCAGGCCGCCGCCTCCACGCGGTCCTGGGCGGTGGCGTTGGCCGGGTCCACGGTGGCGCCGTACTCGCACAGGCCCTCGCCGAGGTGGTCGCGGGTGCGGTACCACCAGTCCTGGTAGGCGGTCAGCTTGGGCAGCAGCTCCCGCAGGAAGGCGCGGTCGCCGCTGCGACGGTAGACCTCCCAGACCGCCCAGGAGGCCAGCGGGGGCTTGGAGTTGCGCTCGTTCCAGTTGCCGCCGCCGGTGCTCGGGTCGTTGTAGAAGACGCAGTCGGGGACCATGCCGGCGTCCGGCGCTCCGGCCGGCGCCTGGTGGTCGAACACGGCCCGGATCTGGTCGGCGGCCAGCGCGGGGGCGAAGGCGGCGGTGCCGACGGCCTGCTTCCAGGTGTCCCAGGCCCAGACTCCGCTGAACCACTTGTAGGAGAGCGTCGGGGTGACGGCGTCGTGCCGGATCCGCCCGGCCGGGCCGCGCCAGTTGGTGACCAGGGTCTGCACGCACTTGGCGGCGGTGCGGCGGCGGGCGGCGGGGACGCCCTCGGTGGCCCGGGTCAGGTACCCGTGCCAGCGAGCGGTGCCCTCGGCGGCGACCCGCTCCGGGGCGCGCAGCGCGGCGTCGGCCTCCTGTGCGGCCCGGGCGTACTCGGCCTCGGTGAAGGTGTAGCTCTCGGTCCAGTCCAGGCTGCGGCTCTCCCCCGGCGCCAGTCGTACGGGCTCGGCGAGTTCGGTGCGGTGGCCGTCGCCGTCGGCGCTCAGCTCCACCCGGACGGGCCGCGCGTGGCGGACGGCGAAGCGCTCGGTGCCGTCGGTGAGGTAGTCCCAGGTCTGCCGGACCCTGGCGAAGCGCACCTCCACGCCGCGGTCGGCGGCGACCAGTCGCGGGGCCTCGCGCTGGGGGCCGGTGGCGGGGCGCAGCAGCCGGCCCGTCCAGGCGACGGCCAGGGTGCGTACGGCCGGGCCGGTGTTGGCGAGGCGGGCGCGGAGCAGGGCGGTGCGGTTGCCGGCGAAGCGCAGTTCCAGGGTGAGGGCGAGGCCGGCGCCGAGGTCGTGGGTCAGGCGCAGCAGGCCGGGCAGCGAGGTGCCGGCGGCGGGGGCGCCGGCGGTGAGGTCCAGGGGGCGGCCATGTTCGGTGAGCTGGAGGCGGGTCAGGCCGTCGCTGAGCCACCAGGGGTACTCCTGGGCGAGGTACAGCGGGCCGGTGAAGCCTCCTTGCGGGTCGGCGGGGCGGGGCAGGGCGTAGGCGTGCCAGGCTCCGAGGTCGGCGAAGACGTTGATCGGGTTGTTGCCGTGGGCGTCGCCGGGGTAGGCCTGGGCGGGGGTGCCGTGGAGGTCGAGGAGGTCGGCGTAGCGGTCCTGGGGGCCTGCCGGGCCTTGGAGGGCTGCCGGGTCCTGGGGGTCGGCCGGGTCCTGGGGTTGTACGGCGGCGGCCGGGGCGGCGGTGAGAACGCCGGCCGCGGCGAGGGCGGCGGAGCCGGCCAGGACGTGGCGGCGGGTCAGCGGGTTCATGCGCGCTCCTGGGCGGCGGGGAGTCGGAGGACGGCGGCACCGAGCGGCGCGAGGGTGAGGGCCTCGGCGGCCTCGGTGCCGGTGAGCAGGTCGGTGCCGGGCGCGTCGAGCGGCACCCGGCGCTCGACGGGGCCGTGGTTGAGCAGGAAGAGGTAGCCGGTGCCGTCGGCGGCGTGCCGGCGGGTGGCCTCGACGCCCTCCGGCAGGCCGGGGAGTTCGGCGCCCACCCCGGCTTCGGCGAGCACCGGGTCGAGCACGGCGCCGAGGTCGGTGCCGAGGTGGCAGCTCAGGTACCAGGCGCTGCCGGCGCCCAGGCGGTTGCGGGTGACGGCGGGGAGGCCGGCCAGTGCGCCGGAGTCGTAGCGGACGAGGGTCTCGGCGGTCTCGGCCTCGATCCACTCGCTCCAGCGTTCGGCGCGCAGTTCGGTCCGCGGCTCCGCGGGAGGCTCGGTGCCCGCCGGGGTGAGGGTGGTGGTCGCGCCGTCCGGGATCGGCCAGTGCTCGTCCACCACGATCCCCAGCAGCTCGCGCAGCGGCCCGGGGTGGCCGCCGGGGTGGATGTGGTCGTGGCGGTCGGTGATGCCGCTGAACGGGCCGCAGACCAGGCGGCCGCCGCCGCGCACGTAGGCGGTGAGCCGGTCGGCGGTGGCGGTGTCGAGCAGGTAGAGGTTGGGGGCGAGCAGCAGCGGGTAGCCGTCGGGGTCGGCGGTGGGCGGGACGAAGTCGACGGTGACGCCGCGCTCGTACAGCGCCGCGTACCAGGGGCGGAGCAGGTCGAGCCAGCGCATCCGGGCGGAGGGGTGGTCGTCCAGTTCCAGCGCCCACCAGCTGTCCCAGTCGAGCAGGACGGCCACCTGCCCGCGCAGCCGGGAGCCGGCGAGTTCGCCGAGACGGCGCAGTTCCGTACCGAAGCGGACGGTCTCCTGCCAGCCGCGCGCGGCGGTGCCCCGGTGCGGGAGCATCGCGCTGTGGAACTTCTCGGCTCCGGCCACCGAGGCGCGCCACTGGAAGTGCAGGACGCCGTCGGCGCCGCGGGCCAGCGCCTGGAGCGACCAGAGGCGGTACAGGCCGGGGGTCTTGGGCACGTTGACCGGCCGCCAGCTGACCGCGGAGGGGGCCTGTTCCATCAGCAGCCAGGGGCGGCCGCCCTTGAGCGAGCGCATCAGGTCGTAGTTCATCGCGGCGTTGACGTGGGCGCGCGGGTCGGCCGGGTCGGGGTAGGCGTCGTCGGAGACGAAGTCCTCGTGCCGGCTCCACTCCCAGTAGTCGAGGGCCTTGAGCATCGACATGAAGTTGGTGGTGACCGGGACGCCGGGCGAGACCTCGTCCAGGACGGCCTTCTCGGCGCGGTGCAGGGCGAGCAGCGCGTCCGAGCAGAACCGGCGCCAGTCCAGCAGCTGGGTGGGGTTGACCGGGCCGGGCGCGGTGCGGGGAGGCTCGATCTGCTCGAAGGAGTTGTAGTGCTGGGACCAGAAGGCGGTGCCCCAGGAGCGGTTCAACTCCTCGATTTCGCCGTGTCGTTCGCGCAGCCAGCGGCGGAAGTCGGCGGCCGAGGCGGGGCAGAAGCACTCCTGGACGTGGTCGCCGTACTCGTTGTGGATGTGCCACAGGGCGAGCGCGGGGTGGTCGCGGTAGCGCTCGGCGAGTGCCCGGGTGAGGCGGACGGCGGCCTGTCGGTAGGCGGGCGAGGAGGGGCAGTAGTGCTGGCGCGAGCCGAACTCCAGCCGTACGCCGTCGGCGGTGACGGGCAGCAGCTCGGGGTGGGCTCGGACCAGCCAGGCGGGTGGGGAGGCGGTGGCGGTGGCCAGGTCGACGGCGATGCCGTGCCGGTGGACGAGGTCGAGGAGCCGGCCCAGCCAGCCGAAGTCCCAGCTGTCGGCGTCCGGTTGGAGCCGGGCCCAGGAGAACACGCCGACCGTGACCAGGTTGACCCCGGCCTCGGCCATCAGCTTCACGTCCTCGGCCCACACCTGCTCGGGCCACTGCTCGGGGTTCCAGTCCCCGCCGTACAGCAGGCCGGGCACCCGGGTGAGGCGGTCCATGGTCACGGTCGTGGTCATCCCTTCAGGGCTCCGCCCAGCAGGCCGGCCACGAACTGCCGCTGGAAGAGCAGGAAGAGCACCATCAGCGGGAGCGTGGCCAGGAAGGAGCCGAGCATCAGGCCGGAGTAGTCGACGTGGGTCAGTCCGGTCAGCGTGTTGAGCGCGACCGGCACGGTGTACCTGTCCTCGGTGTTGAGCATCAGCAGCGGCCAGATGAAGCTGTTCCACTGGCCCATGAAGGTGAAGATCACCAGTGCGCCCAGCTGCGGCCGCACGCAGGGCAGGACGACCCGGTAGAAGGTGCGCAGCTCGCCGGAGCCGTCGATCCGGGCGGACTCCAGCAGTTCGTCGGGGAAGTCGAGGAAGCCCTGGCGCATCAGCAGGATGCCGAAGGAGTTGGCCAGGAAGGGCACGATCACGGCCTGGTAGCTGTCGATCCAGCCGAGGCTGGCCATCATCTGGAACAGCGGGACCAGCAGCACCTGCAGGGGGATCATCATGGTCGCCAGCACCAGGCCGAGCAGCAGGCCCCGGCCGCGGAAGCGGTACTTGGCGAGCCCGTAGCCGCACATCGCGGACAGCAGCGAGCTGAGCGCGGTGTAGACGACGGCGATGCCGAGGCTGTTGAGCAGCACCCGGCCGAAGCCGATGGTCTCCTGGAGGTGCGCCAGGTTGCGCAGCAGGTCGCCGCCGGGCAGGAACGGCGGTGGGGAGTGGAAGAGTTCGGAGCTGCTGTGGGTGCCGGCGATCAGCATCCAGGCGAAGGGCACCAGGCTGACCACGGCGCCGAGGGTGAGGGCGGCGAGGACGGCGGTGCGGCCGATCCTGGCGGGCAGCGGGGTGCGGGCGGGCCGGGCGGCCGGCCCTGTCGTGGGGATGCTGCTCATCGGCGGCGTTCCCTTCCGTAGAACCGGAACTGGATCAGCGAGACCGCCGCGATGATCAGCACCACCACCCAGGCGATGGCGGCCGCGTAGCCGAAGTCGAGCTGCTGGAAGCCGACCTTGTAGAGGTAGACCACCGGGGTGAGCGTCGCGTCGCCGGGGCCGCCGCGGGTCAGCACGTAGTTCTCGTCGAAGAGTTGGAGGGTGCCGATGGTGGAGGTGATGACGCAGAACAGCACCACCGGGCGCAGTTGCGGCAGGATGACACTGGTGTAGGTGCGCACGGCGCCGGCGCCGTCGAGGGAGGCGGCCTCGTACTGGTCGCGGCCGATGGCGTGCAGCCCGGCGAGCAGGATCACCGCGTTGTAGCCGGTCCACCGCCAGGTGACCGAGCCGATCAGCGAGATCCGGGCCCAGGTGGGCGAGTTGAGCCAGTCGACCGGGCCGAGGCCAAGCGCCTCGAGGAGCTGGTTGGCGAGGCCGCCGTCGGTACGCAGCAGGACCTGGAAGACCACGGCGTAGGCGACCAGGGTGGTGATGGCGGGCAGGAAGAACACCGCCCGCCAGCCGGCCCGGAAGCGCAGCCAGGACTGGTTGAGCAGGACGGCGAGCACCAGGGCGAGGCCGATCATCACGGGCACCTGGACGGCGAGGATCAGGCCGGTGTTGACCAAGGAGTGCAGGAAGGCGGGGTCGTGGAACATCCGCCGGTACTGGTCCAGGCCGACCCAGACGTCGGCGCCGTCGCGGCGGGCGGTGAAGCTCTGGTAGAGGCTGGCGCCGAGCGGGTAGGCGAAGAAGGCGACGAAGAGTGCGGTGGTGGGCCCGGCGAACAGCCAGGCCGCGGTCCGTGGGGAGCGCCGGCGGCGGGCGGGGGTGGCTCGGGCCGTGACCGCCGGTTTGCGCAGGGACGCCGGAGGACTGGTCATCGGGCCCGCCCCTACGCGACCGTTTGGCGGCCGGTCGCGGTGGCGATCTGGCGGGCGGCGGAGCGCAGCACGGTGCCCGGGTCGGCGCCGTTGTGCAGCACCTGGTTGACGGCGGTGTTGACGATGTCGCCGGCCTTGGAGTCGTCCGCCGTGAACTCGACGGTGGGGACGCTCCGGGTGAGCCCGGCGAACAGCTGCATGGTGGGCTGGCCGCCGTAGTAGGGCGCGGGCTGCTGGAAGTACGGGTCGTCCAGGGCGGGGAGGTAGGCGGGGAAGAGTCCTTCGTGCTGCATCATCGAGGCCTGGTTGGCCTTGTCGGCGAGCAGGAAGGAGAGGAACGCCCATGCTGTCTCCGGGTTGCGGCTCTGTGCGGTGACGCAGAGGGTGGAGCCGCCGCTGTTGGAGGTGCGGGTGCCGCCGGGGGTGAAGGCGGGCAGCGGGACGACGCCGAACTTCCCGCTGAGGTCGGCCATTTCGGCGGTGAGGGTGCCGTCCCACCAGGCCGCGGTGGGGGTGGTGGCGGCCTTGCCGTCGTGGGTGCCGGAGACGAGGCCGTCCCAGCCGTTCTCGAAGTCCACCAGGTCGCGGTCGACGAGCTGTTTCATCAGGGTGAGGGCGCGTTCGGCGGCGGGGGTGGCGACGGCGACCTTGCCGTCGGTGAACCAGCGCTGGCCCTGCTGTTGGAGGAGCATGGCGAAGAGGCTGTCCTGTTTGGAGTCCAGGATGAGCAGCTTCTTTCCGGTGGCGGCCTTGAGGGTGGTGCCGGCGGTGAGGTAGTCGTCCCAGGTGCCGAGGTTCGCCGGGTCGATGCCGGCCTGTTGGAAGAGGTCGCGCCGGTAGAACAGGGCGCACGGCCCGCTGTCCCAGGGCAGCGCGAAGACCTTGCCCTTGGCGTCCGTCACGGTGCGCCAGGAGGCGTCCGCGTACTGGGACTTGAGGTCGGCGGAGCGGCTGGTGAGGTCGACCAGGCCGTTCGGGAAGTTGCCGATGTAGGTGGGTAGTCTGCTGCCCTCGACGGTGAGGATGTCGGGCAGGCCGCTGCCGGCGCCGAGCCCGACGGTGATCTTGTCGTAGGCGTTGTCGTAGCCGATGTCCACCACCTCGACGGTCGTTCCGGGGTGGGCCTGCTCGAAGGCCTTGCCGAGCCGCTGCATGGCCTTGGCGGCCACGTCCCAGGACCAGATGGTGACCTTCCCGGCGAGGGCGGCGCCCGGGCTTCCGGTGAGCTGCTTGGCGCTGGTGCCGCCGGCCCCGCCGGTCGCGCAGCCGGTGGCGCCGGTCAGCAGTAGCGCGCCGCCCGCGAGTCCGGCGGAGAGGATTCGCCGGCGGGCCGGACGGCCAGTGGATTCGCCCTGCTCACCGGGTAGTTGGGGATGTTTTTCGGGCCGGGTTGGTGCGGACATCTTGCCTCCCGACTGGTGAATGCCGAATGCTGTATACAGAACTCAGCATTCACAACCCCGTCAAGGCTTGTGACTGAAATCGCGGAAGGTGCCAGCATGAGCACACGCGTCCCCCGAACCCACCCGTACATCCCCAACTCCGCGCCGCAGGTGAGGAAAGCGATGCTGGCGGCGGTCGGCGCCCAGGACGTCGAGGAGTTCTACGCCGACATCCCCGCCGCCCTCCGGCTGGACCGCCCGCTGCGACTGCCCGAACCGCTCGGCTCCGAGGCCCGGCTGGTCGCGCACATGGAGGAGCTGCTCTCCCGCAACACCGCCGTCCCGCCCGGCCGCAGCTTCCTCGGCGCCGGCTGCTACCGCCACCACGTGCCCGCCGTGGTGGACGAGATCGTCAACCGCAGCGAGTTCCTCACCGCCTACGCGGGCGAGCCCTACGAGGACCACGGCCGCTTCCAGGCACTGTGGGAGTACCAGTCGCTGATGGCCGAGCTGCTGGCCGTCGAGGTCGTCAACGTGCCGACGTACGACGGGTTCCAGGCCGCCGCGACGGCGCTGCGGATGGCCGGACGGGCCACCGGGCGGCGCCGGCTGGTGCTGGTCGGCGCGATCGATCCGGACCGGCTCTCCCGGATCCACGACTACGTCCGGGGCGTCCACGAGCTGGTGCCCGTCCCGGCCGAGCCCACCGCCGTCCGGGCCGCGCTGGCCGAGGGCGACGTGGCCGCCGTCTACGCCCAACTGACCGACCACCGCGGGCGGGTGGACCAGGAGCTGCCGCAGTACGTCGAACTCGCCCACCGGGCCGGGGCGCTGGCCGTGGCCCACGTCAACCCGCTCAGCCTCGGTGTGCTCACCCCGCCCGCCGAACTCGGCGCCGACCTCACCTGCGGCGACCTCCAGCCGCTCGGCATCCACCCGAGCTTCGGCGGCGGCAACGCCGGCTTCATCGGCAGCCCGGACGACGAGCGCCTGGTCGCCGAGTACCCGAGCCGGCTGTTCGGCCTCACCCCCACCGACGTCCCCGGCGAGTACGGCTTCGGCGACGTCGCGTACGAGCGCACCTCCTTCGCGCTGCGCGAGGAGGGCAAGGAGTGGGTCGGCACCGCCGCCGCCCTGCACGGCATCGCCGCCGGGGTCTACCTCGCCCTGATGGGCCCGCACGGCATGCGCGAGATCGGCGAGACGATCCTCGCCAACACCGCCTACGCCCGGCAACGCCTGGCCCGCGTCCCCGGCGTGGAACTGGCCGACCCGCACGCCGTGCACTTCGCCGACTTCACCGTCCGCTACACCGGCGAGCGCGGCGCCGCCGAGATCGCCGAGGCCCTGCTCGCCCACGGCCTGCACGGCGGCACCCCGGCCGGGCCGGACGAGGGCCGCTACTGCGTGACCGAGCTGCACACCGCGGCGGACATCGACCGCCTCGCCGACGCGCTTGAGGAGACCGTCAAGTGACGACCAGCCATGACTCCGCCCCGGTGAACCCCCGCATCGCCCCCAAACCGGCCCTGCGACGCTTCCACCAGGCCCGCTGGGACGAGAAGCTGATCTTCGAGCTGGGCACCCCCGGCGAGCGCGGCATCCTGCCCCCGCTGCCCGAACCCGCCGTCACCGCCGCCGTCGGCGACCCGGCCGAGCGGCTGCCCGCCGCGCTGCGCCGCCGCACACCGCCCGCCCTGCCCGAACTCGGCCAGCAGCAGGTGCTCCGGCACTACCTGCGGCTCTCCCAGGAGAACCTGGGAGCCGACCTCAACGTGGACGTCGGCCAGGGCACCTGCACCATGAAGTACAGCCCGAAGGTCAACGACACCTTCGTCCGCGACCCCAGGATCGCTGCCCTGCACCCGGCGCAGGACGCCTCCACCGTCCAGGGCGTGCTCGAACTCGTCCACCGGCTGGAGCAGTTGCTGAAGGAGATCTCCGGCATGGACCGGGTCAGCCTCCAGCCCGGCGCGGGCTCGGCGGCGATCTGGACCAACGTCTCGGTGATCCGCGCCCACCACGCCGCCCGCGGCGAGCTGGAGCAGCGCGACGAGATCATCACCACCGCCTTCTCCCACCCCTCCAACGCCGCCTGCGCCAAGACCGCCGGCTTCCGGGTGATCACCCTGCACCCGGACGCCGACGGCTACCCCGACATCGAGGCGCTGCGCGCCGCCGTCGGCCCGCGCACCGCCGCGCTGCTCATCACCAACCCCGAGGACACCGGCATCTACAACCCGCGGATCGCCGAGTTCGTCCGGATCGTCCACGAGGCCGGCGGCCTGTGCGCCTACGACCAGGCCAACGCCAACGGCATCCTCGGCATCACCCGGGCCCGCGAGGCCGGCTTCGACCTGTGCCACTTCAACCTGCACAAGACCTTCTCCACCCCGCACGCCTGCGGCGGCCCGGCGGCCGGCGCCTGCGGCGTCACCGCCGAGCTGGCGCCCTACCTGCCGCGCCCCACCGTCGAGTTCGACGGCGAGCGGTACGTCCTGGACGACGACCGGCCCGAATCGGTCGGCAAGATCCGCCCGTACCTGGGCGTCGTGCCCAACCTGGTGCGCGCCTACGCCTGGATCATGTCACTGGGCGCCGAGGGGCTGCGCGAGGTCGCCGAGACCGCCGTGCTCAACAACAACTACCTGCTGCACCGGGTGCGGCAGATCCGCGGCGTCTCCGTCCCCTACGCCGAGGGCCGCCCCCGAGTCGAGCAGGTCCGCTACAGCTGGCAGCAGCTCAACGAGGACACCGGCCTGCACAGCGAGGACCTCGGCTACCGCGCCGCCGACTTCGGCACCCACTACTGGACCAGCCACCACCCGTACGTCGTCCCCGAGCCGATGACCCTGGAGCCCACCGAGTCCTACTCCCGGGCCGACCTGGACGAGTACGCGGCGATCCTGACCGAGGTCGCCCGCGAGGCGTACGAGGACCCGGAGACCGTCCGCACCGCACCACACCACTCCACCGTGCACCGGATCCGGCACGAGCCGCTGGACGATCCGGCGCTCTGGGCGGTCAGCTGGCGCGCCTACCGCCGCAAGGTCCTCGGCGAGCAGCCGTGACGCCCGCCCCAAACGCCCGGATCGGGCTCGTGGTCAACCCGGTGGCCGGCCTCGGCGGCCGGGTCGGCCTCCAGGGCAGCGACGGCGCCGAGGTCCAGCGGCGGGCGCTGGCGCTCGGGGCCCGCCCCCAGGCCCTCGCCCGGTCCGAACTGACGCTCCGCCAACTCCCCTCGGACATCGAGCTGATCACCGCCGAAGGGGCGATGGGCGCCGACGCCGCCCGGGCGGCCGGCCGGCCCGCGCGGATCGTCCACCGGCCCGCCGGGGCGCGGACCACCGCCGCCGACACCCGGGCCGCGGTGCGCGCCCTGGTCGCGGCCGGCGCCGGGCTGCTGCTGTTCTGCGGCGGCGACGGCACCGCCCGCGACGTCCTGGACGCACTCGGGCCCGAGCCCCGCCTGCCGGCCCTCGGCATCCCGGCCGGGGTCAAGATGCACTCAGCCGTGTTCGCCGTCCACCCCCGGGCCGCCGCCGAGGTCGCGGCGGCCTGGGCGGCCGGCCGGGGCGTGCGCCTGGAGGCCGCCGAGGTGGTGGACCGGGACGAGGCCGCACTGCGGGCCGGCCGGGTCTCCGCCCGGCTGTACGGCCGGCTGACCGTCCCGGTGCTGCCCGCCCGGGTGCAGCAGCGCAAGACCGGCAGCTCCGGGCCCGGCCCGGGGGCGCCGGCCGGCATCGCCGCCGAGGTCGCCGAACGGGTCGGCCCCGGCGGGCTGCTGCTCCTCGGGCCCGGCAGCACCACCTACGCGGTGGCCACCGCACTCGGCGCACCGGGCGCCAGCCTGACCGGCGTCGACCTGCTGCGGCTCGGCCCCGAGGGCGCCCTCGGCCCCGGCCACGCCGACGGCCTCGCCCGCGCCGCCCGGGTGCTGATCCGCGACGCCCGCGCCGACCAGCTGCGCACCCTGCCCACCACCCCGCACATCGCGCTCTCCCCGATCGGCGGCCAGGGCTTCCTGCTCGGCCGCGGCAACCAGCAGCTCACCCCCGAACTGCTGCGCGCCGCCGGCCGGGAGCGGCTGCTGGTGCTCGCCACCGAGGCGAAGCTCGCGGCCCTGGCGGGGCGACCCCTGCTGCTGGACACCGGCGACCCGGAACTGGACGACGCCCTGGCCGGCCACGTCCGGGTGATCACCGGCCGCCGCTCCGGCGCCGTCTACCGTCTCTCCGCCTGAACCCGCCCACTCGTCCGATCCCGCCCACCCGCCTGAACCTCCGCCTCCCCCAGGCCAGTTGAAGGAGCCCCCATGATCGACCTGCACGGCAAGCGCGCGATCGTCACCGGCGCCGCCTCCGGCATCGGCCGGGCCACCGCCGCCCTGCTCGCCGAACTCGGCGCCGCCGTCGTCCTCCTCGACCTCGACGCCGAGCGCGGCGAACGGGCCGCCAAGGAGATCGGCGGCACCTTCGTCCGCTGCGACGTCTCCCGGCGCCCCGACTGCGAGCACGCCGTCCGCACCGCCGTCGAACAACACGGCGGCGTGGACGTGCTGTTCAACAACGCCGGCATCATCCGCCGCTCCACCGTCACCGAGATCACCGACGAGGACTGGGACCAGGTGATGGCCGTCAACGTCCGCTCGATCATGCTGCTCAGCGGGCTGGTGGTGCCGCTGATGGCCGCGAACGGCGGCGGCAGCATCGTCAACACCGGCTCCGGCTGGGGCATCAAGGGCGGCGGCCGGGCCGTCTCCTACTGCGCCTCCAAGGGCGCGGTGGTCAACATGACCAGGGCGATGGCCATCGACCACGGCCCGGACAACATCCGGGTCAACTGCGTCTGCCCGGGCGACACCGACACCGGCATGCTCGCCGAGGAGGCCCGCCAGCTCGGTGAGAACCCGGACGCCTTCTACACCGACGCCGCCGACCGCCCGCTCGGCCGGATCGGCCAACCCCGAGACATCGCCCAGACCGTCGCCTTCCTGGCCAGCGACGCCGCCGCCTTCGTCAGCGGCGCGGTCATCGCCGTGGACGGCGCCGGCACCGCCTGACGACCGCACACCGTACAGCACCGCAGCCCCGTACGGCGGCCGGGCGACGGCGTGCGTCGCCCGGCCGGTACGCTACGGACCGAGGGAAGAAGGGAAGCCTGATGGCGATCGAGCGGCGTCCGCTGCGCGAGCAGGTGAAGGACGAACTGCTGGAGCAGCTCGGCCGCGGCCGGTTCACCCCCGGCGAGTCGATCAACGAGGTCCAGCTCGCCGAGGAACTGGGCGTCAGCCGCACGCCCCTGCGCGAGGCCCTGATCAGCCTGGAGCGCGAGGGCATCATCACCAGCGAGCGCGGCAAGGGCTTCCGCTTCGCCCCCACCGGCAAACAGGAGTTCCTCGACCTCACCGCGATCGTGATCGCCCTGGAGTCGCTGGCCCTGCGCACCTCCGACCCGGCCCACCTGGCCGAGATCGCCCCCCGGCTGCTCGCCGAGGCCCGCGCCTTCTCCGCCCCCCAGGCCCCGCACGGCACGATAGAGCGCTACGACGACGCCTGGCACGCCCTGCTGCTCTCCGGCTGCTCCAACGCCCGGCTGCGCGGGATGATCGACTCGCTGAAGCTCACCCTGCACCGCTACGAGCGGGTGGTGGTCGGCGACCACGAGATCCTGGAACGCGCCGCCGAGGAGCACGAACGGATCGCCCAGTGCCTGCTGGACGGCGACCTCGACCAGGCCGTCACCGCGCTGGAGGCCAACTGGACCAGCGGCATGGAACGCATCCTGGACCGGCTGCCCCCGGTCGCCGCGGTCTGAACGGCCCCGCGGTTCACCGGCCCCTCGGTCCACCGGCCGGTCGGTCACCTGCCCGTCAGCCCAGCTGTTCGGCGACGCCCGGGGTGAGCCAGTGCAGCCGGTCCGCCAGGCCCGCCGCCGCGAACCGCGCGGTGGTCTCGGCCCGCCCCTCGGTGAAGTGCTCC
Source organism: Kitasatospora sp. NPDC032121 (assembly GCF_055580145.1). NCBI lineage: Bacteria > Bacillati > Actinomycetota > Actinomycetes > Kitasatosporales > Streptomycetaceae > Kitasatospora > Kitasatospora sp. NPDC032121. The sequence goes on along the minus strand of NZ_JBVILX010000007.1, from coordinate 361,213 downwards.
CACGAGGCGTAGTGGACGGGCACCACCCGGCGGGCGCCGAGCGAGGCGGTGAGCGCGGCGGCCTGCGCCGCGTCCATGGTGATCAGCTCGCCGCCGCCGAAGGCCTCGATCCGGGCGGCGCCGAGGTGCAGCAGCGCCGTACCGATCCGGAACCGCCGCCCCACCTCGTCCAGTTCGGGGATGTGGACGGTGTCCCCGGAGACGTACAGCGCCTCCTGCTCGCCCGGCACCTCGACGACGAACCCGGTGACGTCCCCGACCGGCCCGTGCAGGCCGGGCGTTCCGGTCACCCGCAGGGTGCGGCCGTCCACGGTGAGCTCGCGGGTCTGCCACGGGGCCAGGCCGAGCGCGCCGCCCCCGAGCCTGGCCGCGCCGCTGACCGTGGTCAGCACCGGACGCCCGGCGAGCAGGGTGCGGCCGGTGGCGTCCAGGTTGTCCGGGTGCTCGTCGTGGCTGAGCAGCACGGCGTCCACCGGCGGCAGCTCGTGCACGCCCATCGCCGGACCGCCGGTGCTGCGCAGCACGACCGGGTCGTGCCGGTACTCGGCGGGGGCCCGGTCGAAGACCGGGTCGGTGAGCAGCCGCAGGCCGCCGACCTCCAGCAGGACGGTCGCGGTTCCGATGTGGGTGGCCTCGATCTTCACAGTCTTCCTTTTCTACTGGTGAATTGATGGTCAGTCAGTCTTTTGGCCGGGAAGCCTGAAGCGGCGCCGGTAGTCCCCCGGCGTGGTGGAAAGCCGGTCCCTGAAGACCCGGTGCAGGGTCTCCACCGAGCCGAAGCCGCAGGCCCGGGCGACGCCCGGCAGCGGGTGGTCGCTGCGCTCCAGCAGCCTGCGGGCGGCCTCCACGCGCAGCGCCTCCACGTACGTCCCGGGCGTGGTGCCGGTCTCGGCGCGGAAGACCCGGGCGAAGTGCCGTTCACTCATGGCGAGTCGCGCGGCGAGCACGGGCACCGACAGATCGGCCTCCAGGTGCTCGCCGATCCAGCGGCGCAGGTCGCCCAGGTCCGCCCGGCCGCCCGTACGGTGGGCCAACGGGACGCTGAACTGGCTCTGCCCGCCCGGGCGTTGGAGGTACATCACCATCACCCGGGCGATCTCCAGGGCCAGGTCGTCGCCGTGGTCCTCGGCGACCAGCGCGAGGGTGAGGTCCATCGAGGTGGTCAGGCCGGCGCTGGTCCACATCCGCCCGGAGCGGATGAACACCGGGTCGGCGTCCACCTCGACGGCCGGGTGGTCGGCGGCCAGCCGCTCGGCGGTCGCCCAGTGGGTGGTCGCACGGTGCCCGTCCAGCAGTCCGGCCGCCGCCGTCACGTGCGCGCCCGCACACACCGAGGCGATCCGCCCGGCCCGTGACCCGACCTCCCTCAGCCAGCCGACCACCGCCCGGTCCACCTGCGGCACCGGCCCGTCCGGCCCCAGGTCCACCCGCCCCGGCACCAGTACGGTGTCCGGCCCCACCCGCTGCTCGGCCAGGGTGTCGGTCACGTACAGCGGCACCCCCGAGAAGGTCGCCACCGGACCGCGCCGCTCCGCGCACACCCGCACGTCGTACCCCGGCCGCCCGGATGGCAGCAGCCGTCCAGCCAACGCGAGGATCTCGGCGGGCCCGGTCACGTCCAGCGCGTTCACTCCGGGGAACACCGGGATCACGACCAGATGCGGCAGGCGGGGTGCGTCGTTCATGCCCCCACCCTCGCCCGGCGGCGCCGGTGGCGGCAATGACGGGACTCTGCAGGATTCGGCCACTGCCCGGCGCGCTGCCCCGCCGCTGCTCGGCCACCGGCCCTACGCCTGTGGCCCGACCCTCCCCCGGACCAGCGCCCGATTGACGCCCCGCCGCCTCCCCGCAGCATGATGACCCGCATGTACGGCAAGTGGATCGACTGCCGGGTACGACCCGGAGCACGCGAGGCGTTCGCCGCCGGCCAGCGCCGCTGGTCGGCGATCTCCGACCAGCCGGGCCTGATCGGCCAGGCCGGCGGCTGGGCGCCCGACGGCGACCGGGCCCTCCTGCTCGCCCTGTGGAGCGACGAGCCCGCGTACGCCCGCTTCCTGCGCGAACGCCACGACCCGGCCGCCGCCCACGCCGACCAGCGCTCGAGCTGCACGGAGATCGCGGTCGCCACCGGCCCGGTCGTGCTCACCATGCCGGGCGCGGCCCCCTCCCTCCCCTCCGCCCTCGCCCGGGCCACCGCCCTGCGCGCCGCCGACTGCCTCCTCCGCCCCGGCCGCGCCGACCACTTCCTCGCCGTCCAGCACGAGGTCTGGGCCCCGGGTATGGCCGCGGCGGACGGCATGCTCGGCGGCACCGTCACCCGCCTCGCCGCCGACCGCTACCTCGTCACCACCCTCTGGACCACCCCCGCCGCCCACCAGGCGTACACCGTCCACCACCTCCCCGCCCTCCTCGCCCGCGCCGACGTCCCGTCCGACGTCCGGACGCTGACGGGCCACCTGCTCCCCCTCGAACCCACCTGGCGCGTCGTGCCCGAGCCGGCGGCCACCACGGAATGACGCACCCACCGCGCCGGGCCGAGGAGTCGCGTCGGTCTCCCGGCTCTCTGCCCGCACTCGCCCACCCAGGCGGAACAGGTCCGGATCATCGGCGAGGAGGCGGGGCGGCCGGCCCGCTGGCGGGAGATCCCGCGGGCGGCAGCCCGGGAGCGGATGCCGGCGGGTGAGTGCCGGCGGGTGGGTGCCGGCGGGTGGGTGGCCGGCCCCGATCGCCGACGGCGCGCTCGACTTCCTGCGCGCCCGCATCGACGACCGGAGCCGGTCACCGACACCGTCCGGGAGATCCCGCGAGCGGCAGCCGCGCGGCTTCGGTGGTCCCGTGGTGCCACGGCGGGTCTGACCACCGGACGGGCGTCAGGCGGGCCAGCGCAGCACCGCGCCGAGGCCGCCGGGCGGGCCGTCGGCGAGTTCGGGGACGAGGACGGCCTCGGCGTCGGAGGCCGTCGCGGAGCGCAGCAGGGCGTCGGCGGCGGGGGCCTGGGCCGGGTGGCGGACGCCCATGTCGCGCAGGTCGGCCCGCTGGACGCCGAGGTGCTCGGGTTCGGGGCCGATCCACACCGGGCGCTCGGGGTCGTGGCCGCCGGTCTGGACGAGCAGCGCGGCGAGCTGGTGCTGCCGGGCGGCACTCAGTACGGCGGGGATGCCCTGGGCGGCCTGGCCGGGCGCGGTCTGGGTGCCGGCGGCGTCGGTGCGGTGTTCGCCGGGCCGGCCGACGCCGGTGTGGAAGGCGTCGAGCAGCTCGGCCAGGTGCCGGGCGCGGTGCCGGGCCCAGGCCTCGCGGAGACGGCACTCGAAGGCCTCCCGGGAGGTGCCGGCGGCTCCGGTTCCGCCGTCCAACTCAAGGGTCACCGCACGGAGTCGGGGTGGCAGCCGGTCCTGGACGGCCCGGCGTTCCCTGGTTCCGCCGGTGAGGACGAGCAGCTGGGCGCCGCTGCGCGGCCAGGTCCGGCCGAGGTGTTCGGCGACGATCCCCGCGGTGCGTTCCCAGGTGTCCTCGACCCGGTGCCGGTAGTGCCACTCGTAGCGGTCGGCGGGCGGGGCGCGGTGCCCCCGGCCCTGCCACTGCGGGCCCTCGACGGTGCCGATCGGCGCCCCGCGCCCGAGTTCGTGGCGTTCCAGCTCCGCCCCGGTGCGGTCGACGGCGGCGACCAGGCAGGCGGGCACCGCGTCGTCCAGCAGGCCGAGCAGCGGGCCGGTGTGCGGGAGCGGGGCCCAGGTGGCGGCGACGTCGGGCGGGGAGGCGGCGAGCGGGACGTCCAGCGCCACCTCGCCGTCCGCCGCGAACAGCGCCCGCCCGGGCGGGGACCCTGCGGCGGGTGCCGCGGCCAGGTGGTCGCGGACGGCCGCGCGGGTGGAGTCGTCGGCCCCGGCGTCGGCCAGCCGTTGGACGGCGGCGCGGTCGAGCAGCGCCCGGCGCCGGGCGGCGTCCTCGGTGGCGCGGGAGGTGTCGAGGTAGACGGACGCCCAGGGGCCGGGGCGGTCGAGCAGCGGGGTGAGGATGGCGAGGTCCATGGTGGCCTCCCGGGAGGGGGTGCGGGGTCGGTGGGCGGGGCCGACGGGGGCGCGCCGGTCGGCCCCGGTCGGTGCTCAGTGTCCGGGTCGGTGCCGCATCCGGCCGCCCTGCGTGGCGGCGCGCTGTTCGGGCTCGGCGGGGTCCGTACGGCCGGTGAGGTCCGTACGCTCGGAGGGCGCGGCGGGCGCCACACGTGAGGACCGCCGGACCCGCCCGGACAGCCGGATCAGCGCGAGGCCGAGGCAGAAGAGCAGCGCCAGCGCGACGCCGGCGAGGAAGATGCTCAGGCTGTTCAGCACCACCAGGTGGTGGCCGAGGATCATCACCTGGTAGTCGGGCCCGCCGGAGAGGTTGTCCGCGATCAGCAGTCCGACGAACGCGCCGGACGCCGCCATCAGCAGAAGTCCCAGCAGCAACATGGGGATCGCTTCCGTCCTACTCTCGGCCCCCCTCGTCCGCTCGCGCCTACCCGCCTCCGGCGCCCCCTATTCGGGCTGGACGGCGATCAGGCAGGTGTCGTCGTCGGTGTCGGCGGGGCTGAGTTCCAGCAGCCGGTCGAGGTACAGCTCCAGGTCCGGGCCGGGGGCGCCGGCCGCCCGGAGCAACTGTTCCACCGACTCCTCCACCGGGCGGTCCCGGCGTTCGACCAGCCCGTCGGTGTAGAGCAGCAGGACGTCCCCCGGGTCGAGCCGGGCGGTGTGCTCCTCGTACTCGGCGTCGTCCAGCGCGCCGAGCAGCACGCCGTGCGGCAACGGCAGCACCTGGGCCCCGTCCGCGCCGAGCCGGATCGGCGGCAGGTGGCCGGCCCTGGCCCAGCGCAGTTCACCGCCGAGCGGGTCCAGCAGCACGCACACGGCGGTCGCGGTGACCTGGCCGGGTTCGCGCAGGGCGACGGTGTTGGCCCAGGCCAGCAGCCGGCCGGGGCCGGCGCCGGTGACGGCGAGGCCGCGCAGCGCGTGCCGCAGTGCGACCATCCCGGTGGCCGCGCCGACGCCGTGCCCGGCCACGTCCCCGACCGCGAGCAGCACCCGCCGGTCGGGCAGCACCAGCACGTCGTACCAGTCCCCGCCGACCCGGTCGCGCTGGGCGGCGGGCCGGTAGCGGACGGCGGCGTGCAGGCCGGTGACCCCGAGCGGGGGCGGGGCGGCGGGCAGGATCGCCTGCTGCAGCCGCAGTGCCAGCTGCTCCCGCTCGGCCGACTCCTGCTCGCTGTCGGCCAGCCGCTCCCGGGTGGCGCCGAGCGCGACCTCCGTCCAGTGCTGGGCGGAGACGTCGTGGTAGGCGCCGCGGACGGCGACCAGCCGGCCGGTCTCGTCGACCTCCGGCTCGGCGATCACCCGGGTGAAGCGGTGGGTGCCGTCGGGGCGGTCCAGCCGGACCACCGCGGAGGCGGTGCGGTGGTGGTGCCGGACGGTGTCCAGCAGGCGCCGGATCGCCGGCCGGTCGTCCGGGTGGGTGTGCCGCGCGAGGCGGTCCAGCGGTACGGGCGGCGCGTCCGGCGGCAGCCCGTACAGCTCGCGCAGCCCGTCGCTCCAGCGGATCCGGCCCTCGGCGAGGCGCTCCTCGAACCCGGCCACCCGGGCCAGCCGCTGGGCCTGGCGCAGCAGGGCGACGCGCTCGTCCTCCTCCCGTTCGTCGTCCAGCTGCCAGCACACCAGCAGCCGGCCGCCGACCGGGACGGCCGAGAGCAGGACGGCCACCGGGACGGCCGGGCCCTGGCCCCGGAATGCCAGCCGGACCGGCTCGGCGGTCGACGGCACGCCCGTCTCGTAGGCGCGCAGCAGGCGGTCGAGCAGCCCGGCGGCGCAGGCGACGGGGTACGTCTCCAGCAGCGAGGCGCCCTCCAGTGCCTCGCGGGGCCGGCCGAGCGGGTCGCGGAACCTGGCGTTGACCCGCAGCACCGTGAAGTCGGCGATCCGGTCGGCCCGGACGACGGGGTCCAGCAGCAGCGCGGGGGTGAGCTGCCCCTCCAGGAGGGCGCCGGCCTGCTCGGGGGCGACGGGCTCGGGGGGCCGGCCGAGCAGGGTCGTGCAGAGGTCGGCGAGGGCGTACAGCTCGCGGCGCTGGGCCGGGCCGAGCACGGGGACGGAGCCGGTGGCGGGGTCCTGGCCGGCGGCCGGCCAGAGCAGTTCCAGCGCGCCCCGGCGGCGGCGCCGGTCGAGCAGCGGGAGGACGGCCCGGGCGGCGCCGGCGCCCACCGAGGGGCCTTCCGTCTCCGGCTCGCCGGGCCACAGTTCGGCCGCGCCGCCGACGACCCGCTGCGCCGGGGTGGGGACGCCGGGCGGCACCCGGGCCCAGTCGGCGGCCTCCTCGGCGGAGAGCCCGGCGTGCGCGGCGAGGGCGAGCGCGCCGCCGGGCAGGCGCTGCCAGACGGCCACGGCGCGGACGCCGAGCGCCGCCGCGGCCTGGTCCAGCACGGCCCCGGCGGCGTGCTGCAGGTCGGGCGCGGCGGCGAGCGCGGGCGCGACGGGCGGGCCGGCGTCGGGCGGTTCGGCGACGGGGAGGCCGAAGGCCGCGGGCCCGGGGCCGGGTCCAGGTCCGGTGCCCGCATCGAACCCCGGCCCCGGCTTCGGCTCCGGCAGCCCCGCGATGTCCGCCGCCAGCGCGAGCACCGGCACGCCGGCCTCCCGGGCCAGCCGGGCGAGGTGTGCGGCGGCCTCGGTGACCGGCAGGCCGAGCCGCTCGGCCAGGATGCCGGTGGCGAGGTCGACGGCGGCCCTGGTCCGCGCCTCGGCGTGGGCCCGGGCGGTGGCCGCCTGGAGGCGGCGGACGGTCTCGGCCAGGGCCCGGGCGGTGCGCTCCGCGGCCTCCTGGGCGGAGGACTCCTGCCCGGCGGTCACGGCGCACCCCTGATCCGGGGCAGGGTGCCGGGGCACTGATCTGCGGCACCCGCGCGCCGGGCCGCGGTTCCCCCATGCCGAGGATCGGTCATGACGCGCCCAGCCAGTCCCGCATCCGCTCCAGCAGCCGGTCGGTGTCGACCGGCTTGGTGACGTGGTCGTCCGCACCGGCGGCCAGGCTGCGGTCCCGGTCGCCGGGCATGGCCTTGGCGGTGACGGCGACGACCGGCAGCCGCTCGAAGCGCGCGTCGTCGCGGATCGCCGCGATGGCCGCGTAGCCGTCCATTCCGGGCATCATCACGTCCATCAGCACCAGGTCGGTCTCCGGGTGGCTGCGCAGCAGGTCGAGCCCGGCGCGGCCGTCGGCGGCGTGCAGGATGCTCAGCCCGTGCCGTTCCAGGGCGGCGGTGAGCGCGAAGACGTTGCGGATGTCGTCGTCGACGATCAGTACGGTCCGTCCGGCGAGCGGTCCCGCCGGGGCCGGGGCCGTGGGGGGCCGTTCGACGGGCGCGGGAGGCTCGCCGCCGAGTGCCCGGATCACCCGCACCCGCAGCTCGTCCAGTCCGCCGACCTGCTCGACGCCCTCGGGCGGCGCGCCGCCGGGCCCGTACCCGAGCACCGGTGTGCCGCCCGCCGCGAGTTCGCCAAGCAGCGGGGCGAGGTCCGCGGAGGCGACCAGGTCCAGCAGGACGCACCGGTACGGCCCGCTGGTGAGCGCGGCCCGCAGCCCGGCCTCGTCGCCCACCCCGTCGACCCGCACCGCCTCCGCCGTCCCGACCTCCGACGCACCACCCGGCGAGGAGGCACCGCCCGGCGAGGAGGCACCGCCCGGCGAGGAGGCACCGCCCGGCGGCGACGCGCCGCCCGGCGAGCTCGCCAGGGCCCCGACCGCCGCCCGGGCGAGCTGGGTGAGCAGCCCCGGCGGGTCGGGCTCCACCACCAGGACCCGCGCCTCGGCCCCGTCCGCCGCGGAGTCCCCGCCCGCCGTCGCCTGCGCGCCCAGCGGCAGGTACAGCGTGAACCGGCTGCCCTGCCCCGCCGCGGAGCGGACGGTGATGGTGCCGCCGAGCAGCCGGGCGAGCTCCCGGCTGATCGACAGCCCGAGGCCGGTGCCGCCGTAGCGCCGCGCGGTGGAGCCGTCGGCCTGCTGGAAGGCGCCGAAGATGGTGTCCAGGTGGTCCGGGTCGATGCCGATCCCGGTGTCGTCCACGTGGAAGGCCACCGCGGCGTGGGTCCGGCCGAGTCCGGGCGGCAGTTCCGCCTCCTCGACGCGTTCGATCCGTAGCTCGACCCGGCCGGTGTCGGTGAACTTGACGGCGTTGGAGAGCAGGTTGCGCAGGACCTGGCGCAGCCGCGCCTGGTCGGTGACGATCCGCTCCGGCACGGCCCGGTCGACGGACACCTCGAAGGCGAGCCCCTTCTGGTCGGCCAGCGGCCGGAACCCGGACTCCACGTACTCCAGCAGTTCCCGCAGCGTGAAGGACTCGATGGCGAGTTCCATCTTCCCGGCCTCCACCTTGGAGAGGTCGAGGATGTCGTTGATGAGCTGGAGCAGGTCGGTGCCGGCCGAGTGGATCACGCCCGCGTACTCGACCTGCTTGGGGGTGAGGTTGCCGCCGCTGTTCTCGGCGAGCAGCTGGGCGAGGATGAGCAGGCTGTTCAGCGGGGTGCGCAGCTCGTGGCTCATGTTGGCCAGGAACTCCGACTTGTACATCGAGGTGCGGGTCAACTCCCGTGCCCGTTCCTCCAGTTCCTGACGGGCCTGCTCGATCTCCAGGTTCTTCGCCTCGATGTCCCGGTTGCGCTGGGCGAGCAGTGCGGCCTTGTCCTCCAACTCGGCGTTGGAGCGCCGCAGTTCCTCCTGCCCGTCCTGCAACTCCTCGGACCGGGACTGGAGTTCGGCGGTGAGCCGCTGGGATTCGCCGAGCAGCTCGTCGGTGCGGGCGTTGGCCAGCAGGTTGCCGAGGTTGACCCCGCAGGCCTCGGCGAACTGGCCCAGGAAGTCGCGGTGCACCTGGGTGAACGGGTGGACGGAGGCGAACTCCATCACGCCGATCAGCCACTCCTCCAGGGCGATCGGCAGGATGACCACCGAGCGGACGTCGGTACCGCCCGTGCCCGAGGAGACGGTTGCGTAGCCGGGCGGCAGGTCGTCGACGGCGACGGTCCGCCTGGTCCGGGCGGCCTGCCCGACCAGGGACTCCCCGAGGCGCAGCCGCAGGTGCTCCCCCTCCGGGCGGCCGTAGGCGCTGATCAGGGCGAGTTCGGTGCCGTCCGCGCCCTCCTCGGCGAGGAAGAACGCGCCGTACTGGGCGCCGACCAGCGGGGTCAGCTCGTCGGTGATCATCCGGGCGACGGCGCGGATGTCCCGCCGGGCCTGGATGGCGGCGGAGAAGCGGGCCAGGTTGCTCTTGAGCCAGTCCTGCTCCAGGTTGGCCCGGGTGGTCTCGCGCAGCGATCCGACCATCGCGTTGATGTTGTCCTTGAGGTCGGCGACCTCGCCGGAGGCGTCCACGCTGATCGAGCGGGTCAGGTCCCCGGCCGCGACGGCGCTGGTGACCTCGGCGATCGCCCGGACCTGCCGGGTCAGGTTGCCGGCCAGCTCGTTGACGTTCTCGGTGAGCCGCTTCCAGGTGCCGGAGACGCCCTCCACCCGGGCCTGCCCGCCGAGCCGGCCCTCGCTGCCGACCTCCCGGGCCACCCTGGTCACCTCGGCGGCGAACGAGGACAGCTGGTCGACCATGGTGTTGACGGTGGTCTTGAGCTCCAGGATCTCGCCCCGCGCGTCCACGTCGATCTTGCGGGTCAGGTCGCCGTCGGCGACGGCGGTGGTGACCTGGGCGATGTTGCGCACCTGGCTGGTCAGGTTGTGCGCCATGAAGTTGACGTTGTCGGTGAGCGCCTTCCAGGTCCCGGCGACGTTGGGCACCCGGGCCTGGCCGCCCAGGATGCCCTCGGTGCCGACCTCGCGCGCCACCCTGGTGACCTCGTCGGCGAAGACGGAGAGGGTGTCCACCATGGTGTTGATGGCGTCGGCGAGGGCCGCCACCTCGCCCTTGGCCTCGACGGTGATCCTCCGGGAGAGGTCGCCGCGTGCCACCGCCGTCGCCACCTCGGACATCGAGCGGACCTGGCCGGTCAGGTTGGAGGCCATCACGTTGACGTTGTCAGTGAGGTCCTTCCATGTCCCGGAGACGCCCCGGACGGTGGCCTGGCCGCCCAGGTTCCCGGCGGTGCCGACCTCCCGGGCCACCCGCGTCACCTCGTCCGCGAACGAGGACAGCTGGTCGACCATCGTGTTGATGGTCTCCTTCAGGTCCAGGATCTCGCCGCGCGCGTCGACCCGGATCTTCTGGGTCAGGTCGCCCTTCGCGACGGCGGTGGTCACCTCGGCGATCGAGCGGACCTGGGCGGTGAGGTTGTCGGCCATGACGTTGACGGACTCGGTCAGCGCCCGCCAGGTGCCGGAGACGTCCCGGACGTCCGCCTGGCCGCCGAGCCGGCCCTCGGTGCCGACCTCCCGGGCCACCCGGGTCACCTCGGCGGCGAACGAGGACAGCTGGTCGACCATGGTGTTGATGGTCGTCTTGAGCTCCAGGATCTCCCCACGGGCGGCGACCGAGATCTTCTGGGTGAGGTCCCCCTCGGCGACGGCGGTCGCCACCTGGGCGATGTTGCGCACCTGCCAGGTCAGGTTGCCCGCCATCGCGTTCACCGAGTCGGTGAGGTCGCGCCACGTCCCGGCGACGCCCGGCACCTGCGCCTGGCCGCCGAGCCGGCCCTCGCTGCCGACCTCCCGGGCCACCCGCGTCACCTCGTCCGCGAACGAGGACAGGGTGTCCACCATGGTGTTGACGGTGCTCTTGAGCTCCAGGATCTCGCCCCGCGCGTCCACCTCGATCTTCTGGGTGAGGTCGCCGCGGGCCACCGCCGTGGTCACCTGGGCGATGTTGCGCACCTGCCAGGTCAGGTTGCCGGCCATCGCGTTGACCGCGTCGGTCAGCTCCAGCCAGGTCCCGGTCGCGTCCGGCACCTGCGCCTGGCCGCCGAGCCGCCCGTCGGTGCCGACCTCCCGGGCCACCCGCGTCACCTCGGAAGTCACCCGGGCCAGCTGGTCGGCCATGCCGTTGAAGACCGCGGCGATCTCCCCCAGCACCCCCGGCCGGTCCGGGGAGAGCCGGATGCGGAAGTCCCCGTCGCGCACGGCGGTCAGCCCGGCGAGCAGCTGCCGCAGCGCCTGCTCAGCCGGGTCGGACGCGGGGGCTCCGGCTACCGGGTGCTCGTCCATCCGTCCACCGTCCGGATCGCTCGCACGGCCGGGGTGCGCCGTCCGGGCACCTCGGCACCGAGGGCGGCGGGCCGCCGCCCTGCTCCCACTCTGCCACCGCAGGCCGGGGGTGACACGTGGGGAGGAGGCCCCGCACTGCGGCGCCGGGGCCGGCGGGCCCCGGCGCCGTAGTGCGTCAGTGCCTCAGCCCGGGACGGTCTCGCGGATCGGGAAGGCATCCGTGGCGCCGGTGAGTTCGAGCATCCGCAGGATCAGCGGCCGCGGCCGGGCCAGCTCGATCCGGCTGTCGTCCACCTCGGCCCTGGCCTTGGCGCGCAGCAGGACGTTGAGCCCGGTGGAGTCGCAGAACTCCAGCCCGGCGCAGTCCACCACCACCACGGTGGCCGGCTCGGCGAGGGCCCGGTCGAGGGCGGACCGCAGAGCGGCCACCGAATCGAGGTCCAGTTCGCCGAGCAGCACCAGCACGGTGCCCAGGGCCCACGGCCGGCTCTCGATGGTGAGCTCCTCGGACCGGTCGGCAACCGGGCCCCCGTAGTTCGACCGGCGCTGCGTCATGGCTGCGCGCTCCTCTCGCTCCGTCCGGCCGCTCGCGCCGCCCGGATCCCGCGCCGGTTCGCGACCGGCGCTCCCACATCCACGCGGTTATCCGCTGCGGGGCGCCGGAAACCCCTTCCGGACGGCGCGAAGGGACGCAGCGAGGAGGACGCAGCGAGGAGGACGCGAGGACGGCGCGACGCGAAGGGCGGCGATCAGCCCCAGTCCGACCGCCCCGACGCCCTGTCCCCGTCCGCACCGGCGACCGTCAGGGCCGGCGGGCGCGACACCTCCAGCCAGACCTGCTTCCCGCCGTCCTCGGGCCGGGAGCCCCAGGCGGCGGCGAGCCGGTCCACCACCCGCAGCCCGTGGCCGCCCGGCCGACTCGTCGCGGCGGACGGGCGCAGCCGCGGCGGGACGGGGCTGGCGTCCGCGACCTCCACGCGCAGCCGGGCGCCGTCCCAGTGGAGCCGCAGCTCGCGCGGGCCGCCGGGGGCGTGCAGACAGGCGTTGGTGACCAGCTCGGAGACCATCAGCAGGACGTCCTCGGCCGCGGCCCGCCGGTTCTCGTCGACGGCCGGTAGCCAGTGCCAGGACACCAGCGCCCGCCGGCTGAACTCGCGGCTTCGCTGCACCGCGCCGGCGATGCCGCCCAGCACCAGTCGCCTGGTCTCCTCCCGGCCTGGCGGGCCACTGTTCCCGGGGCGGTTCACGGCCTGCCTCCTCAGCTCGGCTCGGGCGGGGCGCCGGGCCCGGTGGGGCCCTCACCGGAGGCCGCCAGCGCCGTGCGGAGGTCGGGGTGGACGCTCAGCACGCCGTCGGCCCCGGTGATCGCGAACAGCCGCGCCACCAGCGGGAGGGGACCGGCCACTTCCAGCCGCAGCCCGGCCGCCTCGGCATCCAGCCGGGCGCGCAGCAGGACGTTCAGCCCGGTCGAGTCGCAGAACCGCAGGCCGGCGAGGTCGACCACGATCCGCTCGATGCCCGCCGCCGACGGCGGGCGGGCCAGCACGGCGCGCAGCCCGTCCGCGCTGTCGTGGTCCAGCTCCCCGGCGACGGTGACGATCCGGACCGGGCCGCGGTCGCCCACCGCGACGCGCAGATCGCCGGACGCCAACTCGCCGCCGCCGTTCCCACCCGGGCTGCCCCGCCCCGGGCCGTCCTGGCCGGCGGGCTCGTGCTCGGGTGACCCTGCCATGGCTCGCTCCCGGTGCGACGGGGACGGTGAGGACGGCGGGGCGCCGTCCCGACCATCATCGCGCGCACCGTGCCGGGCCGCGCGGACCGCCGTACCCGTGAGCACCGCGGGTACGGGCGGGGGCACCGTTCGTCGACCGTCCATGCCTGCGCGCCTGCCCCAACGCCACCGGGACACACCCGCCGGGACGGACGCATCGCGTCGCAGGTCCCGGTCCGCGCCCCCGGATCACCCTGATTCGCGCCCCCGGATCACCGGATCGCCCGCCCCGGTTCGCCCTGATTCGCGCCCCGGGTGTTAGAGCCCGCCGCGACCGGGAATCCGCCCTGTGGCGGGGCCCGTGGGCCGCTCGCCGGTTCGTACCGCCCCTTGGAGACAGACCCTGGCCCCGACCGGGGCGCTCGGACACCTGGAGGACAAGGACAGGCCCGTGATATTCCTCGACCGCAGCACCGCCGGACACCAACTGGCCCGCAGGCTCGCCCCGCTGCTGGACGGGCCGCCCGATGGCGGGGTGGTGGTCCTCGGGCTCGCGCCCGGCGGGCTGCCGGTGGCCGCCGAGGTCGCCGAGGCCCTGGGCGCCCCACTCGACGCCACCGTGGTCCGGCCGCTGGCCGTGCGCGGCCACGACCGTCCGGTCGGCGCGATCGCCGACGGTGACCCACCGCTGTTCGACCGGTACACCCTGCGGAGCCTGGGCGTCACCGCGGCCGAGCTGGGCGCGAGCGTCAAGCGCGAGCGGGTCGAGGTGCACCGCCGCGAGGCGCTGTACCGCCAGGGCCGGAACCGGTTGCCGCTGCAGGGCCGCACCGCCCTCCTGGTCTCCGACGGACTGACCGACGCCCTCACCACCCGCGCGGCCCTCCACGCCCTGGCCGCCGACCGGCCGGAGCGACTGATCCTCGCCGCGCCGGTCGGCGACGCCCGGGTCGCGGCCGACCTGCGCCACGACGCGGACGCGGTGGTCTGCCTCCACCTGCCCCGCTACGCGCACGCCGCCGGGCCCTGGTACGGCGAGTTCCACGAGGTCACCGACCGCGAGGCGGCCGTCCTCCTGCACCGGCTCACCCCGCCGGGCGACCGCCCCCGGGCCGGCCGCACGCCGGGGCACGCCGCCCGGAGCTGAGCCGCGTCCGTCCCCGTCAAGGCCGGTTGCCGGGCCCCGCCAAAACCCGTTGCCGGGCGAAGGGCGCACGGACCATCCTTCCGCCATGAACCATCCACCGCACGTCATCGCCCTGGACGGGGGCGTCCTGCGCCGTTTCGACGGCGAGTCGGACCTGCCCGAGTACTTCGCCGCCATCGAGGAGTCACTGGAGCACCTGCGGCCCTGGATGCCCTGGGTGGCCGAGCACAGCCGCGCCAAGACCGCCGAGTTCCTCGCCGGCCGCGCCGAACTCTGGGCGAGCGGACGGGACTTCACCTACGCGATCGTGCGGGACGGCGCGATCGTCGGCGCCTGCGACCTGTTCCGCCGCGACGACACCCCGGCCGAGGCCCGCGAGATCGGCTACTGGCTGCACCCGGCCGCGACCGGGCACGGGCTGGCCACCCGGACCGCGCGGGCCCTGGCCGTCGAGGCCTTCCGCCTGCCAGGGGTGGAGTGCGTCGAGATCGTGCACGACCCGGCCAACCGGGCCAGCGGCGCCGTACCGGCCCGCCTCGGCTTCACCGAGCACCGGCGCCGCCCCGCCGAGGCGCTCGCCCCCAGCGAAACCGGCGAGGAACTGGTATGGCGGCTCACCAGGGACCAGGCGCTCGCCTGGGAGCGGGCCTCCGCCGGGTGACCGGGCACCACCCTCCGCTCCACGGCGACGCCAGTTGACGATTCATCACATCAACTGAGGCACGCTATGGCGGAGCAGGAAGTCGGGCTAGGATCACGGCATGGTCACCGCCCGGTCTCCGTTGCGCACACGACGCGCCCGCCCCCGAGGGGTGGCGGCACGGCTGTTCTGGCTGGGCGCCCTGCTGGCGGCCGTGTTCGCGGCGCACGGGTTCGGCGTCGAGAACGGCGCCGGGCACACCGATCCGATCCGGATCGTCTGGTCCGCCCAGAACGAACAGACCGAACAGGCCGTACCGACGGACGACGGCCCGCAGGCCCAGCAGACCCCACAGGCCCCGCAGCCCACCCTGCCCGCGCAGCACCAGGAGCACGACGAGGACGCCGACCACCCCGGCGGCGAGTGCCTGTCCGGCAAGCCCGAGGACGCTCCCCGCGCCGACGCCGCCCGGTCGGCCGTCGCCGTCCAGCCCGCCCTCGGGGACGTCGCACCGGCGCCCGGCCGGGTGGCGCCGACAGCCGGGAGCGCCGAGGCCGGCGTGCCCGAACTCCCGCACCGGATCGCCCTGCTGAGGATCTAGACCGGCCTCCGGGCCGCGCCCCGCCACGCCCGCCTCGCGGTGCGGGCCGGTGCGCGCTGCCCGCGTCCGCCCCCTGTCCTCGCCGATCCGCTGCCGCCGTCGCGCGGCCGCGCGGAGTCCCGTCATGCCGATCAGGCTCCTGGCCGCGCTGTTGCTCGGCCTGTTCTCCCTGCTGCCCGTCGGCTGCGCCCAGCAGCACTTCGACGCCCGGCAGTTCCATCCGGCCGGGGTGAGCGGCCCGGTCGATCCGCACGATTCCTCCTCCGGATCCCCGGAGCTGCACTGCGCGGTCGGGGAGGCCGCCGTTCCCACGCAGCGGCCGTCCCGGTCCGTCCGCTCCGTCTGCGTTCCCGCGCCCTGCCCCTTGGCCGTCAACGGCGACGGCCGGGCGGCTCTTCCGACGCGGCATCCTGCGGCGGCCGTCGTGCGCGCCGCCCGTGCGCCCGGGCCGAGAGGCCCGCTGCTGGTCACCGGTCGGTGGCGGATATAGCCGGTCCGGTTTTCGTCCGAACCGCCGAACTTCCGCCAACCTCCCGACAGGAGACGCGACATGACGTCCCTCACCCATCACACGGACGACCACCCGGCCCTCGGCGGCCTGGTCGGCAACACCCCGGTCCTGCGGATCGGCGAGCCGCTCGCCCCGGCGGGCCGCGGCTTCTGGGCCAAGCTGGAGGGCTTCAACCCCGGCGGCATCAAGGACCGCCCGGCCCTGCACATGGTCCAACGCGCGAGGGCCCGGGGCGAGTTGGCTCCGGGCGGCCGGATCGTGGAGTCCACCAGCGGCACCCTGGGCCTGGGCCTCGCGCTGGCCGGCATGGTGTACCGGCACCCGGTCACACTGGTCACCGATCCCGGTCTGGAGCCGGCCATGACCAGGCTGCTCACCGCGTACGGCGCCGAGGTGCGGACGGTCGCCAGCCCGCACCCGAGCGGCGGCTGGCAGCAGGCCCGGCGCGACCGGGTGGCCGAGCTGCTGGCCCGCCACCCCGGCTCGTGGTGCCCCGACCAGTACAACAACCCCGACAACACCACCGCCTACACCCCGCTGGCGCTCGAACTCGCCGCCCAGCTGGGCCACCTGGACGTCCTGGTGTGCAGCGTCGGCACCGGCGGGCACTCGGCCGGCACCTCCCGGGTGCTGCGTCAGCTCTACCCGGGCCTGCGGGTGGTCGGGGTGGACACCGTCGGCTCCACGATCTTCGGCCAGCCCGCCCGCACCCGGCTGATGCGCGGCCTCGGCTCCAGCATCTACCCGCGCAACGTCGCCTACCGCACCTTCGACGAGGTCCACTGGGTCGCTCCGGCCGAGGCCGTCTGGACCTGCCGCCGGCTGGCCGCCTCGCACTACGCCACCGGCGGCTGGAGCGTCGGCGCGGTCGCCCTGGTGGCCGGCTGGCTGGCCCGCACCCAGCCCGCCGGCACCCGGATCGCCGCGGTCTTCCCGGACGGGCCGCAGCGCTACCTCGGCACCGTCTACGACGACGAGTACGGCGCCGCGCACGACCTGCTCGACCGCCCGCCGGCCGACGAACCGGACGAACTCGCCCGGCCGGACGAACGGGAGGTGACCCGCTGGACCCGCTGCGCCGAGGTGGTCGACCCGCTGACCCTGGCGAGCACCTGCGGCGGTGCCGAGTGAGGGAGCTGACCGCCCAGTTCCGCGGCCACGAGCGCAGCGTCCGGCTGCTGATGGTCAACCAGTTCACCATCAACCTGGGCTTCTACATGCTGATGCCCTACCTGGCCGCCCACCTGTCCGGGAGCCTGGGACTGGCCGGCTGGACGGTCGGGCTGGTGCTCGGGGTGCGCAACTTCACCCAGCAGGGCATGTTCCTGGTCGGCGGCACGCTGGCCGACCGGTTCGGCTACAAGCCGCTGATCGTGGCGGGCTGCCTGCTGCGCACCGCCGGCTTCGCCGCGCTCGGCCTCTCCTCCTCGCTGCCCGCCCTGGTCGCGGCCTCGGCGGCCACCGGCCTGGCCGGGGCGCTGTTCAACCCGGCCGTCCGGGCGTACCTGGCACGGGACGCGGGCGAGCAGCGGGTGGCCGCGTTCGCGCTGTTCAACGTCTTCTACCAGGCGGGCATCCTGCTCGGCCCGCTGGTGGGCATGGCGCTGACCGCGGTGGACTTCCGCTCCACCTGCCTGGTCGCGGCCGGGGTGTTCGCGGTGCTCAGCGCGGTGCAGATCCGTTCGCTGCCGGCCCGCCGTGGCGACGGGCCGGTCGGGGGCCCGGAGCGCACTGGTGTCCTCGCGCAGTGGCGCGGGGTGCTGGCCAACCGCCCGTTCCTGCTCTTCGCGGGCGCGATGACCGGCTCGTACGTGCTGTCCTTCCAGGTGTACCTGGCGCTGCCGCTGGAGGTCCGCCGGCTGGGCGGCGACGGCACCGGCGGGACGGTGGCGACGGCGGCGCTGTTCGTGGTGTCCGGGCTGGGCACGATCGTCCTCCAGACCCGGGTGACGGCCTGGTGCCGGGCGCGGATCGCGCCGGGCACCGCCCTGGTCGCGGGGGTGGCCGTGATGGGCTCGGCGTTCCTGCCGCTGCTCGCCGCCTCGGCGCTGCCCGTCCCCGGCGCCGGCCCCGGGCGCTGGGCGCTCGCCGCCGGGCCGCCGGCGCTGGCCGCGTTCCTGCTGGCCCTGGGCACGATGCTGGCCTACCCGTTCGAGATGGACACCGTGGTCCGGCTCTCCGGGGACCGCCTGGTCGCCACCCACTACGGGCTCTACAACACCGTCTGCGGGATCGGCATCACCGTGGGGAACCTGCTGACCGGCGCGGCCCTGGACGCCGCCCGCGCGGCCGGGCTGGCCGCGCTCCCCTGGCTGGCGCTGTGCGCCCTCGGGGTGATATGCGCGCTCTCGCTGCACGCCCTCCACCGGGGCCGGCGGCTCACCGGCCCCGAGCCGGTGCCCGCCCGGTAGGGGCCTCCGAACGGCGGATCCGCGAGGTCACCCCGGGGCCCGCGGGTCCGCCGACACCCCATCAGAAAGCTTGTACCGAACGGTCCGTTTCCTCATACTTCCGGTCAGCGCCTGTCAGGAGCAGATCATCCGTCGTGCTTCCGGAGAGCACCGGCCGGGGTCCGCCCACCGCCTGACCGCGCTTCACGGCCCCAACCCTCAGGGCCGTCACCCCTTCAGGAGGACATCGGTGAGGACCATGCGCACCACCGCCCGCACCGGCACCACGCGCCGCTTCCGCCTGCTCGCCGCGGCCCTCGGCCTGCTCACCGCCACGGCGGTCGCCACGCCGGTCGCCGCCGCCACCGGTCCCGTCGGCACCGCCAAACCGGAACAGCTCTCGGCGATCAGCGACACCATCCTGAAAGCCGAGGTCAACGGCACCGCCTGGTACGTCGACGAGACCGCCGGACGCGTCGTGGTGACCGCCGACAGCACCGTCACCCCGCTCGCGCTCGCCAAGCTGATGAGCGCCGTCGGACCCGACGCGCCCACCGTCGACGTCCACCGCGTCCCCGGCGTGTTCGCCCCGCTGGTCGCCGCCGGCGACGCCATCTACGGCGGCCAGTACCGCTGCTCGCTCGGCTTCAATGTGGTGAGCGGCAGCACCCACTACTTCCTCACCGCCGGGCACTGCGGCAACGTCGCCCCCGACTGGTACACCGATCTCAACCACACCACCCGGATCGGCCCGACCGTCAGCTCGACCTTCCCCGGCCACGACTACGCGCTGGTCCGCTACGACAACAGCGCCCTCAGCAACCCCGGCGGCTTCACCTCCGCCCCGAACGCCTTCGTCGGCGAGGCGGTCAAGCGCACCGGCTCGACCACCGGCACCCACGGCGGCACCGTCACCGGCCTCAACGCCACCGTGCGCTACTCCGACGGCAGCATCGTCAGCGGCCTGATCCAGACCAACGTCTGCGCCGAGGGCGGCGACTCGGGCGGCCCGCTGTTCGACGGCACCAAGGCGCTCGGCCTCACCTCGGGCGGCAGCGGCAACTGCACCTCGGGCGGGACGACCTTCTACCAGCCCGTCAACGCGGCGCTCTCCGCGTACCAGGTCAGCGTGTACTGACCCGACGCCCGTGGGCCCACCGCACCGGGTGCGGTGGGCCCACAGGCCTGTCCGGGGGCGGCCGGTCAGCCCGCGTACACGTCCTCGACGTACCGCCCGGCCTCGGTCAGCCCCTGCAGCCAGGCCTGGGCGCGCTGCTCGTCGGCGCCCGGGGTGCGCTCCCGGTACAGCGTCCGGAAGGCCTCCCGAACGCCCGGCGCCATCCGGGCGCCGTCGCCGCACACGTACACCTCGGCGCCGGCTTCCAGCAGCTCCCACACCTCGGCCGCCTCGGCGGCGATCCGGTCCTGCACGAAACGCCGCCCGTGCCGGGGCCGCTCGCTGAAGACGGGCCGCAGCGAGACCGCCCCGGCCCGCTCGGCGCTCTCCAGCTCGCCGCGGTGCAGGTAGTCCGCCGCCTCGTCGTCGCAGCCGAAGTACAGCAGCGCCGGGGCGAGGTCGGCGCCCTCGGCGAGCAGCGCCCGGCGGTCGGCGACGGCACCCCGGAACGGCGCCAGGCCGGTGCCGGCCGCGATCATCACCACCGGGGTGCGGTGGCCGATCCGGAACGCCTCCCGGCAGGGCCGGACCCGGGCCAGCACGGTGTCGCCGACGGCCACCCGGTCGAGGTAGCCGGAGCCGCAGCCGCGGAAGGTGCCCCGGCCCGAGCGGGCCGGCCCGCTGAGCACCGAGACCATCAGCTCCACCTGGCGCGGGTCGCCGGCGGGCGAGGAGGAGATCGAGTAGTGCCGCGGCCGCATCGGCGGCAGCAGCTCCAGCAGCACCGGCCAGGTGAGCCGCTCCTGCAGCGCCGGGTGGTCCTCGATCAGGTCCAGCAGGGTGCGCGGGTCGTCCTCGGGCAGCGCCCGCAGGGCGGCCTGCTCGGGCGGGCAGGGGTTGAGCGCGGCCAGCACGGCGCGCTGCTCGGCACTCGGGCGGTCCTGCAGCTCGACGTGGCGGGTGAGCAGCTCGCGCACCGTCAGCGGACGGTCGAAGGCCAGACCGGTGCGCCGGTGCGCCACGACCGACAGCACCGTGTCCGGGGTGGCGCCGAACAGCTTGGCGGCGCGCTCCACCAGCGCCGGGTCGTTGGCCGGGAGCACGGTGAGGTGGTCCGCCGTCCGGTATTCGGCGCCCTCCGGCAGGGCCAGCCGCACCAGCCGCTTGACCCGGTGGTAGGCCGGGTCGGTCAGGCTGCCGACGGCGGTGACGGTCAGCTCCGCCATGTCGTGCCGGGCGGCCAGCGCCGCCAGCGGGCCGCCGGTCACCTCGGTCACCGAGTAGGCGGCCTCCGGCTGCGCCGCGGCGGGTGCGTCGGCGTCCCCGTAGCGCGCCAGCAGGGTCTCGCACAGCGCCTCGGTGAACTGCCGTACGGTGCCGGCCAGGTCGCCCGAGGCGTCGGCCTCGGCGCGGGCCAGCAGCCGGGTGCCGCCGAGCGCGGCGAGCCGGTCGTCGATCAGCGCCGGGACGCGCTGGTAGGTCGCGGCGTAGGTGCGGTCGCCGATGCCGAGGACCGCGTACTCGACGCCGTCGGCCGCTGGGCTCTCGCCGGACTCCGGGTCACCCTGGAGGCGGCGGAAGAACCGGGCCGCGTCGTCCGTCGGCTGCCCGTTGTAGGAGGCGGCGGTGATCACCACCGGCCGGTCGGTGGGCAGCCCGTCCGCGTACGCGTCCAGCGGGGCGACCGCGGTCTCGCAGCCGAGGTCGGCGGCGGCCTCCGCGAGCTGCCGGGTGAGCTCCCGGGAGGCGCCGTAGTTGGAGCCGTGCAGGAGCAGCAGCCCGGTGCCCTGGCGGACCCGCCCGGGGAGGCCGGTGGCCGGCGCGGCGGTGGCGAGGGGGGAAGCGGCGGAGGAGGCGGAGGCGGGCGCCGGGGCGGGGGTGCGCCGGGCGAGGCCGAGGGTGAACCCGTCGGGCTTGATGGTGAGCGTCTGCTTGATGCTCAGCCGGTAGTCGGCGTGGTCGATCAGCCGGTAGCGGTGGACCACCATGCCGAGCAGCATGACGGCCTCGTGCAGCGCGAACTGCCGTCCGATGCAGGCGCGTTCGCCGGTCCCGAAGGGCTTGAAGGCGTGCGGGGAGCGGCCCTCCTCCCGCTCGGGGTCGAACCTGGACGGGTCGAACAGCTCCGGGTTGTCGCCCCATGCCGGGTCGCGGTGCAGCATCGGCGTGGTGACGACGACCGTCTCCCCGGCCCGCAGCGGGATGCGGCCGCCGAGCAGGGTGTCCTCGCGGGCCTCCCGGTTGAACGCGGGCGCCGTCGGCCACAGCCGCAGCGCCTCGTTGAGCACCTGGCGGGTGTGGCGCAGCCGTCCGACGTCCTCGTAGGAGGGCTCCGGATCGGTCCGGTCGCCCCACAACTCGTCCACCTCGCGCTGCACCTGGCGCAGCACGACCGGATTCTTGAGCAGGTAGTACAGGGCGAAGGAGAGCGCGCCGGAGGTGGTCTCGTGGCCGGCGATCAGGAAGGTGATCACCTGGTTGCGGATGTTCTCGGCGTCCAGCCGGGAGCCGTCCGAGGGCCGGACCGCGCCGAGCATCAGGCCGAGCAGGTCCTCGGCCGGGCCCTGGACGTCCTCCCCGGCGCGGGCGGCGATCACCTCGTCCACCACGCCGGCCAGGTAGGCGGCGTCGGCCCGGAACGCCTCGTCGCGCTCGCGGTGGTCGGCGTCCGGGTCCCGGGTCAGCTTGGTCATCGCCCAGTTCAGGCAGCGCACCATCGCCTCGACGAAGGGGTGCGGCTCGTCCCGCTCGAAGGAGCCGAAGTCGAAGCCGAAGCCGGCCAGTCCGATGGTGTCCAGGGTCATCCGGGTCATGTCGCCGGGCACGTCCACCGGCAGCCCGGCGGCCTCCCGGCGGTCCCAGGAGTCGAGCAGCCGGCGGGCCACCCTCAGCATCACCGGGTGGTAGGTGCGGATCGAGCCGAGCGCGAAGGCCGGCATCAGGATGTCGTGCGCCCGGGCCCAGTTGGGCTCGTCGTTGTAGGCGGTGAACAGGCCGTCGCCGGTGAACAGCCGCACCAGCTCCAGCGTCGGGCTGATCGACTTGGTGAAGCGGGCCTCGTCGGCCAGTTCCTCGACCAGCTCCAGGCCGCTGACGATCAGGAGGTCCCGGCCGTACAGCCGCTGGACGTACGCCGGGCCGTGCTCTCTGGCCAGTTCCATGATGCGCAGCACCGGGGCGGCGACCGGCGGCATCGACGAGATGTCCACCAGGGGGACGGCCCGGGCCGCGGCCCCGCCTCCCCGCTCGTCCTCGGTCGTGCTCTCCACGGTCTCGACGGTCTCGGTCATCGCTGTGCCCCTCCCACGGCAGGAAACTTTCTGCTTCCACCACTGTGCGCCCATCGGGCGGGAGGCCCGGTCCCGATCACTACATGATTGTGTAGTCCCCGGGGGTGTCGCGGGCTTGCCCACGGACCGTCAGTCATGGCCCCGGGGAAGGAGAAACACGGATGAGGACGACCGAGGGCTGCGGCCCGGTGCCGGACGACCCGCGAGAGGCGGCGGTGATCTGGCGCAACCGGGCACTGCGGCTGCTGGACCACATGCCGCTGCCGATCGCGGTGTGCGAGTTCGGCGGGAAGATCCTGATCGTCAACCGTGCGATGGCGGCCGAATTCGGCCGTCTGCCAGGCCAGTTGCACAACCGCAGGATCCTGGAGTTCTTCACCCTGCGGGACACCGGCACCCTGGAGGCCCTCGCCGAGGCCGTCCGGCTGCACCGGCGCTCGCAGTACCCGGCGCGGGTCTCCTGGACACCCGTGGACGGCCGCGAGCGGTACGGCGAGATGACCGTCGCCCTGGTCGGCGACACTCCGGAGCAGACCCCGAGCATGCTGCTGTCGCTGCAGGCGGCGCCGGCGGGCGCGGCCGCTCCGCCCGGCCCGCAGGCCGAGGTCAGCCCGGTCGAGGCCCGGATCCTGGCCGCGGCGGCCCGGGGCGACACCACGGCGCAGATCGCCCGGGAGATCGGTGTCACCCCGGACGGGGTCAACTACCACCTGGCCCGGCTCACCCGGCGCTGGCGCGTCCCCAACCGCACCGCCCTGGTCGCCCGGGCGTACGCCACCGGCGTCCTGGCGCCGGACACCTGGCCGCCGCGGCCGGCCCGTCCGGTGTGACCGGCCGGGCAGTGGGTCCGGTGCGGCCTGCCGGGACGTCAGTGCGCGGTGCGCCGCTGCGCCTCGATGAAGGCCCTCGTGGCGGAGAGGTCCGGGAGCGGGCGCCCGTAGGCCTCCCCGATCCGGACGAGCGGGGTGATCCCGGTGGTCCAGCCGTGCCCGTCGAGCCACCCGTCGGTGCCCGGGCCGAGCCCGCCCCGCCACAGCCCGGTCAGCCGGGCGAGCGCCGGGTCGTGCGGCACGCGGCTCAGGTCCCCGCCCTGCTCCACCAGCAGCCGGCTGCCCGGGGCCGCCAGCCCGGTCACGGCCGTGAGCAGTGCGGCCGCCTCCTCGGCCGTGAGGTAGACCAGCAGGCCCTCGGCGAGCCAGACCGAGCGCCTCGCCGGGTCGAACCCGGCCGCGACCAGCCGCTCGGGCCACCGCGCTTCCAGCAGGTCGGAGGGCAGGGCGGTGCGCTCCGCGCGCGGCACGGCGCCGAGCCCGTCCAGGACCTGCGCCTTGAAGGCCAGCACCGGGGCCAGGTCGATCTCGAACACCCGGGTGCCGTCCGGCCAGTCCAGCCGGTACGCCCGGGTGTCCAGGCCCGCCGCCAGCAGCACGACCTGGTCGGCGCCGGCGGCGAGCAGCCGGTCGTCGTAGAAGCGGGTCCGCAGGATGCCGTGGGCGACGAGGGCCCTGGCGAGTGCGCTGTCCGGGCGGGTGGGGCCCGGTTCGAGGCCGGCGGCGGTGACGAACGCGGCGGCGTACGGGTCGACGAAGAGCGGGTCGGGACGGGAGCTCTCGTACGCCCGCACCCGGGCGACGGACAGGGCGGTGCGGGAGACCGGGCTGAGCGGTTCGGAGGTCCTCATGCCCGGCAATCTACGCGGCCCGCCCCACGCGCCCGGCCCGGCCCGGCCACCGGTCCGGCTCCGCCCCGTTGCGGGATTCCACAAGCCGGGTACGAGACCGGCCCGTTGGTCCCGTCGGGATGACGCCGCCCGTCCGCCGCCGCGGCCCCTCCTTCCGAGGTGATCCGGCCGACGAAGTGGTTGCCTTCGCCGACCGGATCAGCTCAGTGGTCAGTACTCAGCGCTCAGTGCTCAGCGCTCAGCGCTCAGCGCGGACGCGGTCAGAAGATGAGCTTCCAGCCGTCGAGGCGGCCCGAGTCGCTGCGGTACGTGTCCTGCACCCGGAGCCGCCAGGTGCCGTTGGCGGGCTGGGCGGAGGCGTCCACCGTGTAGGTCTCGATGACGTTGTCGGCCGAGTCGCCGAGGTTGCCCTTCTTCAGCGAGTACACCGTGCCGTCCGGGCCGACCAGGTCGATGACCAGGTCACCGCGCCAGGTGTGCTTGATGTCCACGGCCACCTTGAGGTCGCTCGGCGCCTGGCCCGGGATCCGGTCGACGACGATGTCCGAGAAGACCGCCGGGCCCCCGTCCGGGATCGGCAGGGGGGTGGAGTTCGTGTAGATGCCCCGGGAGACCTTCCAGGTGAACGTCGTCGCGAGGCTGCTGTGGTGGGAGGCCTTGGCGGTGACGGTGACCGTGTACGTGCCGGTACGGGCCGGGACGCCGGTGACGCGGCCGGTGACCGGGTGGAGCGTCAGGCCCTCGGGGAGGCCGGTCGCGTGGTAGGTGACGATGCCGGGGTTGAAGTTGACGGCCTTGATCTGGAGATCGGCGGAGGCGCCGATCGCGGTGATCTGGCCGGCGACGGGGTCCATCAGGAGGCCGTCGACGACGCGCGGGCCGACGTTGATGGCCGCCCAGGCGTTGGCGGTGTTCATGTAGGTCGCGCTGGTCTGCCCGTACAGGTCGGCGGCGGCCTGGAGGGTGGCGGTGCGGGCCGCCGCGTAGTTGGTCGACGAGGTCATGTAGGTGGTGAGCGCCCGGTACCAGATCTTGGCGGCCGCGTCCCGGCCGATGGCGGTCACCGGCAGGCCGTCGGAGGTCGGGGAGTCGTAGGCCACGCCGTTGACGGTCTTGGCGCCGCTGCCCTCGGAGGCCAGGTAGAACCAGTGGTTGGCCGGGCCGGATGAGTAGTGCACGTCGACGGAGCCGAGGTCCGCCGACCAGTAGTCCCTGGAGCGGCTGTCCTTGGAGGGCTTGTCCATGTAGCGCAGCGGGGTGCCGTCGCCCCTGATGTCGATCTTCTCGCCGACCAGGTAGTCGCCCTGGTCCTCGGAGTTGCCCGCCCAGAACTCGATGGCGGCGGCCATGATGTCGGAGGTGGCCTCGTTCAGGCCGCCGGACTCGCCGCTGTAGATCAGGCCCGCGGTGGCGGAGGTGACGCCGTGGGTCATCTCGTGGGCGCCGACGTCGATGGAGGTCAGCGGCTTGACGTTGCCCGCGCCGTCGCCGTACGTCATGCAGAAGCAGCTGTCGGACCAGAACGCGTTGACGTAGTTCTTGCCGTAGTGGACCCGGGTGTAGGCGCCGACGCCGTCGTCCTTGATGCCGTTGCGGCCGTGGACGTTCTTGTAGTAGTCCCAGGTGAGTTGGGCGCCGTAGGCGGCGTCCACGGCGGCCGTCTGCCGGTTGGCGACGGTGCCGTCGCCCCAGGTGTCGGTCGGGTTGGTGAACAGCTTCTTGGTGGAGCCGGTGGTGCCGTTCAGGTCGTAGGTGCTGTGGCCGCCGCGGGTGTTGTCGGTCATCGCGAAGCCGCCGCCGGCCGCCGAGGTGCCGATGGTGACCTGGCCGGAGTACTTGCTGTTGCCGACGCCGGTCTCGATGCCCTGGTACTCGAAGATCTTCTTGCCGGAGTTCGCGTCGGTGATGACGTGCAGCTCGGACGGCGTGCCGTCCTCCTGCGTGCCCGTCACGATCGTCTCCCACGCGAGTCGCGGGGTGCCGGACGCGGCCCAGACCACCTTGCGGGCGTCGTCGGCCGCCGGCTCCGCGACCTTCGCGCTCCCGGCACTGTCGAGCGCGAGGCCCTTCGCCGAGTCGGCGCTCTCCTTGGCGGTGGTGTCGACGGCGATGTCCGCCTCGGTGGCCTTGGTGACGCCCTTCGTGGAGCCGTCCGCGGCGGTGTGGACGACCAGGTCGCCGCCGAGGACCGGCAGTCCGTCGAAGGTCCGCTCGTAGCGGGTGTGCAGGGTGCCGTCGGCGTCCTTGGTGACACCCTTGACGATCAGCGCCTCCTTCGGGCCCAGGTTCAGTGACCTGGTGGTCTCCGCCAGCGCCGCGTCCGCCGAAGCCAGCAACTCGCCGCGCTGCTCCGGTGACAGCTGCACCGGCAGCGCGCCGGCGATGGCCTGGACCTCGGTGGGGGCCTCGGCGGGGGTCTCGTCGGCGATGGCGACACCGGACGTCAGAGCAGCCACGATCATCGCGGCGCCGGCTATCAACGCGCCTGCGGCAGTGGTCTTCCTGGGGGATCGAGTCACACTGAACTCCTTCTGCGACGGCCGGGTTGGGGCGGCCGGAGTCAGCCGGGCGGCCGAGGGTGGTGCCGCCCGGTAGAGCTGGTGGTTCGAACGGGTGGAACGGTGTCCGACGTGATTCGCCGCGTCGGGCGGTACGCGTGCGACCGCAAGGGTCTCTGCGGTGATGGGACGGTACAGTGCCAGCTTTGTTGAGAACGCGTCACCCGTACGGCAACAAGTTGGCCGAAATGCTTCGTCATAGACGTAATGTCGAGGTAATGCGCCGCCAGAAGACAGGCAATGCAGGCGGAAAACAGACGACCGGCGCGCCCCTCATCCCTCCCGGACGGGGTCGGGGATCCAGCTGCCGTGGAAGCCGGCCGGCACCCGCACCGGCAGGTGGACGGTGGCCAGCGGCGCGCCGGTGAAGTCCTCGGCGGAGAGGACGACCAGGTCGCTCGCGCCCCGCTCGGGGTCGTGGACGTAGACCAGCAGGTAGCCGTCGTCCTCGTCGCGGGCGCCCTGCCTCGGGACGAAGGAGACCTCGCCGGCGTAGCTGCCGACGCCGAACTGCCGCACCACGCTGGAGTTCCGCCGCAGGTCGTGCTTGATCAGCGCGTCTCCGTCGGCAGCCGGGGGCAGCGCGCCGAGGCCGACCGGGCGGGCCAGGTGGCCCAGCAGGTCGGTGGTCACGGTGGAGTAGCCGTAGCGGTGGGCGCCGCCCACCACCGCGGGGCTGACCGCCGGGAACTCCTGCGGGCGGTCGTCCAGGCGGGTCTCGGTGACCTTCCCGGAGACGGTGTCGACGGTCCAGCGGTCCAGAGTGGGGCTGCTCTGGCCGTGCAGCGCGCCGCCGACGAACATCCGCGGGTAGCGGACGACGTCGATGACGACCCGGTGGCCGTCCTCGTGGGCGTTGAGCACATGGAAGACGAAGCAGGGCCCGACCTCGTACCAGGCGACCTCGGTGCCGTCGCGGGGCAGCAGCCCGATCCGCGCGCCGCGGCTCTCGTCCCAGACCGCCGGATAGGTCCTGCGCGCCCGGTTGTCGGGCAGGCTGAGGCTCACCGAGAGGTCGAGGACGACGGCGAAGTTCCTGGTCAGCGCCATGTCGTGGACCACCGGCCGGTGCGGCACCGGGACGTCCACGGCGCGGACGACGGCGCCCTGCGGGGAGACCACCAGATGCCGCAGCGTCTCACCGTCCCGCTGCCAGGTGACGGCGTGCAGCTCGCCGGTGACCGGGTCCAGCTTGGGGTGGGCGGCGAACCCCTCGGGCAGCGTGCCGCAGAAGTCGCTCGCGCCCACCGTCTCGATCTCGTAGGAGAGTTCGTACGGCCGGAAGCCGCCCTCGACCAGCGCGAAGGTGCGGTCCGCGTGCCCGATGACGTGGGTGTTGGGCGCGACGTCGGCGATCCGCGGCACGGCGCCGGAGCGCGGCCGCTCCCCCAGGGCCTCGGCCACGGCGGCGCTGCGCACCATCCGGTTGCGGTACCACCGGGCCCGCCCGTCGAGCAGCCGCACCCCGTGCACCATGGCGTACCCGCCGAACAGGTGCCGCGGCCGGCGGTCCTCCGCCCGCATCCCGTTCGGCCCGTTGCGCAGGTACCGACCGTTGAGCTCGGGCGGCAGCGTCCCCGTGACCGGCAGGTCGAACGCGGTGACTTCCTCGGCCACCGGCGTGTACGCCCCGGTGAACGGATTGGTGACGGTGGACACCGCGAACTCCTCCAGGCCGTTTCCGACTTCCGCTGCTGCCCCGCGGCTACGGCGGGCGCTCACGGAGCAGCACGCCCGGACCAACGACCCAACCGCCCCCGGGTGACGGCCGAAGCCCGGCGGGCGTCCTGTCAGGCAAGGACCAGGAGACAGGCCCTAGAGTTGCGAAGCCCCGCCGTCGACAGGGAACTCCGTTCCCGTCGAGAAGGTCGCGTCGAACGCCAAGTACGCCACTGCGGCGGCCACTTCCTCGGACGTCCCCAGCCGCCGCATCGGGTTGGCGCTCCGGTAGGTGTCCTTCGTCGCCTCGACGACGTCGGCGGGCAGCGAGGAGCGGTCCAGGATGCCCGAGTCGATCGGGCCGGGGCTCACGGCATTGACGCGTACCTTGCGCGGAAGCAGCTCACGGGCCAGGGTGCGCGTCATCGACCGCAGGGCTGCTTTACTCGCCGAATAGACACTGAGCGCGTCGAGGCCCAGGACGTTCACCACCGACGTGGTGAGGACCACGCCGCTGCCCTCGCGCAACAGCGGCGCCAACGCCTGCACCGTGAAGTACGGGCCCTTGACGTTGATGCCGAACAGCTCGTCGTACATCTCCTCCGTCGTCGAGTCGAACGGCGCGGACGCGGTGACGCCGGCGTTGACGAACAGCGCGTCCACCGCGCCGAACCGCTCCTGGACCGTACCGGCCAGCGCCTCGATGTCCTTCAGGGACGCGGCGTCGCTACAGACGGCGATCGCCTTCTTCCCCAACTGCTCCAACGCGGCGTCCAGGGTGGACCTGGTGCGGCCGGTGATCAGTACGTGCGCCCCACCGTCCGCGAACAACCGGGCCGCAGCCAGGCCGATACCGCTGCTTCCGCCCGTGATCACGATCTTCTTGCCCTCATAAGTGGTCATGCCCTCCAGCCAAATACCCACCCGCACACCGTGTCCAAGACCTGTTCCGCATGCCGTCATGTCCCAGGCGCATGGCAGCGCGCGACGTACCCTGGGCGCATGGACGTCGATCTGCGGCTGGTGCGCTATTTCACGGTCGTGGCGGAGTACGGCAACTTCGGCCGGGCCGCCACCAAGCTGCACCTGGCGCAGCCGTCGCTGAGCCGCCAGATCCAGCGGCTGGAAGCTCAGCTCGGGGTCCGGCTCTTCAACCGCTCGCCGCAGGGCAGCAGCCTCACCGACGCCGGTCAGGCCTTCCTTCCCAGGGCCCGGGTACTGCTCCAAGAGGCCGAGCAGGCCGCGCGCACGGCCAGAGCCGCCGTCCAGCCCCGTACCATCACCGTCGGCTACGCCGAAGGACTGGTCATCACCGCCTGTGTGCAGGAACTGCGCCGCCGGCACCCCGACAGCCAGGTCCGCACCCGGCACCTCGACTGGCGGGACGCGCACGCCCTCGCCGAGGGGCGGGTCGACGCCCTCGTCGCCTACGGGCCCCTGCCCTTGCCCACGGACAGCTTCCGGGTGACCAAGCTCCATGAGGAGTCACGGGTACTTGTCATGTCGGCACGTCACCATCTGGCGAACGGGAAACCCGTCAGCCTGCGAGCTCTGTCGGACGAGGAACTGGTGACCTGCGTCAGCACTCCGGTTGTCTGGAGCACGCCCAGGCCGGTCGGCGACCGCCCGGCACCACCCCCGCCCGCGATCGACGACAGCTACGAGGACAAGCTGGAACTCATCGCCACCGGCCACTGTGTCGCGATCTTCCCCGCCGGCGACCGACGCGCTGCTGTGCGCGAGGACATCGCCCTGGTGCCCGTCATCGACATCGATCCCTGCGAGGTCGTGCTCGTCACGCGCGCTGACGACCCCAACCCGCTGCTCCGATCACTGGAAGACGTCGCACGTACGCTGCTCGGCACAGCCTCCCGCCGGGAGAACAACGAGCTGCCGGTCAACTGACCCCCTTGCCTCTGCGAGGTGTTCCTCAGGGCTGTCGCCGCGCCGCCCTCGTCGGCCCTGACCAGCCGGACGATCAACGGCCCCGGTTCCCGCCGGCGGAGGCCGGCGGTCAGCGACCGGCGGCCGGAGGGGTGCGCGGCCGTGGGCGTTCCCCTTGCGGCCCGAACAAGATCAGATACTCGACCGGTCCGGATCCGGCGTTCACGACTCCGTGGGGGACGCGGGTGTCGAACTCGGCGGCGTCTCCGGCAGTCAGGACGAGGTCCTGGTCACCGAGTGCGAGCCACAGCCGCCCGTACAGGACGCACAGCCACTCGTAGCCCTCGTGGGAGGCCTGGCGGGGCCGCGCGGGCGGCCGTTCGACGGCAGGCAGGACATGCTTGTGGGCGTGCAGGCCGCCGACGTACCGGGTGAGCGGCAGCACCACCTTGCCGTCGCCGAAGGCCGGCGGCGCCGAGGTGCGCGGCTCGGCCGCCGGGACGGTCGCGGTACCGGCCAGTTCGTCCAGAGAGGCGCCGTACTCCTTCGCCAGCCGCAGCACCACCTCCAGGGTGGGCTTGCGCCGACCGGTCTCGATCCGCGACAACGTGCTCGGTGAAATGCCGGTCGCACAGCTGATGTCGGCGAGCGTGGCGCCGTGCTGCTCGCGCGCGGCTCGGAGCCTGGGCCCCATCGCCGCCAATGCGCCGTCCACTTCGTCGACTGCCACCGTGACCGTTCCTTCCGACCGCGCCGCTCCCATCGCCCAACTGTACGTTTGCCAGGATGGCAACGCTGATCGCGTCGGGTGGGCTTCGCGCCGCATGATCGACGGGTAGCCGCGCCTGCCCGCGAACCGAGGAGAAGCCCCATGCCATCCGAACCGAACGCCGCGCTCCGCCACCGCACCGTCGAGGCCCCGGCCGGACGCCTGCACCTGGTCGAGCAGGGCACCGGCCCGCTCGTCCTGCTCGTGCACGGCTTCCCGGAGTCCTGGTACTCCTGGCGTCGCCAGCTCCCGGCCCTCGCCGCGGCCGGGTACCGAGCGGTGGCGATCGACGTGCGGGGCTACGGCCGTTCCTCCAAGCCGGAGGCGACAGCTGCCTACCGGATGCTCGACCTGGTGGAGGACAACGTCGCCGTCGTGCGCGCCCTCGGCGAGGAGAACGCGGTGGTCGTCGGCCACGACTGGGGCTCCAACATCGCCTCCGCCTCCGCCCTGCTCCACCCCGACGTCTTCCGCGCCGTCGGCCTGCTGAGCGTCCCCTACGCGCCGCCCGGCGGCCCCCGCCCCAGCGGCATCTTCGACCGGATCGGCGGCCCCGAGCAGGAGTTCTACGTCTCCTACTTCCAGGAGCCCGGCCGCGCCGAGGCGGAGATCGAGCCCGATGTCCGGGGCTGGCTCGCGGGCTTCTACGCGGCCCTGTCCGCCGACACCATGCCTGCCCAAGGGGAGCCCGACCCCCACTTCGTCGCCCGCGGCGGTGGCCGACTGCGCGACCGCTTCCCCACCGGGGTCCTCCCGGCCTGGCTGGGCAAGGACGACCTCGACGTCTACGCCGGGGAGTTCGAGCGCACCGGCCTGACCGGCGCGCTCAACCGCTACCGCAACATGGACCGCGACTGGGAAGACCTCGCCCCCTACCGCGGAGCCCCGATCGAACAGCCCGCCTTGTTCATCGGCGGAGCACTGGACGCCTCCACCACCTGGATGGCCGACGCCATCGACGCCCACCCCACCACTCTTCCCGCCCTGTCCGCCTCCCACCTCCTGGAGGGCTGCGGCCACTGGGTCCAGCAGGAACGACCGGACGAAGTCAACAGCCTGCTGACCGACTGGCTCGCCACCGTCAAGGGCTGAACCAGGCGACGCCGATGTGACAACCAGTGGCCTCTACTCGGAACGTTGGACGGCTATCGCGGTTCGTGACCGTCAGGCAGATTCGTGGCGAAGATCCAGTCGAAGCCGTCGTAGCCAGGTCCGTCAAGATGTGCTGCTCGACTCAGGCCGACACGAAGCGCCACGCGCTGGGAAGCGATGTTGGCCGGACGAACTCGGGCGATCAGTGGCAGGTCCGGAACCTGCTGAGCTGCCCAAGCGACAACGGCCGCCGCAGCCTCACCGGCCAGGCCTTGGCCCCAAGTAGAGGCGTCGAAGCGGTAGAAGAGATTGAGGATCTCCATCCCCGCCAGGTTCATTGGTTTTACTCCGCAGAAGCCCAGTTGGCGAGGTGCTTCATGATGTCGGACGACCCAGTATCCGTAGCCGAAGCGTTGCCACTGGTCATTCCAGCGTTGGTAGAGCTCCTGGGCTTCGTGATGCTGAGCAAGCGCATCTGAGGGGTTGTGGACACAGGTGGCGGGATCGTTGTGGATCGCGAAGATGGCGTCGATGTCGACCGCGGTCGGGCGCCGCAAAGACAGTCGAACGGTCGTCAGCTCTTCGCCGGCCGGGTGCTGATCGCTCATGTGGAGATCGTATGGCTGGCGTCAGGCGGCGCGGCGCGCGAAGGAGCTGCCTGGCCTTGCCTTTGCAGGGCCGGAGGTTGAGCGGGCTGAACTCGTCTACACAGACGACCCGGCCGTCGGCGGGCACGCTTCCGCAGAACGGCCCGCTCCTCGAAGCGTCGAGGAGCGGGCCGTTCTGCGGAGCCGGGCGGGGAAGGACCTGCTCAGGAGGCAATCAGGCGGCGGACCGCGTCGCTGACTTCAGGGAGGCCGGTGGGCAAGGCCCACTGGTGGGCATCGTGTTCGGTGAGAACGATCGGTCCGGTCTTCTCCACGGTGACGGCGAAGTTGAACTGGCGGGTGATTTCGCCGCGGCTGTTCTGGTAGTCGAAGTGCCCGATGTATCCGGTGACCTGGTCGATGGTCAGGCCGGTCTCCTCGGCGGTCTCCCGGTGCAGGGCATCCAGGATGGTCTCGCCGGCCTCGACCGTTCCGGAGGGGATCTCCCACATCCCGCCCATGTAGTCGTCAGGATTGCGTCGCACGAGCAACACCCGGCCATCGTGGTTGATCACTGCGGCGGCGACGAAGCCGGTGATGCCGGCGGCTTCGGCGTCGGCCGCCAGGCCGGCCACGAACTCGGCGGAGGTGACGGTCAAAGCAGCTCCTTGTGGTGGTCGCTGATCTTGATGGCCGCGCGGACGTACTGCTCGGCCACTTCCAGATCCTGCTCACGATGCCAGACCGGGAGCTTGATCGTGTGCGCGTGCGCATGCTCGGCGACCGGGAAGTCCCCGGCCTGGTACCGGCGGTGGGAGTTCGGGTGGCCGGGGAACAGCATGCTGGGCTGCTGGTACAGCGGCAGCTGGTTCATGGGGCAGGTGGAGCCGGGCCTGTCGAACTCGGCGGCGCCCTCGGCGATCAACGCCTGGTGGAACCTCTCGATCGGCAGCCCGCCCAGTTCGTCGGGCCGGTAGGTGAGCGTCAACCCGTACCAGGACGGGATCACCCCCTCGGACATCTCAGTGACCTCCAGACCGGGTATCCGGCCGAACCGGCCAGTGAGGTACCGGGCGATCTCCGCTCGGCCGGCGAGGTAGCCGTCGAGGCGGGCGAGCTGGTCGTGGGCGATGGCGGCGGCGAGGGGGTGGATGCGGAGCTTGGGACCGGCACCGGTGACCGCGAACCGCGCGAGCGGATGGCCTTCCGGGATCTCGGTCTTGGCCCGCTTGTTGTAGTGCGCGAGCGTGATGACCCGGTGGTAGGAGTCGTCGTCGTCCGTGAGGACGAAGCCGCCCTCGCCGCCGGACAGCGGCTTGGGGCCGTTGAGGGAGAAGGCCGAGGCGAGCCCGAATGTGCCGACCTTCTGCCCGTTGACGCCGGCGCCGTGGGCGTGGGAGCCGTCCTCCAGCACGAGCAGGTTGTGGGCGTTCGCCACGGCGACGAGGTCGGTCATGTCGGCGGGCTTGCCCCACAGGTGGGTGACCATGACCGCACGGGTGCGGGGGGGTGATCAGCTCCTCGATCCGGTTCGGGTCGATGTTGCCGTCCGGCCTGGTCTCGCACAACACCGGCACCGCGCGGAGGTGGAACACCGGGGAGGCGGTGGCGTGGAAGGTCCAGGCCGGGACGATCACCTCGTCGCCGGGCTTGATCCTCGCCGCCCAGTAGGTGGCGTGAAGGGCGGCGGTGCCGGAGCTGGTGGTGACCGCGTGCCGGACGCCGAAGTAGTCCTGCAGGCCGTCCTCCAGCTCGGCGACGATGCCGGACCGGCCGGGGATGGAGATCGCCTCGTCCAGTTGGGCGGCGACCTTGGCACGAGTGGTGCCGTCGATCGGCGGCCAGGTGAAGTGCGGGCCGACGGCGCTGACGGCGGGCTTGCCGCCGAGCAGGGCGAGGGTGGACGTCACAGCGTCTCCTTCGGGTCGATGTAGCGCCCCGCGGCCTTGGACTGGTAGCAGGAGGCGATGAACGCGGCGTGCGCGAGGTGCTGGTCGGGGCCGGAGGTGTTGGGGCGTTCGCCGTCCAGGACCCGGCAGAAGTAGTCGATCTGCGCGGTCGCGGCCGAGGCCGGGGCGTGGGGGCGGGTCAGCTCCTCCACCACGGCGCCGTGCAGGTCGAGGCGCTGGACCGTGCCCTTGGTCAGCAGCACCGAGCCGCGGGTGCCGACGACGTGCAGGCGCTCGGTCTTGGGTGCCACCCACCTGGACAGCAGTACCGAGCCGTACAGGTCGGTGTCGTAGCCGAGCTGGATGACGGCGGCGTCCTCCGCGTCGTAACCGCCACCCGGGACGGCGGTGGTGGAGAAGTCGGCGATGACCCGGTTCGGAAGGCCGAAGTACCACAGCAGCAGGTCGATGAGGTGGTAGCCCATGTCGATGATGCAGCCGCCGCCGGCCTGTCGGATGTCACCGCGCCAGCCGCTGCCGGGGTCGTCGGTGTGGAAGGTGTACTGGCCGTCGATCAGGAACGGGGTGCCGATCTGGTCCAACAAACCGGCGACGCTCGCGTGGATCGGGTTGAACCGCCGCTGGAGGGTGACCATCAGCTCGATCTGCCCTGCCTGGCAAACCTGGGCGAGGTCCCGGGCCTCCCACACGGATGTGGCGAACGGCTTCTCCTTGAGGACGTGGACGCCTCGGGCGGCGCACTCCTGGACGACCTCTCGGCCGGCGTGGTGCGGAACGGCGACGACCACGAAGTCCGGGGCCACGGCGTCCAGCAGCTCACCGGCGCGGGCGAATCCCGGGACCTGGAGCTGTTCCTGCCGCTGCCGCAGGATGTCGGGGTTGCTGTCGCAGATCGCGACGAGCTCGGCCCTGCTGGAGGCGAGCAGGCCGGGCAGGTGGTCTTCGATCGCCTGGTGGCCGAGGCCGATGACCGCAGCACGTCGTTTCATGGGCTGACTCCTTCCGCTTCGTGAAGGAACTTGTCGATGCGTGTCGAGTACAGCGCCAACTCCGCTTCCCTGGACAGGCATTGTCTGTAGTCCCGGGGTTGTCCCGCGCTCGCGCGCAGTACGCTGCCTGTCACCGTCGATGATGGAATTGGCCCCGTGGACGACCCGATCCGGCACCCCCTCGCCTACGCCCGTGAACTGCGCGGGTGGTCACAGAGCGACCTCGTCGTGTTCCTCGACCGGGCCGCCCGCAAGCACGGACTCCGCTCCGGCGCGTGTCCGGGACCAAGCACCCCACCGCCCGGTCGCTGCTGTTCCTCCGGCGGGCCAGGGCCTACGCGGCGCTCGGCGAGCGCTCGGCGTGCTACCGCGACCTGTCCGACGCCGAGACCGCACTGTCGATGCGGGCTACCGACCCCGCGCCAGGCTGGTGCGCATGGATGAGCCCTGCGGACCTCGCGGTCGACTCCGGCCAGTGCCTGCTCGATCTCGGCCGGGCCGACGAGGCGCACGCCAGGATGGCCGAGGGACTGGCCCTCTTACCCAGGACTCGGGACAAGACGCGCGGCATCTTCCTGACCTACAAGGCCAAGGGCTTCCTGCAATCCAACGACGTCGAGCAGGCTCTCGCTGTCACCACCGAATCCCTCGATCTGGCCACCCGCATCGGCGCCGAGCGGTGCGTCACCCTGGTCCGCGAACTCGCGCCGGCCTTCAAGCCGTACCGCCAGGTTGACGGTGTCGCCGACCTGATCGAGCGCGTCCGAGTTGCGTGACAGACGCTCAGATCAGAGCCGCGGTGATCAGCAGCCCGGCAAGGACGGTCCGAGCCGCCGCTGCCAGGCTGCCAAGCGCCACGCCCGAGGCAACCCGCTCTCCACCGTCGGCCGGCCGACACCACCGCGGCCGCCCGTCAACACCGCCCCGGACCGGTCGGACTGCCCCGCATCGACCGCCTGAAGCACCCGTCCGCTCAGCCGACCTGGAGGTAGCGCCGTGGAGAGCCTTCACCAAGCCGTCGCCGTGATCGCCCACGACCGGGAGCGGAGCCGGATCGCGACGGTCCACTACGCCGCGCACGGCTGGAGCACGACGCCGGTGTGGACGATCCCCGGCGGCAAGGTCGAGGTCGGTGAGCGCCTCGACGAGGCCGCCGCCCGCGAGCTGCGGGAGGAGACCGGGCTGCTCGTCGAGGCCGAGGAGCTGCGGCTCGTGCACACGGTCCAGGTCGCCGACGGCTGGGACGGCCGGGGCCCGTTCCTGCTGTCGGTCTTCCTCGCCACCGCGTGGCGCGGCGAGCTGGCGAACACCGAGCCGGACAAGCACCTCGACGTGGTCTGGTCCCCCGCCGACCGGCTGCCGCTGCCGATGTTCCCGACGGCCCACGCCGCCCTCACCGACCACCTGTCCGGCGGAAGGGGCTTCTCCACCCACGGCTGGGGCGACGGGCACTTCGACCCGCGCTCGCTGATCGGCGCGTGACGGCGGTGGGCCGGCACCGCCGACCGCCCGACCCCCGCCTCCCGACCGACGCCGACGCCCTGCTACGTGCCATCGCCGAGGGGCGGCCCGTCGTGGAGGAGGGTGTGGTCGTCTTTCCGGGCGGCACCGTTCCGTACGGCTACCGCACCGTGCACCGGCCGGACGGCGCGACCGACCGTCACCTCGTCCGTCTGGACTCCACGCCGCCGCCCTCCCCCTGATCGCCCACGGAGGCGGGGCCCGCGGGAGCGATCCGCGGGCCCCACCTCCGGTCCGTCACTTGACGTGACAGCAGTGCTTGTCGGGCTTGACGGTGATGGGGCCGGTGGCGGTGTGGGCGGCGGCACCGCCGCCTCCGTCGACCACCAGCGGGGAGTCGCCCGCGCTGACGCTGGAAGCCCCCACCCCCCGCCCGGGCCTTCCGCCCGGAAACCGGTGATCGAGATGCCGCCGCCCGGAGCGCCGCCGTCGAACCCGCCGGCACCTCCCGTTCAGTGGCGGGGCGTGGCGGCCGAACGGACCGCCACGACCACTCCGAAAGCGGCACGCCACGCGCCGTCGCCGGACCGGTGGACACCTCCGGGCACCCTGCGGTCAGTGCAGCCAGGGCTGGTAGTTCGGGTTGTCCACGCAGCCGGACTCGACCAGCGAGGCGGTGGCCCGGTCGACCGGGCAAGCCCGGCGGATGAAGTGCCGGTCCACGCCGCCGGGGAACGCGACCTCCACCTGGTCGGCGTACTGGTGCTGGTCACCGATGGTCTCGTTGACGACGATGCCGCCGGGGGCGTCGATGAAGTAGTCCCAGGGCACCTTCTTCCACTTCTTGTAGAGCGCGGCGTCGTAGGTGGTGCTGACGAACGGCGAGGGCTGGTTCTGCAGGACGTAACTGGTGATGTCGTACTGGCCGTTGACGGTGTCCTTCGCGGCGAAGCCCTGCTCGAAGATGACGGACGGATCGCGGCCGTCGGAGCGGAAGAGCGGGTGGCAGTCCTTGCGCCAGTGCGGTGCGGGGGTGATGCGGGGTACGTCCACCTGGCGGTCCACGGCGGCGTAGAGCGGGTCCGGGCCTTCCGGGATGCTCCGGAGGCTGCCGGGCGGGAGGGTGAGGGCCGGCCGGGTGGCGCAGTCGTCGGCGCGCAGTTCGGCCTCGTCGGCGAAGTCGATCCGGCGGCCGTCCAGGACGATGGCGACGGCCTTGGCTCCGAGTTCGCGGACGATGAGGCCGTCGCACTGGGGGCCGCTCCAGAGCGCCTTCCCGCTGGGGTCGAGGCAGCGGAACGGCGTGGCACCGGCGGTGGCCGCGGGGGCCGCGACGGCGAGGCTCCCGGGGGTGAGGACGACGGCACAGGCGAGGGCAACTGCGCTGGTGGCA
The DNA here is from genome assembly GCF_055580145.1 of Kitasatospora sp. NPDC032121. Lineage (NCBI taxonomy): Bacteria > Bacillati > Actinomycetota > Actinomycetes > Kitasatosporales > Streptomycetaceae > Kitasatospora > Kitasatospora sp. NPDC032121. The sequence continues at coordinate 322,666 of NZ_JBVILX010000007.1, read as the reverse complement.
GTGCGAATTCGAATGTTGATCACAACCGCTACCCTGGCCGCCACGCGCCCCGCAGGCATCGCAACCCACCGGATCGAGGGCGTGTCCGCGCTTCCGGTTGACGCTCTCGCCCCGCCCGCGTCCGCCGTGGAGCGGCTCCGCGCACCCGGGCGCGTGCCCCGTTGTCAGAGGCGCTTGGCATGATGATCACCATGCTCGCCACCCGTCCTGACCAGTGCCGTGACACCCCGCCCGCACCTCCCGACGTCCGGGGTGACTTCGAGGTGCACCTGACCGTCGAACCCGGCGCCGCCGAGGCGCTGGCCGCCTGGGCCGAGCGCCACGGTGTGAAGTTCACCCAGATCCTGCTGGCGCGCGGCGCGGCGCCGTCGCAGCCGATGCTCACCCTGCGCGCCGGCGGCACGCTGGCGGAGGTCGCCACGGAGACCGCCAGGACCGGCGGCCGACTGGCACGGGCCGGGTTCACCGTCCTGCGGGCGAAGATCGAGGCCACGCCGTGGGCCCAGGGCGTCCCGGCCTCGGACGAGGACGCCGCGGCGCACGGGCCCGGCCGGTACTTCGAGCACCACGTCAAACTGCTGCTCCCGGGCCCGGTTCCCGCCTCGGACCCGGCCCGCCTCACCGCCCTCACCGAGCTGGCCGTCCGGCACGGCGCGCACCTGTCGCGCAATCCGCGCCGGGTGCGCGAGGACGGCCGCTGCGAGTGGTTCGTGACCCAGCGCTGCCGACTGGTCGGTCTGGGCACCGCGGGCCGCCGGCTGGAGGCACTGCTGCACGACCTCGCCGCCGACGGCCACGAAGTGGTGTCGGCGGAACGCGAGTTCGTCGTCGTGGACAGCGACGAGGCGCTGGACGCGGGGTGGATCACCGAGCACGGACACGGCACCGGGCCGTACGGAGAAGGAGAGTCGATATGACCGAGAACCAGTCCCAGTCGCCGGTGGCGTGGGAGAAGCTGCAGTACGGGCCGTGGGAGGGCCTCCGGCTGCCCGGGCAGCCGCCGTCGGAGGACGTCCGCGAGGAGCAGGACCTCCCCAGGAGCCTGCGGCCGATCGACGACGAGTCGGTGAGCCAGCAACCGGTCTTCGATCCCGCACTCGCCGGGTACGTCCGGGCCCTTCGCCCCAGCGAGCCCGCCTTCGCCGACCCGCAGCTCGCCGAGCGCTGGTCCGCGGCGCGGCGCGAGGCGCTGAACACCGCGCTGTCCGCCGTCGCCGCGTCGCCGTGGGCCGAGCACCTGGTGCTGCGCGGCAGCGTCCTGCTCCGGGCCTGGTACGGCGAGCAGGCGCGGGAGCCCGGCGACCTGGACTTCGTGGTCCGCCCGACGGACTGGGAGCTGGAGGACGAGCGCACCGACCGCATGCTCCAGGAGCTCGCGGCCGGCGCCGAGCGGCTCTCGGGCACGGTCCGGCTGCACGCCGACCAGGCGCTCAGCGACGAGATCTGGACGTACAGCAGGATCCCCGGCCGCCGGCTCGTCCTGCCGTGGACGGCGCCGGGCGTCCCCGGCGGGACGGTCCAGCTCGACTTCGTCTTCACCGAGCACCTGCCCGTCCCGCCGCAGTCCTACCGGCTCCCCGGCGTCACCGGCCCGCTGTTCGGGGCCACGCCCCAGCTCTCCCTCGCCTGGAAGATCCTCTGGCTGGTCTCGGACAACCACCCGCAGGGCAAGGACCTCTACGACGCGCTCCTGCTCTCGCGAACCGCCGAGGTCCCCTACGACCTGCTGCGGCAGGTCTTCACCCAGTCCGACGAGAGCTGGTCGCGCTGGCCGGTCCTCCCCAGGTCGATCGCCGGACTCGACGTCGACTGGGACGAGTTCGCCAAGGACTACCCGCGGTTCGCCGAGCCCGTCGAGGAGTACCCGGGCCGGCTGCTGACCGCCCTCCGGCCGACCTTCGCGGGCCTCGGCGAGTACGCACTGCGCGCCCGGTGGCTGGCCCCGGTGACGGAGGAACTGCGGACGATGCTGGCCGTCGAGGGCATGGACAAGGTGCAGCACTGGATGACCCGGCACCACCTGTTCTCGGACAACGGCCTGGTGATCACCCGCGAACTGCTCGACGGCGACCTCGACGCCGCCCGCCGCGCCGTCGCCGACCACCTCGCCGACCAGCAGGGCCGGTCGACGGCCCCTCTGGAGGAGGCCGCCGCCCGCTACGCCGCCGAACTGGCCGACGGCCGCCGCACCGCCGACGACCCGTCCTGACGGGGACGTCGGCCCGCGATCGTTCCTGTGGTCGAGGTCCTGGCCTCGACCACAGGAACCGAACGCCGAACCCCGAACAGCGGTCGTCCTACCCGCCGCTCCCCTCGCCCTCCCGGACCGGCACGGTCCGCCGGCCCGGCCGAGTCCGCTGATCCGGCACGGTCCGCTGATCCGGCCGGGTCCGCTGCGCGGGGAGGCCGGTGCGCTCGTTCTGCAGGTCCCACAGTTCCCTGAAGCGGCCTCCCTCCTCGGCCACCAGCTCGGCGAAGGTGCCCTCCTGGAGGACCTTTCCGTTCTCGAGGACCACGATCCGGTCGGCGACGGCCACGTTGGTGAGCCGGTGGGTGACCAGGACGACCGCCCGTTCCCGCGCGACCGCCCGCAGGTTCTGGAAGATCCGGTGCTCGGCGCGCGGGTCGAGGGCGGCGGTCGGCTCGTCCAGGACGAGCAGCCCGGCCTCGCGGTGGAACGCCCGCGCGATGGCCAGGCGCTGCCACTGGCCGCCGGACAGCTCCTCGCCGCCCATCCACTCCACCGCCAGCAGGGTGGACAGGCCCCGGCGGAGCCTGGCGACGACGTCGGCCGCCCCGGAGGCGTCCGCGGCGCGCAGCACCGCCGCGTCACCCTCGGCGGTGGGCTGGCCCAGTGTGATGTTCTCGCGGCAGGTCAGCGGCCAGCGCGCGTAGTCCTGCGGGGCGACGGCGACCTGCCGCCACAGGGAGTGTGGATCGAGGTCCCGGGTGTCGCGCCCGTCCCAGCGCACCGTGCCGGCGTCGGGCAGGTAGAGCCCTGACAGGAGCTTGGCGAGGGTGGTCTTGCCCGATCCGTTCTCCCCCACCAGGGCCAGGATCTCCCCCCGCTCGACGTGGAGGTTCACCCCGTCCAGCACCTTGCGGTCGGAGGCGGGGTAGGCGTAGTCGAGGTTCTCCACCGCGATCCGGCGCGGTGCCCCGGTGGTGTCGGTGCCGCGTTCGAGCCGGTGTCCGCCGGCGGTGTCGAGGAAGCTCGACCAGTCGTCCAGGTACATGCCGGTGCGGAAGAGGTCCGCGCCGTAGCCGACGATGCCCCGCAGGCTGGTGCCGACGGCCGTCAGGGCGAACACGGCCGCCCCGCCGCGCGGCAGGCTCATCCGGCCGGTGCTCACCAGCCACAGCATCGCCGCCCACACCACCGCGCCACCGAGGCCGGAGGCGGCGGCACCGATCACCGACACCCGGGCGCTCTGCATCGCCGCCCGCCGCGAGCTGGCGTCCAGCCGCCGGCCGACCTGGTCGTACTTGGCGAGGAGGAACTCGCCCATGGTGTCGGAACGGACCTGGTCGGCGTTGCGCTTGACGTGGATGTACCAGCGCAGGTTGGCCATGATCCGGCGGTCGCCGATGGTGGCCCGGTTCGCCAGGAACTGCACCCGGGCGGCGTGCACCGACGCGATGCCCTGGGGCAGTGCCGCGAGCACCAGCAGCGGCAGGAGGGCGGGGTGGAGCACGGTCAGCACGCCGGCCGCGCCGAGCAGCGAGGCGAGGGAGGCTAGCAGGTTCTGCGCCTCCCCGACGATGTCCACGCAGACCTCGGCACCGCGGTCCGCGGCCTCCAGCTCGTCGTTGTAGCCGGCGTGGTCGTAGGCCGTCAGTTCGGCGGCCACGGTGGCGCGCAGCACCTCGGCCTCCGCCGCCCGGGAGATGCGCGGCGACAGGTGGATGGTGACGGTCCTGATCGTGATGCCCAGCAGGGAGCGGGCGCCGGCCGCCGCCGCGATGACGAGGATCGACGGCGCCGCGTGGGCGAGCTTGTCCTCGACCCGGCCGGGGCCGAACAGCGCCGAGATCGTGCCGGTGGTCGCGAACAGCCCGGCCGCGCCGAGCACCGCGGACACGGCCTGGCAGGTCAGGAGCAGCACGACGGCGGTCCGGTCGATGCGCCAGCCGAGGCGGAACGCGCGGACGACGAGTGCGGGCAGGCGGCGGGCCATCGCGCTGACGCTGATCGCCTCGATCGCCTCGATGCGGCGCCCGTCGGCGAGCCACCGCAGTTCCTCGTCGGCGGTGGCGGCCCCGGCCGCCGTCGTCGCGGCGCTCAAGCGGTCGCCTCCTTCCGCGGCGCGCGGGCCGCCAGGGCTTCCGGCGCGGGTGGGACGTGGATCGCGGGGGCGGGGTGACAGGCCACAGATCCTCCAGACACAGAGCGGCGCGCCGACGCGCCGGATCCGACCGAGGGGAGAACACAAGTCGGCTTTCCCAAAGCCGATTTGACGGTTTCGATGGAGTCGCCCTGTACGGGCTGACGGCGTCCGATGATGGTGCTGTTCGAATCCGGCGCTCAAGTGGATTACCTCCGGGCGAGCCCGGGTCGAACAGGGACATTTCGAGCACGCTCCGCACGCGGCCGGGGCCGTACTCCCGTCGGTCGCGCACGGGATCGGGAGGGCCCCGGAGCCCAGTGGGCAGACGGCGAGAGCCTGTTCGAGCGCCGCCTCCGGAAGGCTTCGAGGTGGTCGCGGCAGGTGAGGATGGCCCACGGCGCACAGCCGTCGCCGGATTCATCCGTTCGGCTGGTCAGCTCCCCGAGCAGGTTTCGGGCACGGGGAAACCCGGGGGCGACTCGACGCCCCCAGGCGCCCCCAGGCGCTCCCAGGCCCCCCGGTGCGCCCGGCGCAGCCCGGGCGCGCCAGGGCCTCAGAGCCAGGTGACCGGCAGGCGTTCGGGACTGCGGGTGGTCCGGCCGAGCAGCCAGGTGACCGGTTCGGCGGGGCGGGCGAGCCGGAGGCCGGGCAGGGCGGTGGCGAGGCGCTGCAGGGCCTCGCGCATCTCCAGGCGGACCCGCCAGGCGCCGAGGCAGTGGTGCGGGCCGGCGCTGAAGGCGAGGGTGGGGGCGGCGAGCGGCGCGTCGAGGTCGTCGTCGAGGCCGTCCGGGAACACCGCGCGGTCGCGGTTGGCGCTGTTGATGCTGACCGCCACGACGGCCTCGGCCGGGATCACCCGCCCGCCGAGTTCGACCGGTTCGGCGGCACGGCGGGTAGTGGTCTCGTCGTCGCCCAGCGGGATGAAGTGCAGGAGCCGTTCCGTGGCCCGTTCGGCGGTGCCCGGGTTGGCGAGGCCCGGCCAGGAGTCCCGGCGCTCGCCGAGCAGGTAGACGAGGGCGTTGCCGAGCGCCCCGGAAGCGCTGTCGTTGCCGCTGGCGAGCAGGCCGCAGACCAGCTGGACCAGCCAGGTCTCCGGGATCCCGCCGTCCTCGTCGGCGGTCCGCACGAGCCGGCTGACCAGGTCCTCGCCGCGCTCACGGCGGCGGCGGGCGATCAGGTCGGCGGCGAAGGCGGTGAACTCGGCGAGTTCGGCGGCGGTGCCGTCGCCCCGGTCCCCGGCGGCCAGGAAGGCCTCCGTCCAGCGGTGCACGGAGGCCTCGTCCGCCCCACCCGGGCCGCCCAGCCCCATCAGCCGGCTGGTCACCGCGAAGGGCACCGGCTGGGTGAAGCCGGCGACCAGATCGGCCGGCGGGCCGGCCGCCACCAGGGCGTCCACGGCGTGCTGGACGGTCTCGGCGACCCAGGGCCGCCAGGTCTCGACGGCACGCGGGGTGAACGCCCGCTGGACGGTGACCCGCAGCCGCCGGTGATCGGTCCCGTCCAGATTGAAGATCGACTCCGGGTTCCCGATCACCTCCGCGTTCGCGCCGTCGACACCGACGGCGTGCAGGTCGTCCCGGGTGAAGCGCGGATCGGTCAGGACCTGGCGGACGTCCCGGTAGCACGTCACCAGCCAGGCGGGGACCCCGTCGGCCAGCACGGTCGGGCGGGGCGGCCGGGCCGACTGGAAGGGGATCCGGTGCAGCGGCGGGAGGACAGTGCTCGTGCTGGCGGGTGTGATGACGGGGCTCCTTGCCGTGCGTGCGGACCGTGCGAGCGGGGAGGCCCCCGGCCCTTCAACTCTCCTGGCCGACAGGTCGGTACGGCACATGTCTACGGGCAGCCGCAGGCGCGGGGCCATCACCGCACCCGACTGTCACCCGTCCGTGGGGCCGCGGGCACCGGGCGATTGACCGGGCGGTTGACACGGCGGCGGAGCGCCGGCCGACGGCCCGGTCGTCGCCGGTCGGGCGACCGGACCGATAATGGACCGAACGATTCCGTGGGTGAGAGGTGACGCATGGCCAGCAGGTTGCGGGTGCTGAGGAAGCAGAACAGGCTCAGCCTGGAGGCACTCGCCGAGCAGGTCGGCGTCACCAAGAGCTACCTCTCCAAGGTCGAGCGCGGCATCAGCGACCCGTCGATCTCGACCGCGCTCAAGCTGGCCCACGCTCTCAAGGTCGACGTCGGCCGGCTCTTCTCGGACGAGGTGGAGCCCGAGCTCGTCACCGTCGTCCGGGCCGGCGAGCGCACCCCCGTCGGCACCGGGGCCGGCTCCGAGGCCTCCCGCTACGAGGGCATCGCGACCGGCCTCAGCGGCAAGCAGATGGTGCCGTTCATGATGTACCCGCCGACCGAGCCGGCGGACTCGCCCTTCAAGTCGCACACGGGCGAGGAGTTCTTCTTCGTCCACGCGGGCACCGCCGTCCTGGAGTTCCCCGAGCGGAGCGTCGAACTCGGGCCCGGGGACAGCGTGTACTTCAACTCGGCCCTGCCCCACCGCTGCCGGAGCACCGGGCCGGAGCCGGCCGAGATCCTCGTGGTCATCCACGACGACCCGGACGGCTCCTCGGACCGGGTTCCCACCCTGCCCTGACGGCCCCGGCGCCCCGTTCTCGGCGCTCAGGCCTCGACGGCCCGTTCTCGGCGCTCAGGCCGCGGCGCTCAGGCCTCGGCGCTCAGGCCTTCGCCCCGGCATCGGCCGCCAGAGCGACGCCCGCCTCCGACAGCAACGCGGCCAGCCGCGCCGTCTGCGCCTCGTCCAGCGGCAGCAGCGGGCGCCGGGGCTCGCCGACGTCCAGGCCGCACAGCGCCAGACCCGCCTTCACCGTGGTCGGCAGACCGCCGCCAACCAGGAACTGCAGTAGCGGCAGCTGCCGGTAGAACACCCGGCGGGCCGCGTCCAGGTCGGCGTCGCGCACCGCCCGGTACAGCTCGAGGGTGAGTTCGGGGATGACGCACGGTGCCGCCGTGCACCAGCCGGCCGCGCCGGCCGCGAACGCCTCCAGGGCCATCGGGTTGGACCCGTTGTAGAACGGCAGGGCGCCGTCGGACAGTTGGGCCAGCCGGTGCATCCGCTGAACGTCGCCGCTGCTCTCCTTGACCATGGTGATGTTCTCCACCTGGTCGACCAGCCGGTGCATGAGTTCCGGGCTGAGGTCGACCCCGGCGGTGGCGGGGTTGTTGTAGATCATCAGCGGGATGCCGATCGCGCCGGCGATCTCGGTGTAGTGCCGGGTGACCTCGCGCTCGTCCAGCCTCCAGTACGACAGCGGCAGCACCATCACCACGTCGGCGCCGGCCTTCTCGGCGAACCGGGCACGGCGGACGGCGCTGCGGGTGGTGAGGTCGGCGATGCCGACGACGGTGGGCACCCGGCCCGCGACGGCCGACACCGCCGCCTCGGTGACGGCGTACCACTCCTGGTCGTCGAGATAGGCGCTCTCGCCGGTGGACCCCAACGGGGCGATGGCGTGGCAGCCGGAGCCGACCAAGCGGTCGATCAGCTCGGTGAGCCGGGCGAGGTCCAGGCCGCCGTCGGCGGCGGAGAACGGGGTCACCGGGTAGGCGATGATCCCCTCGAGGGCGGTACTGGCTGAAGTGGCGATGGGCATCTCAGGAGTCCTTCCGGTTGACGAGGGCGTCGCCGTGGCCGGCCCGCAGGGCGCGGCGGGCGTAGTACGAGAAGTTCGCCTGGCCACGCTTGGGGGTGGAGGTCCAGTCGTGCGCCTCCTGGGCGAGCAGTTCGGGGATCTCCTGGATCTTCCCGGCGGCACTGGCGAGGAGCTGCAGCTTCGCGGCCCGCTCGAAGAGCAGGGCCAGCGTGCACGCCTCCTCGACGGTCCCGGTGGCGACCAGCTGGCCGTGGTGCGCGAGCAGCAGGGCGCGCTTGTCGCCGAGGGCGGCGGCGATGATCTCGCCCTCCTCGTTGCCGACCGGGATGCCGGGCCACTTCTCCAGGAACGCGCAGTCGTCGTACAGCGGGCACATGTCCATGTGCGACACGACCAGCGGGGTCTCCAGCATCGACAGCGCGGAGATGTGCAGCGGGTGGGTGTGGATGATGCAGTTGACGTCCGGGCGGGCCCGGTAGACCCAGCTGTGGAACCGGTTGGCCGGGTTGGCCATCCCGTCGCCCTCCAGGACGTTGAGGTCCTCGTCGACGAGGAGCAGGTTGTCCTCGGTGATCTCGTCGAAGCCCAGGCCCAGGCGCTGGGTGTAGTAGGTGCCCGGACGCTCGGCCCGGGCGGTGATCTGGCCGGCCAGCCCGGAGTCGTGCCCGGCGTCGAACAGGATGCGGCAGGTCAGTGCGAGCTTCTGTCGCACCGTCCAGCCGCTGTCGGGTATCGCGGCCCGCATCCGGTGATGGGCCAGGTTCACGAGGTCGGACTTGTCCGTCTGGAACGTGTCGGCCATGCCGTGGTTCTCCTTCGCTCTACGGTCGCGGCGGTCCTCAGGACGCTCGAGGGCACTCAAGGGCGCCCGAGGACGCCCTCTCGAGCGTCGAGGACACGTCCTTCACTTTAGGACACCTTGTGTCCTCGCGTCGACCGTTCACCCCCGCGACTCCCCGGACGGCCCGGCCGCGCCGTGACGGCACGCCGAAGCCCGCACGGGCGCCGAGCCGGTTCCCCGACGTCAGGGTCGGGTCGCCTCGGCGCGCCGCGCGGGCGGGTGTCGATGGGTCGGAGGTCAGCGCACGGTGACGGTGAAGACGGGCGAGGCGGCGGTTCCGCTGATGACGCGCAGCTCGTTCAGGCCCTTGATGCCGAGCTTCACGCCGAGGGAGTAGGAGCCGGTACGGGTCGTGGCAACGGACGCGGGCAGGCTGACCCACGCGCCGCGCTGCTTCTGCTGCAGGGTCACCGTGGTTCCCGCCTTGAGGCCGGTGGTCGTGCCGGTGACGCGGAACAGCTGCCACGCCTGGACGGAGCTGACCGACGGCGTGGCGCTGATGCCGGCCCCCACGGCGGCCGCCGACGGCACGGCCGGGGCGACGGCGACGGGCTGGGCGACGAGGGCGGACGGGGCGGCGGCGACGGACGGGACGGCGGGGGCGGGCTGGGAGGCCGGGGCGGCCGCCATCGCGGCGCCCGCCAGGGCGAGGGAGATGGTGCTGAGGGTGGCCACGGCGGCCAGGCGCAGGGAGTTCCGCTTGGAGACGATCACGGGTACACCTCTTTCAACGGAGGGTCCGGCCCAAGACATGAGCGGTGCGACTCGGGCGCTGTCATCCGTAGAGACGCCACGCTCCGCACTCAGGTTGTGGACGAAACGTCACCATCGTGTCACAGCAGGCGAGTTCGCGGGTCCGAATGCCGAAGGAGCGCGACGGAGAGGGACGTGAGGCGGACTTCCCGCGCGGCGCGGGCGAGTTGGCTAGAATGCGCGGGCCTGGCGTGATCACCAATGAAGGGGCGGGGAATGAGCACCGACGAGACCGTGGCGACGGCCGCCGAGTTCGGGTCCGAAGAATCGGTAGCCCTGCAGATACGTCAGGACATTCCGCACAGCGCCCGGATGTACGACTACTTCCTCGGCGGCAAGGACAACTTCGCGGTCGACCGCGAAGCCGCCGAACGCGTCCTGACCGTCTTCCCCACCATGCGCACCGCGGTCCACGCCAACCGCGCCTTCATGCACCGCGCCACCCGGGCCCTGGCCCGACGCGGCCTGCGCCAGTGGCTGGACATCGGCACCGGCATCCCCACCTCGCCGAACCTCCACGAGGTCGCCCAGGCCGTGGAGCCGTCGGCCCGCGTGGTCTACGCCGACAACGACCCCGTCGTCCTGGCCCACTCCCGCGCCCTGATGACCAGCACCCCCCAGGGCCGCACCGCGTACGTCCACGGCGACGTCCACGACCCGGCCGGCATCCTGTCCACCCCCCAGGTCGCCGAGACGCTCGACCTCACCCGGCCCGTGGTCCTCTCGATGGTGGCCCTGCTCCACTTCGTCCCCGACCTCGACGACGCCCACGCCATCGTCAAGCACCTCCTGGACCCCTTGCCCGCGGGCTCCGCGCTCGTCCTCTCCCACGCCACCGCCGAACTCGACCCGGCCGGCGCCTCCAAGGTGCAGGAGATCTACAACCAGGCCGGCACCTCCCTCCGGCTGCGCCCCAAGGCCGAGTTCGCGACCTTCTTCGACGGCCTCGACCTCCTCGGCCCCGGCATCGTCCCCGCCCACCGCTGGCACGGCGACGACACCGACACCCCCGCGGACACCCTCCCCGCCACCGTCACCGACGCTCAGGTCTCCTTCTACGCGGCCGTCGCCATCAAGCCCTGAGTGTCGTCGCGCGGTCGCGGCTGGCACGCCAACGGCCGTGGGGGGGGGGGGGGGGGGGGGGGGGGGGGGGGGGGAGGGGGGGGGGGGTGTGGGGGGGGGGGGGGGGGGGGGAAGGGGGGGGGGGGGGGGGTGT
>NZ_JBVILX010000007.1:153807-311906 GCF_055580145.1 Kitasatospora sp. NPDC032121 | reverse complement strand
GGCGTACCGGCCCTCGTCGGCGAGCCGGCCGAACACACCGGGCACCTGCGCCTGGAACCCTCTGCTCATCCCCCCCCCCCCCCCCCCCCCCCCCCCCCCCCCCCCCCCCCCCCCCCCTCCCCCCCCCACGGCCGTCCGCCGGTCCGGTCTCAGTCGTGCGGCACGACCGCGACCGGGCCGTGCGCGTGGTGGAGGACGGCGTGGGTGACGGAGCCCAGCCAGGGCGCGGCCGGGTGGAGCCTGGGCCGGCGGCGCCCCACCACCGTCAGGCAGGCGCTCCGGGAGGCCTCCACCAGCGCCCGTCCGGCCGACCAGGCGGTGAGCTCGGCCTGGACCCGGACCTCCGGGTGCTTCTCCCGCCAGGGGGCCAGCGCCTCCTGGAGCCTCGTCAGCTCCGCGGCCTCCAGCGCCTCCCTGACCTCCGGCTGGTAGACCACGCCCTCGGCCGAGTACGGCCCGGCGGGCACCTTCCGGCTCTCCAGCACGCGCAGCGTCGCGCCCCGCGCCGCCGCCTGTTCGAAGGCGAAGGCGATGAGGTCCGGGCAGGCCTGGTCGCTGTCCAGCCCGAGCACCACGTCGCCGGAGCCCTCGCCCTGACCGTCGGCCCCGGCCCTGAGCACCACGACGGGGCAGTTCGCGTGGCCCGCCACCCGCAGCGAGACCGAGCCGACCAACAGCCCGGCGAACCCTCCCAGACCGCGCGAGCCGAGCACCAGCAGGCCGTCGCGCCCTCCGGCGGCGGCGAGCGCGTACGCCGGGTTCCCGGGCACCTGGTCGCAGGTCAGCTCCAGCCCGGGCAGCACGCTCGCGATGTGGTCCCGGGTGGCGAGCACCGACGGCGGCAGCGGCTCGCCGCCGGTGTCGGGCTCCCCGGGGGCCGGCGAGCCCGTACCCCCGACGTGGAGCAGCCGCAGCGGCCGGCCGCTGCGGTGCGCCTCCTGGGCGGCCCACTCGGCGGCGGCCGCGCTCGGTTCCGATCCGTCGACTCCGACCACTACGGCGTGCGGCATGATGACGGGCCTTCCTCGTTGGACGGTCGCGGCGAGGACGCCGACGACCCGGTGTGCGATCCACGATCGCAGTTGCCGCGGGCCGTTCCCAGGGGCCGAGCAGCCCCTGGGATGGCCCGAAGGTCCCGGTCAGGACTCCGGGAACGACGTCAGGACCCCGGGACGAGGTCAGGACCCCGGGACGAGGTCAGGACTCCGGGACGACGGCGACCGGGTAGAACGGTGGTGCAGGACGGCATGGCCGATCGGGCCGAGCGCGCCGACCAGGCCGCCGGCGGCCGGCCGGTCCCGTCGTCGCTCCTCGGCCGGACCCTGCTCAGGGCCCGACAGGCCACCTTCCACCGGACACCGGGGCCGGCGGTCCCTGCCGTCCACGTATTCGTCCGGACGGCCCCGCGCCGCGCGCACCCGCCTGTGGAGCCCCCAGGTCGGGGCGGGTTCGTCCGGGTCGGGGCGGGTTCGGCCGGTTCGGCCGGGAGGGTGCGGTCCCGTCAGGGTGTCTGGACCGGGGCGCCCAGCCGGTAGTCATGGGCGGAGAACGCGGCGGCGACGGCGAAGCGGTCCGCGCGGACGAGCGTCTGCCGCCACTCGATCGCCCGCCCGTCGGCGTCGCGGCCGAGCCGGTCGATCGCGAGCAGCGCGGTGGTCTCGGGGCAGTCGAGCAGGATGCGCTCCCCCCGGCCGGGGACCACGGCGCGGATGCGTTCCCAGCCGCCGCGGATGCGGGTGCCGCAGTGGCGTTCGAGCTCGTCGTAGAGCGCGGTGTGGGTGAAGTCGACGTCGAGCAGCGGGTCGGCCAGGTCGGCGGGGAGCCAGATCCGGTCGACGGCCAGGGGTTCCTCGTCCGCCAGGCGGACCCGTTCGAGGTAGACGAGCGGCGTGGACTCCTCGAGGCCCAGTCGGGCGGCGATGACGCCGTCGGCGCGCCGGTCGAGCGCGCGCACGACGCTGCGCTGGACGGCGCCGACCTCCTCGACGGAGCGGAAGAGGCTGTACGCCTCACCGATGTCCTGCTCCAGGGGGCGGCTCGCGGTGAACCGCGAGGCCTTGCCGCGCTGGGCGGTGACGAGGCCCTCCTCGCGGAGCTTGCGCAGGGCCTCGCGGACCGTGTGCCGGCTGACCTGGTACTCGGCGACGAGGTCGTGCTCGCCGGGGAAGACGTCGCGGAACTCGCCCTCGTCGAGCCGGCGCAGCAGGTCGGCGCGCAGCTGCGCCCAGAGCGGATTGCCCGGGGCTCGCGCGAGGGTCCTGGGGCCGGGCTCGGAGGTCACGGCGCCTTCCTGGGGATCAGGGGTCGGGTGGGTGGTGCGGGACACGAGGTGAATGTTCGTACCTCCGGGGGGATAGCACAAAATCGACGGCCACCGGTCCCGCCGGGCGCGCCGATCGGGCGGCGACGGGGCACGACGGGCGGCGACCGCCGCCCGGGCGGGGTGCCCCGGGCAGCGGTCGCGCGGGCCGCGGTCGTCGTGCGGCGGCCGTCAGGCGAAGGCGCCGACCAGCATGAACGCCGCCACCGCGAGCAGGACGACGGCGAAGGCCCGCTGCAGCGCGGCCCCGGAGAGCTTCGCCGCCAGTCGCTTGCCGTCCCAGGCGCCGAGGACGGCGGCGCCCACGAACGGCCCGAAGATCGCCGGATCGATGGACACGCCCGTGACCGTCAGGCGGGTGGCGAGGGAGACGACCGAGTTGATGAGGACGACCACCAGGCTGGTGCCGACGGCCTTGCGCATCGGCAGCCGGAGCACGGACACCAGCGCGGGCACCGCGAGGAAGCCGCCGCCGACTCCCAGCAGTCCGGTCACCGCCCCGAGGCCTGCTCCGGCCGCGACCGTACTCGCGTACCCTTCCCGGCCGGCCGGCTTCGCGGACGCTCCGTCCGCGCCCCCCTCTGCCGCGCCGCCCTTCTCGGCGCCACCCGCCGCCACGCCGCCCTCCTCCGCCGGCGTCCGCCCCGCGGTTCGGGTGCCGCGCAGCATCGCCGCGGCGGCCAGCGCGGCCAGGACGGCGAACGCGGCGGTCAGCACCGGTTGCGGGATGCGGTGGGCGAGCAGGGAGGCCCCGATGGCGGGGAGGACTCCGGCCGTGGCGAACAGCGCACCGGTGCGCCACTTGACGTTGCCGGTGCCGGAGTGGCGGACGAGCGCGGTGACGGTGGTGGCGGTCACGATGACCAGGCTGGTGGTCCCTGCCTCGGAGGGCGGCAGGCCCAGCAGGTACACCAGGGCCGGGACCGCGAGCACTCCCCCGCCACCGCCCAGCGCGCCGAGCGCCACGCCGACCACGGCTCCGCAGAGCAGAGCGGTGATCAGGACGCTCACGCCGTGACGCCGTCCGAGGCCTGGTCGGCGGGGTGGAGGACCTCGCCGTGCCAGGCGGCGAAGCCGCCGCGCAGATCGGTGGCCTCGAAGCCGCGGGCGCGCAGCACGGACGCGGCCACCGAGGAGCGGTTGCCGCCGGCGCAGACCACGGTCAGCGGCTGTTCGGTCGGCAACTCGCCGAGGCGGGCGAGCAGTTCGGGCAGCGGGAGGAGCCGGGCGCCGGGGATGGTGCCCTTCTCGCGTATCTCGCCGGGGCCGCGCACGTCCAGCAGTTCGACGTCGTCCGCGCCCTCGGTGAGTCGGTCGGCGAGTTCGTCGGCGTCCACCCGCACGACCTCGGTCAGCTGCGCGGCACCGACGGCGTCCACCGGCGCGGCCAGGGCGCCCAGGACGCGGTCGAAGCCGATCCTGGCCAGCCGGTTCCGGGCCTCGAGCGCGGTGTCCGCGTCGCCGCACAGGATGACGGCCTCCTGGGCGTCCAGCACCTGGCCGGCGAGTTCGGCGAAGCGGCCGCCGAGCGGGATGTTCACCGCGCCGTGCAGGTGGGCGGCGGCGAACGCCTCCGGGTCCCGGGTGTCGAGCACGGTGGCGCCGCCGGCCCGGGCCTGGAGGAACTCCTCCGGGGTGAGCGGCGGGACGGGGGTGTCCTCGTCGAGGACCGGGCGGGCCTGGCGGTTGCGCACCGAGGTGAAGGCGAAGTAGGCGGGCGCTGCGGGCTGGCCGTCGGTCACCACGGCGACGAACTCGTCCTCGGTCATGTCGGCCAGGGCGTAGTTGCCGCCGCGCTGGTTGCCGATCGTGCAACTCAGTTCGGTGGAGAGGTTCTTGCCGCAGGCCGAGCCGGCTCCGTGCGCCGGGTAGACGCGCGTGTCGTCGGGGAGGGTCAGCAGGGCGCGGGTGGAGCGGTACAGCAGACGGGCCATCTCCTCGGCGGAGCGGCCGCGCGAGCTGAGCAGGTCCGGGCGGCCGACGTCGCCGATGAACAGGGTGTCGCCGGTGAGGACGCCGAACGGGACGGCGTCACCGGCCTGTTCGCGCACGACGACGCAGATCGACTCCGGGGTGTGGCCCGGGGTGTGCAGGATCTCCAGGTCGACGGCGCCGAGGCTGAGGTGCTCGCCGTCGCCCAGCGGGTCGGTGTCGAAGTCGAGCACGGCGGCGGAGCCGTAGGAGATGCGCGCGCCGGTGCGCTCGGCCAGCTCCAGGTGGCCGGAGAGGAAGTCCGCGTGGATGTGGGTCTCGATGACCCGCTCGATGGTCAGGCCGTGCTGTTCGGCGGTGGCGAGGTAGTCGTGGACGTCGCGCTGGGGGTCGACCACGACGGCCCGGCCGGTGGTGCGGTCGCCGACGAGGTACGAGGCGTGGGAGAGGCAGTCCAGGTAGAACTGCACGAAGACCAGGGGTCCGGCGGTCGTCATCTCAAGCTCCTGAGGGTGAGCGGTGGTTGAGCCCCGCGGCCGTACGGGCGGGGCATGGGGTGGGGTGTCGCGGCGGTGCGGCGGTGCGGCGGGCCGTGCGGGCTGCGCGGGGGCCGGGGTGCGACCCGTACCGGTCAGGCGAGCCCGCGGAGCATGAGGTTCCAGTAGAGGAACGGCAGGCCGCGCCGCTTGAGGTACCACATGTCGGTGCGCTCGCGGATGGTGTCGATCACCGGGATCGACGGGGTGGGCCGCCCGCTGTAGTCGAACTCCGCGAGCAGCATCTTGTTGCGGGCGGTGGTCAGCGGGCAGGAGGAGTAGCCGTCGTAGGAGGCCTTGGGCACCCGGCCGTTGAGGGCGGCGAGGAGGTTCTCGACGAGCACGGGCGCCTGCTTGCGCACCGCGGCGCCGGTCTTGGAGTTCGGGGACGAGCCGGCGTCGCCGAGCGCCCACACGTTGGGGTACCGGACGTGCCGCATCGTGTGCTTGTCGATCTCGACGTAGCCGGCCGGGTCGTCGGCCCCGGCGAGCGGGCTGCGCTTGACCCAGTCCGGGGCGCTCTGCGGCGGCACCACGTGGGCGACGTCGTACGGCAGGGTCGTCGTGCCCCCGCTCCCCAGGTCGGTGACGACCACCTCGCGGGCGTCCGGGCGGACCTCGGAGACCTCGCTCCCGTAGTGGACCTTGATGCCGTACCGGCGCACCACGCCGTCGAGCACGCGGGCGAACTCGGGGACGCCGAAGATGGCGGCGCCGGGGATCACCAGGTGGACGTCGATCTTGCCGAGCACGCCCTGCTGGCGCCAGTAGTCGGCGGCCAGGTAGGCGATCTTCTGCGGGGCGCCGCCGCACTTGACGGCGCCGGTCGGCATGCTGAACACCGCGCTGCCGGAGCGGGTCTCGCGGATGAAGCGCCAGGTCGCGGGGGCGTACTGGGGCAGGTAGTTGCTGGACAGGCCGTCCTTGCCGAGCCCGGCTTCCAGGCCGGGCACCCGGTCCCAGTCCAGCTGGATGCCGGGGCAGACCACGAGGTGGTCGTAGGAGACGGTGCCGCCGTCGTCCAGCGTCACTTCCCGGGCCTCGGGGTCGACGGCGACCGCGGAGCGGCGTATCCACTCCACGCCCTTCGGCATGACGGACGCCTGCGACCGGATGCTCTCCGACAGCGGCGCCCGGCCGCCGCCGACCAGGGTCCAGAGCGGCTGGTAGTAGTGACGATCGCTCGGATCGAGCACCGCGACGTCCTGCTCGCCCGCGCGGCGGAGCCTGGCCGCGACGGTGATTCCCGCGGTCCCGCCGCCGATGATCACGATCCGGTGATGCCTGGTTATCAAGGGGTCCCTCCCTGACGAAATGTACGGACATTAAAGTAGAGAGACCCGCCATCGACCGCAAGCTATTGTCCGTACATTTGCCTCAGAGGCAGGACGGCCGGGCGACGGCCGGCGCAGCAGCACGCAGCGGCGCACAGTGGCGCGGATCACAGCGAGCCGAGCGCGCGCGAAGAAATGCCGAGGCCATCGAGGTGGTTGGTACGGGCAACCGTTTCCGCCCCGGCGTGCGACATCGACGTCGCCGCCCACACCGCCACCGCGACCGCGAGGAATCCCATGACCGTCACCGAGACCGCCGCCGACCGCGCGGCCGGGATCCTGTCCCGACCCGTCACGATCAACGGGCTGACCGTGCCCAACCGCATCGCGATGGCGCCGATGACACGCCAGTTCTCCCCGGGCGGTGTGCCCGGCGAGGACGTGCGCTCGTACTACGCCCGCCGCGCCGCCGCCGGCGTCGGCCTGATCGTCACCGAGGGCACGTACGTCGGCCACGAGTCCGCCGGCCAGAGCGACGACATCCCGCGCTTCCACGGCGAGGAGCAGCTGGCCGGGTGGGCCCGCGTCGCCGAGGACGTCCACGCGGCGGGCGGCACCATCGTGCCGCAGCTCTGGCACATCGGCATGGTCCGCAAGCAGGGCGACCCGCCGTTCGCCGACGCCCCCGCCATCGGCCCGTCCGGCATCCGGCTGAACGGCACCGAGGGCACGGGGCGGGCGATGACCCGGGCGGACCTGGACGCCGTCATCGGCGCGTTCGCCGAGGCCGCCGCGGCCGCCGAGCGGATCGGCTTCGACGGCGTCGAACTGCACGGCGCCCACGGCTACCTGCTCGACCAGTTCCTGTGGGCGGGCACCAACCGCCGCACCGACGCCTACGGCGGCGACCCGGTCGCCCGCACGAAGTTCACGGCCGAACTCGTCACCGCGGTGCGCGAGGCCGTCTCCGCGGAGTTCCCGGTGATCTTCCGCTACTCCCAGTGGAAGTCGGACAACTACGACGCCCGCCTCGCCGAGAGCCCCGAGGAACTGGAGGCGATCCTCACCCCGCTCGCCGAGGCCGGCGTCGACGCCTTCCACGCCTCGACCCGCCGCTACTGGATCCCCGAGTTCGACGGCTCCGACCTCAACCTGGCCGGCTGGACCAGGAAGCTCACCGGCCGCCCCGCCATCACCGTCGGCTCGGTCGGCCTCGACGGCGACTTCGTCCGCGCGTTCGCGGGCGAGGGCGCGCCGGTCCGGGGCATCGACAACCTGCTCGACCGGCTGGAGCGCGACGAGTTCGACCTGGTCGCCGTCGGCCGCGCCCTCCTCCAGGACCCGCAGTGGGCCGCCAAGGTCCTCTCCGGCCGCTTCGCCGACCTGCGCCCCTACGACGCCGCCTCGCTCCGCACCCTGAGCTGACCACCGCCCCCGAGTGCCCGACCCCACCGCGGACGCAACACGTCGGCGGGGTCGGGCACGTACGGCCCGGCGCTGACAGCTCGCCACTTACGGCCCGGCCGGACGGCACCCGCCCTCTCCCCGTGCCGGTCGACCGGTACGTCCACTCCGCGCTCTCCAGCCTCCCCACCTCCGCAGCGGACACGGCCGCCTTCCCCACCTCCACACCGGACACGGCCGCCGTCCCCGGGCTCGAACCCGACGAGATCATGGTCCGCGGCAGCCGCATCGCCGCCGCCGTCCTCAGCGAGGACCACCCCGCCGCCGGCCACCTCAACGCTTACGGACGCACCAAGCGGCCGCCGAACGGCTCGCCCTGGCAGCCGGTGCCGTCGTACTGCGCCCCGCGCCCTCTACAGCCCGGGCGGCCCGCACCTCTTCCCGCAGCTGCCCGCCCGCCCGCGGCACGGCCTGCCGCCGCTGCCCGGCCACCCACAGCCTCACCGGCCACCGCCCCTGAGGCCCGGGCCCGCCGAGCGGCCGGCCGGTCAACCCATCCGACGGAGGATGCTTGACAATCTCAACCTTTCATCCCTAGGGTCACCATTGCTTCAGGTAGTGAAAATTTCTGCCAGCAAGCACCGTCTCCCCATCTCAAGACCGCGAGACCCTCATGACCGACGCCATCCCTTCCGTGGTCGCCCGCCTGCGGGCCGAATTCTCCACCGGCCGCACCAGGCCGCTCGCCTGGCGCCTGGACAAGCTGGCCGCCCTGCGCGCCCTGCTCACCGAGCAGGGCGCGGTGTTCCAGGAGGCCCTGCACGCCGACCTCGGCAAGAGCGCCACCGAGGCGTACCGGACCGAGATCGGCTTCACCCTCAACGAACTCGACCACACCGTACGAAACCTGGCGGAGTGGCTGGAGCCGAGGCCGGCCGCCGTACCGGAGTTCTTCCGCCCCGCCGAAGCCCGGGTCGTCCGCGACCCGCTGGGCGTGGTGCTCATCATCGCGCCCTGGAACTACCCGCTCCAGCTCGCCCTTGCCCCGCTGGTCGGCGCCCTGGCGGCCGGGAACACCGCCCTCGTCAAGCCCAGCGAGCTCGCCCCCGCGACCTCCGCGGCCATCGCCGAACTGCTGCCGCGCTACCTCGGCGAGGAGGCGGTCGCGGTCGTCGAGGGCGCCGTCCCGGAGACCACCGCGCTGCTGGAGCAGCGCTTCGACCACATCTTCTACACCGGCAACGGCGCCGTCGGACGGATCGTCATGGCCGCCGCCGCCCGGCACCTCACCCCGGTCACCCTGGAACTCGGCGGCAAGAGCCCGGTCGTGGTCGACCCCGGCGCCGACCTCGCCGTCACCGCCCGGCGGATCGCCAGCGGCAAGTTCCTCAACGCCGGACAGACCTGCGTCGCCCCCGACTACGTCCTCGCCGTCGGCGACACCGCGGCCGCCCTGGAACGCGAACTGGCCGACGCGGTGCGGGAGCTGTACGGCGAGGACCCGGCCGCGAGCACGGAGTACGGACGGATCGTCAACGAGCGCCACTTCGACCGGCTCACCGCACTGCTCGGCGACGGGCGGACCGTCGTCGGCGGCGAGCACGACCGCGCCACCCGCTACCTGGCCCCGACCGTCCTCGCCGACGTGCCCGCGACCGCCCCGGTGATGCGGACCGAGATCTTCGGCCCGATCCTGCCCGTCCTGCCGGTGCCCGACCTCGACGCGGCGATCGCGTTCATCAACGAGCGCGACAAGCCGCTCGCCCTCTACGCCTTCACCGAGTCCGCGGACACCAAGCGGCGACTGGCCGAGGAGACCTCCTCCGGCGCGCTCAGCTTCGGTCTGCCGGTCTCCCACCTGGCGATGCCCGAGCTGCCGTTCGGCGGCGTCGGCGAGAGCGGCATGGGCCGCTACCACGGCGAGTACTCGATCGACACGTTCAGCCACACCAAGGCCGTCGTCGACAAGCCCCTCGCCTGACCCGCGCCGCCCCGCCGAGACCGCACCGCCCCCTGCCACCCCTGCCCCTGAGCCCCGGAGCTTCCGCCCATGACCCCGAACGAGCACGTCACCGCCGTGGCTGCCGAGACCGACAGGTTCGCCACCGCCGTCCGGTCCGCCGACCCGACCACCCCCGTCCCCAGCTGTCCCGGCTGGACCCTCACCGACCTCCTTCGCCACGCCGGCAGCGTCCAGCGCTGGTTCACCGTCCTGCTGCGGCAGCGCATCCAGGCACCGCCCACCAGCCGGGACGTCGACCTGAAGCTCCCCGAGCGGGCGGAGGACTACCCGGCGTGGCTCACCGAGGCCGGCGCGGAGGCCGGGGCGACGTTCGCCGAGACCGACCTCGACGCCCCGATGTGGGCCTGGGGCGCCGACCAGCACGCCCGGTTCTGGGTGCGCCGGATGCTCTTCGAGACCCTCGTCCACCGCGCCGACGCCGAACTCGCGCTGGGGCTGAAGCCCGAGATCGACCCGGACCTCGCCGCGGACGGCGTCGACGAGTTCCTCACCAACCTGCCGTACGCCGCCTTCTTCGCCCCGCGCACGGCCGAACTCCGCGGCGAAGACCGCACGGTCCGCTTCACCCGCACCGACGGGGACGGCGACTGGCTGGTGCGCCTGCGCCCCGACGGCTTCGGCCTGGACGCCGCCGACCCGACCGACCCGACCGACCCGACCGACCCGACCGCCGACGCCACCGTCTCGGCCACCGCCGCCGACCTGCTGCTCCTCCTCTACGGCCGGATCGACCGCTCGGCGCCCGGGGTCGCCCTCGCCGGAGACGAGGAACTGCTGGACCTCTGGTTCACCAACTCCACCTTCTAGCAAGGCCCCTGAGCGCGCCGCAGGAGAGGTCCCGGCGCGGTCAGGACGCCGAGAACCCGAACCTGGACGCGACCGGGTCGAGCGGCGTGTAGTAGCCGGTCGAGAAGCAGGTCGTCGGGATCGCCGTCGCGCCGCACGGGACCTTCGTGTCGGTGTTCCCGGCGGTGATGACGCCGACCGGCGCCATGGCGTCGCCCTGCGGGTTGGCCACCGCCGGCCCCCCGCTGTCGCCCTGGGCGACGGCGACGCCGCCACTGCGGGACCTCACCTCGGTCGCGTCGGTACGGCCGGACGACGAGTGGACGCCCACACGCGTGACCTCCAGCTCGCAGTGGAGCCCGGACATGGCGCCGCTGAAGCAGGCGGACTGGCCCGGGTCCAGGCGCGCCGGGCCGTACAGCGGACGGGAGTCGCCGCTGTTCCAGGAGCCGCTGTAGAAGCGGGCCGCGGTCTCCTGGCCGGTCGTGACGACGGCGACGTCGAGGCCGTCGTCGTGGGCGGTGACCTCCCCGACGACGCGCTGCCCGTTGTAGACGTTCCCGCTGGTCTGGCAGTGGGCGGCGGTGAGCAGCACCCGCCGGTTGCCGACCCAGCCGGGGATTCCGGTGGAGCAGCGCGAGTTGTCGCTCAGGGCGAGGTCGGCTCCGGCGTACCAGGGCGGGGCGTCGCCGGTGCGGCCGCCCCTGGTGGAGGTCTCCGGGGAGCCGGTCCCGGCGTGGACGGGGATGCCGGCGAGCTGCTCGGCCCGGGTCTCGTAGTCGCGTACCGGGGCGTTCGCCGGCGCGAGGCGCCTGGTGGTCTTCGGCCGGTACGTCAGCAGGAGGCCGCTGCCGTCGTTGGCGGGTGAGATCGAGGACCACTCCGAGGTGTCGTTGCCGACGGCGGTGACGAACCGTTCGACGGCCCGGTCCATCTCGGAGCGGGAGTAGGCGGCCTGGTGGTAGCGGACGTCGTAGTCGGGGCTCACCGGGCCGGCGGGGTCGTGCCGCACCTGCTCGCGGGTGCGGGTGCGCCAGGAGTCGACGGCCTCGGTGATCCCGGCGGGGACGGGCCCCTTCCAGTAGAGGTCGAGGCGGTGCTCGTAGCCGTGGAACACGATCGAGGTGAAGTCGCCGCCGTCGACGCGGCCGGTGTCGACGAGCCGGTGGATCTCGTCGGCGACGGGCCGCAGGTGGTTCTCGTGGTACTCGTCGGACAGCAGGATGGCCGGCGCCATGCGGGTCTCGGCGGTGTCGCTCCGGGAGTTCCTCGCGACGGCCACGGAGGCCGCACTCAGGATCAGGACCACTGCCGCGTACAGGAGTTTCGATCCGCGCATGGGACCACCTTAGGGTGACGGCCCCCACACGCAGAGCTGTCGGCCGCCCTGCGCCGCAGCCTCCGGTTTCCCGCCGCCGGCCGCGCGCCCCCGGGCCGGCCCGCACCCCGAGAGATGCGGGCCGGCCCGGTCAGGCTCCGGCGGCCGGTCAGGCGACGGTGCCAGGTCAGACTCCGGCGGCCGCCAGCCGGGCGTCGCGCCGGGCGGTGGCCTCGGCCGGGTCCAGCACCGGCACGGCGGCCAGCAGCCCCTTGGTGTACGCGTGTCGGGGCGAGTCGTACACCGTGTCGGCGTCGCCCTGCTCCACGATCCGCCCGGCCCGCATCACCGCGACCCGGTCGCTGACCTGCCGGACCACGGCGAGGTCGTGGGCGATGAAGACCAGCGCGAGTCCGAGGTCGCGCTGCAACTCGCCCAGCAGCTCGACCACCTGGGCCTGCGTGGTGACGTCCAGCGCGGAGACCGGTTCGTCGCAGACGATCAGCCGCGGCCGGGGTGCGAGCGCCCGGGCGATGCCGACCCGCTGCCGCTGTCCGCCGGAGAACTCGTGCGGATAGCGGTGGTACCAGTCGGGGTCGAGCCCCACGCGTTCGAGGAGTTCGCCGACCCGGGCGCGGATGCGGCGCTCGTCGCGCTCTCCGGCGATGCGCAGCGGGTCGGCGACGGACTCCCCGATGGTGCGGCGCGGGTTGAGCGAGGAGACCGGGTCCTGGAAGACCATCTGCAGCTCGCGCCGCAGCGGGCGCAGTTCCTTCTCGCCGAGCGCGCCGATGTCGCGCCCCCGGTAGTGGAGTTGCCCGCCGGTCGGCTCCAGCAGCCGGACGAGCATCCGCCCGAGGGTGGTCTTCCCGGAGCCGGACTCGCCGACGATGCCCAGGGTCTCGCCGGCCCGTACGGTGAGCGAGACGCCGTCCACGGCGGTGACGGGGGCGGTGCGCCGGCTGAGGGTGCCGCGGGTGGCGAACTCCCGGCGCAGGTCGGTCGCTTCGAGCAGGACGTCGCCGCCGGCCGGCTCGCTCGGACGACCCGTCGTCTCCGGGGCACCGGGCGCGTCGACCCGGGGCACCGCGGACAGCAGCGCCCGGGTGTACGGCTCGCGCGGGGCGCCCAGCACCTCGGTGACGGGGCCGTGTTCCACCGCCCGGCCGTCCTTCATGACCAGCACGCGGTCGACGCTCCCGGCGACCACGCCCAGGTCGTGGGTGACCAGCACCAGTCCGGCGCCGGTCTCCGCGCGCAACTCGTGCAGCAGGTCGAGGATCTGGGCCTGGACGGTGACGTCCAGCGCGGTCGTCGGCTCGTCGGCGACCAGCAGCCGGGGCTCGCAGGCCAGGGCCATCGCGATCAGCACCCGCTGGCGCATGCCGCCGCTGAACTCGTGCGGACGCGACCGCGAGCGCCGCGCCGCGTCGGGGATGCCGACGCGGTCGAGCACCTCGACGGCCCGGGCCCTGGCGGCCCGGCGCGAGACGGGCCGGTGGACCCGTACGACCTCGGCGATCTGGTCGCCCACCGCGTAGTACGGGTCGAGCGCGGAGAGCGGGTCCTGGAACACCATGGCGGCCAGTCCGCCGCGCAGCCGCCGGAGTTCCGCGTCCTCGGCGGTGACGGCGTCGACGCCGGCGACCCGGACGGAGCCGCCGATCCGGGCGCCGCTCCCGCGGTGCAGGCCGAGCAGTCCGTAGGCGACGGTGCTCTTGCCGGAGCCGGACTCGCCGACGATGCCGAGCGCCTGTCCGGCCCCCAGGGTGAAGCCCACGCCGTCGACGGCGCGGACGTGGCCGTCGCCGACCGGGAAGTCGACGACCAGGTCCCGGACGTCGACGAGGGGTTCGGTGCTCACGTCAGGACCACCCTTCGGTCGGTCACCGCGTACAGCACGTCCGCGACGACATTGGCGAGGACCACGCAGAACCCGGTGACGAGGGTGAGTCCGACGACGGTCGGCAGGTCGATCAGGCCGACGGAGGTGACCAGCAGCTTGCCGAGCCCCGGGAGGCCGAAGAGCGACTCGGTCAGCACCGCTCCCCCGAACATCGTCCCGAGGTCGATCGCGGTGAGCGCGATCACCGGGGTGAGCGCGCCGCGCAGCGCGTGCCTGGTCACCAGGTGCCGTTCGCTGACGCCGTACGCCCGGAAGGTCCGGATGTGGTCGTCGGCGAGGGTCTCCAGCAGGGAGGAGCGGGTCAGCCGGGCGTACTTGGCGGACTCGTACAGGGCGAGCGTGATCCAGGGCAGCAGCAGGCCCCAGAACCACTGCTCCGGGTCCTCGGTGAGCGGCGCGTAGCTCGGGAACGGCAGCCACTGGAGCTGGGCGCACAGGACGATGAGCAGCACCAGGCCGAGGACGAAGACCGGGACGGAGTTTCCGGCCAGGGTCAGCGCGGTCAGCAGGCGCTCGCTGAGCCGGCCGCGGCGCAGCGCGGAGAGCAGTCCGGTGCCGACGCCGAGGAGCAGCCAGAGCACCATCGCGCCGAGTGCCAGCGAGGCCGTCACCGGGAGCCGGGCGGTGATCATGTCGGTGACCTGCTCGCCGCTGCGGTAGGAGACGCCGAGGCAGGGGGCCGGGCAGTGCAGCAGTCCGGTGCCGGCGCTGAAGTCGCGGCCGGCGACGATGCCCTGGAGGAAGTGGGCGTACTGGAGGTACACGGGGGCGTCGAGGCCGAGGCGTTCGCGCACCTGGGCGACCTGGGCGGGGCTGCACTTCTCGCCGCAGGCCAGCTGGGCCGGGTCGCCGGGGGCGATGTAGAACACCGCGTAGACGATCACGGAGAGGGCGAGCAGCACGCCGAGCATGCCGAGGGCCTTGCGGAGCAGGAAGCGGGTCATGCGGTGGCCTCCTCGGTGGCGTTCGACGGGCCGGGGCGGCCCGCGTTCGACGAACCGGCGCCGGAGGGCCCCGCGCCCGCCGAGGCCGCGCCGCCGCTCGACGCCCCGACCCGCAGCCGGGAGGCCGCCCGGGGGTCGAGCTCGGTGCGGACGGCGTCGCCGAGCACGGTGAAGGAGAGCACGGTGACGAACAGCAGCGCGGACGGGAGCAGCACGTACGTCGGGTCCGCGCGGAACCAGGTGGTGGCGCCGGAGAGCATCTGGCCCCAGGACGAGGTCGGCGGCTTGACGCCCACCCCGAGGAAGGACAGCCCGGCCTCGGCGATCACGTTGCCCGGCAGCAGCACCGCCGCGTAGGTGACGACCGGCGCGGCAAGCGAGGGCAGCAGTTCCCGGCGGGCGATCCGCCACCGGGTGGCGCCGGCCAGCCGGGCCGCGGCCACGTAGTCGAGCTGCCGCAGGGCGAGCGTCTGCGCCCGGACGATCCGCGAGGTGCCGGCCCAGCCCAGCAGCCCGATGACCAGGGTCAGCAGGAGCGGGCGGGGGAAGTCGGAGGGCACGACGGCCATCAGCGAGATGGCGAAGACCAGCGAGGGCAGCGCGAGCATCACCTCGGTGGTGTTGCCGATCAGCTGGTCGAGCACCCGGCTGCCGAGGCCCGCGGCGAGGCCGACCAGGACACCGATGGCGACCTGGACGACGGTGGCGCCGACGGCGACGAGCAGCGAGATCCGGGCGCCGTGGACGAGCCGGGCGAAGACGTCGCGCCCGGTGCCCGGTTCGACGCCCAGCCAGTGGTCGGCGCTGATGCCGCCGAAGGAGCCGGTGGGCACGCCGCCGGCCGCCGAGTCGAGCAGGTCGTTGTGGAAGCTGGTGGGGTCCTGCCCTTCGAGCGCGCTGAGCAGCGGTGCCGCCGCCGCGATCAGGACGAGCAGGACGATGACGAGGCCGGCGGCGAGGGCGGTGCGCCGCGCGAGCAGCCGCCGCCACACCTGCCGTCCCCCGGGGGCCGGGGAGACCGCGAGGGCCTCCCCGGCGCTGGGTTCCTGTGGAGCCATGATGGTCCGTTCGATCCGTCCGTTCCGGCCGCTACTTGACCGCGACCTGGGAGATGTCCAGCACGCCGGTCCAGTCGCTGATCACGATGTTGCGGACGTCCTTGCCGGACAGCCGCTTGTACACGGGGTGGTACAGCGGGACGGTCAGGGCCTGGTCGCCGATGCGCTTGTCCAGGGCGCCCCAGCGCTTGGCGGCCTCGGCGTGGTCGGTGATCTTGTTGATCTGGTCGATCTCGTCGTTCACCGAGGGGTCGTTCAGCTGCGCGGTGTTGAAGTTGGAGCCGTCGGTGACGATCTGCCGGCCGTCGAAGATCGGCGCCAGGAACGGGCCGCCGGACGGCCAGTCGGCGCCCCAGCCGGTGAGGAAGAGACCGGGCTCGGTGCCGACGCCGTGGATCGTCTTGGAGTACCTGGTGGAGTCCAGGGGCTCCAGCTGGACGGTGATCCCGGCCGCCTTCAGCCCGTCCTGGACGGCGGTGGCCACGTCCGGGCCGTAGGCCTTGCCGGTCGCGGTGGAGTGGGTGAGCGTGATGGTCAGGCCGTCCGGGTAACCGGCCTCCTTCAGCAGCTCCTTGGCCTTCTCCGGGTTGCCGGTGGCGCCGGCCGGGAACGGGTCGTACGGCGTGTACCCGAAGGTCTCCTGGTTGGGCAGGAAGGTGGTGGCGGGCTCGGCGAGCGAGGAGCCGCCGACGGCGTTGACCACCGAGGTGCGGTTGATCGCGTAGGCGACGGCCTGCCGGACCTTGGGGTCGTCGAAGGGCTTGACCTTGGGGTTGAACGCCAGGTAGTTGACGAAGCCGAAGTGGCCGGTGCCGACCCGCGCGGCGAGGGCCTTGTCGTCCTTGACCTGGGCGAGTTCGGAGGGGCCGAGGTTGGTGTCGGTGGTGACGGCGGCCGCGTCGGCCCCGGTGCTCGCGGTGAGCCGCTGGTTGATCACCGCCGGGTCGAGCCCGGACTGCACGTCGACGGTGTCGGGGTACGCCTTGCGCTGATCGTCCGTCGCCGCCGACCAGTTGGGGTTGCGCTTGAGGACGAGGTGCGTGCCGTCGTTCTCGTTCTTGACGACCTGGTAGGGGCCGGAGGAGACGGGGTGGTCCTGGTACTTGGTCC
Source organism: Kitasatospora sp. NPDC032121 (assembly GCF_055580145.1). Lineage (NCBI taxonomy): Bacteria > Bacillati > Actinomycetota > Actinomycetes > Kitasatosporales > Streptomycetaceae > Kitasatospora > Kitasatospora sp. NPDC032121. Next base: position 295,295 of record NZ_JBVILX010000007.1, on the reverse strand, counting down.
CGGTGTCCTTGGCCTTCGGGACGGGCGCGAACTGCGTCTGGGTGGCGAGGTAGGGGAAGTCACCCTCGGGCTTGTTGAGGCGGAAGACGATGGTCTTCTCGTCCGGCGTCTCGATGGCGTCCAGGGTGCGGCCGTCCTTGTACGGGCCCTGGTAGTCGGCGGCGCCGACCAGCCAGTCCCTCAGGAACGGTGCGCCACCGGAGAGTTCGGGCGCGAATGACCTCTCGATGCCGTACTTGATGTCGGCCGTGGTGATCGGCGAACCGTCTTCGAACTTCAGGCCGTCCTTGAGGTGGTACGTCCACACCGTGGCGCCCTCCGAGGGGGTGCCGGTGTCGGTGGCGAGGTCGGGGACGACCTTGGTGCCGGCCGCGCCGTCGACCCGGTTGCGGGTGGTGAGGGTGCGGAAGACCAGGGAGGGGACGTTGCCGCCGCCGGAGGTGTAGAGCCGTGCGGGGTCGAACTGGTCCTGCGGGAGCTGGTTGAGGACGGTGAGGGTGCCGCCCTGCTGCGGTGCGGCGTCCTTGCCGGTGCCACCACCGCCGTCGGCCTTCGGTCCGCACGCCGCCAGTCCGACGACGAGCGCGGCGGTGACGGTCGCCAGGGCGAGGCGGCGAGGGGTGAAGGTGGTTCGAGACATCGGAAAGGGAGCCTTTCGCTACCGATGGTGTACGGAGGAAGGCGGGCGACAGTGAGGCCTCGGGAAGATGGAGCGGCACCGCGCCCGCGGGAAGGGGCGACGCCCCGAAGCGCGGCGATCACCGCGAAGGCTTCGGGACAGGCGGATTCAGCGACAGAGATTGTCGGAAACGCAGTGCGCGGCCACGCCGATCAGCGCCAGCTCAATGGCGGCGCACTCGATCGGGTGACGGTCAGACATGCCGAGAAGACTGTATGACTTTAAGCGGAATGTCAAAACTCCGGATTCGCTCCCCCCTCCGAGGAACGACCGTCAGGGATTTCCGGGCCGAGGTTCAGCGGGGCGGCTGCGACCCGGCAGGAGCACTCGGCCGGGCCCGGGCCGCCTCGGTGTCGCCGACGGCCTGCCGCAGCCGCAGGGCCCCCTCGTGAGCGGGCAGCACCTCGCGGTACTCGCCGAGGTGGTGGTGGATGAACCGGCCCCGGGCGCTCAGCTGTGGTTGACGATGATGGAGATGCCCCAGCCGATCGCGGCGAGGATCACCGCGAAGCACACGGCGGCGACGGTGACGCCGAACGCCCCGGCCCTGGCGCGTGGCGCCCCGACCGCACCCCCGGCCCCGCCCCCGACCGGTCCGACCGGCCCGACCGGGGGGTAGAGGGCACGCACACCGACGGCGAACACCGCGGGCAGGCCGGCGCCGGCGAGGAAGCCGACCACCACGATCTTCAAGACCGCGTTCAGATCGATCCAGGGGTTCACGAGGCCACCTCGTCGGTGTGGGCCGGCTCGTCGACGACGGGCTCGGGGACGACCGAGCCCGTCCAGGCGGCATTGACGTTCTCCGGCGTGACGGCCGGGTGGCGGGACGCGGCGTAGAAGGCGACCGAGGCCGCCACCAGCACGATGAAGACGACCACCACACCGACGGTGCCGCCGATCCCGTCGGCGGCCCAGTAGGCCAACGCCCCGACCAGCCCCGCGGCCGGGAGGGTGAGCGCCCAGGCCACCACCATGCGGCGGGCGATGTTCCACCGCACGACCGCGCCGCTCCTGCCGACCCCCGATCCGAGGATCGACCCGGTGGCGACGTGAGTGGTCGAGAGCGAGTAGCCGAAGTCGGCGGAGCAGAGGATGACGGCGGCCGAGGCCGACTCGCTGGCCATCCCCTGCGGCGGTTCGATCTCCACCAGCCCCTTGCCCAGGGCCCTGATGACCCGCCAGCCACCGATGTAGGTGCCCAGGGCGATGGCCGTGGCGCAGGAGGCGATCACCCAGTCCGGCGCCTTCGCCCCGGCGTGCAGCGTTCCGTTGGCGATCAGGGCCAGGGTGATGACGCCCATGGTCTTCTGCGCGTCGTTGGTGCCGTGGGCGAGCGAGACCATGCAGGCCGAACCGACCTGGCCGCCGCGGAAGCCGCGCGTCCGCGAGCCTTCGGCGACGCCGCGGGTCACGCGGTACACGAGGTAGGTGCCGAGCGCGGCCACCGACCCGGCGATGACCGGCGACAGCGCGGCCGGCACGATCACCTTGGAGACGAGGCCCTGCCACTTGACGGCCGACGCCCCGGCCGCCGCCATGGTCGCCCCGACCACGCCGCCGACCAGCGCGTGGGAGGAACTGGACGGGATCCCGGCGTACCAGGTCGCCAGGTTCCACAGGATGCTGCCGGTCAGGCCCGCCACGACCACGGTCAGCGTCACGTCGGCACTCTGCACCAGGCCGCCGGCGATCGTGGCGGCGACCGCGGTCGACAGGAACGCGCCCACCAGGTTCAGTACCGCCGAGACCCCGACCGCCACGCGCGGCGGGAGGGCTCCGGTGACGATCGAGGTCGCCATGGCGTTGCCGGTGTCGTGGAAGCCGTTGGTGAAGTCGAAACCCAGCGCGGTGACCACCACCAGCGCCAGAACTACGTCGTTGCCGGTCACGCGGACGAACCTAGCCCGCGCACCGCCGCCCACCCGCGCTCCCACCACCGGGGCGGACCGCGAACCGCGAGGCTCCATCCGATCGGCCCAGCACGCCGCGCAAGCGGCGAGGAGCGCCCGTACGGCCCCCGGCCGCCGGGGTCCGACCGGAGCCCCGGACCTCCACCGGGCCGGCGCCCGGTCAGTAATTCGGTGTCGCTGGTCAGTTCGATCCTGCTAGCGTCCCGGACGTGGCAAAGCTGAACCAGATCATCGCCGTCGAAAAGGGCGTCAAGTCCAAGTCCTTCCAGGAGCTGACCCAGGCCCACCAGGACCTGCAGAAGCCCGCGCTGCTTGCGGGGATCTCCCGCACCTACCAGCCCAAGGACGAGGAGGGCGAGCAGCTGCCGCCGGAGTCCACCCGCGTGCAGATGAAGGCCGAGGACATCCTGCGCTCCACCGCGCAGACCCTCACCCGGCTCTTCGACGTGACGGCCACCAAGGACTGGGCCAACGTCGGCGCCGCCGCCGACGTGGTGGTGGACGGCCAGGTCCTCCTCGCCCGGGTGCCGGTGCCGTACCTGCTCTTCCTGGAGAAGCAGCTCACCGACCTGTTCACCTTCGTGAAGAAGCTCCCGGTGCTGGACGCCTCCGAGTCCTGGAACCTCGACCCGTCCACCGACTCCTGGAAGACCGAGCCGGTGCGCACCATCCGGACCAAGAAGGTGCCGCGCAACCACGTCAAGGCCGAGGCCACGGACAAGCACCCGGCCCAGGTCGAGGTCTACTACGAGGACGTCGCGGTCGGCTACTGGACCACGGTCAAGTTCTCCGGCGCGTTGCCGGCCCGCCGGGTGAACGAGCTGGCCGAGCGGGTGGAGAAGCTCCAGCAGGCGGTCAAGTTCGCCCGCGAGGAGGCCAACGCCACCGAGGTCACCGACCAGCGGGTGGGTGACGCCGTCTTCGGCTACCTCTTCCGGTAGCCTCCTGATCGCCCGTCCGGGGAGCCGGGCGGGTGCACCGAGCGCCGAGGCTCCTGTCCGGGGAAACCGGGCGGGTGCGGCTGCGCGGTGCGAAAAGCTGACACTGATGTTGAAGCTGACCAGGGGTCACAGTGGAGGTTCGAGTCCTCCCCCCGGCACCACCGGCCGGGGTAGCCCAAGCAGGCAGAGGCAGACCCCGTGAATCTCAGACTCTCGCTCCAGTCTCAGCATTCGCCGCCGAACACCGGATCGACCGGGTGTGGACGACCATCGACGAATGCAGGTTCGAGTCCTGTCTGTGCCGCTCCGTGGCACGGTAGTTCAAAGGCAGAACGCGTCGATTTCAATCTGATCCGCGACCCTTCAACGTGCCGGTGTGCGCAACTGGGCGGCAACAAGGGACCCGGGAGCAGGCTACGCTCCCGGGTCCTCCAGCGTTCCCGACGCGGTCCCGAACGCCCCCTCTGAGGAGCGGCTAGCACGCCCCGGCCCGCCGCCGGCGGCGCAGGGCCAGCCGGAGGGCCAGGCGGAGCCGGCCGGTGGTCGGGCGGCCGGCGAGGACGGCTTCGAAGCGGCGGTGGTCGCGGGCCGCGCGCAGCACCGCGACGTCGTGGGTACCGGGAGCGGGCGGAGCCGGCTCGTCGTGCTGGGCGGCCCGGTAGCTGTCGAAGAGGTGCTGGTGCAGTGCGTTCATGCGCCCACCGTGCACCCCGGCCGCCCCACGAGTCCCGTCGATTGACGACCCCCGTCAAATGACGGAACCACTCCCCCCGCCCGCCCCGGCCGCAGGGGCGCCAGGCACCATGGGCGGGTGAGCGTGACCATTGACATCACCGGACTGCCGCACGAGCGGATCATCTTCCGCCCCTCGCCCCTGGCCGAGCTGAGCAACGCGCTGCACGCGCTCGCCGAGCCCGCCCACCACGCCCGGCTGCACGCGTGGACGACGACGACCTCCGCCGCGCTCACCCCGGAACTGGCCGACCGGCTGCTCGAGGCCGACTTCATGTGGCGCTCGACCCGCTCCGACTTCCTGATGCCGCCCCAGCCCCGGGAGACCCTCGCCGAGGAGCTCGACGACCTCGACCGCATGGACGACGAGAAGTTCGTGGGCGCGGCGCTGGAGATCTCGTGCAGCACCAGCCACTACCCCAGGGGCCTGCCCTCGCCGCTGGTCGACGAGTGGTCGCGGCGCCGCGCGCTCGACCTGGCGGCGGCCCGCGGCCCGCGCCAGGCGGCCTTCGTCGAGCGGATGCTCGCCGAGCCCACCGCCACCCGCGCCTGGATCCGGCGGCTCCTGGAGGACTGCGACCAGGCGTTCTTCGCCGACACCTGGCGCCGGGTCCGCGTCCAGCTCGCCGCCGACGCCCAGCACAAGACCGAGTTGCTGCGCCGCAAGGGGCTGGCGGAAGCGCTCAGGGCGGCGTCACCCGCGATGAGCCTGGAGGAGGACGAGCACGGCAGCCGCATCGTCGTCGACAAGCTGCTCCACGGCCGCACCGACGCCCGGGGCACCGCCGTCACACTGCTGCCGACCGTCTTCGGCTGGCCGCACCTCTTCACCCTCTACGGGCCGGGCTGGCAGCCGGTGATCCAGTACCCGGCCGCCGCCCACGAGGTCGGCGGCACCGAGTCCGTGAAGACGGTCAAGCTGCGCCTGGACGCGCTGACGCATCCGATGCGGATGAGTCTGTGCCGCAACCTCGCTCGCGGCGCGTACTCGACGAGCGAGCTGGCCGACGCGTACGGCATCACCGCGCCGGAGGTCTCCCGCCATCTCGCCGTCCTGAAGAAGGCCGGGCTGGTCATCACCCAGCGCCGGGGCCGCTACGTCCTCCACCAGCTCGACATCCCGGTCGTGACGCGGCTCGGCAGCGACTTCCTGGAGTCCGTGCTGCGGTAGGGAGGGCCGGGCGGCAGGCGGGGCGGTCGTTCCGGGAGAGGTCCGTCCGGAAAGATCCGTCCGGAGAGGTCCGTCCGGGAATCACGACAGAGGATGTCGGGATTGGCCGGGATAGTGGGGTTCACCGGCCGGCGTCGTGGTGGCGCCGGGCCGGACACCGCACAGACAAGGACCCCCATGCGCGAAACACCCGACGAGCTCCGCCGGCTCCAGGCCCTCCTCGACGCCTCGCTCTCCCGCTCCACCGCGCACCTGCGGTCGATCATCAGCAGCGAGAGCACGCTCACCGCCGAGCAGCTCACGCGCGTGCTCACCGGCATGTGCACGCTGGCGCTGTCGACCGTGACGGCGAAGGGCGAGCCGCGGATCAGCGGCGCGGACGGGCACTTCCTGCACGGGAAGTGGCACTTCGGCACCGCACGAGGTGCCGCCAAGGCCCGGCACCTCGCCGCCCGGCCCGCCGCCAGCGTCGCGCACATGCGCGGGGAGGACCTGGGCGTGTTCACCCACGGCACCGTGGAGATCCTCAACCCCCACGACGGCGAGCCGGCCGCCGACTGGCCGGACCTGCTCGCGTACTTCCGGGACTTCTACGGCGCCGACGCCTTCGACTGGGACAACGACGTGGTCTACTACCGGCTGCACCCGCAGTGGATGACCGTGTTCGCCCCCGACTACGCCAAGCTCGTCGGGAAGACGGACGAGACGGACGAGACGGACAAGGCCGACGAGACATAAGCCCGCCTGTCGGACCCACCCGTGAGAATGGTGACGGCACCGCCTCCGGACCACGGGGCGCGCGACGACGACGGACGATCGGAGGGAACGACGTGCGGGCAAGCCGGGCCATCGCGCTGCTGCTGCTCCTGCAGTCCCGGCGGACGATGACCGCCGCGGAACTCGCCGCCGAGCTGGAGGTCTCCGAGCGCACCGTCCAGCGGGACGTCGCCGCCCTGGCCGAGGCCGGCATCGCGGTGTACGCGGAACGCGGCCGCGACGGGGGCTACCGGCTCGTCGACGGCTACCGCACCCGTCTCACCGGCCTCGACCGGGCCGAGGCCGAGGTCCTGCACCTGGCCGGGCTGCCGGGCCCGCTGCGCGACATGGGCCTGGCCGGGCAGGCCCGCGCCGCGCGCCTGAAGGTCGCCGCCGCCCTGGGCGACGCCCCCGCCGCCGCCACCCGGCGCTTCCACCTCGACGCACCGGCCTGGTTCCGCGACGCCGCGGCCCCTCCGCTCCTCGCCGAGGTGTCACGCGCCGTGTGGGAGGACCGCGTCCTCCACGCCCGCTACGCCGCGCGCGGCGGCACCCGGGAGCGCCGGCTGGAGCCGTACGGCCTGGTCCTGAAGGCCGGGCAGTGGTACCTCGTGGCGCGCGGCCCGTCCGGCCGGTTCGGCTCGTACCGGGTCGACCGCTTCGAGACCGCCGAGGCCGGCGACGAACGGTTCGAACGCGACCCCGAGTTCGACCTCGCCGACCACTGGGCCGCGGCGGCACGGGAGTTCACCCGCGCCATGCTGCGCGAGCGGGCGGTGGTGCGCCTGAGCCCGCTCGCCGTCGAGAACCTCGCCGTCCTGCTGGAACCGACCGCCGCCTCCGACGCCCTCGCCACGGCGGGCTCCCCGGACGCCGACGGCTGGGTCACCGTGACCCTGCCGATCGAGTCCTGGGAGATCGGCTACTTCGAACTCCTCCGCCTCGGCCCGGAAGCCGAGGTCCTCCATCCACCCGAACTCCGCGCCCGCCTCACCGAAGCGACCCGCCGCGCCGCCGCCCTCTACACCTGACAGCGGGCCCGAAAGGTCACACGACGTGCCATGCCGGGTCCTCGCGAGGTCCGGCACCGAGGACGAGCAGCGCTTCCGCCGCGGCCGGATCGCCCGACTGCCGCGCGGACCTGCCGTAGGCACTCGCCGCGCGGCCGAGCGCGAGGAGCGCCTCCGCGCTCGCCGGCGCCGCCCGGCCCCCGCGGAGGCGGTCGGCCGCCAGCCGGGCGAGCCGGGCGATCGTCTCGCAGGCGCGGATCGACATGGTGCGCAGGAACTCCGCCACGCGCCGGTCGCGCAGGAGCCGGCCCGCCGCCTCGCCGGCCCGCGCGACGAGCGTCTGCCAGACCCGGGAGACCGCGTCACGCACCGCACGGAGCTGTTGCCACTCGGGGACACCGCGCAGGGCGAGGTCGTCCCGGTCCGCCTCGCGGAGCGCGGCGTTCACGGCCACCGCCGCGCCCCGAGCGCCCGAGTGCCCCGACACGCCGGCCGCCACCGCTTCCGACGCGTCGGGGAGCCCGGCGACGTGCTGCCACCGGGCCTGGAGCGCCTCCACGTCGGCCTCCAGAACGGCCCGCAGGCCGTCGCAGGCGTCGAGCTCCTCGGGCGCGACCTCCTCCCAGGCCTCGGCCACCTCACACAGCTGCGCCCTGAGGTCCGGTAGGTCCATGCCTTCCGCCGCCAACCGGCCCGTCGGCCGATCGATGATCAACTCACCACCCCACAGGGAAAGTTCGTCCACGGCCGCCGCTCCGACAACGACGTCCTCCCAGTCCGGTGAATTCAGTGGGCTCATACTCCGACTTCCGTACGACGAAGGGTCACGGCCGCCTCCCTGCCGCCACGCAGGACGGAGCGTCCGACGCGGACCACTCTCCCGAGGCGCTGAACGCACCTGGTGTAACACCTCTGTTCACCCCTGTCGACCGCCGCAATCCCGCTGTCAACCACCGCCCGGCCAAACCGCCCGCGAGAGTGCGCTGAACGGCGATGCCTTCGGGTCACCGGCGGGGTAGGGATGGCGGCGGGGCGGATCCGTCCCCTCGCCCGGCGCCCGTGAGGAAACCGATGTCCGCACCCTTCCAGCACCGCCGGTTCGCCGTCGACGACGACGGCAACGACCTGGGGTACCTGCTGTCGCTGCCGGACGGCTACCACGACGGGCCCGAGCCGTGGCCCCTGCTGCTCTTCCTGCACGGCGCGCTGGAGCGCGGCGAGGACCTGACGCTCCTGACCGCGCACGGGCCGGTGCGGCAGATCGCCGAGGGGGCGCGGCTGCCGTTCGTGGTGGTGGCCCCGCAGTGCCCGTCGCACAGTTCCTGGGTGGCGGAGCTGAGCGCCCTGGCCGGCCTGGTGGCGGAGGTGGAACGGGAGGTGCGGGTCGATCCGGACCGGCGGTACGTGACCGGCCTCAGCATGGGCGGCACCGGCTCCTGGGCGCTCGCCGCCCGCTACCCACACCGGTTCGCCGCCGCCGTCCCGGTCTGCGGCTCCTGGCTGCGGGAGTCCGCACCGCGGCTCACGGCCGTACCGGTGTGGACCTTCCACGGCGACGAGGACGAGGTCATCCCGGTCGCCCACACCGAACGGCTGGTCGACGCGCTGCGGGAGCTGGGCGGCCCGGTGCGGTTCACCCGCTACCCGGGGGTCGGCCACGACTCCTGGACGCGGACGTACGACGATCCCGAGGTCTACGGCTGGCTGCTCGCCCAGTCCCGCGGCCGCGGGCCCCTCCCGGCGGAACGGCCCGTGTGACCGCCCTGACGGACGCGCCGCGCCGAGCCGGGCACACGAACGCCGGTGCCGCCCCGGGGAGTAGTCCCCAGGGGCGGCACCGGCGTACGCGGCGTCAGCAGATCCGCGGCAGCTGCTCACCCATCGGCAGGTCGACCACCCGGGTGCCGCCGAAACCGGTCCGGGCGACGACCATCCCCGGGTGCTCCTCGACGCACTCGCCGATCACCACCGCCTCCGCGCCGAGCGGGTGGGCGCGCATGGCGGCGAGCACGGCGTCCGCGGAACCGCGCGGGACGAAGGCGACGAGCCTGCCCTCGTTGGCGATGTACATCGGGTCCAGGCCCAGCACCGCGCAGGCGTTGGCCACCGGCTCCGGAACGGGGACGTCGCGTTCGCCGATCACGACGCCGACCCCGGCGGCGACCGCGATCTCGTTGAGCGCCGCCGCCAGGCCGCCCCGGGTGGGGTCACGCAGCACGTGCAGGTCGGCGGTGGCCACGAGCATCGCCTCGACCAGGCCGCCGAGCGCCGCGCTGTCGCTGCGCACCTCGACGCCGAACTCCAGGCCCTCCCGGACGCTCATGATCGCCACGCCGTGCAGCCCGATCGGCCCGCTGACGATCACCACGTCACCGGGCCGGGCTCGCTGCGGCCGGATGTCGACCCCGGCCGGAACGAGCCCGAACCCGGCGGTGTTCAGGTAGACGCCGTCCCCGTGCCCGGCCTCGACCACCTTGGTGTCCCCGGTGGCGACCTCCACCCCGGCGGTACGTGCGGCGGTGCCGAGCGCCCGGGCGACCCGGTCCACCACGGCCATCTCCACCCCCTCCTCCAGGATGAAGCCGCAGGACAGGTAGGCCGCCCTGGCCCCGCTCATGGCGAGGTCGTTGACCGTGCCGTTGACGGCGAGGTCGCCGATGCAGCCGCCGGGGAAGAACAGCGGCCGCACCACGTAGGAGTCGGTGGAGAAGGCGAGCCGGGCGCCGCCCAGCTCCAGCACGGCGGAGTCGCCGAGTCCGGCGAGCACCGGGCCGCCGAAGGCCGGCGCGAAGAGGTTCTGCACCAGCTCGGCGGACAGCGCCCCGCCGCCGCCGTGGCCCATCACCACCCGGGGGTGGTCGCGCAGCGGCAGCGGGCAGCTCCAGCCGGAGAAGTCCGGCCGCCCGATGGGAAGTTCACCGGGAAGTTCACCGGGATGTTCGCCGAGCAGTTCGGTGCGCGGTTCGGTGCGCAGTTCGATGTCAGCCAACGCGACCCGCCTCCCGGGGCTGCTGGGCCTCCCGGCCCCGGACGGACGTGTCCGGCACGCCCAGCCGCCGGTACAGGTAGTACGCCGCGCACGCCCCCTCGCTGGACACCATCGTGGCGCCGAGCGGTGCGCGCGGGGTGCAGACGGTGCCGAAGGCCTCGCACTGGTGGGGCTTCAGCAGCCCCTGCAGCACCTCGCCGCTGCGGCACGCGGCGGGTTCGCGGGTGGTGATCCCCGCGACGTCGAAGCGGTGCTCGGCGTCGTGGTCCCGGTAGCGGGGCGAGAGCCGCCAGCCGCTGAGCGGGATCACCCCGATGCCCCGCCAGGAGCGGTCGGCCACCTCGAACACGTCCTCCAGCATCGCGCGGGCCGCCGGGTTGCCCTCGGGGCGGACGGCCCTCGGGTAGGCGTTGTCGACGGTGTGCTCCCCGCGTTCCAGCTGCCGTACGGTCCGCCGGATGCCCTCCAGGATGTCCAGCGGTTCGAAGCCGGTGACGACGATCGGCACCCGGTGGCGCTCGGCCAGCGCCGGGTACTCGGCGGTGCCCATCACGCTGCAGACGTGCCCGGCGGCGAGGAAGCCCTGGACCCGGCAGTCCGGCGAGTCCATGATGGCGTCGATCGCGGGGGGCACCCGGACGTGGGAGACCAGCATGCTGAAGTTGCGCAGCCCCTGCTTCCTGGCCAGGTGGACGGCCATGGCGTTCGGCGGGGCGGTGGTCTCGAAGCCGATGCCGAAGAAGACCACCTCCTTGTCCGGGTTCTCCCGGGCGATCCGCAGCGCGTCGAGCGGCGAGTACACCACCCGCACGTCGCCGCCCTCGCCGCGGACCCGGAACAGGTCCCGGTCGGTGCCGGGCACCCGCAGCATGTCCCCGAAGGAGCAGAAGACCACCCCGGGCCGGGCCGCGATCGCCAGCGCGCGATCGATCGCCTCCAGCGGGGTGACGCACACCGGGCACCCCGGGCCATGGATCAACTCAACCTCGTCCGGCAGGAGTTGGTCGATGGCGTGGCGGATGATGCTGTGTGTCTGGCCGCCGCAGACCTCCATCAGCGCCCACGGCCTGGTGACCGTCGCCCTGATGTCGGCGAGCAGCCCGGCCGCCAGCTCGGGGTTGCGGAACTCCTCCAGGTACTTCACCGTCCGGCCTCCTCAGCCTCTCCCGCCGCTCTGGCGGCTTCCCACGGGTCGCCGAACTCCTCCTGCAACAGCCCGAGTTCCTCGAAGAGGGCGAGGGTGCGCCGGGCCGACTCCTCGTCCAGGCGCTGCAGCGCGAAACCCACGTGGACGATCGCGTAGTCCCCCACCGCCAGGTCGGGCAGGTACTCCAGGCAGACGTCCTTGACCACGCCGCCGAAGTCCATCACCGCCATCCTGGTCCCGTCCCGCTCCCCGATCTCCGTCACCCTGCCGGGCACCGCCAGGCACATCCGCTCTCACTCCTCCCGGATGGCCGACGACCGGGCGGCCACCATCAGCTGGCCCAGCGCCAGCCCTCCGTCGTTGGGCGGCACCCGGCGGTGCCGCAGTACGGTGAAGCCGTCCTCCCCGAGCCCGCTCGCACAGGCCGAGGAGAGCAGCGCGTTGGCGAAGACCCCGCCGCTGAGCGCCACGGTGGTAGTGCCGTGCCGCTCCCGGACGGCCGCGCAGATCCGCCGGACCAGCTCGGCCACCGCGTGGTGGAAGCGGACGGCGACCAGCCCGGCGGGGGCTCCCGCGATCACGTCGGCCACCACGGCGGCCAGCACCGGCGAGGGGTCGGCGATCCAGCCGTCCGCCCGCTCCGACAGGCCGAACGCGTAGCCGCCGGTCCGCACGAAGGCGCAGGCCGCCGCCTCCAGTTCGATCGCCGCCTGGGCCTCGTACCCGGCCCGCTGGCAGACCCCGGCGAGCGCGGACACCGCGTCGAACAGCCGCCCCATGCTGGAGGTCGGCACGCAGTTCAGTCCGCGCTCCAACTGCCGCTCCAGCAGGGCGAGTTCATCCTCCGCGCAGGCGCGGACCGGTGGCAGCTGGGGCAGCCAGGGCAGCCCGGCCGCGCGCAGGTGGGCGAGCGCCGTCCGGTACGGGCGCTCGACGGCCGCGTCGCCGCCCGGCAGCGGCACGTACTCGAGGTGGGCGAGGCGGCGGAACCCGTCGTAGTCGGCCAGCAGCACCTCGCCGCCCCAGATCGCACCGTCCTCGCCGTAGCCGGTGCCGTCGAAGGCCACCCCGAGCACCGGCCGGCCGCCGTCCAGGCCGTGTTCGGCCATCACCGCGGCGATGTGGGCGTGGTGGTGCAGCACCCGGTGCACCGGCCGGCCGGCGGCGGTCCGCTCGGCGTGCCGCAGCGAGCGGTAGCCGGGGTGCCGGTCGGCGACCAGCAGTTCGGGCCGTACGCCGCTGACCGTGCCGAGTTGCTCGACCGCCCGGTCGAAGGCCCGCAGGGTGGCCAGGTCGTCCATGTCGCCGATGTGGCCGGACAGCCAGGCGTAGCCGTCCCGGGCGAGGGCGAAGGTGTTCTTTAGGTCGCCGCCGACGGCCAGCGCGGGGCGGACGGGCACCGGCAGCGGGACCGGCAGCGGCGCGTACCCGCGGGAGCGGCGCAGCGGCAGCTGCTCGCCGTCCACCACCCGCACCACCGAGTCCTCGCAGGGGACGTGGATCGGCCGGTCGTGGGTGAGCCAGCCGTCGACCAGCGGGGCGAGCCGCTCCAGTGCCTCCCGGTCCTCGGTGACGATCGGCTCGCCGGAGAGGTTGGCGCTGGTCATCACCAGCAGGTCCGGCCCGGGGGCGGCGACCAGCAGGTGGTGCAGCGGCGTGTACGGGAGCATCACCCCGAGGTCGGGGCTGCCCGGCGCGAGCCCCTCGGGCACCGGCAGGCCCCTGCGGCGGAGCAGGACGATCGGCTTCACGGGCCCGGTGAGCAGTTCCCGTTCGACCGGGTCGACGGGCAGCAGGTGCTCGACGGTGGCGAGGTCGCGGGCCATCACGGCGAAGGGCTTGTCGCCGCGCCGCTTGCGCCGGCGCAGCAGGGCGACGGCCGCGGCGTCGCGGGCGTCGCAGGCGAGGTGGTAGCCGCCGATGCCCTTGACGGCGAGGATCGCGCCGTCGGCGAGCAGCCGCCGGGCCGCGGTGAGGGCCTGTTCCCCGTCGAGGTCGGGGCGTCCGGGCACGGTCAGCGCGAGCCTGGGCCCGCAGGCGTGGCAGGCGACGGGCTGGGCGTGGAAGCGGCGGTTCGCGGGGTCGGTGTACTCCCGGGCGCAGTCCGGGCACATCGGGAAGCCGGCCATGGTGGTGTTGGCCCGGTCGTAAGGGAGGCCGGTGACGATGGTGTGCCGGGGGCCGCAGTTGGTGCAGCTGATGAAGGGGTGCCGGTGGCGGCGGTCGGCCGGGTCGGCGAGTTCGGCGAGGCAGTCGGCGCAGACGGCGGTGTCGGGCGGGATCAGGGTGGTGCGGGGGCCGTCGGTGCGGGAGGGGACGATCCGGAAGCCGGTGGCGCCGGTGACGGCGAGCGGCGCGTGTTCCACCGAGTGCACCTGGGCGAGCGGCGGCGCGTCCCCGGCCACCCGTCGGCAGAAGGCCGCGAGGGCGTCCGGGCTACCCTCGATCTCGACCAGGACGCCCTCGCCGGTGTTGGTGACGGTGCCGGCCAGTCCGAGTTCACCGGCCAGCGTGTGGACGAACGGCCGGAAGCCGACCCCCTGCACCAGGCCGCGGACGGCGACCCGCCGCCGCTCGCGGTCGAGCCCGGGGTGACCGGCCGTCACGCGTCCTCCCCCACGGCGGAGTGGCCGTGGTGGTGCCCGTGCCCGTGTGCGTGTTCGGGCTCGTGCCCGTGCCTGTGCCCATGGTCGTGGTCGTGCTCGTGCCCGTGGTCGTGCGGCGCCGGCGCCGACATCACCGGCCGGTGCGGCTCGGTCCCGTCCAGCACGGCCAGCGCCCGGTCCAGCAGCGCCCCGACGCCCGCGCCCGTCCGGGCGGAGGTGTGCAGCACCGTCACCCCGGGGTTGACCCGCTGGACGTTCGCCAGGAACGCCGACTCGTCGAACTCGGCCGCCTCGGCGAGGTCGGCCTTGGTCACCAGCACCAGGTTGGCCAGCCCGAAGGCCGTCGGGTACTTGAGCGGCTTGTCCTCGCCCTCGGTCACCGAGGCCAGCACCACCCGCAGCGTCTCGCCGAGGTCGTAGGAGGCCGGGCAGACCAGGTTGCCGACGTTCTCCACGAACAGCAGCCGGCACTCCGCGGGCAGCCAGCCGTCCAGGTGCCCGGCGAGCATCCGCGCCTCCAGGTGGCAGAGCCCGTCGGTGAGCACCTGCTTCACCGGGGCGCCCGAGCAGGCCAGCCGGCGGGCGTCGTTCTCGGTGGCGAGGTCGGCGGTGAGCGCGGCGACCGCCACCCCGCGCCGCCGGGCGAGGGTCAGCTCGGCCTCCAGCAGCGCGGTCTTCCCGCTGCCGGGGCTGGACAGCAGGTTCACCGCGACCGTGCCCCGCTCCGCCAGCGTCGCCCGCAGCCGGCGGGCGCTGTCGTCGTTGCGGGCGAGGACCGCCTGACGGAGGTCGACCGTGCGGCACATCGGCATCAGCCTTTCTGTTCGGCCCGGACGCCGGGGCTCCGTGACCACTCGACGTCGAGGATCTGCAGTTCACGGCCGGACAGCAGCTCCACGCCGCCACCGCCGCCGCAGCCGGGGCAGCCGAGGTCCGGCGGCATGCCGACCGCCCACTCGACCGCGCAGGGGGTGCAGCGGGCCCGGGCCGGGACGGGCTCGGTGTCCAGCACGGCGCCCGCCACCAGCGTTCCGGCGCAGGCCAGTTCGAAGCAGAAGTCGAGGGCCTCGGGCACCACACCGGCCAGCTCGCCCACCCGCAGGCGCACCCGCGCCACCCCGGGGGCCCCGTGCTCGCGCGCGGCCGTGTCCACCTGCTCGACGACGGCCTCGGCGATCGACATCTCGTGCATGGGTCCCCTTCCCGGAGCGGGCGGCAACGCGCCCCATTACAGGGCGCGGTGGCGGCGTCGGCCCGAAGCCGCGCCGCCACCGGGTGCGGGGCTGCACCGTTCGCAGCAATCCGCACCGCACGGGTCGTCCCCGGTCACATCCGGGAGATGTGCAGGTACCGCTTGATGTCCGGCAGGCTCTGCCAGAGCAGTGCGCCGATCCCCGCCAGCAGGGCGGCGCAGAACAGTTTCCTCAGCATGGTGTCGTCTCCTTCTCCGGTTGCGCGGCCTCGTCCACGACGCGCAGGACCATTCGGACCGCCTCCTCCACGGCGGCGGCGACGGGCTCGCTCAGCCCGATGCCCTCCTCCAGCGAGGCCGGCTCGCAGCCGACCACCAGCACCCGTTCGGGCGGCTCGCCGCCGGTGCCGGCGGCGAGCGTGGCGAGCAGGGCCAGTACGGCGTCCGGCCCCATCCGGTGCCCGTCCAGGACCGGTACCTCCAGCGGCTGTTCGGCGTCCGCCTCGATCAGGTAGACGGTGCCGGGCGCTCCGCCGCGACAGGTGGCGTCCACCAGGACGGCGGTGCGGTGGCCGTCGAGCAGCCGGTACGCCAGGTCCACGCCGCGCACGCCGACGTCGACCAGTTCGACACCGGCCGGCAGCGGGTGGGCGGCCAGCCGCCGGACGGTCTCGACGCCGAAGCCGTCGTCGCCGAGGAAGATGTTGCCCACCCCGGCGACCAGCACCGTGGCGCCCGTCACGACTCCTCCAGCGGTGTGACCTCGTCGGGTTGGAAGTAGCGGAAGCGCCCCTGGGCGCGCCACAGGTCGGCGCCCGGGTCGTCCTCGACCGTGACGGCCAGGTGCACCGAGCCGTCGACGTCGTGCAGCACCGCCTCCACGATGCCGGTGCGCCCGTCCAGGAAGAGGTCCTGGGCGTCGGTGCGCCGCCGGCCCGGCCGCAGCAGCACCCGGCTGCCGGCGCCGACCTCCCGGCCGTCGACCAGCACCCGGTCCCGCTCGGGGTCGACCCCCGGGTCGTCGCCCGGGTCCCACCACGGCTGTTCGGCCCCTCCGGCGCGGCCGGTGACCTCGCGCAGCCCGCGGATGGCCCCGTGCAGCCGCTCCAGCACCTCGGGCGGCATGGACTCGGCCAGGTCGATCACCGCGCCGGCCCGCTCGTCGGTGCCGCGGGCCTCCCGTTTCTCCTCCTCGGTCAGGGCCGCCGTCCGCAGCGCCAGGATCTCGTCGATCTCGGTGGCGTCGTACAGGGTGCCGAGGCTCTCGGGGGCGATCCGCGGGTGGTCCTCCAGGATGATCGGCGAGGACAGCACGACGCCGCACTCGCCGTCCGGTCCGACCAGCACCGGCCAGGTGCGGTCGTTGCGGCACCGCTCGACGGCCGGACGGGCCCACTCGGGCGGGTCGGTGACGGACAGGAAGCGGCCGTGCTCGAGCCCGAGCAGCAGGTGGGCGGAGACCAGTGAGCGCGGCAGCGCCTGGTCGCGGGTGGCCCGCCGGGGCGGCGTCCAGTCGGAGGTGTTCTCCACCTCGACGGTCAGCCGCCGCGCCAGGTACGGGCCGGGCACGTCCTCGGCCCGCAGCCAGACCAGGCCGTCGACCTGTTCGCGTCGCCGCACCAGCCGGCCGACGACCTTGCCGTCCTCGCGCACCAGCCCGGTCTCGCCGACGCCCGGCAGCCGGAACGGCCGCTGCACCCCGTCGCCTTCCAACTCCTCGACCGGAATGAGGAGTTCGATTCGCTCCTCGACGCCCTCGTCCCACTCGACGAGGTCCCGGTCGGCCAGCGCCAGCCGCTCGACCGACTCGAAGCCGGCCCCGGTGGCCCGCTCGACGGTGCGCCGCTGGACCCGCAGGAAGCGCAGCTCGACCGCCAGCAGGTCCCCGCCGCGCGCCTCCATCACGCACTCGGTGCGCTGGTGGGAGTGCTCGCCGCCCTGCACGGTGTACTCGGGCGGCACCAGGACGCCGAACTGCCAGCGCAGCCGGTTCTTGGCCGCCGAGGCGCGGTACGGGTAGAGCACGTAGCCCTCCAGCAGCACCGCGTCGGCGATCTGCCGGGCGGCCGCGAAGCCGCGCTCGATCCGCTCCGGGAAGCCGCTCACCGGACCGTCCCCTCGATCGCCGCCGCGAGCAGCTCGCGCACCGTCGCCTCCCAGGAGGGCAGGGCCCGCCGGGAGCGGTAGGCCAGCAGCTCGTCCATCACCTCGTCCGGCAGCCGCAGCCAGCCGCTGCCGGGGAAGTGCCGGTCGATCGCCTCCCGCCAAACCGCGACCGGCATCCGCACCCTGGCCTCCCGGTCCCAGGGCACCGGGCTGACCTGGAACCCGGCGGGGCCGGCGAAGACGGTGCCGGAGAAGAGCAGCAGCAGCGGCACCTCCCCGCCGTCCAGCGCCCGGAAGTAGCGGGCCGAGGCGACGTCCTGGTCGTAGGTGCAGGGCACCGCGAGGTCGATCTCCGTCCCGCCGGTGAAGCCGGGCACCAGCAGCGGCACGGTGGCGAACTGGACCGGGTTGAGCGTGGTCGCCCAGCGCTCCCGGCCGCCGAACAGGTCGGCCAGCCGCTCGCCCTCGGCGTCGCCGTACGGCCGGCGGCCCGGTTCGATCCGCAGCTGGCACTGGAGGGCGAGGGCGTGCACCCGGGTGTCGGCCGACGCGATGATCCGCAGCCGGAACACCAGGGTCGGCCCGGCCGCGTACGGGTCGGAGCGCACGCCGGTGCAGGCGAAGGCGAGCGCCGTCACGCCGTCACCTCCGCGGGCAGCGGGCGGGCCCGCTCGGCCAGCCGCGCGAAGAACGCGTCGAGTTCGGCGCGTGCCTCGGCGCCGCCGTCGAAGCCGTGCCAGCACCGCCGCAGCCGGCCGACCAGTTCGTAGCAGACGTCGATCGGCACCAGGAAGCACGCCACGCGCTCCTCGGTGCGGCGCAGCAGCAGCGCCTCCACGTCCGGCTCCAGGGCGTCGGCCAGCCGGCTGCCGCCGAGGGCGCGCCGCCAGGCCTGCTCGTCCAGCTCGCTCTCGGTGGCGCCGGCCGGGCCGGGGTAGAAGGCGAGGAGCTGGTCCAGCACGGTGTTGCGGAACAGGAAGGCGGTGCCGACCGGGATGCCCAGCACCGACCAGGCCTGCTGGTCCAACTCGCCGTCCGGGTCGGTGAGGTAGCGGTCCGGCACGCTGCGGTAGCGGCCGCCGGCCGCGCCCGGCTGCTGGAACAGCAGGCCGCAGGCGGTGCAGGCGCAGGCCAGGGCGCGCTCCTCGACGTCCACCAGGTGGCGGTGGCCCTCGGACAGGTCCCGGCCGCAGAACGCGCACTGTTCGGGGCGCGGCGGGGCCGGTTCGCGCAGCCGGTGCAGCAGGGCCGTGCCGTCGCGGGAGATCCGGCGGGTGTTCATCGCGCCTCCGCGGGCTGCGGCGGGCGGGTGCCGATCTGCAGCAGCTGGGGGGCGCGTTCCAGTTCCACGGACGTCACCTCGGGCGCGTGGCAGGCGAGGACGGCCTCCGCCTCCTGTTCGCCGCAGCCGCAGCCGGTGGCGGTGCGGCGCAGTCGCAGGACGCCGGTGGCCTGGTCGAAGCCGGCCACCTCGACCCGCTCGGGCAGGTTGGCGAGGGCCCGGTCGATCCGGGCGGGGAGGTCCTCGGGGTGCAGGTCGTGCAGGAGCAGCAGCCCGGCCACGGCCGGGTCGTCCAGCATCCGCTCCAGCGCGGGCGGGGGCAGCGCGGGGACCATCCGGGCCAGGCCCTGGCCGTAGAACTCCATGAGTTCCCTCACCAGTTGCTCGCCCGCCTGCTCGGCGCCGCTGCCGGCCAGGTCGTCCAGGGCCTGCTGGATCCGCTGCCCGGTCCGCTCGGCCGTCATGCGGTGAGCCCGCTCAGGCCGGTGGGCACGTGCATGGTCTGCACGGTGCGCCCGCCGCCGACGTACATGTGCACGCCGCAGGGCAGGCAGGGGTCGAAGCTGCGCACCGTGCGCATGATGTCGATGCCCTTGAAGGTGTCCGGGGGGTTCTCCTCGAAGATCGGGGTGTTCTGCACCGCGTCCTCGTACGGGCCCGGCGTGCCGTAGCTGTCCCGGACGCTGGCGTTCCAGGGGGTGGGCGGGTACGGGTGGTAGTTGGCGATCTTGCCGTCGCGGATCACCATGTGGTGCGAGAGCACGCCGCGCACGGCCTCGGTGAAGCCGCAGCCGATCGACTCGTCCGGCACCTCGAAGCGTTCCCAGGTCTGGCTGCGCCCGGCGCGGACCTCGTCGAGCGCCTTCTCGGCGAAGTGCAAGGCGGCGGCGGCCGCGTACGCCTGGAAGTAGGTGCGGGCGCGGTTGCGCTCGATGGCGTTGCTCCACTGCGGGATCTTCCACTCGAAGGTGACCTCGGGCTTGGTCATCGAGCGGGGCAGGTTGATCTGCACGCTGTGGCCGGTGGCCTTGACGTAGCCGATGTCGACCAGCCCGGACAGGGCGGTGGACCACAGCCGGGCGATCGGGCCGCCGCCGGTGTCGAGGGCGAGGTGCTCCTTGCCGTCGAACCAGCGCGGGGACATCACCCAGCTGTACTTGTCGTCGAAGTTGCGCTTCTGCGGGGCGGGGATGGTGTGCTGGTTCCACGGGTGCCGGGGGTCGACGGGGTTGCCCAGCGGGTCGTGGGTGACGAACAGGTCCTTGCCCTGCCAGTCCTCGTAGTAGGAGCTGCCGAGCAGGATGCGGATGCCCAGGTTGATCTGCGTCAGGTCGTTGGTGACGAGCTTGCCGTCGACCACGATGCCGGGGGTGACGAACATCCGCCGGCCCCAGTCCGTCATGTTGCGGTAGGTGAAGTCGCAGTGGTCCGGGTCGTTGAGGCTGCCCCAGCAGCCGAGCAGGACCCTCCTGCGGCCGACCTCCTCGTAGCCGGGCAGGGCCTGGTAGAAGAAGTCGAAGAGGTCGTCGTGCAGCGGCACGACCTTCTTCATGAACTCGACGTAGCGCATCAGCCGGGTCAGGTAGTCGGTGAACAGCTGCACCGTCGCGACCGTGCCGACGCCGCCCGGGTAGAGCGTGGAGGGGTGCACGTGGCGGCCCTCCATCAGGCAGAACATCTCCCGGGTGTACCGGCTGACCTGGAGCGCCTCGCGGTAGAACTCGCCCTCGATGGGGTTGAGCGAGCGCATGATGTCGGCGATGGTCCGGTACCCGTGGTCGCCGGCGTGCGGGGCCTCGGTGCGCTCGGCCTGCTCCAGGACGCCCGGGTTGGTCTCGCGGACCATCTTCTCGCAGTAGTCGACCCCGACCAGGTTCTCCTGGAAGATGTTGTGGTCGAACATGTACTCGGCGGCCTCGCCGAGGTTGATGATCCACTCTCCCAGGTGCGGGGGCTTCACCCCGTACGCCATGTTCTGGGTGTAGACGGAACAGGTGGCGTGGTTGTCGCCGCAGATCCCGCAGATCCGGCTGGTGATGAAGTGGGCGTCGCGCGGGTCCTTGCCGCGCATGAAGACGCTGTAGCCGCGGAAGACGGAGGAGGTGCTGTAGCACTCCGCGACCCTCTTCTGCTTGAAGTCGATCTTCGTGTGGATGCCCAGGCTGCCCACGATCCGGGTGATCGGGTCCCAGGACATCTCGGTCAGGCCGCTGCCGTCGCCGGCCGCCCTGGTGGTCGGAGTTGCCATCGTTGCTGTCGTGTCCTTGTCTCTGGGAGCGGGGCCCTCGGCGGGCGGGATCGGTGGGGTGCGGGGCCTCGGCGGGCCGGAGAGGGTCGGCGGCGGCCGCACACCGGGTGGTGTGCGGCCCTCCGGCGGTCGTCACCAGGGCGGTCGGTAGCCCGTGGTCAGGTGGCGGCCGGTGTGGCGCCACTTCGGTTCCTTGTCCAGGGTGTTCAGCGTGATCGCGCGCAGCCGGCGGATCAGCGCGCCGTACGCGCTGCTGGCGTTGGAGGAGACCCGGGAGCCGGGCGGCGGGTCCATGAAGGGCATGAACTTGTCCGGGAAGCCCGGCATGGTGCAGGCGATGCAGATGCCGCCCACGTTCGGGCAGCCGCCGATGCCGTTGGTCCAGCCGCGCTTGGTGACGTTGCACTTCACGACCGGGCCCCAGCAGCCGAGCCGCACCAGGCACTCGGGGGTGCCGTAGTCGGTGGCGAACTGGCCCTGCTCGTAGTAGCCGCCGCGGTCGCAGCCCTCGTGCACGGTGGCGCCGAACAGCCAGGCGGGCCGCAGCTTGTCGTCCAGCGGGATCATCGGCGCGGAGCCGGCCAGCTGGTACAGCAGGTAGGTGAGCGTCTCGGCGAAGTTGTCGGGCTGGATCGGGCAGCCCGGCACGCAGACGATCGGCAGTCCGGCCTTGGACTTCCAGTCCCAGCCGAGGTAGTCCGGCACGCCCATGGCGCCGGTCGGGTTGCCGGCCATCGCGTGGATGCCGCCGTACGTGGCGCAGGTGCCGATCGCCACCACGGCGGTCGCCTTGGGAGCGAGCCGGTCCAGCCACTCGCTGGTGGTGATGGGCTGACCGGTGGCGGGGTCGTCGCCGAAGCCGCACCAGTAGCCCTCCTTCTTGATCTTCTCGTTGGGGATGGACCCCTCGATGACCAGCACGAACGGCTCGATCTCGCCGCGGTCGGCCTTGAAGAACCACTCGACGAAGTTGTCCGCGCCCTGGACCGGGCCGCACTCGAAGTCGATCAGCGGCCAGTGCACCGCGACCTTGGGCAGGCCGGGCAGCGCGCCGGTGACGATCTCCTCGATGCTGGGCTGCATCGCCGCGGTCAGCGAGACGGAGTCGCCGTCGCAGCTGAGGCCCGCGTTGATCCAGAGAACGTGCACCACGTCGGTGTCGGTGGTTGCAGCTGTTGCAGCACCCATGAGGATGCCTCCTCGGGGATGGGAGCCGGAGGGAATGGCTCGAAAGCCAGTCATAGCAACGGTCCGGGCCGGGCGCCGGTCCGCGCGGCGCGAACCGGGGCCCGGGGAGGCAAGCCCGGCGGGGCCGTTCGGGTCATGCCCGCGCGGTCGGCCCCGTCGCTACCGGGCGCTTGTGGACGAACGCGGAACGCAGCGCGTGATACGGCGATTCGGGTGTGAAGAACTGCCGGTGCATCACCGCGAGTTCCTCCTCCCGGTACGCGTCGAGCGGTTTCGTCCGCTCGTCGGCCTCGCGCGCGGCCTTCTTCGCCGCGATCCGCTGCTGGGTGGTGGGCGAGGCGGCGAGCAGCCCGGCCAGGTGGGCCGCCCGCGGCCCGAACTCCTCGGGCCCGCAGGCGAGCACCCGGTCGACCAGGCCGATCCGCTCGGCGGTGGCCGCGGAGACCGGGAGGGCCTGGAGGGTCAGCCGCTCGGCCGCCGCCGCGCCGACCCGGCGCGGGAGGGTGTACGTCCAGTACTCCGACCCGTACAGCCCCATCAGCCGGTAGTGGGGGTTGAGGACGGAGCCGCCGCGGCACCACACCTCGTCCGCGGCCAGCGCCAGCATCACCCCGCCGGCCGCGGCGTTGCCCCCGACGGCGGCGACCACCAGCCGGTCGGTGGTGGTGAGCACCGCGTCGACCAGCTCGTCCATCCCGGTGATGTTGTCCCAGGACTCGACGGCCGGGTCCGCCGCGGCCTCGATCACGTTGAGGTGGATGCCGTTGGAGAAGAAGTCCCGGCCGCCGCCGAGCACCAGCACCGAGGTCGGGCGGGCGAGGGCGAAGCGGTAGGCCGCCAGCAGCCGGCGGCAGTGGCCGGTGGACATCGCGCCGCCGGGGTAGGAGAACCGCAGGAAGCCGACCGGGCCTTCCTCGCGGTAGCGCAGGTCCGACCAGACCGGGCCGTCCTCCTCCTCCGGCATCAGCGGCGCCGGCGCCTCCGGTAGGGCGGGCAGCAGGCCGCCGAGCGCCGTCACCGCGGGGAGCTTGACGCCCGCGGGGCCGCCGGGGGTGTGGCGGCGCAGTTCCGGGATCCACACCGCGCCGTCCACGGTGGCCCGGCAGAGGGCGCCGGCCCGGGTGGCGATCAGCTCGCCCGGGCGGCCGCGCAGCTCCGGCTCGCGGTGCCCGCCGTGCAGGTACCAGGTGCCGCCGCACAGTTCGTCGAGCACCCCGGGGCGGGAGTCCGCGGCGCGGAGCCTGCGCAGCACCTCCTCGGTGGGGTCGGTCGCCCAGTCGATCCGGCGCTCCTCCTGGCGCAGGACCGGCCGGGCGCGGACCGCGGCGCTCCAGCCGGGCCCGGACTGCGGCTGCGGCGCGTACGTGCCGGAGGCGAAACGCTCCACGGCGAGCAGCGCGGCCGCCACCGCCGCGTCGGCGACCTCGTTGCGGTACAGGTCGCTCTTGCCGTACTCGGGCAGCAGGCAGGGCGCCCAGGCCCAGACCGGGCCGGCGTCCATCTCCGCCTCAGCCTGGAGCACCGTCACGCCCCATGCGGTGCGGCCCTCCTGGATCGCCCGGTCGAGGGAGGAGGGGCCGCGGTCGCCGGGCGGTCCGGGGTGGACGACGAGGCAGGTGAGCCGCGACCAGAGCGTGCGGGGGATCGCCGTGCGGAGCATCGGCGCGAGCACCAGGTCGGGTTTCAGCCGGCCCGTCGTTTCGAGCAACTCCTCGTCATCACCGGCCAGTTGGACGTCCACGGTGTGGCACCGGTCGCGCAGTTCGGCGTGCAGCCGCTGGCTGAGGCTGTTGAACGCGCTGACGAGGAGAAGAATCCGCATGTCCGCCTCCGAGGGGGTGGGGCTCCGGGGAACCCGGCGATCATCACCTCCGCCTCCACGACCCCCCGCCCGGTCCGGCATGTCGCGCCGCGCGTTCACCCGAGCGGCCGGAGCCGGGCGGCAGGGCCGAGCGGGTAGCATGTAAGTCATGACTCCGATAAATGACCCTTACGAGCTTCGCCCCGGCGTGCCCACCGTCGAGGTCTTCCGCCGCCTGCGCACCGACGCCGGACTCTCCGACAAGGCACCCGAGGCGGTCGCGCTCGCCCTCCCCAACACCTGGTACGGCGTGGTCCTCCACCACGAGGGCGAGCCCGTCGGCATGGGGCGGATCATCGGCGACGGCGGCACCGCGTTCCAGATCACCGACATCTGCGTCCACCCCGCGCACCAGGGCCACGGCCTCGGCAAGCGCATCATGGCGGCACTCACCGAGGAGCTGGAACGCCGGGCCCCCGCCACCGCGTACGTCTCGCTGATCGCGGACGGCCCCGCGCGCTTCCTCTACGAGAAGTTCGGCTTCGCGGACACCGCCACCCACGACTCGATCGGCATGTACCGCCTGATGGAAGGCCGCTGACGCCCCACGCGCCGCCGGAGCGGCCCCGCGGGCTCAGAACCGGGGCTGGTGCGGCGGGGTGACTCGGCGTCGGACGGAGGATCCCCGTCGGCGGCGCCGTCCACCCCGCCGCGGACTCAGCGCACCGGCTCCACCGGCTCCACTGGCTCCACCTGCTCCACCGGCGGCGTCCGGACGGCGAGCAGGGCGGTGTCATCCGCCAGCCGGCCGCCGGTGTGCCGCAGGACCGCGGCGGCCACCTCGTCGACCAGGCGCCCCGGGTCGACCGGCCCCGGGCGATCGGCCAGCCGGTCCAGGTGGGCGCGCAGGGAGAAGAAGGCGCCCGTACGGTCACGGGCCTCCGTCACCCCGTCCGAGACGATCAGCACCGTCTCCCCCGGGCCCAGCCGCAGCCTCCGCACCGGCGGCAGCCCGCCGGCCAGCTGGGCCAGCCCGATCGGGGCGCCGCCGCCCGGCGGCAGCTGCCGCACGCCCTCGGAGCCGAGCACGTGGGGGCTGTCATGGCCGAAGTTGACCACCTCCACCTCCCCCGGCGCGTCGGCGGGGAAGCCGACCACCACCGCCGTCGCGAACCGCTCCTCCCCCTCCCCCAGCCGCTCCGCCAGCAGGTTCTGCCGGTGCAGCCGCTCCTCCAGCCAGGCCGCGACGGTGGCCAGGTCGCCCTCGTGGAAGGCGGCCTCCCGGAAGCAGCCGACCAGGGCCGCCGCCGCGGAGACGGCCGGCAGGCCCTTGCCCTGGACGTCGCCGAGGATGACCCGCGCCCCGAACGGGGTGGCCAGCACGTCGTAGAAGTCGCCGCCCACCCGGGCCTCGACGTCCGCGGCCAGGTAGCGCGCCGCCGAGTCCACCCCGCCCCACCCCGGGGGCACCGGGCGCAGCACCACCTGCCGGGTGGTCTCGGCCGCGCCCTGGAGGTGGCGGACGTAGTCGGCGGCGCGGACGCGGAAGATGCTGATCGGCACCGAGAGGGCGGCTCCCGCGATCACCAGCAGGAAGTCCTCGGTCCCCTGGGACTTCCCCCAGATGCTGTCCAGGGCCGGATAGGCGGCGATGGCGAGGAGGGAGAACAGCACGGTGGCGGCCGGCCCGCAGAGCCCGGCGGCGACCACCGGAACCATGACCAGCCAGCTGACCGACGCGAAGGTCACCGGCGTGGCCGCGTCCACCCCCACCACCAGCGCGAGCACCGCCAGGGGCACCAGCCAGGAGCGGTGGCCGTACTGGATCAGGATCGGCGTCCGCTGCCCCGGCTCCTCCACCGAACGCGCCCACACGCCGTCCCTCCCCTTCTCGCGACCTGCCCCGACCTCCGGACGCCCCGCGCGGACGAGGACGCCGGGCGGAGGCTGCGCCCAAGGTAAGGGGCCCGCTCCCGGCGCGGGCGACGCCCCGGCCCGGCGGCCCCGGCCGTCGCACGTTCGGCCCATTCGCGGCGCCGTTCCCGGCGCTCCGGCCGGGCCCGGCGTGCGGCCTTCCGGATGAGGGGGCAGGGTGGTGCCGTACGGACCTGCCCGGGCCAGTCGGCGCACCCGCGTGCCCTGGCCGTCGGCCGAAGGAGGCGCCATGCGCACCCGGAAGATCCCCCGTCGGAGCGTGGCCCTGGCCGCGGCCGTCGCCGCCGTGCCCGCCGCCCTGCTCACCGCCCCGGCCCAGGCCGCGACCGGCACCGCGGCCGCGGCCGGCGCCCCGCCGACCGGCTTCGTGGAGCTGCCCACCTCCCCGCTGCCGCGCGGCGACGCGCAGCGGGTGGTCACCGTCACCTACCGCAACGACTCCTCGGCGGACCGGACGGTGGCCCCGCAAATCCTCATCGAGTCCCCCCAGAACGGCCCCTTCCTCGACCCGGCGAGCATCCGGCTCGAGGTGCTCTCCTCGGACGGCCACTGGCGCACCACGCCGCTCGCCAGCCAGACCGGGACGCTGTACACCAAGCTCGTCCCGGCCAAGCTCGTCCTGCACGGCCACCACACCCTGAGCGAGCGCTACCGGGTCACCGTCGTCGGGGCGGCCCCCGCCCAGGGGACGGTCGAGCCCCGGGTGGCGCTCTACGGGTGAGTCGGCGGCAGGCCGCCCCCGGGGCCTGTCTCCCGGAGCCTCGCCCGGTCCGGGAGACAGGCCCCGGCCACCGGCTCAGGGCAGCTGCACCGGCGGGAAGGTCCCGGCCGGGATGCCGGCCAGGGCGCCGGCCATGGCATCGCGCCGGATCGGGCCGGCCAGGGTGCCGCCGAAGGCCTGGCCGACCACGGTGCCGCCGATCCGCCGGCCGTCCAGCGGCTTGGGGTACTACACGGACGACCGGTACCGGGCCTTCGTCCCCGAGATCCGGGCCCGGTTCCGGAGTTCGCGGCTGGTCACTTGCTTCCCGACCGAGTGGCACTCACGGAACGACACCTCCACCTGCTACGTCACGGCGAACCTGATCGCGGTGAAGGACGGCGCCCAGCGGTGCGGGGGCTGCTGCTGCTGGTGCGAGGGTGCGGGCCACACCGCTCAGGACGGATCGGAACCGGGCGGTTCGGTGCCGTCGCCGAGCAGGCCGAGGCCGAGGGCGGTCGGGCTGTGCAGGGCGGTGTTGCGGTACCGGGCGGTGCGGATGAG
Organism: Kitasatospora sp. NPDC032121; assembly: GCF_055580145.1. Lineage (NCBI taxonomy): Bacteria > Bacillati > Actinomycetota > Actinomycetes > Kitasatosporales > Streptomycetaceae > Kitasatospora > Kitasatospora sp. NPDC032121. Next base: position 268,335 of record NZ_JBVILX010000007.1, on the reverse strand, counting down.
GCCGGCCTCGCGCAGCACGGTGGCGTGTTCGCTGGCGCTGGAGGGGGTGGTCCCGGCGAGCGCGGCGAGTTCCTTCGTCGTGCAGCCGGGGTGTTCGGCGATCGTCTGCAGGACGGCGGCGCGGGTCTGTCCGAGCAGCGCGGACAGGGCGGCCGCCGTCCCCGCCGGGGCCCGGTCGGGCCCGAGCAGGGCCGGCCAGCCCGCCGGCCGGCTGTCGTCGATCGGGTAGGTGATCACGGGCAGGGGCAGGCCGTGGGTGTCGTCGCTGACCATGGCCCGGGTGGCGAACACGGACGGGCCCAGCAGGACGCCCTGCCCCCGCAGGTGCAGGTCGTGGTCGACGCCGCTGCGGACTTCGAGCACCGGCGGGTTCCAGCGCATCCAGCGGGGGTTGGCGCCGGCCAGCAGGAGTTCGACGCCTCCGCCGAGGAACTGCCGCAGCCGCACGGACCGGTCGGCGGCGTGGCGGTCGACGAGCTGCGGCCAGTGGCCGCCGACCAGGTGCTCGTAGAGCAGCCCGAGGCTGTCGGCGAGTTCCTCGCGCAGCGCCCGGTCGTCCGCCAGGTGCCGGGCCCACCCCGGGACGGGCTGGTGCTCGGCGATCGCGGCGAGTTCCGCCTCGACGAGCCGGCGCGGGGTGGCCCGTACGCGTTCCAGCAGTTCCTCCGGGTGGCCCGCCACCGCGGGCATGAGGAAGGTCGGCCCCCAGCCGTCCGCCGGGACCAGGGACAGGGCCATGCGGGCGCCGTCGGGCAGGCCCGCGAGGACGCTCCGCCGCCACGGATCCAGCCGCGCCGCCCGGCTCCGTTCCTGCAGGGCCCTTGCCGCGGCCATGAGTTCGGAGAACGGCATCGGCTCCGCGGGCCGGGTCCTGGCCAGGTCCTCGGCGGTGAAGTGGATCCGGTAGACCATCGTTTCCCTCCGGTAGCGCGCGCCGGGGTCAGGTGCGCTTGAAGAATTCCACCTCCGAGAGCGCGATGGCGCGGCCGGGGCCCGTCCCGGCGGCCTCCCGGACGGTGAGCTTCACCTGGGTGACGTCGCTGATCCCGGTCGGCACGGTCTGCGGGCCCGGCTGGTCGTTGAGCGCGACCTGCTCGGTGTGCACCTTGCCGTCCTCGGAGGTGACCTCCATGGAGACGACGACGGGGCGGGCCTGCTGGCGGAACTGCTGCTGGTCCACCGAAGGGCCGGTGTGGACGATCAGGTCCACCAGCCGGAACGGGGTGCGGAAGGAGAAGGTGACGGAGTCCCCGATCGCGGGTGCGCCCCAGTACGTGTTGGTGAGGCCGTCGTCGGCCGCGCCGGCCGGATGGCCTTCGACGGCCGCGCTCGCCGTGGTGGCGGAGGGGGTGATCGGCGCGGTGCCGCGGAGCTTGTCCAGCACGTCCTGGAAGGCGACCTTGCCGGCCGGGTAGAGCAGGATCCCGGCGACGACCAAGGCGACCAGCACGAGCAGCGCGATGGTGCGGCGCAGCGCGTTGCCGGAGCCGCCGATCCGCACCCGGCGCCGGAACGGCCAGCGGGTGCGCCACCAGGGCAGTTCGGGCGCGGCCTCGGTGGGGGTCAGCGGTGCGGCGCAGCGGCGGCAGAACTTCCGCTCGGGCAGGTTGGGCGTGCCGCACCGGGGGCAGGGCGGGCCGTCCTGGGTCTCGACGGTCTCGGCCGGCCGGCTGACGGGGCGCGGGGCCACGGGCTTGGCGGGCTGGACGGCCACCGGGTCGGCCTGCGGGGCGGGGGCGGGGGCGGCGGTCCGCGCGGGGGCCGGCCGTACGGGGGCGGGGCTCGGGCGGGCGGGCTCGGGGGCGGGCGCGGGCTCGGGGGCCGGGGGCTCGACGGGCGCCGGCCGGGCGGGCGGCTGCTGTGCCTCGGCCTCGGGTTCGGACACCGGCTTGGGCCCCGGCTTGGGCTCCGGCTTGGGCTCCGCCTTGGCTTCTGTCCTGGCTGCCGCCGTGGTTTCCGCCGCGGCCGCCGGTTCGGTTGTCGGCTCGCTGCGCGCGGCCCGGCGCGAGGCGCTCCGCCGCGTGGACTCGGCGGGCGCGGGCGCGGGCTCCGCCGTGGGGACGGGCGTCGGCTCGGGCTCGGGTTCTGCCTTCGCGGGTGCGGGCACCGCCGCGGGCGCGGCCGTCGGCGCCGCCGCCGGGGTGGCGGGGGTGCCGCGCGACCAGCCGAGGTAGGCGCCGCAGTTGCCGCAGAAGTCGTCCCCCTCCCCGTTGGCCGTTCCGCATTCGGGGCACACCGGCATCCGTCAGCCCTCCGTTCGCCCGGGTGGGCCGGGCAGGATCTCCACCCGGCAGGTCAGGTGGACGGGACAGCCCGCCCTGACGACGGACCGCACCTGGTCCTCGTCCGGCGCCGGTCCGCGCAGCGGCCAGACCCGGACCAGCACCTCGCCGCCCGGCGCGGGCGGCAGCGTGGCGTCCGGGTCGGTGGACCAGGAGGCGCCGCCGCCGTCCACGATCTCGGCTCCGGCGCCGAGCACCAGTCGCAGACGTTCGGTCAGGCCGCGGCGGGTGCCGCGCCAGCGGTGCAGTTCGACGGCGCGTTCGACCACGGCGCGGCGCACCTCCACCGGCCAGGCCGGGTCGACCTCCACCGCGACCCAGGAGGCCAGCCAGTCGAGGAAGTCGGCCGGCGCGAGGCCGGGCCGGAAGTAGGCGGGCAGGTTGTCCAGGGTCGCGAACACCGGGGCGAGGACGGTGTCCAGGCCCGCGGTGAACCGCTGGGCGAAGTCGTCGTCGGCGAACAGCGCCGGCAGCAGTTCGCCGATCGGGTGCGGGCTGGGCAGCCCCGGTACGGCGGCCCGGGTCATGAGATCCCCTCGGCGGCCGTGGTGACCACGATCTGGTGCTGGTGGGAGAAGACCAGGGCGTCCGGCGGGACCTCGACCCGCTCGGCGGGGGCGCCCCGGCGTCCGGTGATCGGGTCGGCCGGGAACAGCCGCACCTCCTCGACGCCCGCGACGGCGGACACCCGCTGGAGCACGGCGAACACCTCCCCGTACTGCACCGCCCGGCCGAACGGCCAGCCCGTGCCGTCCGCTCCGCCGCGCAGCGGGTTGAGGTACCGGTACAGCGCGGCGAGCACCTCCTCGCGGACCCGGTCGGGGTCGGCGGAGCGGGTGGTGAGCCGGGCGACGACCGTGACGCCCTGGTAGGAGGGGGGCTGCACGACCAGTCGGGTGCCGATCAGCCGCCGCTCGTCGAGGGCGGTCGCGACGGCGGCCAGCATCTGCTCGTCGGGGATCAGCTGTTCGAAGCGCAGCCGGTCGCCCTCGTCCGCGACGGCGTCGGGGACCACCAGGACCCGCACCGCCCCGGCCTCCGCGCCGTCGGCGGGCACGCAGCTGATCCGGGCGGCGGATGGCGCGGCCTGCCGGGCGATCAGCTCGAAGTCCCCGGCGGTGACGGCTCGTTCCTGCAGGCGCAGCTGGTGCGGGGCGCGGGCCTTGGCGTTCTCCACGGTCTCGCCGTCGACCCCGCCGCGGGCCGCCTCCCGGTTGTCCACCCGGGCGATGTACGGGACGGAGCTGCGCAGCACCGTGATGGTGCCGCGGGCGACGTTGCCGGCGATCCCACCGCCGGTGCGGTAGCGCGGGACGCGCAGCTGGGCGCCCTTGGGCGGTACGGCGCCGAAGGCGCGCAGGCTGCCGTCGGGCTCCCGGACCGCGGGCGGGAAGAGGAACTCGCCGGTGGTCGCGTCCAGCACCACGTGCCGGTCGGCGGGCGAGGAGTCACCGAAGTGCTCGACGACCGTCCAGCGTTCCCAGCCCTCGCCGGCCGCGACCTCGACCACCGGGGGCTCGCCGTCGAGCAGCACCGGCGGCCGGGCGAGCCGGAAGCGCTGGCCCGCGACGCCTTCGGAGGTGCCGAGCGGCGCGTCGGTGACGGTCCGCGCGTGGGCGGCGGTGGCGGTGCCGCCCACCGTGAACACCTCGGCCCGCCGGATGGTCGGGGACTCGGAGTAGAAGGGCTGGCCCGGCTGCGGCTCGGTGACCCGGCAGCGCAGCCAGCCGGCCCGCCGGCCGGCGACCACCGAGGCGGTGTGCCCGGCGGGCACGAAGACGACCACCTCGCCGGGCCGGTTGAGGCCGCCGGTGGTGTCGCTGCCCGTCTCGCAGGCGATCCAGCGCGCGCCGTCCCAGACCTCCCAGGCCAGCGGAGGCTGGCGCGGGTCGACGCCGACGCCCTCCACCCGGCTGTCCAGGCGGACGATCAGGATGCAGCGCGGCACCACGGCGGGCAGGGCGAAGAGCATGGCGTCCCCGGCGACCGGGCGCGGCTGGAAGCACGGCACGTCCGCGCCGTCGGCCAGCCGGGCCGTGCCGTCGGACTGCTCGCCGGAGGCGGAGACGGTGACCAGCCGCTCCAGCGAGCTGGGGACGATCGGCAGGTCCTCGGCGGTGGCGAAGACCACCGCGTCGTCGGTCTCGGTGCGCAGCGTGGAGACCTCGGTGCCGGCCCGCAGCAGGACGGTCTCGGACTGCGGAGCGGAGAGCCAGAAGTCGACTTCGGCGCGGGCCGCGGCGGGCGGGAAGAGCCGGATGCCGAGCAGGTCGAGGAAGGCGGCGTAGTTCTTCTCCGGCACCCGGTTCAGCCGGTAGAGCAACTGGTCCACCAGGTAGGCGAAGGTCTCGATCAGGGTGACGCCCGGGTCGGAGACGTTGTGGTCGGTCCACTCCGGGGCGCGCTGCTGGACGTAGCGCTTGGCCTCGTCGACGAGCTGCTGGAAGCGGCGGTCGTCCAGGTTCGGGGAGGGCAGGGCCATCAGTACGCACCCCCGCTCGTCGCACTCAGCGGCTCGGCCTCCGGGTGCTCCGGGATGGTGTAGAAGGGGAAGACCAGGTTGCGGCGGTCGTTGGTGGCCCGCACGGTGTAGTGGACGTCGATGTAGAGCGTGCCCTCGTCGACGCTGTCGAAGGCGATCACCACGTCGTCGACCTCGATCCGCGGCTCCCAGCGCTCCAGCGCGATGCGCACCTCGCGGGCGATCCGCCCGGCGGTGGTGCTGTCGCCCGGGGCGAAGACGTACTCGTGGATGCCGCAGCCGAACTCGGGCCGCATCGGCCGCTCGCCGGGGGCGGTGCCGAGGATCAGCCGGATCGCCTCCGCGAGCTCCTGGTCCCGTTCCACCATGCCGATGCCGCCGGTGGCGTTCACCCGCAGCGGGAAGGCCCAGCCGCGGCCTATGAAGCTCCCACTCATGCTCAGCCCCCGATCAGCACGTTGAACGCGCCGGTGGTGACGGTGGCGCCGCAGGTCGTCTTGTCGCCCATGCGGGCCGCGGGCAGGCCGCCGATCAGCACCATCCCGCCGGTCAACGCGCCCGGGGAGGGCAGCACCACGTTGCCGGGGCCCAGGGCCAGGTGCGGGGGGACGACGCAGGCGTGGACGCTGCCGACCACCGCGGCGGGGCGGCCGCCGATCAGCACGGTCGCCACCCTGAGGGCGCCCGGCGGCGGGGTGGTCAGGGCGCCGCCGTGGTCGGTGAGGTCGCCGGTCCGGGCTGCGGGGGGCATGTGCGGTCTCCGTTTCCGATGGTGCCCCGCTGGTCGTGGGCACTCGTCATACTGCCATGGCTCTTTGACGTCCCGTCAATTGATCCTGACGAAGGCCCCCTTGAGCACCGCCTCGGCGCCGCCGTCCACGGTGACCGAGGTCGTCCCCCGGACGGTGACCGATCCGCCGCGCACGTTCACCGCGCCGGTGCCCGCGTCCAGGGTGATGCCGGAGGGCGAGAGCCGCACCGTGCTGCCGGCCGCGCCGCCGAGGCCGTGGACGGTCAGCACGATCTCGCCGCGCTGCTGGTCCAGGCTGACCTCCAACTTCCCGTCGCCGCTCGCCAGATGGACGCCGGACCTGCCGCCCGGCACGTCCAGCAGCTCCATCCGGTGGCCCGAACGGGACACCACGGAACGGCGGTTGACCTTGCCGGAGGCCCCGTCGACCAGCGGCACGTCGTGCGGGGAGGGCCGGTCGACGCCGTTGTAGAGCCCGCCCAGCACGTACGGGCTGTCCAGGTCGCCCTGCTCGAAGCCGACCAGCACCTCGTCGTTGACCTCGGGGCTGACCACGCCGCCGCCCCCGGCTCCGCCCCACTGCACGGTGCGCACCCAGTCGGAGACGTAGGTGTCGTCCAGCCAGGGGAACTTGAGCTTCACCCAGCCGCGCTGCCCGCCGCCCGGCTCCCGGACGTCGGTGACCACGGCGACGGCCAGGCCGGGCATCCGGGGCCCGCGCGGCGGCGCGTTGCCGCCACTGGTCAGCCCGGCCAGGGAGCGGTCCGGGGCGGCGCTGACCACCACGGTGGTGCGGTAGCCGCGGAACGGTTCGAGCAGGTGGCGCACCCCGGTGGCGGTGTAGCGGCCGGAGAAGGCGGCGCCGACGTTGCCCAGGGCGACGGCGGTGCCCGCCCGCAGCCGTGGGTTGCCCTCGGCGACGACCTCCAGCTCGCCGAAGCCGGCCGCCACCGAGGCGGCCAGCGACCTGGCCACCGAGGCGGTCTCCGCCTGGGTGCGGTACGGGGTGTCGGCGACGGTCAGCCGGGCCTGGCCGGGGAACGCGGAGGCCACCACCGAGGGGCTCATGCCCGGTTGCACGGTACGGGAGGTCACCGCGGGCTCGGTGGCGACCAGGGCGCTCTTGGTGGTGACGTTCCAGCCGCGCGCCTCGACCGTGTCCGCCCCCGCGGCGCCGGTCAGCACACCGCGCAGCTCCAGCAGGTTGCGGCCGTACTCCAGCACCAGCGGGTTCTGCGGGGCCGGGGTGGAGGGGGCCGGGGCGCCGGAGGCCGGATCGGGCCGGACGAACTCCAGCTTCCCGTCGTCGTCCACCCGCACCTGGGCGCCGCTCTCCTGCGCCAGGAACTGGAGGAAGTCCCAGTCCGGGACGTTGGCCTGGGAGAGCTGCTGGTGGACGACCGGGAAGGAGTCGATCCTCCCGCAGGTCAGGCCCGCTCCCGTGGCGACCTCGCGGACGATGTCGGCGGTCGTCATGTTCCGGAAGGCCTTCACCCGGCGCCCGCGCATCAGCCGGTGGGTGACCGCCGAGGCCCGCACCACGGTGTACGAGCCGGTGGTGTCCACCTCCAGCTCCAGCGCGGTCACCTCGCCGGTGAACAGCCGCGCCCGGGTGTTGCCCTGCACGGTGACCACGGAGACCTTCAGCGGGGTGCCGATGGTGATCCCGGTGGCGGCGAGGAAGGCGTGGTCGGCGTCCCGGAAGGACAGCACGGCGGTGTCGGGCAGGCCGACGCTCTCCTCGATGTCGCAGGAGACCAGCTGGGTCACCCAGATCGGCGGCAGCGGGCCCGGCGCCTCGACGACGGGATCGGCGGCGAAGGAGCGGCCGCCGCGGGCCTCGGGAGTGGTCATGGCCGTCCGCCCTGGGTGGGTTCGCTCCGGGTGTGGTTCCCGGCGCGGCTCTGGGTGAGTTCCTCGATGCCCGGCACGATCAGGTCCGCTCCGGGGACGAGCGCCATCGGGTCGTCGATGTCGTTGGCCTCGGCGATGGTGCGCCAGGCGGTGGCGTCCCCGTACGCGCGCCAGGCGAGCAGCGGCAGGCTGTCGCCGGCGATCACCCGATGGGTGCTGCGGGCCTCCGGGGAGCCGGAGGTGGGGTTCTGCCCGGCCGGGTCGACGCTGGCCTCGTCGATGGTCAGCGAGCAGACCGCCCGCAGCGGCTTCCCGTCGACGTCGAAGAGCGAGTAGGTGACCGAGAGGCCGGTCAGCACCCCGTTGAACGAGGTGGTCTTCAGGGTGCCCCAGTCCAGCCGGATCCACGGGCTGGCCGGTGTCTTGCGCGCCAGGCTGGCCGGGGTGGGCACGCAGGCCGTCATCAGCTGCTCCACCGCCCGTTCCACCGAGTTGTCGTGGGTCGCGGTGGAGTCCAGGAACACGTCGAGGGAGAGCGAGCGCGGACCGCTGCCGACGAACTCGGGCAGTGCGGACTCCCCCGCCATCCGGGACGGGGTGCGCCGCCACTCGGTGGTCTTGCTCAGCCGCAGGGTCGCCGGGTTGAACTGGAGGCGCAGCTGGGCGAGCATGCCGCCGGGCTGGGCGCCGACCGTGGACGGTGGCTCCATGATGGTCAGTTGGGCCCGGGTGACGCTGGCGGGGACCGCCGGGGACATCCTGGTGCTCCTTCCGCGGGTCGGGGGTGGACGGGGGTTCGGGAGGGGTGGACGGGGGTTCGGGAGGAGTGGGGTCAGGAGGGGCGCAGGCCCGCGTGGGCGATCTCCAGGGTCTCCATCGCGGCCTGGGAGTTGGCGGGGTCGAAGGACGGCCCCTCCCAGCGCACCGGGACGATCCCCAGCACCTGCCAACCGACGATCCGGCTCAGGTCCGGCCGCAGCGCCACGATCTCGCCGTCCTTGGGCTCGACCTTGCGGACGATCTCGGACAGCCAGCGGGCGATCTTGGTGGTGTCCGCGGTGACCGCGCGGGTCAGCGTGATGTTCGACCACGTGATGCGCCCCGGCAGCTGCCACGCGAAGCCGTTGTTGCCGCCCTCCGCGTACTGCTCGATCTCGACCTGGGCGCCGAGCCCCGAGCAGGTGGTGAACTCGCCGAGGTCGTTGCCGCCGATGGTCAGACTGAAGAACACACTGGACGCGAAGATGTTGTCGGTCATCGCTTCTGCTCCCTGCTTCCGGTCACGTCGCTGCTGCGGCCTCCTGACGGCCGTTCACCTGGTCCGCGTCGCGGCCCGCGCTCAGCGGCGCATGTCGTACGGTTTGCCGCTGCGCTCCCGGCCCCTGCGCAACTCGGTGCGCAGCAGCCGGCCGACGGGTTCGACCAGGCGCCGGGCCAGTTCGTCGAGGTCGGACGGGTCGGCGGGTGACTTGGCGTGCGGCCCGTCGGGGGCCTTCGCCGGGGGTTCCGCGGCCCGCTGCACCGTGGTGGGGGTGCGCGCGGGCACGGCGGTCAGCGGGATCCCGGCCAGGCCGTTCTGCTCGGCCACGCGCTGCAGCGCCCTGGCCGTGCCGGGCGTGGGCGGGACGGGCCGCGCGGGCGGTGTGGACCGTACGGCGGGGGCGTTCGCGGCCTGCCCGGTCGGCAGGGACCAGGACACCACGGGTACGGACGCGGACGCGGACGCGGACGCGGACGTGGACACGCCGGCGGACTGCGGTCCCGCCGACCAGAGCGCGCCCGCCGGGGACGCGGGGGTGGGCGGCTGCGCCGGGGACGGCTGCGGGGGGTGGGAGGTGGCCGGGAGGCGCTGGATCGACCGGGCCGCCGGGGGCGTCACGGGCCGGAGCCGGACGACCGGCGGGCGCGCGGCGGACGTCGGCACCGTGGCTCGCTGCAGGACCGATCGCCCCGGGATCGTGACGTCTGGCTGAGGCCACGCCGGGGCGCCCGCGTTCGGAACCGCCGCACGGGTTCGACCGGGCAGCACCTGCGGCGCGTGCTCGGGCACGGCTGCGGTCGGGGTGGTGCCGCCGGGCACCGGCGGACCTCCCTGCGCCGACGGGTGACCGGCCCGGTCCGAGGACCGTCGGGAGAACGCCCGCTGCACGGCGGCCACCACCCCGCGCGGCGCGGCCGTCCCCGGGGCGGGGAACCGCCCCGGGGTCGTCCGTGCGGCCGACTGCCCGGTTGCCGACCCCCCGGTTGCCGGGCCGCCGGTTGCCGGGCCACCGTCGCGGCCGCCCGGCGAGGGCCGGTCCTGTGTCCGTGAGCGCTGCGGCGCGGCAGCGGCCGACGGTGCAGCGTCCGGGTGGGAGGTGAGGGCGTTCGGCCAGGCAGCCCGGACCACGGGTGGCGTCGACGCCGGACCGGCGCCGGACGGACCGGACGGCCCGGCCGACGCGGCCCCAGCGGGCGCGGACGGCGCCGGCGCAGTGGCGAGGGAGACCGCCATCCGGCGGTCTCCGAGCAACCCGCGCCGCGCGCCGATGAGTTGGACGGCGCGCTGCACGCCCAGGCCGCCCGGGGCCGGACGGGCGGGCACCGTCACGGTAGGCATCGGACCGATGCCGCCTCGGGGCAGGGCACTCGACGGGCGCGCCCCGGGAACGGCCGGCTGCACCGAGGCGTTCGGCCGCCGCTCGGGGCCGCTGCCACTGTCGCTTCCGGATGGCGATGCGGCGGAGGCACCCACGGCCCCCGGTGGGGCAGCGGAGGGCAGGGGGCGTCCGGCTGCCGGTCCGCGCCTGCGGCGCCCGCTGCCATCGGTGGCCGGGACGGCCTGGGTGGCCGGGGCGGCCGGGCCTGCCGGTCGCCCGTCATGACCGGTCTGGGTCGGGCCCTCGGACGGGGTGTCGCCCGGGCGCCCGGTGGCGCGTTGCACGGGCAGCCCCTCGCCGGCCGCCGGCGAGACGACGGCGGGCACGCCGCCGTCCACCGCCGGGGCCGCGATCCGCTGCACCGGTCGGCGCCCGCCGAGCAGCGGAGCGGCGGCGCCGGGCACGGCCGCCGTCGGCGGCAGCGCGTCGAGCGGCGCGCCCAGGCCCCCGCGCGTACGGGCCGGGGCCGGCTCGGGCCGGAGCGGCACCGAGGCAGTGGCGGCCCCGGAGGACGTGCGCTGGACGGACACGCCGTCGACGGACCCGCTCGCGCCGGCGGGAGCCGGATCGGGCCGGCCCGGCGCAGCGCGTTCGGGGGTCGGCGACGAGGAGGGCGTGCGCTGCACGGACGCGCCATCGACGGGCCCGCTCGCGCCGGCAGCGGTCGGTACGGGCCGGGCCGGCGCAGCGCGTTCGGGGGTCGGCGACAAGGAGGACGCGCGCTGCACGGACACACCATCGACGGGCCCGCTCGCGCCGGCAGCGGTCGGTACGGGCCGGGCCGGCGCAGCGCGTTCGGGGCTCGGCGACGAGGAGGACGTGCGCTGCACGGACGCGCCGCCGGCGTTCCCGCGCTCGGGCCGGTTCGGCGCCTGGCCTGCCGGGCCGCCGGCCGTACGGGTGCGACGGGCCGGGGCGGAGGCGCCACGGCTCCCGCCTCCGGAGGGCAGGGCGCCGTCGGGCCGGCTCGTCCCGGCGACGGGAGACCCGGCCTCGGCGGCGGGGACGACGGGCATGGCCGGTGCCCCCGAGGCGGTGTCAGCGGCCCGGGGGCCGTCGGTGGCCAGCGGTGTGGCGCTTGCGGGCAGCGCGGTCAGGGGCGCGCCGAGGACCGGGCGGGCGGGTGCCGCGGCGGGGCCGGTCGCGCGGGCACGCTGGACCACCCCTTCGGTCCGCCCGCTCCGCGCGGACGCGGACGTCGCGGCCGGATCGGACGCCGTCCGTACGGCGGCTTCGCCGCTCGCGGGAGGGTGCGTGCCGTCGGTCGGTGTCTGCGTCATCGCGGCGGGCGTCGGTGTGTCGGTGCCCCGGGCCGTCGGCTCGGTGGTGACGCCCGGCGTCCTGACCGTTCCCGGGACGGCCGCCACCGGGCGTGCGGGCAGCGACCTGGGGCGCCTCGCCACGACCAGCGGAGCGCCTACGGAACGCGGACGCACCGGACGCTCGACGGTCCGGGCCGCGGAATCGTTCGGACGCGGGGAGGCCGCGACCGCCTCGGGCGCCGCCCCGACGGCAGTCGGCGCACTCGGCGCCGCTGCGGCACCGGGCGTTGCGGCAGCGGATCGCGGCGGCGCGGCCTTCGGCGAACCGGCCTTCGGCGAACCGGCCGTCGCCGCAGCGGACTTCGACCTGCCGGGCATGGGTGCAACGGGCGCCGCCACAGCGGGCCTCGGCGCACCGCCGTCGGGCCCGGCCGCGACCGGCTGACGCTCGCCCCCGCCCGCGCGCGGCGGGCGCGGCCCCGACCGCACCGGGAGTCGCCGCAGCCGGACGGAGCGCTGGACCGGCGCGGCCGACCGCGCCGTGCCCGACGGCCCGTCCTGCGCCGACTCCTCGGCCCGGGCCTGGACCGGGAGCACCGGCACGACGAGGTCGTCCCCGCCCGTGCGGGCGGGGTCCGGCAGGCCCGGCCTCGCCACGGCCCGCAGGATGCCGACCGGGGCGGTCGGCAGGACCGCGTGGCCGAGCGGGCCGCAGAGCGAAGGGTCCTGCCAGGCGGTGAGCCGGGAGCGGAACGTCAGGCCGTCGCTGACGCCGTGGGCCGGCCCGGCCAGGGTCGGGACCAGCGGCGCGACGGCGCGCCAGCCCCCGTCCCCGGCCGCCGGGCGCCGCCGGGGAACAGCCTCCCCGGCGGCGGCGCCGGCCTCCGCACCGACCTCCACGCCGACGGGAGCACCGGTCTCCACGCCGACCGGAGCGCCGGTCTCGCCGCCCCTGCGGCGGCCGATCCAGTCCCGAAGCCCCACCCGGCTCACCCGCCTTCGCTGATGCGGGTGTTGAGCCGCGCGATCTCCCTGACCCACTGCCCGCGTTCGCGGTGGGTCAGGTCCAGGATGTCCTCCCGCTGCCAGTGGAAGTGGTACGCGATGTACGCGATCTCCTCGTACAGCCGAGCAGGCGCGTACGTCACGATTCCCCCAGGCGCCCACCGGCGAGGTCGACCTCGAAGGCGCCGTCGCAGTGCGGGCAGGTCACCGCGGCGCGCGTGTGGCCTTCGCTGTTGATCCGCTGGTAGAGGTCCTGGAGGAAGGCCACGTCGGTGGCGTACATCCGCTCGACGACCCCGGCGTGCACGTCGGTGATGTCGCCCAGCCTGGTGATCACGTGGCTGAGCAGCACCACGCTGAGGTACGCCGGGTTCTCCTTGACCCGCAGGTCGATCTGCGGCATCAGCTCGTCGCGGGCGGTGGCCAGGCGCATGGCGCCGTGCCGGTGAACGGTGCCCTCGTCGTCGACGTAGCCGAGCGGCAGCTCGAACTCGAACTCGGTGTGCGGCGCCCGCCCCCGGGGCTGCGACGCCGCCGCTGCCGCCGGGGCCTGCTGCTGGGGCACGGCGTTCTGCGGGGCCGGAGCCCCTTCCAGCAGCTCCTCCAGGCCGATCTTGCGCCTCACTCGACCGAGATCTCCTCGAACACGATGGTCACGGTCTCGGTCGCGGCGCTGGACTCGCCGGCGCTCAGGGTGGGGCCCTCCCAGCGGCTCGCCCAGGCGTTGGTCAGCTGGATGCGCCGCAGGGTGGCACCGGTGGTGTCCTTGACCTCGATGGTCAGGTTCTGCCGCGCGGTGTTGATCGCCCCGTTGTTGAGGGTCTCCTTGATCCAGTCCGTGAACGCGCCGCTCTTGTCCAGGCCGCGGGTGATGGTCACCTCGCCGGGGAGCCGGGCGCCGGGCTGCTTGCGGACGATCAGCTTGCCCTCTTGGGTCACCTGCTTGTACTCGACGACGTCCTGTTCGACCGTCAGGTTGCTGATCTCCTTGACGGACTCGACGTTGTAGCCGCCGAGTTGGACGCCGAAGATATGTGTGGAGAGCGGATCGCCTTCAGCCATGGGTTTCTGTCACCTTCCGATGCGAGGGGTGCCGAGGGGTGGTGGTGCCGACCGGGCCGGTCACTCGTTGACGAGGCTCGTGCTGTCGGAGAACTGGGACAGCCGGAACACCACGAATTCCGCGGGCTTCACCGGGGCGACGCCGATCTCGCAGATCACCTGGCCGAGGTCGATGGACTCCGGCGGGTTGTTGTCGCGGTCGCACTTGACGTAGAAGGCCTCGGCCGCGGTCTGGCCGAACAGGGCCCCGCGCCGCCACTCCTCGGTGAGGAACGCGGTGATGTTCCGGCGGATGCTGGACCACAGCCGGTCGTCGTTGGGTTCGAAGACCACCCACTGGGTCCCCAGGAGGATGGACTCCTCCAGGTAGTTGAACAGCCGGCGCACGTTCAGGTAGCGCCACGCCGGGTCGGAGGACAAGGTGCGCGCGCCCCAGATCCGGATGCCGCGCCCGGGGAACGCCCGCACGCAGTTGACGCCGATCGGGTTCAGCAGGTCCTGCTCGCCCTTGCTGAGGCGCAGCTCCAGGTCCACCGCGCCGCGGATGACCTCGTTGGCGGGCGCCTTGTGCACGCCGCGCTCGGCGTCGCTGCGCGCCCACACCCCGGCGACGTGGCCGCTCGGCGGGACCAGCACGTTGCGGCCGCTCGCCGGGTCGAACACCTTGATCCACGGGTAGTAGAGCGCGGCGTAGCGGGAGTCGAAGCCCGCCTCCTCGTTGCGCCAGGTGCGCATCCGCTGGGCGTTCAGGCCGGGCGGCGGGTCCAGGACGGCGATCCGGTCGCCCATCTGCTCGCAGTGCGACATCACGGCCAGCTGGACGGTGCGCAGGCCCTCGTCGTCGATGTCGCCGCGCTGGTAGGCGCTCATCAGGTCCGGCACCGCGACCATGGTGATCTCGTCGATCGCCTCCAGGCCGCCGAAGCCGGTCCGGGCGGCGGCGTCGCCGACGTACTCGGCCGGGTCGAGCCGGCCCGCCGGGACGGCGGCCGGCGCGGGCGCGGTGGCCAGGGCGTGGGTGCGGCGCTCGGGGCGGCTCGGCGCGGTGCCGGGCTTCTCGGCGACGGCGACCAGCTTCGACTCGCGCAGCTGGGTGACGACGTAGCCCTTGGTGCTCTTGCGGGTCGAGACGTCGTACGTCTCGACGACCTCGGCGCCCCGGCGCACCAGCAGCCGGAAGCGGTCCTCGGGGACGTTCTCCCCCTCCGAGTCGGCGACCTCGACGGACACCTCGCCGCCCGCGCCGGGCAGGGCGGAGAACAGGAACCCGGCGATCTCGACGGGCGGGGCCGCGGTGACGGCGGGGGCGGCGCCGGGCGCCTGCCGGGCCGGGTCGCCGACCCGCACGACGTAGGCGGAGCCGCCGCCGTTGGCGAAGAAGCCGTACACCGAGTGCGCCAGGTAGGTGCCCTCGGTGAAGCCGCCGAACCGCTGGACGTACTGGTCCCAGTTGGTCACCAGTGTGGGCTCGTGGAAGGGGCCGGTCTCGGCGAAGCCGACGAAGGCGGCGACGGCCGTGCCGACGCCCTCGATCGGCCGGGCACCGGACTGGACCTCCTCCACGTACACGCCCGGGGTGAGGTACGACGGCATACGCGCTCCTTCGGCTGGACCACCGCTATTCGCCGGTCATTCGCCTCCGAGTCTGGTGCCCGGGCACCTCCCGGGAACATGTCCGCAGGTCCCGGACCGGGGGCAGGAACCGCTGCCCCCGGCGGACACCCGCGGGGGTCTCCCAGGCGCCCCGGCCGCCCCGCCATCCCCTGGCACCCCGGGCACCTCGGCAGCCGGTCAGCCGTGCCCGGCGTCCCCGAGCCGGCCCAGCCACGGCCCGAACTCGCTCGCCAGCACCAGCCGGCCGAGCTTGCGGTACTCGCCGACCACCGCGGACACCAGCTGCGCCATGCCCAGCGGGGCGCCCGTCCCGGCGGCCAGGTAGGCCGCGGAGACCGCGCAGGCCCGGATGGAGCCACCGGTGAGCTCGAAGTTCCGGGCGCAGTAGTCCAGGTCGAGGTCGTCGCCGCGGGGCACCAGCGGCCCCAGGCAGCGGTCCCACAGCAGGCGCCGCTGCGCCTCGTCCGGCAGCGGGAACTCGGCGATGACGTCCAGCCGGCGGGTGAACGCCTCGTCGAGGTTGGCCCGCAGGTTGGACGTCAGCACGGCGATCCCGTCGAAGGACTCCATCCGCTGCAGCAGGTACGCCGTCTCCACGTTGGCGTGCCGGTCGCGGGCGTCCTTGACCTCCGAGCGCTTGCCGAACAGCGCGTCCGCCTCGTCGAACAGCAGGACGCCGTTGACCTGCGCGGCCTCGGTGAAGATCCGTTCCAGGTTCTTCTCGGTCTCGCCGATGTACTTGTCCACCACGGTGGAGAGGTCCACCACGTACAGCTCCATGCCGAGTTCGGCGGCGACCACCTCGGCGGACATCGTCTTGCCGGTGCCGGACTCCCCGGCGAACAGGGCGATCACGCCGTTGCCCCGGCCGCCGCCCGGGCGCATCCGCCACTGCCGGAGCACCTGGTCGCGGTGCCGGGCGCGCAGCACGAGTTCCCGCAGCCGGCCCGCGGTGGGGGCGGGCAGCACGAGGTCGGACCAGCCGACCCCGGGCTCGATCCGGCGGGCGAGCCGGGCCAGGCCGGCGGCGTTCTGCGCCCGCACCGCCGTCCGCAGGTCCTCGGCCCGCACCGGGCGCCGCTCGGCGGCCGCCGTCCTGGCCGCCACCGAGGCCGCGCGGGCCAGTTGCTCCCGGTCCAGCCGGTAGGCGGCGACCGCCTCGGTCAGTTCCTCGTCCAGCTCCGTGTCCAGTGCGCCGGCCCACTGCTCGGCCCGTGTCCGGGCGTCCGGCGGCGGGACGGTGACCACCACCGGGCTCCGGGCCGCCCAGGTCGGGTCCCAGACCTGCGGGCCGTGCACGACCAGCGGGATGCCGTCGAGTGCCGCGCACAGTTCGCGCAGCAGGGCGGCCCGCTCGGGCCGTTCGGGTTCGAGCCGGTCCAGCGGTCCGAGCACCACGCCGCCCCCGGCCAGGCGTGCCTCGCGGGCGAGCACCCGTACGGTGGCCTCCGGTGGGCGGGCGGCGAGCGCGGCGGCGTCGACCAGCAGGGGCGGCGGGCCGTCGGCCGCGAGGGCGGCCACCGCGATCGGGGCGGCGTGTCCGCTGCGGTCCAGCAGGTGGACGAACCCGCCGTTGGCGGCCAGCGCGCGCAACCGCTCGTCGGGCTGCTCGAAGGGCCGCTCGTGGAGCCGCTCGTCGGGCCGCTCGTCGGGCTGCTCGTCGGACCGCTCGTCGAGCCGCCGGAAGCGGGGCTCGGCGCGGCGGGCCAGCCCGGCGAGGGTGCCGTCGGGCTCGTCGTCGCCGAGCAGATGGGCCGTCACCCGGTCCGGGACGCGCAGGGTCCGGGAGAGCAGTGGGCGGTCGGGCTCGGTGACCTCCAGCAGGCCGCCGGCGACCAGCGGGGCGCGGACGGAGAACCGGAAGCGGCCGGCGCCGGCCCCGGGCTGTCCGCACAGCTCCAGGGCGAGGCCGACGGTCGCCCGGCGGCGGGTCAGGTCGTCGTTGAGGTAGCCGTAGAGCTGTTCGAAGCGGGAGTCGAGGTCGGGGGCGAGGGCGACCAGCAGCAGGTCGAGGTCCACCGGGAGCAGCCCGAAGGCGGCGGCGAGCCGGCCGAGCCGGGAGTCGGGCGGCGGGGCCGGCCCGTCGCCGAGGTCCCCGGTGGCCCCGCGCACCGTGGCGGAGGCCGCCAGGATGCGCTCCACCGCCTCCGGGCCGAGGTACTGGCCGCGGTACGGGTCGTCCGGGTCCGGGTCGTCGGCCCGCCGTTCGCGCACCGCGGCGCGGACCTTCCGCTCGACGCGGTGCAGCCGCTCCCAGAGGTGGTCGTGGTGCGGTCCGGCCGGTCGGTCACTCGGCGGCGCGTCGTTCACCGGCTGTTCGAGGTCGACGGTCATCGCGCCCTGCCCCGTGGCCGGCGGCCGGGCGGCAGCCCGCGTTCCCTGGGCGCGGCGAAGCCGTCCGGCCCCGGGTCGTCGGTGCCCTGGTAGCGCAGTCGGCGGCCCGGCCCGTCGGTGGGCGGCGGCCCGGCCTGGGTGGTGTCGCCGGCGTGCAGCACCAGCCCCTCGGTGACCGGCGGCCCGGCCGGGCTGCGCTCGCCGGGCAGCGGGGCGAGCACCCGGAGGTCGACGGAGGGCCGCAGCTCCCCGCCGAGCGAGGACCAGACGTCGGACACCGACGGCAGGCCGGTGTCACGCCCCGCGATGTCCAGCGCGACGGTCAGTCCGAGCTCCGCGAGGCTGCCGGTGAGCAGCCGGGCGGGCAGGGTGTCGGTGGCCGTCAGGCACTGCAGCACCTCGGCCAGCAGCCGGTGTTCGTCCTGCGGCCGGTTGGTCCAGGCGGTGACCAGGTAGGCCAGCTCGAACCAGCGGGGCGCCGGGCGGTGGCCTGTCACCAGGCCGTCCGCGTCGTACTCGGCGACGGTGCCGGTCTGCCGGCGGCCGGTGTCCTCGCGCAGCCCGTACAGGAAGACGCTGACCGTGGGCGCGTTGCGCCGGGCCGCGAAGTCCCGGGTGGGCGCGTCGAAGACCACCTCGATCCCGCGCTCGGGCAGGCCGGTCTCGGCGAGCAGCTGTCGCAGTGCCTCGTCGACTTCGTGGATCACCGCCGCTCCACCTCCCCGGGCGGGCCGATGCTGCCCTCCACCACCAGGAAGGGGCAGGTCACCGGGGAGAAGCCGGGGCCTTCGGCGGTGATGGTGCGCGGGCCGGTCTCGTCCTTGGGGAGGATCAGCAACTGGCCGGCGAAGGTGCCGTCGCCCTTGGGGCGGGTGGGCGCGGCCGCGGCGGTGATGCCGGGGTTCCAGGTGAACCGGACGGGCGTGCCGGGCGGGAAGTCCACGCCGCGCACCGAGGTGACGAAGCCGGGCTTGCCGATCGGCGGCACCGCGACGATGCGGGGCTGGAGGATGCGCAGCGGGGTGCTCGCCCGGTGCGGTCCCGGGGTGGCGTCGGTGCCGGTGGTGGTCAGCTCCGCGGTGATGGTGGTGTCCAGCGCCGCCACGGGCGAGAGCACCACGCGGACCACGGCGCTGCGGCCCGGGGCCAGGTCGCTCACCGTGCAGGTGCCGGCCCGGCAGCCGGGGGGCAGGGCCTCGGTGGGCACCCCGGCGGGCAGGCCGAGGGTCAGGCGCAGGCCGGTGGCGAGGGCCTGGCCGGTGTTGCGGACGGTGTAGCTGACGGTCACGTGGCCGCCGACGTAGCCGGGGTTCGGCTGGGCGTCGACCGCGATCGTGGGGCCGGCCTGGGGCGGCGGTACGGGGGCGGGCGCCGGGGGCGGCGGCGGGGCGGGGGCGGGCGTGGCGGTCGGGCTGGGTGCGGGGGTGGTCGGGGTCGGTGTCGGGGTCGGAGTCGGGGTCGGAGTCGGCGTGGCCGTCGGTGACGGGGTCGGGGTCGGGGTCGGCGACGGGGTCGGCGGCTCCAGCACCGGCAGGAAGGTGCGGGCGGAGTCGTCGTCGGGGTTCGGGTCCTGGACCGCTCCGGTGACGCTCCAGCCGAAGTCCGGGTAGCCGGGCCGGGTGCCGATCAGGGTGGCGGTGATCCGGATCACCGCGCGCGGTGCCATGGTGCCGAGTTCGCAGCGCAGCGCCGCGGCGTCGCACGTTCCGGTCGGGGTGGTCAGCTTGCCGAGCCTGGCGCCGGTCGGCACCGACACGGTGAGGACGGTGCCGGGCGAGGGCGCGGGGCCCTTGTTGGTGACGGTGACGGTCACGTCGGTGCTGCCGTCGACGGGGACGGCCGGGGTCCGCTCGGGCACGCTGACCGACAGGTCGACGGACTGCTGGACGGCCGGCTCCTTCTGGCGGCCCGGGAGCCGCCAGTCGAGTTCGGTGAGCTTGGCGGTCGCGAAGTCGTAGACCTTGAGGCCCTCCGGTGAGCTCGGCGGCGCGGCGCGGCGCGAGGTCATCAGCAGTTGCGCGCTGTTCGCCGTCCAGGCGACGTCGCGGGGCTGGAAGGGCCCGGTGGTGGGGCGGTCGGGCAGCGGCCGGGTGCAGGCGCCCTGGCCGAGCCCGGCGGGCACGATCACCGTGCAGTCGGCGCCGGTCGGCGTGGTGACCACCACCCCGTCCTGGTGGTTGTTCCCGCCGTCACCGGCCTTGCGGTTGAAGGCGATCCGACGGCCGTCGGGGGCGAAGGCGGGGCTGTCGTCGATGACGTCGCAGTTGCCCGGGCAGGCCGTCCGGCTGAGGTCGGTCTGCCGGGTGAGGTCGTCCGCGGAGACGGTCCAGACGTGCAGGTTGCCGGCGTTGCCGTCGATCACGGCGGTCCGGGAGAAGGCGATCAGCTTGCCGTCAGGGGACCAGAACGGCTGGCCGTCGGAGGCGCCCTGCTGGCCGGCGGGCGGCTGGACGGTGCCGACGATCCGCCCGGTGGCCACCTCGGCGATCAGGACGCGACCGGGCCGGGCGGGCTGCCCGCCGGTGGCCGGGGCGCTGCGGCTGAACACGATCAGCTTGCCGTCCGGGGAGAGCGACGGGTCGGTGTCCCGGTCGTCGGGGCCGCGCCCGGCGAGGTTCATCGGCTGCGGGTTCGCCCCGTCGCCGTCGGCGATCCAGATCCGCTGGATCCGCCCGGCGGGCCCGTCCTCGTAGCGGGTCACCACGATCTGGCGGCCGTCGGGGGTGTAGGTCTGGCGCTCGTACCAGGGGTCGAAGCCGGGGCGGGGGTGGAAGAGCGGGTCGGCGGCCGGGTCGGTGCTGGTGTTGGCGTCGGCGGCCGGGTCCTCGCGGAGCACGCTGATGCCGAGGTCGCGCGGGTCGGACCCGTCGGGGCGCATGTCCTCCACGTCGGCGACGTTGGAGCCCGAGGCGCTGGTCTGCTCGACGACGGGGCCGCCGCCCTGCTGCGGGCCCAGCCAGGTCGGCGAGGAGATCAACCGGTCGGCCCGGTAGAGCAGTTCGGGCGCCTTGCAGTTGCAGGTCAGCGCGCTGTAGAGGTTCACCACGGGCGGCCGGGTCGGGTCGGGCTGCGGACTCGGGTTGTTGGGGTCGAGCAGGTCCGCGCTGAGGAAGACGACACCGGTGCCGTCGGCCGTCCAGGCGGCGGAGCCGGTCTTCCAGGTGGAGCCGGTGCCGGGGAAGAAGGCCTTGTCGCCGCCGGTGGGCGAGGTGAGCATCAGGGTCCGGCCCTGGGCGCCCTGGTCCCAGGTGTAGACGATCTCGTTGCGGTGGGCGTCGTCGTCGACCGGGTTCCAGGTCGGGTCGATCGCGTCCCCGTTGGTCACGTTGGTGACCTTGACGGGCGCGCCGCCGGTGAACGGCCGCAGGTAGATCTGACGGTGCGACGGTTCGCCGTCGCAGGAGTAGGCGATCCACTTCCCGTCGGGCGAGACGGTCGGATGGGTCTCGTCGGCCGCGCCGTCGGTGATCCGGCGCAGCCCGCTGCCGTCCCGGTTGACGGCCCACAGGACGTGCTGGGGCTTGCTGTCGCCGCCGCGGTCCTCCAGCGCCTCGAAGACGACGCCCTTGCCGTCCGGGGCGAGCGCGGGGTGGGCGGTGTCCATGCCGGTGGTGAGCCGGTGAACGGCACCGGCCGCGTCGCGCAGGTACACCTGGGGAAGCGGGCTGTCGCGCAGGCTGGTGAAGACCACCTCGTCGCCGCGGGCCGACGGGTCCCGGTCGAAGTGGATCGGGCCGGGCCCGAACAGCGGGGTGCTCGACTCGGTGCCGGTGACCTTGCCGAGGCCTCGGTGGTCGGTGCCGGCGAAGAGGATCCGCCCGGCCGCCGGGTCGACCGCGGCCACCGGGGCCGCGGCGCCCGGCCCACCGGGGGCGGCGCCGGCCAGGGTCACCAGGGCCGCCGCGAGCGCGAGCAGCACCGCGACGGCGGCCCTGGCCGGCCGCCGGACGGAGCGGGGGGTGGCGGTGGCGCCGATCACGCTCGACCTCACAGGTTGCAGGGGCGGTCTCACCGCAGTGTCCCCGCTGCGGGCGCGTCGCGGGAGAGCCCGGGCACCCTCGGCGGGGGTAAGAGGTGGTGTCCCCAAAGGGCAGCCCGCCCGCACCGGCCGATGCACCGCTCGCGCCGTACCTCGCACCTCACGCCTCGCACGAGAAGTCGGCCGGGCCGACTTCTCGTGCGGGCCCGCGTCAGGTCTCAGTCGAACCGGATGTGCTTGGCCCCCGTCCAGGTGCGGCGCAGCCGCCCTCGGAGCGCGCTGTCCTTGTTCGGAGCCAGCTTCAGTCCCGCGGAGGCGGCGACGTGCTCGGCGACCTGGGCGATCGTCAGCCGGTCCGTCCACACGTGCTGGGCGAACTCCTCCTCGCGCAGCCGCTCCAGGCACAGGTCGAGCTTCGACACGGCGAAGCTCTCCCGGCGCAGTGGGGCGTCCTTCCCGGCCACGAACCCCAGGACGTGTCCGAACCCGCGCCCGCGCAGCCGCTCCAGCACCGTCGCGCGCTCGGCCAGCAGGGCGAAGTGGCGGACGTCGTGGCCACGCTCGCGGAGCCGGCCGACGGTCTCGCGGAAGTACGCCGGCTCGACGACCGTCATCGGCGCGATCACTACACCGTCATGCCCGGTGAGCACCCGGTCCAGCACCTCGAAGACGCCCTGCCGCCACGCGGGGAGGTCCTGGAAGTCCCCGCGCAGCGACGGCGGCATCATCCGGTGCAGGCCGAACCCCACGTGCTCGGGGTCGCAGACGACGCTGCCGGCCAGGCGCCACCTGATCTCGTGAGCGGTCTGGGTCTTGCCCGCGCCGAACGGGCCGTTGATCCACAGGAGCATGCCCCGACCCTACTGACATCCGGACGGCGCGGTGACCCCCGTGGGAAGTCGACTCCTCGGACTGCCCGGCTCCAGGGATCTCGCCGTGGTCGTGTCAGTGGGCCGGGGTTGCCGTCGTGTGTCCAGATGTTCGAGCTGGTCCGGCGGGAAGGCGCCCGAGGGCGGCCTGGCCAAGTGTCACCTGCTCACACTGCGGTTCGCCGAGCCCAGAACAGGACGTGCCCGCTGTTCCCCTCGGGCACGAACTCTTCGTGGACCACGTCAAGGCCGGCCCGCACGAGCCAGGAGCGGTTCGTGGCGGCGTCCGCGTGGCTCCACCACATCGCGACCCCGCCGCCGAGCCAGTCCTCATCAGTCCCGGTCCAGGCTCGGTGCCCCGTCGTGCCCAGGAACCAACCCCCGGGCCGAAGCCAGGAAGCGATCCGCTCCAACATGGCGGGCTGTTCCGCCAACGGAATGTGGATCAGCGCATACAAACAGACCACAGCGTCGAAGCTCTCCTGCGGAAGCTCCAAGGCCGTGGCGTCAGCCCGGATGAAGTCGGCATCTGGCACCAGCTCCCGGGCCCTGCGAATCTGGACCTCACTGATGTCGACACCAGTGACACGGTGACCGGCCGTGACAAGCGAGCGGACCACCGGAACACCGGTCCCACACCCGACATCCAAGACCGTGGCTTCATCCGGGATCCGATCAAGCAACTGCCCGATCCACGAGCCGTACTTCGTCTCACCGCCGAATGCGCGCTCGTAGCGCGCCGACAGCAGGTCATACCCGCGCCGGACCAAGTCCTTGGGATCTTCTCCGTCCACGCCGCCGAACGGTAGTGCCCAGAGCTCTCCAGCGCGAAGGAATTACGAAGCTGACCACTTGGTACTCCAGTGTGCCTTCGTGATCTATCTGGTCGAGATTGAGGAGCGGTCGCCGCCAGTGGCTGCGGCGAGTCGCGAATCTCGATGGCGTTGCGGCCCTGGTGCTGTCAGGGTGTCCCCCGTGCTGAAGAAGTTACTCTTCATGACCCTTGCCGGACATGGTCACATCAACCCAATGTTGCCGTTGGTCGAGGAGCTCGTACGGCGCGGGCACCAGGTGGACTACGCCACGGGGACAGCCCACGCCGCCGCAGTCACCGGTGCCGGCGCACGCTGGTTGGAACTACCGCCGCTTGAGCCGTTCAGGCCACCATCAAAGATCGGCCCCGAGGCCGTGGCCGGCTGGTTGCGCCACTACTTCGCGGCAATGAGTGCGACCTACCCGGTATTGCAGAAGTACTGCGCCTCGGAGCCGGTAGACGCAATCTGTTACGACACGACGAACTGGCCTGCCCGGATCATCGCCAGGAGGCTGGGCATCCCCGCCGTCCAGTGCTTCCCCCACCTCGCCTCGAACGAGGCGTACTCACTGGACCGGCAGTTGACCGCAGGGCTCGACGGCGACGATCCAGCGATGGCCTTGCTCGCCGCCGACTGTGCGGCCTTCTCCGCCGAGTACGGCGTCCCGCTCGGTGTCGCCGACACCATGACGGTGGCGGACGGGCTCAACCTCGTGTTCGTCCCGCGAGAGTTCCAGCCGGCCGCTGACAGCTTCGACGAACGTTTTCACTTCATCGGCCCCTCGATGGGCAGGCGCGAGCAGGCCGAGCAGTGGTCACCGCCCGAGCCGGACACACCACTGCTGTATGTCTCGCCGGGCACCGTCTTCAACGGGAACCCGGATTTCTACCGCGCCTGCATAGCCGCCGTCGCCGACGGGCCGTGGCAGTTGGCGATGACCGTAGGCACTACAGACGCCGCCGTACTGGGCGCCATCCCGAGCCGGGTGGACGTCCGGTCGCGCTTCCCGCAACTGGCGGTACTCCGCCATGCCACCGCCTTCGTATCGCATGCCGGCATGAACTCCGTTATGGAGGCGCTGCATTACGGGGTTGGCCTCGTCGCCGTCCCGCAGACACCCGAGCAGGCTGCCAACGCCGGGCGCCTGGAGGAGCTCGGGCTCGGCGAACGCCTGGACGCCGACATGGTGAGCGCCGGAGCACTGCGGGCGGCGATCGACAGGGTTGCCTCAGACCCGGCAATACGCGTCAACCTTGTAGAAATGCGCCAAGCCGTCCTGCGAGGTGGTGGAGCCACACGCGGCGCCGACGTAATCGAGCAGTACCTCCGTTAGCACTCCGGCGTGACTCTGCGCTCTTGCGCCGCCCTGACTGAAGGCGGAAGCGGCCACCGCGTGATCATCAAGGGTTATGTGGACTCCTGAAGATCACGCGGTGGCCGCAGGGCACAGCATGGACGTGGCCCGCTGGCAGGCGACCACATGGCGTGTCGAGGAGTGCTTCCAGGCGGCGAAAGGTCAGGTCGGGCTGGACCACTATCAGGTCCGCCAGTGGACAGCATGGCACCGACACATCACCTTGGCCATGCTCGCCCTGGCCTTCCTCGCGGTTCTCGCCGCCGACGCGACGCCAGCGAGAACCGCACAGCCGAACTGGCCCGCCCGCAACACCGATCCGATCGACCTGACCGTTCCGGAGATCCGACACCTGCTCGGGGCACTGCTGAACCCACCAAACGCATCCCTGCGCAGGCTGCTGAACTGGTCAAACTGGCGAAGAGAGCACCGGGCCACAGCCCGCCGCAGCCACTATCAACGCCGACTCGCAACCGGATAGATCACGAAGTCACACTGGAGTATTAGCAGCGTTGATATTCAACGATCGGACCAACTGGGTGAGTTCGGCATGGAAGAGCTTGTCCGGCGAGAGTGTCTGGGCGCGCAGGTGACCATAGATCTCCAGCGCGACCAGGCCGTGCAGGTGCCCCCAGATCCGCAGTGCCAGAGCCACCCCGGCCGGCGGTAGTGCAGGGAACGCCGGGCGGACCTTGTCGAGCAGGCCGGCGTCGAAGTCGTCCCAGTCGAAGTCGCCGTCCCCATGGACTCGTTCGGCGCTGCACCAGGCCGTGTCCGCCAGCGCGGCGATGCCGATGCAGACCCGCCGGGCGGCGTCCGGCGCGGCACCGCCGTCCGGGACCCGGTAGCCGGGGACCGGGTCGCCGTAGATCAGCCGAAAACCCTCGGGGTTGGCCAGCGCCCAGTTGCGGAAGGCGTGCGCCCAGGCCTGGATCCGCTCCGCCGGGGCATCCTGGGCGGAAGCGGCCCAGGCGGCGTCGACAGCGTCGGCGAGCGCCGTGTAGACGTCCGCGACGAGGACGGTGACCAGGTCGTCGCGGGTGGCGAAGTAGCCGTAGATGGCGTTGGCCGTCATGCCCATCTCGCGGGCGATCGCCCGCAGGGTGATCGCGTCGGGGCCGCCCGATCGCATCAACTCCAGTGCTGTGCGCTTGATCTCGACGGTCGTCTCGGCCCGCAGTCGCTCGCGTCGTCCAGTGCTTCGGGTGCCTGCCACGGCGTCACTCTACAGTGTCACTGCACTGATTGCCGTATAGAAACTTCACGCCGTATAGTTTTCGCATGGCGTGAGGCCTTCTGGCCTCGTGCCGTCCGACCTGACCACGGCATGAACCAAGGGGAGAACCATGCACATCGGCGTCATCGGAGCCACCGGCACCATCGGCAGCCGGGTCGTCACCGAGGCCCTCCGGCGCGGACACCGTGTGACGGCGTTCAGCCGGGACGCCTCCGCGATCACCGACCGGCGGGAGAATCTCGGCTGGGCGAGCATCGACGTTCTGGACGACACGAGCATCACCGCCGCCCTGGCCGGCCTGGACGTCCTGATCAGCGGCTTCCAGCCCGGCAACGCGGCGAAGGACTTCACCGACACCGTCCAGCGCTCGATCGCCGACCCGACCGTCTACGCGACCGCCGCCCGGAACCTGCTCAAGGCCCTGGAGAGTCACCCCCGCACCCGGCTGATCGTCATCGGTGGCGCCGGCAGCCTGGAGATCGAACCGGGCGTCGTCCGCGCCGACCACGAGGAGCTCCTCCACGCGTCGCTCGACGAACTCGGCCTGCCCCGCGAGTACGCTGCCGCCGTGCGCGGCCACCGGGAGGCACTGAACGTCCTGCGCCTCTCGGACCGGCTCTGGACCTACTTCAGCCCCGCCGAGCAGATCGCCCCCGGCGAGCGCACCGGCCGTTTCCGCATCGGCGGTGACCAGCCCGTGCTGGACGCCGACGGCGTGAGCCGGATCTCGGCGGAGGACGCCGCGGTCGCGCTGGTGGACGAGGCCGAGCTGCCCCGCTTCATCCAGCGCCGGTTCACCGCCGGCTACTGAGTCTGCTGCCGACTCGGTACAGGTGACCGAGCAGATAGCAGTTCACGGCCCGGCGGGGGTGCCGAGATGCAGGCAGCCCTCGGGCCGCAGCTGAAGATCGCGCTCGACCCTGCTGACACATTCGCCAACCGCCTTGCCCGCTCCTCGTCCAAGCCCGACGGCCGTCCGTCTCGTGATCCCCTGCGCTGGCGGGCGGCCCGGCCGTCATTCTCCTTTCCGGGCTGGTGTGGCGGACACCGGCGGGAACGGCCGCAGCAGCTCCCACTCCGCGTCCGACAGCTCGCTGCGTCCTTCTCGCCCCATGCTCGGCACAACGAGTAGATCAGGCGACGGTCACATGATCGGCCGGACGGCTACTGGAGGGCGCGGGGAGGTGGCGGGTCGTCACCGCAGGGATCCCCGCGCCCCGGCCGTCACCTCAGGGGGTTGGCGGGCTCGTCCAGCCAGGCGGTCTGTCCGGCGGGGGTCACCGTGAGCCCGTACCGCTCGTACCCGGGGCGGCCGGCGGACTCCCACCGATGGTAGGCGGCCTCCAGCTCGTCCCAGAGTCGGCGCGGCCCGGACTGGCGGACTTCGAACCGGGATTCCCCGGGCACGGAGTCCACGGTCGCCCAGGAGGTGACGGCCGTGTCGAACAGCCACCACGTCCAGCCCTCGCCGAACCCGTTGCGCCGGTAGTACACGTCCGGCAGGGCGAGGGCACAGGCGAACTGCGCCAACCAGTCGTCCCCGATGGCCTCGGGGTCGAGCTTCGTCCAGGACTGACCGGAGTCACCCGGCCACTCACCCGGCAGGTAGTCGTCCACCGAGGCAACCTCGTAACGCTGTTGACGGAGCATCATGAAGGCGGACGAGCGGGTGAACCGGCCGCTCGCGCCGGCTCCGTCCTCGTCCACCGTGAGGCGGACGACCGCGCCGCCGCCCAGCAGCGGCGAGACCGGGCTGACGATCACCCCGCCCGGACGGGTCTGATTCAGCCAGGCGGGCGGGATGTACCGCAGTGACACGGTGGAGATGATCCGATCGTACGGAGCGCGCACGCCCCATCCGAGCGCCCCGTCTCCGCACACGACCTCCGGCGCGTAGCCGGCACCGCGCAGTGCGGTGCGCGCCCGGGCGGTGACCTGAGCGTCCACCTCGACGGTGGACACCATCTCGGCTCCCAGGCGATGCGCCAGCAACGCCGCGTTGTACCCGGTGCCCGTTCCGACTTCGAGCACCCGGTGTCCGAGGTGCGCGTCCAGGTCGGACAGCATCTCGACGACCACCGTGGGCATGGACGCCGACGACGTGGGCGTGATGCGGGCGCGGCCTTCGACTCCGTCGTCCCACTGCGTGATGATCGGCAGATCGCTGTAGGCGAGCCGCATCCACCGCTCGGGCTCCGTGGATCGGCTGCACTCGGCGCCGCCGTCCGCCTCGTTCACCCAGATGGTTTCCGGGAGGAACGCATGCCGCGGAACGGCTGCCACGGACGGAGCCCAGTCCGCGGTCAGCGACCCCTTCTCGGTCAGCGCGGCCACCAGCGCGGCCCGCTGCTCGCCGGGGCTCACTTCTTGTGCTTGGGGTCGGGGGCGGGCTTCTGGCTGTCCGACGACGGCTTCGGGCCGATGACCGGGCCGCCGGGCTTGGCGTGCCCGGGGCTCCGGCCGTCGCTCGGGCCACCCTTGTTCTCGTCACTCATGGTCAACTTCCTTTCTAAGTCCGGCATGTAGGGGCGATTCACCTCGACCCACAGCTCGGGATGGGTGGTTCGGTAGGTAGCAGAAGTCGGCGGGGCCGACTTCCTGTGACTGCCTGCGCCGCCCGGCCGACGCGGCCGGGCGGCGTGGAACTTCAGGACGCCGGCCGGTGGCCCGGGATGGAGTCCGGACGGCTGGGCATCCGCAGTACGGCGACCGCGCCGAGGCCGACGACGGCGATGGCGAAGGGCAGGAGAAGGGGAAGGGCGAGGTCGATCAGGAGTCGCACGGGACCTCGGCCTTCTCGTACTCGTAGTGGCGGAGGACCGCGAGGAGGTTGAGCACGGTGCTGGCCGGCGCCGCACCGAAGCGGACCAGGACGCGGCCGTCGACCACGCGGTCCGTGGCGAGGGAGGGCCAGATGAGGCCGAACCTGCGGCCGCGCTCGCGGAGTTCGTCGAGCAGGGAGGCGACCTCCGGCTCGGTGTAGGTGCGCATGATCGGGTCGGCCGGCCCGGTCGGGCGTCGGTGGTCCGCGGTCACGCGGCGGCGTCCAGCTCGAACCAGACCGATTTGCCGGTCTTGCGGTCCTCCGTGCCGAAGCGGTCGGTGAGGGAGCGGACGAGGCGCAGGCCCCGGCCGGAGACCGCGAGGAGGTCCGAACCGTCGCGGCTGACCGGGCGGATGGGGCTCCCGTCGCTGACGGAGACGCGGAGCACGTGGTCGAGCAGCGCGATGACGACGAGCGGCGCCGTACTGCCGCCGTGGCGCCAGGCGTTGACGAACAGTTCGAGGAGCGCGGTCTCGGCATCGGCGACCAGGTCGGGCGTCCACCCGGCGCGCGCCGTGAGCTCGCGCAACTCTTCGCGCGCGGCCGACCAGTCAGGGGGGAGTCCAAGGGGAGACACGAAGGAACCTCCGTGGGGTGCGAAGTGGATCATCTGTCGCCAGCCAGGAGGCGGCGAGAACACAGATCGATGCCTACTCAGTGCGCTCGATCCGCTACGCTCAGCATGCAGCCTTTGCGATGTGAGGCGCAACTCACTCGCAGCAAGTCGCATATTTGCAAATCGAACCTGAATTCGGCCTCACTGAATGCCAGTTGTCGGTAGCGCCGCCGACCACCGCACAGGCAGACTGGTCAACTGAAAGTTCTGGAGGGGACAACACATGGTGGTGTCAACCGTTCGCCGACGTCGGCTCGGAGGCGTGCTGCGAAAGCTCCGTGAAGAGCGGAAGCTCACCGCTGAGGTGGTGGCAGAGGCGACGGGGATGAGTCAGGCCAAGCTCACCCGCATCGAGACCGCCCATACGGCGGCCAAGGTCGAGGACGTCAACAGGCTCCTCGACTACTACGGATGCGAGGACGAGGAGTATCGCGCCGGGCTGATCGCCATCACGAAGGACGGCAGCAAGCGCGGCTGGTGGCTGAGCTATCGCGATGTCATCAACTCGACCACGTCCGACCTGATCCTCCTGGAGTCGGATGCCATTACCTACAAGACGTACGAGCCGTCCTTGATCCCCGGCCTGTTCCAGACGCCCGACTACGCGCGCATCGTCATCGATCGGCTACGCATCCGATCCGGCGGTTCAGTTGAGGACCTGGTTCAGGTGCGAATGGCGCGGCAATCCATCCTGACGCGGCCGAATCCCGTGCAGCTGTGGGCCGTCATTCACGAGTCCGCTCTGTGCTCCAACGCCAACCGCCCCGAGATAATGGTCCCGCAGTTGGACAGGCTCCTGACGCTCAGCAGCCTAACCAACGTCAACATCCAGATCATGCCGGTCGGCGCCGCGATCCACCCGGGAATGAACGGGGCGTTCGCGCTCATGGGCTTCCCTCAGCGGAAAGACCTCGATGTCGTCTTGGCCGAAGGGATGCTGAGCAGCCTGTGGGTCGAGGATCCGACTGATGTCGAGCTGTATCGGGCGAAGTTCCAGGAGATCACGGCAGAAGCCATGTCCGTCGATGCTTCGCTCGCCTTCATCACCGCACAGAGAGACAGGATCAAGTGACCCAGCCGCCCTTCAAGAAGTCCAGCTACAGCGCCGGCGACGACAACTGCGTCGAGGTTGCCCTCCCCAGCGGCCCGATCTCCTACATCCGCGACTCGAAGGACCCGAACGGGCCGGCCCTGGCCTTCGACCGGGCGGCCCACTCCTCCTTCATCACCGCCGTCGCTGACGGGGAGTTCGACTTCGGGCTCCTCTGAGCGTTCTCCCAGCGGTGCCTCGCCCGAGCCCGGGCGAGGCACCGCTTTCGTCTCCTGCCTAGATCAGGCCTCGGCGCATCGCATAGCCCACCGCGTGGGCCCGATTACGCAGCCCCAGCCGCGTGATGATCTCGTGGAGCACGTTCTTCACCGTGCGTTCCGAGTACGACGTCTTCGTCGCGATCTCACTGGTATCGAAGCCCTCGGCCACCAGCTTCAGCATCTCCGCCTCCCGCGCCGTCAACGTCGACAGGGTCAGCCCCCGCCCGTCGAGCATGGTGCGCTGGAGCATGCCGATCCGGTCGAGCAGTTCGCCCAGCAGATCCCCGGGCATCACGCCCTCTCCGTTCGCCAGCGCGGTGATCAGGTGCACCAGCCGGTCCTGGTCGGCCTCCGACCGGCGCAGCACGGCCGCGACCCCGTTCTCCACTATGGTCTGCAGCCCGCCGGCCTCGAACTGCCCCACCACCAGGCCTATCCGGCCCGACGTCGCGAGCCGCAGTCGGCGCAGGTGCTCCGTGACGGTCTCGCTCAGCGCGTCCACCACCAGCAGGGACACCTCGGCCCGTCCGGCCTCCGCCTCGCTCAGCAACTCCACCTCGGGCCGCTGGCGCAGCTGTTGGACCACGCCGGTCTGCAGGATGAGGTCTTCCGCGAACACCGCCACCCGCACTCCCCTCCTGCCGCGCGACTGCTCGGGGATGCGCGGGGCGGCGGCAATGCCGGAGCGCGGGGTGGCGGCGGCAATGCCGGAGCGCGACGCGACTCCGGTCCGGCGCGCGGTGACGGCTTCCTCACGGGTTGTATCGGTCGACGTCATCGACTACTCCATTTCTCTGTTCCTGCGAGGGTGACGGCCGGCCGCCGCGAGGCAGGTCCGGCCGGGGGTATCTGGGGGCGGCGGCGGGCCTCGCGGCGCCGGGCCGTTCCTGCGGCGGCACCGGGCGGGGTCTCCGGTCGGTCCTCACGGGCAAGGGGTGTGGCCCACAGCTTGCCCGTACGGCCCTCTCCTGCGGCGGCGAACCGCCCTACCGTCACGCTATGACCACATCCGCCGAACTCGGCCTGCCAGCACTCACGGTGGCCCCCGGTGGCGTGGCCACCACGACCCTGACGGTACGCAACGATCTCGACATCGTTGAGGCTTACACCTTCGAGGCGGTCGGCGACTGCGCCGCGTGGACGACGGTCGAGCCGGCCCGGATCTCGCTCTTCCCCGGGACCTCCGAGACGGTGACGGTCCGACTGGCTCCGCCGCGTTCCGCTTCGACCCGGGCCGGCGAGTTCCCGCTCGGTATCCGCGTGTTGCCGGTGGAACGCCCCGACCTGGTGGCGGTGCCGGAGGCCACCGTCACCGTGACGCCGTTCCACGAGCTGCGGGCCGCGCTCGCCCCGCGCCGTCGCCGTGGCTGGCTGCGCGGACGCTACCGGGCCTCGGTGCGCAACCTCGGGAACGCTCCCACCGCTGTGACGTTCACGCCCGGACAGGCCGGCGAGGACCTGCGGTTCGCCGTCGCACCGGAGAAGCTGCGGCTGGAGCCCGGCGAGTCCGGGGAGGTGCGGGTGCAGGCTCGCACCCGCAAGCTGATCTGGTTCGGCAAGCAGGCGACCTGGCCGTTCGAGGTCACGGTGGGCCCGGAGGAGCGGGCGGACGGCAAGGACGCCAAGGACACCAAAGATGCCAAGGACGCCAAGGCCGGAAAGCCGGATGCCGAAGCGGCGCTCGTTCAGAAGCCGGTCCTGGAGGGCGAATTCGTCCAGCTGCCGATCTTCCCCCGGTGGCTGCTGGCGCTCCTGGCGCTGCTGATCGCGCTGCTGCTGGCGTGGTTCGCGCTGGTCCGCCCGGCGGTGCGCAGCTCCGCCAAGCAGGCCGCCGAGCAGGCCGTCGCCCAGCAGAGCGCCACTCCGGCCCAGCCCGCCGGCGCCCCGGTCGGCGACAACCCCTCGGCGCCGTCCGCGGGGAACACGCCCGGCGGCCAGGCCAAGCCGGGCGGCGGGAAGCCGAGCGCCGGCCCCGGCGGACAGGGCGGCTCCGGCCCGGGCGGCCTGGCGGTGCCGGGCACCGGGCAGCAGAGTTCCGCCACCATCGACGTGCAGACCGAGAACGGCGCGGCCACGACGGGCAGTTACCAGGTGCCGCACGGCAAGGTGTTCGACATCACGGACCTCGTGGTCGCCAACTTCCAGGGCGACCAGGGTGTGGTGACCATCACCGCCGGAAACAAGACGATCACCACCATCGCCTTGGAGACCTTCCGCAACCAGGACTACCACTGGGTGACTCCCATCCAGGTCCCCGAGGACCAGGCCGTGACGGCGAA
This sequence comes from Kitasatospora sp. NPDC032121, assembly GCF_055580145.1. NCBI lineage: Bacteria > Bacillati > Actinomycetota > Actinomycetes > Kitasatosporales > Streptomycetaceae > Kitasatospora > Kitasatospora sp. NPDC032121. The sequence goes on along the minus strand of NZ_JBVILX010000007.1, from coordinate 235,766 downwards.
CGTGACCTGCGAGGTGCCGGGCACCCCGGCCTCCGGCAAGCAGGCGCCCACGTGCCACGAACTCCTCAACATCAGTGGGACGTTGAGCGACATCCGACAGGGGAACTGAACCGACGCGCGCAGGATGATGCCCTTCCCTCCCCGGGCGACCGGGCGGGAAGGGCGCACCGGTTGCCCCGTTGATACCGACGGGCCCGTTCCGGCCCGTTCGCCCCCGACGTCCCTGACGTCCTTCTTCTCCGGCTTCGCCTCTCACGTCTCGTGACCATGTCAATACAGATGGACACTGTTGCAGAGTGCACCCGTACGACCAAACCGACCCGCCCGCGCCATGCCACGGTCTGTCCTCCGAGGGCAATCCGCCTGGTCCGCGGGGGCAAACCGGTCGGCCCCCGTGAACCATCGGGCCTGCCCACAGCGTTGATGATCCGTCCGGAAGCGCGCGAAAAGCCGAACGCCGTCCCCGCCCGTGAAAGGGCGGGGACGGCGTTCGGCTTTTCCCTGGGACTGCGTTCGCTCGGCGGCCTCCCGATCAGAACCAGTGCAGGCAGTGCGGCTCGCGCTCGGCACGGAACAGGGCGTCGGCGCGGGCGGCCGCCTCGGAGTGGTGGGCGCGGATGTGCCCGGCCCGGACGAGCCTGCTCGGGGCGGTACCGCCGAGGTAGACCGCTCCCAGGTCGCGGACGTCCAGGGACAGATCGGGCTCCCGGTCCGTCGGGACGCACTCGGCCTTGCCGTCCCGGACGGTCAGCAGGTACCGGTGGTGCTCGCCGAGGAACGGGTCGTCCACGTCCAGGACGAGTTCGCCGTCCGTGAACCAACCGCGCGAGGTCAGCGCCCGCGGCACGTCCAGGATCCGCACCCAGAGCCAGTCGGTGTGGTTCTCGAACCGGCCGGCGTTGAAGTCGGCGAACTGCCAGCGCAGCGGGTGGTCGGGCGGGCAGTGCCGGAACACGACCTCGCCGACCAGGTCGTGGCCGAGCAGGTACCGGGCGAGGTCGGTGTAGCCGGCGTCGTCCAGGGCGATGGTCTCGTCCACCGTCAGGGTGTCGCCGTCCTTCCAGTAGCTGGCGTACCCGTCCGGGGTGCCGTCGGCGTCCCGGTGGACGGCCACGTAGCGCGGCGTCCGGGCGATCGGGACCTGTCCGGCGCCCAGCTCCCACCAGCGGCGCGGGCGGGACAGCGCGCCGGGCTGGGCGCGGCGGTAGCGGTCGTAGACCTCCTCGATGATCGCCCCGCACTCGGCCCGCCGCAGCAGTTCGACCGAGGCGCCCGCCGGGGCCTCGGCCGCCCGCCGCGCCCGGGACGGGTCGAAGGCGGCCTGGTGGCGCTGCACCGTCAGTCGCTGGGTGTACGTCGCCGGGCCGTAGCCGAACCGGCCGTAGATCCCGGCCTCGGCGGCCAGCAGCACCGAGAGGAACTCGCCCCGGGCCCGGAAGTCGGCGAACTGACGCCGCATCATCGCGGTGAGCAGGCCCTTGCGCCGGTGGCTGGGCAGGACGCCGACCGACGTCACCCCGGCGACCGGGACGACGGCCTGCCCGGGCAGGGTGAGCTCGAAGCTGTGCGCACCGGCGGTGCCGACGGGCCGGCCGTCCGCCGTCACGGCGAGCAGGTTGCGATCCATCTCGGTCGCCGCCCACCAGACCCCGCCGCCGTCCGCGTTCGGAGCGTCCGGGAAGCGGCCCAGCGCGGCGTGGAAGGTGTCGACGAAGGCGCCGAGGTCCTGGTCGGTCGTGGAACGGATCTCCATGTGGTGGTGCTGCCTCCCCGATTCGCCGACGCCACCTCGTGTGGCGCCCCCCGAAGTGCAGCCGCACCGGGCGCTTCGGTCAACCGAATTACCGGCGGGAAGCCGCTCACGATCCGTCGCCCGACGGCGGTTTGACCGCCCCGTCGGTGGCAACCCGCGTCGGTATGGCTTACCTAGGAGAACCCGTACCGACCGTTCCGCAACCCCGGCCGTCCGGCCCCTGCGACCGGTCCGGGCCCTGGCTGACCATCCGCCCGGGCCCTGCGGAGCGGACCCGCGCCGTGCTGTTCGGCCGCGACGGCACGCTCCTCCGGGACGTCTCCTGCAACGGCGACCCCGCCATGGTCCACCCGACGGCCGGAATCCGCGCCGCCCTCGCCGCCCTGCGCACGGCCGGCTTCGCGGTCGGCGCGCTGAGCAATCAGCCGGCCGTGGCCCGGGGACTGCTGGGGCGCGGCCAGGTCGAGGCCGTCCAGGCCCGGACCGAGCTGCTGCTGGGGCCGGTCGACGTGTGGGCGGTCTGCCCGCACGGCCCGCACGACGGCTGCGCGTGCCACATGCCCGCCCCCGGCCTCGTCACGGCCGCCTGCCGGGTCCTCGGCCTGCCGCCCGCGCGCGTCACCGTGATCGGCTGCGCCGACTCCGTGATCGCCGCCGCCCTGGCGGCCGGCGCGCACGCGATCCGGGTCCCCGAGGCCAGTCGGCCGGCCCACCTCTCCTGCCCTCCCTGCACCCTGACGGCCTGCCCCTCCGCCGACGGCCCGGCCGAGGCCGCCGACCTGGTGCTGCAGCGCTGACCACGGCCCCGGGACCGCCTGCCGACGGTCGGTGTGTGAGCGGCTCCACGGCGGAAAGGCGCGTCACCGGGTCTGTTCGGCCGGGCCCGGCACCCCAAGGAGGACGGCATGGACGGCTCACCGAACGAACGGCCGCTGCACGACATGGGCGGCGCAATCGGCCCGGCGGACACCGCCGGGGCGGAGACGGCCGAGGGGACGGCCGAGGAGACGGCGGAGACGGCGGCGCGCCGGCCGTCGCCGATCGGCAGGGGCGGAACGCCGAACGTGGCGGGGAGCGCCGAACAGCAGCCGGAGATCGCCGAGGAACAGCGGGCGTCACATTGAGGCGGAGAGGGGCGCCGGTCCGGAGCGGGGTGGCTGATGCACTCGATCACCGACTGGCTGAGCGGCCTGTCCGGCCCGGTCGGGTACCTGGTGATCGCGGGCCTCGTGTTCGTCGAGGATGCCCTGTTCTTCAGCTTCGTCGTCCCCGGTGAGACCGCGGCCGTGCTCGGCGGGTTCCTCGCCCAGCAGGGCCGGATCTCCCTCGGCTGGCTCGTCCTGTTCGTGGTCTGCGCGGCCGTCCTCGGCGACACCGCCGGCTACGAGATCGGCCGCCACATCGGCCCGAGGATCCTCGACACCCGCCCGATGCGACGCCATGCGAACCGGGTCGACCGGGCTCAGGAGCTGATCCGCCGGCGCGGGCCTGCCGCCGTGTTCTTCGGGCGCTTCGTCGCCTTCCTCCGCGCCATGGTGCCCACCCTGGCCGGCATGGCCCGCATGTCGTATCGCCGGTTCCTCCTGTTCAACGCCCTCGGCGGCCTCCTCTGGGGAGTCGGGTTCACCCTCCTCGGCTACTTCGCCGGGGCGGCCTACACCCGGGTCGAGAGCACCGTCGGCCGGGTCCTCGCGCTCGTGATCGCCGCGGGCGTCGTCATCGCCCTGGCCGTCTGGCACTTGCGCCGCCACAGGTCCGCCGCCCGCACCCCGGGACGGGACGAGCGGGAACCCGGGGACGACCGGGAACCCGGGGACGAGCCCGGGGACGAGCGGGAGCCCAGGGACGAGCGGGAGCCCAGGGATGACCGGAAGCTCCGGGACGACCGCGGCCCGCAGCCCTGACGCGGGGGCCCGCGGGGCCCGCTCGCGGCACGCCGTCCACCGCCGTCGGCACCGACCGCTCCCCCGGGGTTGGGGGCCGGGTGCAGGACACCGGGGTGCTGACGTTCTTCAGCACCGTATGGCTCACGACTGCCGTCCTGGTCGGCGCCCGGATCGCCACCCGCCACCGGCAGCGGGGCCCTGACCGCGCCGACGGCGCACGGTCATGTCCGGCGGCGCGGCTCCCGGACCCGGGTTACGGTCGGAAGGCCGGCCGCCGGCCCGACCGGCGCCGTGCGGGACCGGGATCCCCCGACACCGCCCCACACCGGTTCGAAACCGGGCATCCGGGGCAGCCGTCCGGTATCCCATCCGTCGAAGCCCAGGACCCGGAAAGGGGAACGAGCCCATGACCACATCCGACGACCACGGTACGAAGCCGGACGAGCCGACGCGGGAACGGTCCGCCGAGGAGCGCGCGATCACGGCCCCGACTCCGCGCGATGTCCGAGCGAAGGCCGAGGGCCGGGTCGGGGCCCGGGAGCGCTCCGCCGAGGAGCGCTCCATCAGCGTGCCCACCCCGGCCGACGTCCGGCGGAAGGCGAAGCCGGACGAGGACGAGGGGCCCGAGCCGCCCGCGGCGGACGCCGTGGCGCCGTGAGGCTCCGCGCGATCACGCGCTGACTCCCGAGCCCCGCTCCGGCACATGGTCGCCGGGACGGGGTTCGGGAGTCCGAGCCGGACGGCCCGGATCAGCTCGGAGCAGCCCGTGCTCTCAACTCCGGTTCTCCGCCTGGAACATCCAGCTGTGCTTCTCGAGTTCGGCCGTGAGGCCGATCAGCAGGTCCTGACTGACCGGATCGGCCGGCCCGGTCTCCTCGATGTGCACCCGCAGGCGCCCGATCACCGCGGCGAACGCCGTCACCAGGTGCTCGACGACCTCCGTGTCCGCCGTCCAGCCCTCGGGGAAGCCGGGCAGGCTGCTGGTGGCGGCCACCGTGGCGGCCCGCCCGTCCGGGCTGACCCCGACCGCCGCCGCGCGCTCGGCCACCCGGTCCGCGAAGTCCCTCGCCGTGGTCACCACTTCGTCGAGCTGGAGGTGGACGGAGCGGAACCGGGGCCCGTAGAGGTTCCAGTGCGCCTGCTTGGCCACCAGGGAGAGGTCGAGCAGGTCGACCAGAGTGCCCTGCAGGGCGTTTCCGACCGTCTTGCGTTCGGCTTCCGGCAGCGGGCTGCTGATGACGATTCCCATCGCTGACATCCTTCCGGTTCGGGGAGCCGCCGGCCGGCTCCACACGGGTGGAGGCCCTCCGCCCGGCCGTCGGCGCGTGCGTGGTCCTGATGGCCGGTGCGCGGGGCCCGGCCTCACCGGGGCACGGACGAACGACCGCCCGGGCGGCGGGATCGTCCCGCGACTGCCCGGTCCCACGGCCCGGAAACCACCCTGACCGGGCGCATCACGCCGGGCGAACCGCTCGCACCAGCGGACGAGGAATGCGCCCCGGGTGGGCGGGTAACCGAGCGCTGCCGCCACCGGCCGTCCGGGCCGGGGCGCCGACCGGTGCCACCGCCAGAACGGGAGTCCACCGCATGACCGTCGCCACCTCCTGGTCCACCTCCGTCACCCTGCCCGAAGGCCCGTGCCCCGACCTGGCCGTCGAGGCGCAGCTGCGGTTCGACACCGCGTCGCCGTACGCGGTGTGCCTGGCGTTCCCGCCGCTCGGCGAGGACGACCGGGCACAGTGGACCTTCGCGCGCGAGCTGCTGGACCGGGGGCAGCACGGCCCCGTCGGCTGCGGGGACGTGACCGTCTCCCCCGGGCCGGAGGGCCGGGTGCTGATCACTCTGCGGTCCCCGGAGGCGCGGGCCCTCATCAGCGTCCCGGCGGCCGTCGTGTCGGCGTTCCTCCTCGACTCCTTCCGCCTGGTACCGGCCGGTTCCGAGGCCGAGCACCTGGACATCGACGCCGCCCTCGCCCGACTGTTGCCCTGACCGGAGCGGAGGGCATGGCCCCGGGCAGGTGGGGTAGGCGGGCGCCACGCGGCGCCCCGGCCCCGGTCCTCCCCCCGGGGCCGGGCCCGCGGCCGGACCACGAGGACCGGACAAGGACCGGACCACAAGGACCGGATCACAAGGAAAGGACCACAAGGAGAGGACCACAAGGAGAGGACCACAAGGAGAGGAGCGGACCATGCCCGTCCCACCACCCCCGGCCACGGCCACGGCCGACGGACCTTCCCTGATCGCCGTCGCCGTGCCCGCCCTGGCCATCGCCGTACTGCTCATCGGCGCGTTCGCCTGGGGCAGCCACCACCTGAACCGCCGACGGCCGAGGCCGCCCAGAGGAGCCGCCGCGGCCCGCGCCGACTCCTGGCGCACGCCTGACGGCGACGGTCCGCGGCCTTCGGAGCGGAAGCCCACCGGTCGTGAGGAGGACCGCTCCCCGGGCGGGCGGTCTCAGCGCCCGCGGTCGCCCCGACGGCCGTCGTGAGGCACGCCCGCCGTCACCAGCGGTCGTGATCCGGACGCTCGCGGCGTTCGGGCGGCGGGCGATCGCGGTCAGCGCCTCGGCGCAGGTCTCCACGCTCACCCCGGAGGCGGCGATCCGGCCCTCCGCAGCTGCACCAGGTCGAGCCGCCCGTGCGGCGCCGCGCCGCAGCACGCCGTCTCCGGCACTCGTCCGGGGGCCCGCCGGGCGGGACCCGCTGGGCCGTTCGGTCCAATCCTCGCGGCAGGCGGCCGCGCACATCCGGTAGGACTGTCCGCACTCCGACGGCACCCCCTGCGAGGCCCCACCCGTGACCGTATCGATTGCCCTGTTCACCCAGGACCTCCGGCTGCACGACAACCCCGTGCTGCACGCCGCCCGGTCCGCCGCCGACCGGGTCGTCCCGCTGTTCGTCCTGGACCCGGCCGTCGAGGCCGCCGGGTTCGCCGCGCCCAACCGGCAGGCGTTCCTGGCCGACTGCCTCGCCGACCTGGACGCCTCGCTGCGCCGGATCGGCTCCCGGCTGGTCGTGCGGCGCGGCGAGCCCGCCGAACAGGCCGCCCGGGTCGCCGCCGAGGCCGAGGCGGACGCCGGAGCCGGTGCCGGCGCCGCCACCGTGCACGTCGCCGCGGGCGTCAGCGCCTTCGCGCAGCGGCGGGAGGCGCGGCTGCGCTCGGTGTTCGGCGACCGCCTGCACGTCCACGACGCCTCGGTGACGGTCGTCCCGGCGGGCCGGATCACCCCGGCCGGCCGGGACCACTACGCCGTCTTCACCCCGTACCACCGGGCCTGGCAGCAGGCGCCGCGCCGTACGGTGCTGGGCGCGCCCCGGGCGATCGACACCCCGGACGGCATCGGCAGCGAGAACCTGCTGCTCACCGGGCCGCTCTCGCCCGCCCTGCCGCCCGGGGGCGAGAGCGCGGCCAGGGAGCGGTGGCGGCGCTGGGACGTCGACGCGTACGCGCGGGTGCACGACGACCTCGCCGCCGACGCCACCTCCCGGCTCTCCCCGTACCTGCACTTCGGCTGCCTGTCCCCCACCGAACTCGTCGAGCGTGCCCTGCGGCGGGACGGCGAGGGGGCGCGGGCCTTCGTCCGGCAGCTCGCCTGGCGCGACTTCCACCACCAGGTCCTCGCCGCCCGCCCGGACGCCGCGCACCGCGACTACCGGACCAGGAACGACCGCTGGCACCGGGACGAGCGCGAGGCCGAGGCCTGGCGGCAGGGCCGCACCGGCTACCCGATCGTCGACGCCGGGATGCGCCAGCTCGCCGCGGAGGGCTGGATGCACAACCGGGCCCGCCTGCTGACGGCCGGCTTCCTCGCCAAGTGCCTCTACCTGGACTGGCGGATCGGCGCCGCCCACTTCCTGTCCCTGCTGGTCGACGGGGACGTGGCCGACAACCAGCTGAACTGGCAGTGGGTCGCGGGCACCGGCACCGACACCCGCCCCAACCGGGTGCTCAACCCGCTGCGCCAGGCCGACCGGTACGACCCGGACGGGGCGTACGTGCGCCGCTGGGTGCCCGAACTCGCCCACCTGCCCGGGCCCGCCGTCCACCGCCCCTGGCTGCTCGACCCCGCCCCCGACTACCCGCCGCCGCTCATCGCGCCGGACGCCCTCACGGAGCGGTTCCGCCGGGCCCGGGGCCTGGACTGAACCGGCCGGACGCCACCCGACGGCCGGGCGCGCGGCCAAGGCGGGCGCCCCGTGGTGTACCGCTCGCGCCGGGTCGGTGAACACCGTGGGACCCGGGGCCGGGTCAGCCCGCGGTCGCGCCGCCCGTCCACGGCTCGCCCCGCCCCGCGCCGCGCCGGTTCGCTGCGGCGATCGGGGGAAGTCCCGCTTCCCCGCGTGACGACCAGGGGCCCATCGGGCAGACGCGGGGACATGGTGCAGATCGGATACACGATGATGACGGAGCAGCGGGGCCCGCGCGGCCTCGTCTCGGACCTGGTGCTCGCCGAACGCGCGGGCTTCGACTTCTCGGTGGTGTCGGACCACTACTTCCCGTGGCTGGACGAACAGGGCCACGCCCCGTACGCCTGGGCGGTCCTGGGCGCGGCGGCGCAGGCCACCTCGCGGATCCCCCTGATGACCTACGTGACCTGCCCGACCTTCCGCTACCACCCCGCGGTGGTGGCCCAGAAGGCGGCGACCCTCCAGCTGCTGTCCGGCGGCCGGTTCCGACTGGGCCTGGGCAGCGGGGAGAACCTCAACGAGCACGTGGTGGGCCGGGGCTGGCCGGCCGCTTCGGTGCGCCTGGAGATGTTCGCCGAGGCGGTGGAGATCATCCGGGCGCTGTTCGACGGCGGGTACGTGACCCGGCACGGGAAGCACTTCGACGTGGTCGGCGCACGCCTCTGGGACCTCCCGGACCGGCCCCCGCCGATCGGCATGGCGGTGTCCGGCCCGGAATCGTGCGCCCTGGCGGGACGGCTCGCCGACCTGGTGATCGCGGTGGAGCCCGACGCCGGGCTGGTGTCCGGCTTCGCCGAACGGGGCGGCGCCGGGAAGCCCGCGGTGGGCCAACTGCCGGTGTGCTGGGACCGCGACCGGGACGAGGCCGTGCGCCGGGCCCACGAGCAGTTCCGCTGGTTCGGCGGCGGCTGGAAGGTCAACGCCGAGCTGCCGGGGACGGCGGGCTTCGCCGCCGCGAGCCGGTTCGTCCGGCCCGAGGACGTGGCCGGGGCCATCCCGTGCGGCGACCGGGTCGACGACTTCGTCGAGGCCGTCCGCCCGTTCGTCGACGCCGGGTTCGACGAGGTCGCCCTCGTGCAGGTGGGCGGGGACTCCCAGCCCGCCTTCCTGGGCTGGGCGGAGGAGACCCTGCTGCCGGCCCTGCGCGCCGCGTTCTGACCGCGCACCACCCCGCATGTGTCCGCCGCGCAGGGGCAGCAGGGCCGACAGGCCCGGGCCGCCGGCAGCCACGGCGCCACATTCCCGGGGCGGCGCCCGCGAGGGACGCCGCCCCGGCCTTTTAGGGCCGCTGTTTCCGAGCAGAAGCCCGACATGGGAACCCTCAGTCCACCCGGCGGCCCGTCACGACGCTTCGCCCCGGCCCCGGAGAACGTCGCGCTGGCGCGGAGGTTCGTGCGATCGGCCCTGGCCGGCGCCCCGTCCGAGGTGGTGGACACCGCCGAGCTGCTGACCAGCGAACTCGCGGCGAACGCGGTCCTGCACGCGCGCACCGAGTTCGAGGTGCAGGCCTCGTCCGACGACGGCCGGGTCCTGGTGCGGGTCAGCGACCGACGGCCGGAGGTGGGCCTCGTCCCCCACGACCACCACCCGTACGCCTGCACGGGGCGCGGCCTCGGCCTGGTGGAGGAGCTGGCGCCGAGCCACGGCGTCCACAGCGACGCGGACCGCAAGACGGTCTGGTTCGAACTGTGGCCCGACCGGCCCGATCCCCCGGCCTCCGCGTGGGAGACCGTGGCCCCGGCCGGCCCGACCGGCAACGTGACGTTGATCGACGTGCCGTACTCCCTGTACTGGGCGGCGCAGCAGCAGTGGGAGGCGCTGCTGCGGGAGCTGTACCTGGACGGGTGCGCCAAGGAGCGCGCCGGCGTCTCCGCGGAGGACCTGACGGTCGCCAGGGACACCGGGAACATGATCGGCGAGTGCATGACGGCCTCGGTGAAGCAGGAGACCCCGGACAGCTCGACGCTCTCCCTGCTCGTCGCCTTCCCGGCGGACGCCGCCGCCGGCGTGGCGACCCTGTACCGCGTCCTCGGCGAGGCCGAGACGGCCGCGCAGCAGGGAGAGCTGCTCACCCTCCCCGCACTCCCCCAGATCCGGGCCTTCCGGGAGTGGCTGTTCGACCAGATCGCCTCCCAACTGTCCGGCGCGGACCCCACCGCGTGGACCATGAACCCCGACGCGCCGAGCGGCACCCCCACCGAACTGGCCCCCTGGGACGCGGGCGAGGTCGAGGCCGCCAACGGACCGACCATCGCAGCCGACGACCTCAACCGGATCATCGCGGTGAACGCCGCCGCGGCGCACCTGCTCGGCTGGTCCCAGCGGGAACTCATCGGTGAGCGGCTGACCGTGCTGATCCCCGAGCACCTGCGCGGCCGGCACGAGTCCGCCTTCACCTCCCTGCTGCTCACCGGGCAGCCCCGCACCCTGGGCCGTTCCGTTCCACTGCCCGCGCTGCACCGCGACGGCCGGCTGATCCCCATCCGGCTGCGCGTCCAGACCCAGGAGGCCATCGACGGGCGCACGGTGTTCGTCGCCCAGCTCACCGCGCGGACGGGGCACACCGGCCCGCCGTCGGACCCCGCGGACCTGCGGAACCTGCACGGGCCGCGGCTGGAGCCCGGACCGGTGCACCTGCCGACCACCACGAGCAGGTCGACGCGGGCGAGCGTCGACCGGGCCGCGCTGGAGCGGCTGGCCCTGCTGGCCGACACCGGCAGCGCGCTCAGCAGCACCCTCGACCTGCACGAGCGGCTGCACCGGGTCTGCCGGGTCCTGACCCAGCAGCTGGCCGACTGGTGCGCGGCCGACCTCCTGGACGACGCCCCCGGCCGGGTGGAGCGGGTCTGCGTCGTCCACAACGATCCGCAGGTCGCGGTTCCCGGAGCGCTGCTGGGCCGACTCCCTCCCCTGGCCGAGGACACCCAGGGCTCCCTGCCCCGCGTGATGCGCGGCGCGGGCCCCCTGCTGGTCACCGACTTCCCCGCGCCCGAGCAGGCCCAGAGCCCGCTGGAGGCCCGACAGCTGGAGCTGTTCGAGCAGCTGGGGGCGAGCACCGCGATCATGGCCCCGCTGCGGGCCCGCCGGGAGGTGCTCGGCGCCCTGACCCTGGTGCGCACCCGCGACGAGCACCCGTTCACGACCGACGACGTCCTGCTGGTCGCGGAACTGGTGCGTGGGATCGCCCTCGGCGTGGACAACGCCCGGCTGCACCGGCACACCCGGCGCACCGCCGAGCGTCTCCAGCGCGCCCTGCTGCCCGAGCCGCCCCGGGTCGGCCACCTGGACCTCGTCGTCCGCTACGTCCCCTCCAGCACCACCGCCGAGATCGGCGGGGACTGGTACGACGCCTTCGTGCTGCCCACCGGCGACCTCGTGCTCGTCATCGGCGACGTGGCCGGCCACGACCTGCGGGCCGCCGTGGCGATGAGTGGGCTGCGCAACATGCTGCGCGGCATCGCCGTCGACCGCCGGGAGCCGCCCGGCGAGGTGCTGCGCCAGCTGGACCAGGCCAACACCACACTCACCCCGCAGTCCACCGCGACCTGCGTCTACGCGCTGGTCAAGGGCGGCGAGTCGGGCCCCTGGGAGCTGCACCACTCCTCCGCCGGCCACCTGCCACCGCTGCTCACGGCCGCGGACGGCGACACCCGCTACCTGGACGGGGGCGCGGGTCTGCTGGTCGGCATGGACCCCGACCTGCCCCGGCCCACGGCCCGGGACGCCCTGCCGCCGGGCTCCACCCTGCTGCTGTACACCGACGGCCTGATCGAGCGGCGCGGACAGTCCCTCGACGACGCCATGGACCGGCTGCGCCGAAGCACGGCGGCACTCGCCCGGGCGCCGCTGGACGTCTTCTGCGACGAACTGGTCATCGCCCTCGGCGCGGAGAGCGATGACGACATCGCCCTGCTGGCGCTGCGGGTCGCACCGCCGCCCCGACCGGAACCGCCCGGGCGGGGTGGCGGGCCCGGTCGGGAGGCGAGCGGGCGGTAGCCGGTCAGGCCGGGTCGGTGGTGGAGACGGCCAGCAGCTTCGTCACCGAGCCGTCGTCCCCGGGGACGTCGCGCAGGTGCCGGAACCCGAGCCGGCGGCACATCGTCAGGCTCGGGGTGTTCTCGGCGCCGACCATGCCGTAGACCTCCTTGAGCCCCAGCTCGTCACCGGCGTAGCGGATCAGGCCGCGGACCACCTCGCCGCCCAGGCCCCGGCCCCAGAACTCCGGGGCCAGCGCGGTGACCAGCTCGTGGCCGTCGACGTTCCCGGTGCGCTTGACCTCGGCGTGGCCCGCGTACGTCCCGTCCAGCCACAGGCCCCAGACGTCGAAGAGGTTCTGCGGGTAGACGTCGGTCAGGATCGCGCGGAACAGCGTGCGGATGTCCGGCTCGGGCACGAGGTCCTGGCCCATCCAGCGGCACACGTCCGCGTTGCGCAGCAGGGAGACGAAGGCGTCCTCGTCCTCGGTCCGGTAGGGGATGAACTCCAGGTGCTCGGTGCGCAGCGGAGGGGTCACGGTGCTCTCCTCGGGTCGGGGTGGTTCGGTGGTGCGGCGGCCGGGGCGGGGCTCGCGGGCCCCGCCCCCGACCGGGGACCGGGGCCGGTCAGGCTCCGGCGTTCTCCATGCGCTCGCGCAGGCTCCTGGGGCGCATGTCGGTCCACACCTCGTCGACGTACGCGGTGCACTCGGCCTCGGTGCCCTCGGTGCCGACGGGCTGCCAGCCGGCCGGTACGTCGAGGTCGGCGGGCCAGAGGGAGTACTGCTCCTCGTCGTTGCGCAGCACCTGGTAGCGGGTGTTCTCGTCCATGTCGGGCTCCTTCGTCATCGTCGGTCGGTCGTCACGGGGTCGGTACGGGGTCGGTGCGGGTGGGTGGTGGTGGGTGGTGGTGGGGTGGTCACTGTCCTTCCCTGGCGTGCCGGGCGATCTGCCGCAGGGCGGCGGCGAAGTCCTCGGCCGCCCGGCGGACGGCCGCGGTGTCGTGGACGGCGGGCCGGTGGTGCCAGGTGAAGGCGAGGCGTCCGTGCTGGGCCGCGCCGACCACCTCCAGCGGGTGGGAGCCGCCGTCCCGGGGGTCGTGGTCCCGGCCGAAGGAGCCGAGTTCGGCGCGGACCAGGCCGTCGCCGGCGCTCTCGGGCCGGGCGTCCCACTGGCCGAGGTAGTTGAAGACCACCTGGCCGTGCCCGCCGGCGGCGAGGCGCTCGCGGACCTCGGGGCCGCCGAAGGTGCGCAGGGCGCCGAAGCCCAGGCCGTTGCCGGGCACCGCGCGCAGCTGCCGGCGCACGGACTTCACCAGGGCGCGCCAGTCGCGGTCCGGGCCGAGGTCGGCGGGGTCGGGGACGTGGAAGGTGACGGGGTGGACGGTGGTGAACCAGCCGACCGTACGGGACAGGTCGACGCCCTCCAGCAGGTCCTCCCGGCCGTGCCCCTCCAGGTCCAGGGCGAACCGTTCCCGGCCGCTCCAGCGGGCCAGGGCGAGGGCGAGGGCGGCGAGCAGCACGTCGTTGACCCGGGTGCGGTAGGCGGCGGGGGCGGCGCGCAGCAGCGCCTCGGTGTCCGCCTCGTCGAGTTCGACGGTGACCGCGCCCCGCTCGGAGTCGTCACCGCCGGCGGCGCCGGGCAGGTCCGTCCGGGCGTTCACCGCCTCCTCCCAGTACGGGAGTTCGTGGTCCAGGCCGCCCTCGGCGACGTGGGCGGAGAGCCGGTGCGCCCAGTCCCGGAAGGAGGTGCCGCGCTCCCCGAGGTCGATCTTCTCGCCGCGGACGGCCTGCCGGTGGGCGCTCTCCAGGTCGTCGCGCAGCACCCGCCAGGAGACGGCGTCGACGACCAGGTGGTGGGCGACCAGGAGCAGCAGGGCGGGGTGGTCCGGGTGGCCGGTGAACAGGGCGGCGCGCAGCAGCGGGCCGCGGGCGAGGTCGAAGCCGGCGTGGAGTTCGTCGGCGGCCCTGGCCATGGCCGCGTCGGCGGCCTCGGTGCCCTGCCCGGTGAGGTCGTGGTGGGCCAGGAGGTCCTCGGCGGGGGCGGGCGGCGGGTTGAACTGGTGCCAGCCGGCCTCGTCGTGGGTGTAGCGCATGCGCAGCGCGTCGTGGTGTTCCAGCAGGGCGTCGAGGGCGGCGCGCAGCGCCTGCGGGTCGGGGTCGGCGGCGAGTTCGAGCAGGGTGGACTGGTTGAAGTGGTGGTGGGCGGCGCGCGGGGTGGTCAGGAACCACTCCTGGATGGGGGTGAGCGGCACGTCGCCGGTCACCGGGCCGTCGTCGGCGCGTTCGGTGACGGCGGTGACGACGGTGGCGAGCCGGGCCACGGTCTGGTGGCTGAACAGGTCCCGGGTGGCCAGGTGGAGGCCGTCGCGGCGCAGCCGGGACACCACCTGCATGCTGAGGATGGAGTCGCCGCCGAGCAGGAAGAAGTTGTCGTCGGCGCCGACCTCGTCGAGGCCGAGGACGTCGGCCCAGATCCGGGCGATCCGGCGTTCGAGGTCGGTCTCCGGCGCCCGGCCCGGGCCGCCGGCCGTGGCGTGGGCGGGCCCGGGGTCGGGCAGGGCCCGCCGGTCGAGTTTGCCGTTGGGGGTGAGCGGGAGGCGCTCCAGCGGGACGAAGGCCGCGGGGACGAGGTGCGGGGGCAGTGACTCGGCGAGGTGGAGGCGCAGTTCGAGGGCGGGGGCTCCGGCGGTGGCGTCGGCCGGGACGACGTAGCCGACCAGCCGGCCGCCGCCCGGGCCGTCGGGGCGGACGGTGACGGCGGCGTCGCGCACCAGGGGGCTGCGGCGCAGGGCGCTCTCGATCTCGCCCGGTTCGATCCGGAAGCCGCGCAGTTTGATCTGCTCGTCGGCCCGTCCGGCGAACCGGAGTTGGCCGTCGGCGTCGCGGCGGGCGAGGTCGCCGGTGCGGTACATCCGGGTGCCGGGCGCGCCGTACGGGTCGGGGAGGAAGCGGGCGGCGGTGAGGCCGGGCCGGCCGAGGTAGCCGCGGGCGAGGCCGGGGCCGGCCAGGTAGAGCTCGCCGGTGATGCCGGGCGGCACCGGCCGCAGGGCGGTGTCCAGGACGTACGCGCGGGTGGCGCCGCTGGGGCGGCCGATCGCGGGGCCGGCGCCGCCGGGGGCGAGCGGGTCGGTCCAGCTGGCGACGACGGTGGCCTCGGTGGGGCCGTAGGAGTTGATCATCCGTCGGCCGGGGGCCCAGGTGTCGACCAGGTCGGCCGGGCAGGCCTCGGCGCCGACCACCAGGGTGCGCAGCCCGGGCAGGGCGGCGGCGGTCTCCGGTTCCAGGGTGGCCAGGGCCGCCGGGGGGATCAGGGTGTGGCTGATCCGGCGGGCGGCCAGCACCTCGGCGAGCCGTTCGCCGACCAGCGGCCCCTCCTCCCCGGTGACCAGGGCGGCCCCGGTGAGCAGGGCGATGCACAGTTCCAGTACGGAGGCGTCGAAGCTGGGCGAGGCGAACTGGAGCACCCGGTCGCCGGGGCCGACGGCGTACTGCTCGGCGGCGGCGGCCGCGAAGACGGCGAGGCCGGCGTGGGTGACCAGGACGCCCTTGGGGGTGCCGGTGGAGCCGGAGGTGTAGATGGTGTAGGCCGGGTGGGCGGGGGTGAGGGCGGTGGTGCGGTCGGCGTCGGTGGGCGCGGTGTCCGGCCCGTCGGCGGCCCACACCGCGGCCGGGTCGTCGAGCAGCAGGTGGGCGCCGGCGTCGCGGACCATGAACTCCCGCCGGGGCGCCGGGTAGTCCGGGTCGACGGGGAGGAAGGCGCCGCCGGCCTTGGCGACGGCGAGCTGGGCGACGACCATGGCGGCCGAGCGGGGCAGCGCGAGGGCGACCAGCCGCTCGGGCCCGACGCCGCGCCCGATGAGCTGGTGGGCCAGCCGGTTGGCGGCCCGGTCCAGTTCGGCGTAGCTCAGTTCCCGTTCGCCGTCGAGCAGGGCCGGCGCGTCGGGGGTGGCGGCGGCCTGCCGCCGGAAGAGTTCGGGCAGGGTCGCCTCGGGCACCGGGCGGAAGGTGCCGGTCGGCTCGACGGGCGGTGCGTCCGGGGCGGCCAGCGGCAGCGCGCCGACGGCGCGGGCCGGGTCCTGGGCGACGGCGGTCAGCAGGGTGGCGAGCTGGCCGGCCATCCGCTCGACGGTGGCCGGGTCGAACAGGTCGGTGTTGTAGGTGAGCAGGCCGTGCAGCGCTCCGCTGTCGGCCTCGGCGAACTCCACCACCAGGTCGAAGGCCGTGCGGGTGTTGTCGGTCTCGACGTCGCCCACGTCCAGGCCGGGCAGCTCGAGTGCGGCGGACGGGGCGTTCTGGAGCACCACGAGGACCTGGAAGAGCGGGCTGCGGCTGGTGTCGCGCACCGGCTGGACCTCGTCGACGACCTTCTCGAAGGGCACGTCCTGGTGGGCGAGGGCGTCCAGGACGGTCCGCCGGACCTCGCCGAGCAGCGCCTCGAAGGGCTGCCCGGGCTCGACCCGGGAGCGCAGCACCAGGGTGTTGACGAAGAACCCGACGAGGCTCTGGACCTCGGGGCGGTCGCGTCCCGAGGTGACGGTGCCGACGGCGATGTCGGTGTCCCCGGCGAGCCGCGCCAGGTAGGCCTGGGCGGCGGCGACCAGGGTGGTGAACAGGGTGGTGCCGCGCTCGCGGCCGACCTCGGCCAGCCGGCGGGCGGTGTCGGCGGGCAGTTCCAGCCGGGCGGTGGCGCCGTTGCTGGTGCGCACCGCGGGCCGGGGCCGGTCGGTGGGCAGCCGCAGCGGGGCGAGGCCGTCCAGTTGCCGCTTCCAGTAGTCGAGTTGCCGCTCGGCGGGGGCGCCGGCGGTGCGCTGCCAGTGCGCGTAGTCGGCGTACTGCACCGGAAGCGGCGGCAACGGGCCTTGCGTGGAGTCGAGTTCGGCGCGGTAGAGGTGGGCGAGGTCGGTGAGCAGCACGGCGGTGGACCAGCCGTCGGTGACGATGTGGTGCAGGGTCAGCGCGAGCACGTGCTCGCCGTCGGCGAGCCGGGCCAGGGCGGGGCGCAGCAGCGGTCCGCGGCGCAGGTCGAAGGGGCGGGCGCGTTCGGCGGCGAGCAGCTCGCGCAGCGCCTCCTCCCTTTCCTCGTACGGCAGTTCGGCGAGGTCGTGGAGCGGCAGCGGGACGTCCTGCGGCGGGTGGACGAGTTGGACGCCGTGGCCGTCGACGCTGTCGAAGGTGGTGCGCAGCGACTCGTGCCGGGCCGCCAGGGCGCCCAGGGCCGCGCCGAGCGCGTCGGTGTCCAGGGTGCCGCGCAGCCGCAGCGCGAGCGCGGTGACGTACTCGGCGCCGCCGGGCGCGAACTCCTCCAGGAACCAGAGGCGTTGCTGGGCGTACGACATCGGGGCGGCGCCGGCGCGGGCGACCGGGAGCACCGGCGGGCGGGCCGGGGTGCCCGGCTCGGAGGTGAGCAGTCGGGCCAGGCCTTCCGGGGTGGGGTGGTCGAAGACCGCGCGGGGGCCGAGGTCGGTGCCGAAGGCCTCGGCGAGGCGGGCGGCGAGCCGGATGCTGAGGATGGAGTCGCCGCCCAGGGCGAAGAAGTCCTCGTCGACGCCGGGCGGGCGGATGCCGAGGACCTCGGCGAACACCTCGGTGGTGCGGTGTTCGGCCGCGGTGCGCGGTTCGGTGCGGGCACGGCGCTCACCACCGGGTTCCGGCGCCGGGAGGGCGGCCCGGTCGACCTTGCCGTTGCGGCTCAGCGGGAGGGCGGCCAGCGGGACGAAGGCGGCCGGGACGAGGTAGTCGGGCAGGGTGCGGGCGGCGAAGGCCCGCAGTTCCTCGGGGTCGGCGGCGCCGACCGGGTAGGCGACCAGCCGGCGGGCGCCGGGCCGGTCCTCGCGGACGACCACGGCGACGTCGGAGACCAGCGGGTGGGCGGCGAGTGCGGCCTCCACCTCGGCGGGCTCGACCCGGAAGCCGCGGATCTTCACCTGGTCGTCGGCGCGGCCGAGGAACTCGACGGTGCCGTCGGCGCGGCGGCGGGCGAGGTCCCCGGTGCGGTACATCCGGGCGCCGGGCGGGCCGCAGGGGTCGGCGAGGAAGCGGGCGGCGGTCGCACCGGGGCGGCCCAGGTAGCCGCGGGCCACGCCCTCGCCGGCCAGGTACAGCTCGCCCGCGCAGCCCGGCGGGACGGGCCGCAGTCGCCGGTCCAGGACGTGCGCCCGCCGGTCGTCCAGCGGGCGGCCGATCGGCACGGTGTCGGGCACCGCGGCGGCGTCCGACAGGGCATGGGCGGTGGCGAAGGTGGTGGTCTCGGTGGGCCCGTAGCCGTCCACCACGGTCAGCCCGGGGCAGGCGGCGAGGACGCGGCGCACGGCCGCGGCGGGCACCACGTCCCCGCCGGTCCACAGCGCCCGCAGGCCGGTGAAGCAGTCCGGCGCGTCCTGGGCGAGCAGCCGGAACAGGCCTGCGGTGAGCCAGAGCGCGGTCGGCCCCTCCGGTCCGGCGAGCCGGCGCAGCAGGGCGGCGTCCACCGGCCCCCGGGGGGCGACGAGGATGCAGCCGCCGTTCAGCAGCGGCGCCCACACCTCGAAGGTGGCGGCGTCGAAGGCGACCGGCGAGTGCAGCAGCACCCGGGCGCAGCTGCCGTCGGCGAAGCGGCTGTCGGTGGCGAGCGAGGCCACGTCGCGGTGGCGGACGGCGACGGCCTTGGGCTCGCCGGTGGAGCCGGAGGTGTACATCACGTACGCCAGCCGGTCGGGGTCGGCGCCCGGCCGTGCGGGCGCCGCCGGGGCCGGTTCGTCGCGTGCGGCGGCGACCTGCTCGGCGGTGAGCAGCGGGGCCGCGCCGGCCCGGTCGAGCAGGGCGCGGCGGCGCTCCTCGGGGGCGCGCAGGTCGACGGGCAGGTAGGCGCCGCCCGCCTTGAGGACGGCCAGTTCGGCGACGACGAGTTCGGCGCCGCGGTCCATCGCCAGCGCGACCCGGCCCTCGGGGGCCAGGCCGTCGGCGAGCAGCCGGGCGGCCAGCCGGTCGGACCAGTCGTCGAGCCCGCGGTACGTCAGTTCCCGTTCGCCGTCGCGTACGGCGGGGGCGTCGGGGGTGCGGCGGGCCTGCTCGGCGAAGATCCGCAGCGGGCTGTCCGGCGCCGGCGGGCGGGCGGTGGTGTGCCAGGAGGCGAGCAGGGCGCGGTCGGCCGCGGTGAGCGGGTCGAGCGCGGCGAGGTCGCCGTCCAGGCCGTCGGCGAGGGCGGTCAGCAGCAGGGCGAGGCGGTCGGCGGCGTCCCGGGCGGTGCTCTCGTCGAACAGCGCGGGGTCGTACGCCAGGTCGAAGGCGAGTTGCCCGCTGAGGTGGGCGCGCAGGCACCAGGGGAAGGTGGTGGCGTCGTCGGCGCGCACCTCGACCACCCGGACGCCGGTGCGGTCCGCGGCGGACTCGTCGACGGGGTAGTTCTCGAACACCAGCATGCTGTCGAACAGCGCCTCCCCGGCGGGCAGTTCGCTCAGGCCCTGGATCCTGGGCAGGGCCAGGTGGTCGTGGCGGCGGCCGTCGCTCTGCCGGTCCTGGAGGTCCCGCAGCCAGCTCCGCACGCTCCCGTTCGACAGCCGGACCCGGGCCGGCACGGTGTTGATGAACAGGCCGATCATCGTCTCGACACCGGGCAGTTCGGCCGGCCGCCCGGAGACGGTGGTGCCGAAGACGACGTCCCCGGTGCCGCCGTAGCGGGCCAGCAGCAGCGCCCAGGCGCCCTCGACCAGGGTGTTGACGGTCAGTCCTGCGGCCGCGGCGTTCTCCCGCAGCCGGGCGGAGAGCGCCTCGTCGAGTTCGCGGTGGACGGCGGCGGTGGCGCGGGCCCGGTGGGCCCCGGCGGGCCGGCGGTCGTAGGGCAGCGCGGTCCGTTCGGTGAACCCTTCCAGGGCCGCGCTCCAGTGCTCCTCGGCGGCCCGCCCGTCCTGCTCGCGCAGCCAGCCGAGGAAGTCCGCGAAGGGGCGGCGGACCGGGCGCGGGGCCTGCGGTCCGCCGGTCAGCGCGGCGTACTCCTCGCACACCTCGGTGAGCAGCTGCCCGGTGCTCCAGCCGTCCAGGATCACGTGGTGGGTGGACCAGAGCAGCAGCACCTCGTCACCGGGCAGCGCGGCCAGGGCCAGCCGGGTGAGCGGCGCGGTGCCCAGGTCCAGTCCGGCGGCCCGCTCCTCGGCGAGCAGCCGCTCGGTCGCGGCGGCGCGCCGCCCGGGCGTCAGGTCGCGCCAGTCCAGGTGGCGCACGGGCAGGGCGGCGTGGCGCGCGACCAGCTGGACGGGGTGCGGCAGGCCGCGCCAGTGCACGGCGGTGCGCAGCGCCGGGGTGCGGTCGGCGACCAGCTGCCAGGCCTCGGCGAAGGCCGCCGGGTCGGCGACGCCGGCCAGCCGGACGGCGATCCGGTCCACGTAGGCGCCGTCCTCGTCGACCAGGCCGTGGAAGAGCATGCCGGACTGCAGCGGGGTGAGCGGCAGCACGTCCTCGGCCTCGCGGCCGTCGCCGACCAGGCGGTCCAGCGCGGCCTGGTCGAGGCCGGCCAGCGGGAAGTCGGACGGGGTGCGGCCGCCGGCGCCCGGGGTGGCGCAGTGCTCGGCCAGTTCGCGCAGGGCGTGCAGGGTCTGCTCGGCGAGGGCGCGGACGGTGGACTCCTCGTACACCGCGGCGGGGTAGGTCCAGCCCAGTTCGAGCCGGCCGTCCTGGACCGCGCCGATGACGTCCAGCAGGTAGGGGCGGGGCTCGTCGGGGTCGGTGTCCCGCCCGGCCGGGGGCAGCGAGCCGCGCAGCAGCCCGTCGGCGCCGCCGCGGGTGTCCCACTGGCCGTGGTAGTTGAACCCGATCCGCGGCGCGGCGGCGTCGGCCGGCAGGGCGGACGGGTGGAGGTGGCGCAGGGCGCCGTGGCTGAGTCCGCGCAGCGGGACGGCGCGCAGCTGCTCCTTGACCGAGCGCAGGGTGTCGTGCCAGCCGGCCGCGGGGTCGACGCGCAGGGCGAGCGGGAACTCGGCGGTGAACCAGCCGACCGTCCGGGAGAGGTCCTGGTCGGCGAAGAGGTCCTCGCGGCCGTGGCCCTCGACGCCGATCAGCACGGAGTCGCGGCCGCACCAGCGGGCCAGGGTGCGGCCGAGTGCGCTGAGCAGGACGTCGTTGACCTGGGTCCGGTAGACCTCGGGGACGCGGCGCAGCAGGGCCTCGGTGGTCTCCTCGTCCAGGGTGACGGTGAGGGTGGCGGCGGTGCCGTGGGTGTTGGGGCCCGGCCGCCCGGCGGGCAGTTCGGCCGGGGCCTCGCCGGTGCGGGTCCAGTAGGCGGTGTCGGCGTCCAGGGCGCCGGAGCGGGTGTGCCGCTCCAGCCGGGCGGCCCACCGGGTGTAGGAGGTGCCGGGCTCGGGCAGCCGGACGGGTGCGCCGGTCCGGGCGGCGCGGTAGGCGGCTTCGAGGTCGGCCAGCAGGATGCGCCAGGAGACGCCGTCCACGGCCAGGTGGTGGACGGTCAGCACGAGTTGGCCCGGCTGCCGCTCGCCGGCGTCGAAGAACAGGGCGCGCAGCATCCGGCCCTCGACCGGGTCGAGGGAGCGCTGGGCCTGCTCGGCGGCCTGCTGCACCTCGGCTTCCGCCGCGCCCCGGTGGCGGGTGAAGACGCCGTCCGGGCCCGCGGGGAGGACTTCCTGGTGCCAGCCGGACTCGCCGTGGCGGAAGCGGGTGCGCAGCGCCGGGTGGTGCTCCACCAGGGCGAGCACCGCCCGGTGCAGGGCGGCCGGGTCGGTGTCCGGGGCCAGCGCGAGGCGCTGGGTCATGGTGAAGCGCAGTGCCTCGCCGGGCCGGCGGCCGTCGAGGTACCAGTGCTGGATCGGGGTGAGCGGCGCCTCGGTGGGCTCGGCCTCCTCCCCGGGCTCCGCAAGGTCGGACAACTCGCCGACGCAGAGGGCGAGTTCGGCGACGTTCTGGTAGCGGAAGACGTCCTTGGTGGTGAGGGCGAGTCCGGCGGCGCGGGCCCGGGAGACGATCTGGATGCTGAGGATGGAGTCCCCGCCGAGGGCGAAGAAGTTGTCCCGGGCGCCGACCCGCTCCACGCCCAGCACCTCGGCCCAGATCGCGGCGAGCAGCTCCTCGCTGCCGGGGCGCGGGGCGACGTACGGGGTGGTGCGGTCCGGCTGGGCGGGCGGGGCGGGCAGGGCGCGCCGGTCGGTCTTGCCGCTGGTGGTGCGCGGGATGCGGGCCAGCGGGACGAACGCGGTGGGCACCAGGTGGTCGGGCAGGGTGCGGCGCAGCCAGGACCGCAGCTCCTCAGCGGGCGGCACCCGCTCCCCGGCCGGCACCGGGTAGCCGACCAGCACCGTCCGGCCGCCCTGGTCGCGGGCGGCGACGGCGCAGTCCGCGAGGTCGGGGTGGGTCAGCAGGGCGGCCTCCACCTCGCCGGGCTCGATCCGGAAGCCGCGGATCTTGACCTGCTCGTCGGCGCGGCCGAGGAACTCCAGCTGTCCTCCCCCGGCCTCCGGCCGGGAGGACCCCCCTGCGCCCCAGCGGGCGAGGTCCCCGGTGCGGTACATCCGGGTGCCGGGCGGGCCGTACGGGTCGGGGAGGAAGCGGCTCGCGGTCAGCCCGGGCCGGCCCAGGTAGCCGCGGGCGAGCTGCTCGCCGGCCAGGTACAGCTCCCCCGGCATGCCGGGCGGCACCGGGCGCAGCGCGCCGTCGAGCACGTAGGCGGTGACGCCCCGGCCCGGCCGGCCGATCACCGGACGCCCGGGGTGGTCGGCGCAGCGGGCGTAGACGGCGTCGACGGTGCACTCGGTGGGCCCGTACAGGTTGTAGGTGCTGATGCCGAACTCGGCCTGCGCGGCGCACAGTTCCCGCCAGGTGGCGGCGGGGACGGCCTCGCCGCCGAGCTGGAGCAGCCGCGGGTGGTGGGCGGCGGGGGCGAAGAGCCCGGCGGCGGTGAGTTCGCGCAGGAAGGAGGGGGTGACGTTGACGACGTCGAGCCGCTGTTCGACGATCCGGGCGCAGAAGGCCTGCGGGTCCAGCCGGACGTCCTCGTCGATCAGGTGGAGTTCCTGGCCGGACACCAGCAGCAGCGGGCCCTCCCAGCTGGTGTCGAAGGAGAGGGAGGCGCTGAGGGCGACCTTCAGCCGGCTGCCGTCGGCGGTGTGCGGGGCGAGCATCCCCTCCCGGTGGTCGCGGCAGAGGTTGACCAGCTGGCGGTGCTCGACGACCACGCCCTTGGGGCGGCCGGTGGAGCCGGAGGTGTGGATCAGGTAGGCGGCGTGCCCCGGCAGCAGCGGGGTACTCCGCTCGGCGTCGGTCAGGTCGTGGCCGGGCAGGGCCTCCCAGGGCACCTCGCGCAGGGCCTGCTCGGTCAGCACCGTGCGCGGCCGGGTGTCGTCGAGCAGCAGGGCGGCCCGCTCCTCGGGCAGGTCGGGGTCGACGAACTGGAGGGCGGCCCCGGCCTTGAGCACCCCGAACAGCGCCACCACCAGCTCGGAGGTGCGCGGCAGCCGGACGGCGACCACCTGCTCCGGGCCGGCGCCGAGGGCCACCAGGTGGCGGGCGAGGCGGTTGGCCCGGGCGTTGAGCGCGGCGTAGTCCAGGGTGGCGTCCCGGGCGACCAGCGCGGTGGCCCCGGGGGTACGGGCGGCCTGCTCCTCGAACAGGGCGGTGAAGGTGGTGTCGGGACCGGGCAGCGGCTCGACCCGCCCCTGCCGCAGCACCTGCCGCCGCTCCTGCCCGGTCATCAGCGGCAACGCCCCGACGGCCGTCCCCGGCTCCTCCGCGACGGCGGCCAGCAGGGTGGTCAGCCGGGCGGCGAGCTGCTCGGCGGTGCGGGCGTCGAACAGGCCGGTGCTGTACTCCAGGTAGCCGGTCAGGCCGCCGTCGTGCTCGGCGAAGTCGAAGGAGAGGTCGAAGGTGGCGTTGCGGACCGGCGGGGTGATCGGTTCCACCGTCAGGCCGGGCAGCCGGGGCGCCTCGGCGCCGAGATTGTGCAGGGCCACCATGACCTGGAACAGCGGGGTGCGGCTGGTGTCGCGCTCCGGCTGGAGGGCGTCCACCAGCCGTTCGAACGGCACCTCCTGGTGGGCCAGGGCGTCCAGGACGGTGGCCTGGGCGGCGGTCAGCAGCTCGCGGAAGGACCGCTCGGGGCGGATGTCGCCGCGCAGCACCAGGGTGTTGACGAACATGCCGACCACGTCGTGGAGTTCGCCCTGTTCGCGGCCGGAGGTGACGGTGCCGACGGCGATGTCGCGCTGCCCGGACCAGCGGGCCAGCAGCACCTGGCAGGCGGCCAGCAGGACGGTGTAGAGGGTGCCGTCGGCCTCCCGGCCGCGCTCGCGCAGCCGGGCGGTCAGCTCGGCGGGCAGCGCGAAGGTGACCAGCGCGCCCTCCCGGGTGCGCACCGCCGGGCGCGGCCGGTCGGTGGGCAGCTCCAGCGGTTCCAGGCCGTCCAGGGCCCGGCGCCAGTGGTCGAGGTCGGCCTCGGCGGCGGCGGTACGGGTGCGCTGCCAGGACGCGAAGTCGGTGTACCGCAGCGGCAGTTCGGGCAGCCGCGGGTTACGGCCCGCCAGGGCGGCGGCGTACAGCTCGCCGAGGTCGCGGCCGAGCACGCCCATCGACCAGCCGTCGGTGGCGATGTGGTGCACGGCCAGGGCGAGGACGTGCTCCTCGGCGGCCGTGCGGGCCAGGTGGGCGCGCAGTACCGGGCCGGCCTCCAGGTCGAAGGGGGTGGCGGCGATCCGCTCCAGCAGGGCGTCCAGCTCGGCCGGCGGGACGTCCTCGCAGGGCAGCTCGACGGGGTACGGCGGGCGCACCACCTGGCGGGCCCGGCCGTCCCGTTCGGCGTAGCCGGTCCGCAGCGCCTCGTGCCGCTCCACCAGGGCGTCCAGGGCGGCGCCCAGCGCGGCCCGGTCGAGGGGCCCGCGCAGCCGCAGCACGGACAGCGAGGTGTACTCGGTGCTGCCGGGCTCGAAGCGGTCGAGGAACCAGAGCCGCTGCTGGGCGTAGGAGAGCGGCGGCTCGGTGCCGGGGTCGGCGGCGGGGATGACGGTCCGTGCGGTGCCGGGGCGGCCCGGCTCGCCGAGCGCCGCGGCGAGGTCGGCGAGCACGGGGTGGGTGAACAGCAGCCGGGGCGAGAGGTCCGCGGAGCCGAAGGCGGTGCGCAGCCGGGCGGTGACCCGCACGGCGAGGATGGAGTCCCCGCCGAGGGCGAAGAAGTCGTCCTCGGCGCCGACCTCGCCGGTGTCCAGGACCTCCGTCCAGGCCTCGGCGACCAGCCGCTCGGCGGGGCTGCGGGGGGCGGTGCGCTCGCGGCCGGCCGCGAAGCCGTCCGGCCCGGGCAGCGGCAGGGCGCGCCGGTCGAGCTTGCCGTTGGGGGTGAGCGGCAGCGCGGCCAGCGGGACGTACGCGGCGGGCACCAGGTAGGCGGGCAGCAGCCGTTCCAGGTGGGCGCGCAGCTCGGCGGCGCCCGGGGGCCGCTCCTGGCCCTCGCCGACGACGTGGGCGACCAGCCGGCGGGTGCCGGCCGTGTCCTGGTAGACGCCGACGGTGGCCAGGCCCACGCCGGGGTGGGTCTGGAGGGCGGCCTCGATCTCGCCGGGTTCGATCCGGTAGCCGCGGATCTTGACCTGCTGGTCGGCGCGGCCCAGGTAGCGCAGGGTGCCGTCGGCCTGCCGGCGGACCCGGTCGCCGGTGCGGTACATCCGGCTTCCGGGGGCGCCGAACGGGTCGGCGAGGAAGCGGGTGGCGGTGAGTCCCGGCCGGTTGAGGTAGCCGCGGGCCAGGCCCTCGCCCGCCACGTACAGTTCGCCGACGGCGCCCGGCGGCAGCAGGGCCAGGTCCTCGTCGAGCACGTACAGCCGCAGGTCGGCGATGCCGGTGCCGATCGGTCCCGGGCCGCCGGCGGTGGCCGCGGCGGTGGCCCGGTCGAGTTCGGTGTGGGTGACGTGCACGGTGGTCTCGGTGATGCCGTACATGTTCACCAGGCGCGGGGCGTCCTCGGGGTGGCGCCGGTACCAGTCGGTGAGCCGGCTGACGTCCAGCGCCTCGCCGCCGAAGACCACGGTGCGCAAGGCCAGCCGGGCGGAGACGTCCGGGTGCCGGGCGTCGGCGCGGGCCAGCTGGTGGAACGCGGACGGGGTCTGGTTGAGGACGGTGACCCGCTCGTCGGCGAGCAGCCGCAGGAAGTCCTCCGGGGAGCGGGCGGTGTCCTCGGGCACCACCACGAGCCGGCCGCCGTGCAGCAGGGGGCCCCACAGCTCCCAGACCGAGAAGTCGAAGGTGTAGGAGTGGAAGAGCGTCCAGACGTCCTCGGGGCCGAAGCCGAACCGCTCCCGGGTCTGCTCGAACAGCCGGACGACGTTGGCGTGCGGTATCACGACGCCCTTGGGGCGGCCGGTGGAGCCGGAGGTGAAGATGGCGTAGGCGGGGCTGTCCGGCAGCGGACGGTGGCCGGCGCCGAGCGGGCCGGCCGGGCGGCGGGCGAGGTCGGCGCGCACCTCGGGGCGGGCCAGGGCGAGGACGGGCACCTCGACACCGGCCGGCTCCTCGAAGGTCACCAGGGCCACCGGGGCGGCGTCGCGCAGCAGTTCGGCGCGGCGTTCGGCGGGCAGGGCCGGGTCCAGCGGCAGGTAGGCGGCGCCGGTCTTGAGGACGGCGAGGACGGCCACCACCAGCTCGGTGCTGCGGGGCAGCGCGAGGGCGACGTACCGTTCGGGGCCGGCGCCGTACTCGGCCAGCCGGTGGGCGAGCCGGTCGGCTCGGGCGTCCAGTTCGGCGTAGGAGAGCTGCTCGGCGCCGCAGGTGACGGCCACGGCGCCCGGGGTGCGGGCGGCCTGCTCCTCGAACAGCTCGACCAGGGTGCGGTCGGGGCGGCCCTGGGCGGTGCCGTTCCAGTCGACCAGCAGCCGGCGCCGTTCCTCCTCGGTGGTCCGGGCCAGGGCGCGCAGCGGGCGGTCGAGGCCGGCGGCCAGCTCGGTGAGCAGCAGGCAGAGCCGCTCGGCGAGGCCGCGCACGGTGGCGGCGTCGAACAGCTCGGGGTCGTAGGCGAGGTCGAAGCCGACCTGCCCGCCCTGGTAGGCGCGCAGCACCAGCGGGAAGTTGGTGGCGTCCCGGGAGGACACCTCGGCCAGGCGCACCCCGGTGCCGGCGGCGTCGGCGTCGTCGAACGGGTAGTTCTCGAAGGCGACGATGCTGTCGAACAGCGCGCTGCCGGACGGGACGTCGCTGAAGCCGGTGAGTTCGGCGAGCGAGACGGCCGCGTGCCGGCGGGCCTCGGCCTGGTCGTCCTGGAGCTCCCGCAGCCAGTCGGCGGCGGTGCGGGAGCCGTCCACCCGGACCCTCGTGGGCAGGGTGTTGATGAACATGCCGATCATCGACTCGACACCGGGCAGCTCCTCGGGCCGGCCGGAGACGGTGGTGCCGAACAGAACGTCAGGCTCGCCGCTGTGGCGGGACAGCAGCAGCGCCCAGGCGCCCTGCACCACGGTGCCGAGGGTCAGCCCGGACTGCCGTACGGTGCGGGCGAGCCGCTCGGATGCCCGCTCGGTCAGGGCGGTGCTGTGGGAGCCGGCCGAGCGGGTCCGGTGGGCCTCGCGCCGCACCCGGTCGGCGGGCAGCGGGGTGGCGGTGGCGAAGCCGTCCAGGACGGACCGCCAGTGGGCTCGGGCGGCCTCGGCGTCCTGCCCGGCCAGCCAGTGGACGTAGTCGGCGAAGGGCCGGCGCACCGCCGGGGCGGGCGCGCCGCCGGTGGTGATCGCCGCGTACTCGGCGAACACGTCGGTGAGCACCTGGGCGAGGCTCCAGCCGTCCAGGATCAGGTGGTGGGAGGTCCACAGCAGCTGGAGCCGGGCCTCGGGCAGCCGGACCAGGGTGAGCCGGGTGAGCGGGGCGGTGGCGATGTCCAGGCCGAGGGCGAGGTCCTCGGCGCGCAGCCGGGCCAGCCGTTCGGCGCGTTCGGCCGGGTCGGCGGCCCGCAGGTCCAGGTGGGTGACGGGCAGCCGGACGTGCCGGCGCACCACCTGGAGCGGGGCGGGGACGCCCTCCCAGACCACCGAGGTGCGCAGTGCGGGCGTCCGGTCGGCGACCCGCTGCCAGGCCAGGGCGAGGGCCTGCGGGTCGGCGACGCCCTCCAGCAGCAGGGCGGCCTGGTCCAGGTAGACGTCGTCCTCGCCGCCGATCAGGCGGTGGAAGAGCATGCCCTCCTGGAGCGGGGTGAGCGGCAGCAGGTCCGTCACGTCCCGGCCGTCGCCGACCAGTCGGTCCAGCTGTTCCTGGTCGAGGCCGGCCAGCGGGAAGTCGGAGGGGGTGCGGCCGCCGGCGCCGGGCTCGGCGCAGTGCTCGACGATGGCGGTCAGGGCGGTGAGCACGGCCTCGGCCAGGCCGCGGACGGTGTCGGCCTCGTGGACCTCCTCGCTGTAGTGCCAGGTGAGTTCCAGCTCGCCGTCGGCGACCACGGCGGAGACGTCCAGCAGGTGGTCCAGGGGCTCGTCGGGGGCGAGGTCCCGGCCGGGGGCCTGCCCTGCGGGGGCGAAGTCGCCGGCCGCGGGGGCGGTCCACTGCCCGTGGTAGTTGAAGGAGACCTGCGGCAGCGGGACGTCCCGCAGGGCGGCGGCGCCCGCCGAGGGCGAGCCGAGCCGGGCGAGGGCCTCGTAGCCGAGGCCGCGGCGGGGCACGGCGCGCAGCCGCTCCTTGACCTGCTTGAGGGTGGCGGCCCAGTCGGGGGCGTCGGCGGGGCCGGCCGGGGTGAGGGTGACGGGGTACTGGGTGGTGAACCAGCCGACGGTGCGGGAGAGGTCGAGGTCGTCGAAGAGGTCCTCGCGGCCGTGGCCCTCCAGGGCGACGGTGGCCCGCCCGGTGCCGGTCCAGTCGGCGAGGGCCCGGCCGAGCGCGCTGAGCAGCACGTCGTTGACCTGGGTGCGGTAGACCTCGGGGACCTTGCGCAGCAGCGCTGCGGTGGTGGCACGGTCGAGCCGGCCGCGCAGGGTGCGCACCGAGCCGGCCGTGGGGGTGCCGGGCCGGTCGACGGGCAGCGGCACGGCGGGGGCGGCGGTCTCGGCGATCCAGTACGGCAGGTCCTGGTCCAGGCCGCCGGCCCGGACCAGTTCGGCGAGCCGGTGGGCCCAGTCGGTGAACGCGGTGGGCTCGGGCTCCGGCTCGGGGGCGGTGCCCGCGGCGGCCTGCCGGTAGGCCTGCTCCAGGTCGGCGAGCAGCACCCGCCAGGAGACGCTGTCCACGGCGAGGTGGTGGGCGGTCAGGAACAGCTGGGGGCGGGCGCCGTCGGCGGCGCGGAACAGGACGGCGCGCAGCAGGGCGCCGGTGGCCGGGTCCAGTTCGGCGCGGGCGGTCTCGGCGGCCCGCAGCCGGGTGGCCTCGGGGTCGTGGCCGGGGTCGAGCCGGCCGAGCAGGTTTCCGGCGTCCGCGACCGGTTCCTGAAGCAGGCCGGAAGGGCCGGGAGCGAAGCGGGTGCGCAGCGCCGGGTGGGCGGCCACCAGCGCGGTCAGGGCCCGTTCCAGGGCGGGTTCGTCCAGCTCGTACGGGAGGTCGAGCAGCATCGACATGGTGAAGTGCCGCAGCGGGCCGTGGGCGGCGAAGAACCACTCCTGGACGGGGGTGAGCGGCGCGGGCCCGTCCTGGCGGTGCGGCGCGGCGGCGGGCGCCTCGGCAGTGCGGGCCGCGGCGGCCAGGTCGGCGACGGTCTGGTGGCGGAAGACGTCCTGGGAGCCGATCCGCAGGCCCTCGGCGCGGGCCCGGGAGACGGCCTGGATGCTCAGGATCGAGTCGCCGCCGAGTTCGAAGAAGTTGTCGGTGACGCCGACCCTCGGCACGCCGAGCACCTCGGCCCAGATCGCGGCGAGGACCTCCTCCTCGGGTGTGCGCGGGGCGACGAACTCCCCCTCCCGGCCTTCCGCTTCGGGGACGGGCAGGGCGCGGCGGTCCAGCTTGCCGCTGGTGCCGAGCGGCAGCGCGTCGAGCACGGTGAAGGAGGACGGCACCAGGTGGTCGGGCAGCACCCGGCGCAGGGCCGCGCGCAGTTCGGCGAAGGGACGGGCGGCGCCGTCGGCGAAGACCAGGTAGGCGGCCAGCCGGTTCTGCCCGTGGGCGTCGGGGACGGCGACCACGGCGGCCGCGGCGACCTCCGGCAGGTCGAGCAGGGCGGCCTCGATCTCGCCGGGCTCGATCCGGTGGCCGCGCACCTTGACCTGGTCGTCGGCGCGCCCGAGGTACTCCAGGCGCCCGTCGGCGGTCCAGCGGGCGAGGTCGCCGGTGCGGTACATCCGGGTGCCGGGCGGGCCGTAGGGGTCGGCGAGGAAGCGGGCGGCGGTCAGCCCCGGGCGGCCGGCGTAGCCGCGGGCGACCTGCTCGCCGGCCAGGTGGAGTTCGCCGCTCACCCCGGGCGGCACCGGCTGGAGCCGGCCGTCCAGGACGTAGGCGCGGACGTTGGGCAGCGGGCGGCCGACCAGCGGCCGGTCCCCGCCGTCGATCCGGCAGGCGAGCGCGTCGACGGTGCACTCGGTGGGGCCGTAATAGTTGTAGGCGGCCACGCCGGGGCGGGCGGCGAGTTCGCGCCAGAGCCGGGGGGCGACGGCCTCGCCGCCGAGCATCAGCGCCCGGGGGCGGTGGCGGGGGTCGTCGAGCAGCCCGGCGGGCAGCAGTTGGCGCAGGTAGGAGGGGGTGAGGTCGAGGAAGTCGATGCGGTGCCGGACGACGTACTCGACCAGCGCGGCCGGGTCCATCCGGGTGGTCTCGTCGACCAGGTGCAGCGGATGGCCGTCGGCCAGCAGCAGCACGCCCTCCAACGAGGTGTCGAAGGAGAAGGAGGCGGTCAGCGCGACGTTCAGCGGCCCGCCGCCGGCGTCGGCGACGAAGCCGGCCCGGTGGGCGGCGAGCAGGTGGGCCAGGGCGCGGTGCGGGACGGTGACGCCCTTGGGGCGGCCGGTGGAGCCGGAGGTGTAGAGCACGTACGCGGTGGTGGAGAGGTCGGGCTCGGGAAGCGGGCCGGTGTCGCCGGGGTCGGTGTCGCCCGGGTCGGTTTCCGCGAGGGCGCGCAGGGTCTCCTCGTCCAGCAGCAGCGCAGGGCGGGCGTCCTCCAGCAGGTAGCGGACGCGCTCCTGCGGCAGTGCCGGGTCCAGCGGGAGGTAGCCGGCGCCGGCCTTCCAGACCGCGAGGAGGGCCACCACCAGCTCGGCGGTGCGCGGCAGCCGCAGCGCGACCAGCCGTTCGGGGCCGGCGCCGTGGGCGACCAGCCGGCGGGCGAGCCGCTCGGCGCGGGCGTCGAGGGTGGCGTAGTCCAGCCGTTCCTCCCCGGCGACCAGGGCCGGGGCGTGCGGGGTCAGGGCCGCTCGGCGGCGGAACAGTTCGGGGAGGCCGACCGCCTCGACGGGCAGCGCGGGGCCGTTCCAGTCCCGCGTGACCTGCTCCGTCTCCCGCGCGGAGAGCAGCGGCAGGGTGGCGAGCGGGCGGTCCGGCTCGGTGGCGGCGCCCTCCAGCAGCCGCAGCAGTTGGCCGGCCATCCGGCCGGCGGTGGGGGCGTCGAAGAGGTCGGCGCGGTACTCCAGGACGCCGGTGAGCGCCTCGCCGTCGGGGACGAACTCGACGCTGAGGTCGAAGGTGGCGGCCTGCCGGGGCACGGTGACCGGGGCGGTGGCGAGTCCGTGCGGGTCACCGGCGGCGGGCGGGGCGGGGTGCAGCAGCACCAGCACGTCGAACAGCGGGTTGCGGCCGGCCTCGCGGGGCGCGCCGACCGCCTCGACGAGCCGCTCGAAGGGCGTGTCGCCGTGGGCGAGGGCGTCGTTGCCGGTCTCGGTGGCGGCCGTGAGCAGCTCGCGGAAGGACGCGTCGGGCTCCACCCGGGTGCGCAGCACCACCGTGTTGACGAAGCAGCCGACGGCCCGTTCCAGCTCGGTGCGGGTGCGGCCGGCCATCAGCGTGCCGACGGTGACGTCCTGCCGGCCGGACCACCGGGCCAGCAGCGCCTGGGTGCCGGCCACCAGCGCGGTGTTGAGGGTGCCCTGCCGTTCGGCCGCGAGTTCGCGCAGCCGGGCGGTGAGCGGCGCGGGGACGGTGAAGGTGTGCAGGGCGCCGGGGCCGGCCTCCTCGCCGCGCCGCGGGTGGTCCAGCGGCAGCTCGGGCGGCACCGCGCCGGCCAGCTTCTCCCGCCAGTGGGCGAGTTGCCTCTCCAGCCGGTCGCCGGAAAGCTGCTCGCGCTGCCACACGGCGAAGTCCGGGTACTGGGCGGCGACTTCGGGCAGGGCGGGCTCGGCGCCGCGGGCCAGGGCGTCGTAGGCGGTGCACAGTTCGTCCAGCACGACGCCCATCGACCAGCCGTCGGTGACGATGTGGTGGGCGGTCAGCTGCAGCACGTGGGCCTGCGGCGACTCGGCCACCAGCAGGGCGCGCAGCAGCGGCCCCCGGTCGAGGTCGAAGGGCCGGGAGTACTCCTGGAGCAGGATCGCGTCGAGGCTCTCCCCCGCGGCCTGCTCCCTGACCGGCAGCTCCACCGGGCCGGCCGGACGGACGGTCTGCACGGGCCGGCCGTCGGCCTCGGCGAAGGTGGTGCGCAGCGCCTCGTGGCGCGCCACCACGGCGGTGAGCGCCGCGGCGAGCGCCGCGCGGTCCAGCGCTCCGGTGAACCGCAGGGCGACGGCGCTGTTGTAGCGCGGGTCCCCGGGGCGCAGCCGGTCCAGGAACCAGAGCCGCTGCTGGACGAAGGAGGGCGGCAACGGACGGCTGCGGTCGGCGCGCGGGATGGCCCGTTCGGCGGCTGCCCGGGCCCCGCCGGACCGGCCGGCCAGGCGTTGGCGCAGTGCCTCGCGCAGGTCCGCGGGCAGGGCGGCGGCGCGGTCTCGCTTCGACGTCGTCATGGTCGGCTCCTCACCGTTCGTCATCGTCGGGGCGGCCGGAGTCGGCGGCTTCGTCGGGGTTGCCGAGGGCGGACTCCTCCGGTCCGTCCAGCGCGGCGGCTTCGAGTTCGCTGAGCACCAGGTCCTCCACCAGGTCGGCCAGGGCGGCCACGGTGCGGGAGACCAGCACGTCGCGGGGGGTGAGCGTGACGCCGAAGGCGTCGTTGGCCCGGGAGGCGATCAGCAGGGCACGCATGGAGTCGCCGCCCAGCTGGAAGAAGTCGTCGGTGGCGCCGACGGCGGTGTGCAGGGTCTCGGCCCAGATCTCCGCCACCGCCTCCTCGGTGGGGGTGCGGGGCGCGACCCGTCCGGCCGGCCCGGTCTCCTCCGGTGCGGGGGCGGGCAGGGCGGCGCGGTCGGTTTTGCCGCTCGCGGTGAGCGGGAAGCGCTCCAGCACGGCGAAGGCCGAGGGCACCATGTGCCCGGGCAGCGAGCGGGCGGCCAGGGCGCGCAGTTCGGCGCCGGTCGGCGGTTCGGTGCCGGGGGCGGCCAGCAGGTGGGCGACCAGCCTGGGCAGCCCGGGCTCGTCCTCCCGGATGCTCACCACGGCGTCCAGCACGGCCGGGTGGCGGGTCAGCACGGCCTCCACCTCGCCGGCCTCGATCCGGTGGCCGCGCAGTTTGAGCTGGTGGTCGGTGCGGCCCAGGTAGTGCAGTTCGCCGTGGCGGTCGCGGCGCACCAGGTCCCCGGTGCGGTACATCCGGGTGCCGGGCGGCCCGTACGGGTCGGCGG
This sequence comes from Kitasatospora sp. NPDC032121, assembly GCF_055580145.1. Classification (NCBI taxonomy): domain Bacteria; kingdom Bacillati; phylum Actinomycetota; class Actinomycetes; order Kitasatosporales; family Streptomycetaceae; genus Kitasatospora; species Kitasatospora sp. NPDC032121. The sequence goes on along the minus strand of NZ_JBVILX010000007.1, from coordinate 202,407 downwards.
TGAAGCGGGCGGCGGTCAGGCCGGGGCGGCCGAGGTAGCCGCGGGCCAGGGCCGGTCCGCTGAGCCACAGTTCGCCGGGGACGCCGTCGGGCACCGGCCGCAGCCGGGCGTCCAGGACGTAGGCACCGGTGGCGGGCAGCGGGCGGCCGATCGGCGGGGCGGCGCCGTCCGCGGTCAGCGGCGCGGACCAGGTGGCGACCACGGTGGCCTCGGTGGGGCCGTAGGAGTTGACCATCCGGTGGTGCGGGGCCCAGCGGGCGACCAGGTCGGCGCCGCAGGCCTCGGCGCCGACGATCAGGGTCTTCAGCGCGGGCAGGGTGCCGGGGGTGTCGGCCGGCAGGGTGGCCAGGGCGGCGGGCGGCAGCAGGGTGTGGGTGATGTCCTCCGCCCGCAGCAGTGCGGCCAGTCGGGCGCCGAGCAGAGGGCCTGGCTCGGGCACCACCAGCCGGGCGCCGTGCGGCAGGGCCAGGCACAGTTCGAGCACCGAGGCGTCGAAGCTGGGGGTGGCGAAGGCCAGTACCCGGTCCCCGGGGGCGATCCGGTAGTGCTCGGCCTCGGCGGCGGCGAAGGCGGCGAGGCCGCGGTGGGTGACCACGACGCCCTTGGGGGTGCCGGTGGAGCCGGAGGTGAAGATGACGTAGGCCGGGTCGTCCGGGTCGAGCGGGCGGGTCCGGTCGGCGTCGGTCGGGCGGTGGTCCGGGGCGCCGTGCGAGGCGGCCAGGAGTTCGGCGACGTCCTTGGCGTCCAGGGTCAGGGCGGGCGCCGCGTCGCGCAGCATCGCCGCGATCCGCTCCTCGGGGTAGTGCGGGTCGACGGGCAGGAAGGCGGCGCCGGTCTTCGCCACGGCCAGTTCGGCGAGCACGGTGTCCGCCGAGCGGGGCAGCAGCAGGGCGACGATCTCCCCGGGGCCGGCGCCGCGCGCGATCAGCCGGTGGGCGAGGCGGTCGGCGTGGGCCTCGGCCTCGGCGTAGGTCAGCTCCCGGCCGGCGGCGCTCAGGGCGACGGCCTGCGGCCACCGGTCCGCGGCGGCCTCGACCAGGGCGGGCAGGGTCGCCGGGGGCACCGGGGCGAGCGCCGGGCGGGCCGGGCCGCGCAGCAGCCGCTCGCGTTCGCCGGGCGGCAGCAGGTCCAGCTCGTCCAGCGGGGTGGTGCCGTCCGAGTCGGCCAGCGCGGACAGGGTGTGCAGCAGCTGGTCGGCGAGGCGCCCCGCGGTCTCCCGGTCGAGGTGGCGGGGGTCGTGGCCGAGTTCCACGGCGAGCCGCTCGCCGGGCGAGACGACCACGGTGAGCGGGTAGTTGGTGGCCTCCCGGGCGTCCAGTTCGCGCACCAGCAGGCCGTACGCGCCGGCCGTGGCGTCGCCGACCGGGTAGTTCTCGAAGACCACCAGGCTGTCGAACAGCTCGGTGCCCGGCGGGACCTGGCTCAGCCCGTGCATCCGCGCCAGCGGCAGGTGGTCGTGGCGGCGGTCCTCGGCCTGCTCCTCCTGGAGGGCGCGCAGCCAGTCGGCGCACGGCTGCCGTCCGTCGACGGCGACCCGGGCCGGCAGGGTGGTGATGAACAGGCCGACGATGCCGTCGGAGCCGGGCAGGTCGGCGGGCCGGCCGGAGACGGTGGTGCCGAAGCAGACCCGCCGTTCGCCGCTCCAGCGCGACAGCAGCAGCGCCCAGGCGCCCTGGACCACGGTGTTGAGGGTCAGCCGGTGGCGGCGGGCGAACTCCTGGAGCCGCTCGGTGGCCGCCTCGTCCAGCCGGTGCGAGAGCCAGTCCCCGGAGCGGGCGGTGTCGCCCTGGGCGGGCCGGCGGTCGTAGGGCAGCGCGGTGGGGGCGGTGAGGTCGGCCAGTACGCCGCGCCAGTGCTCGACGGCGGCGGCGGTGTCGCGGGCGGCGAGCCAGCCGACGTAGTCGGCGAAGGGCCGGCGCTCGGGCAGGGCGGGCCGCTCGCCGCGGGCGAGGGCGGCGTGGGCGGCCAGCACGTCCGCGAGGACGTGGAAGACGCTCCAGCCGTCCAGCAGCACGTGGTGGAACTCCCACACCACCCGGACGGCGTCCGGGCCGAGCCGGATCAGGTCGAGCCGCAGCAGCGGGGCCCGGTCCAGGGCGAGCGGCCGGCCCCGGCGGTCGGCGAGCAACTCCTCCAGCCGGTCGCGCTGTTCGGCCGCGGTCAGGGCGCTCCAGTCGTGTTCGGTGACCGGCAGCGCGGCCTCACGGTGGACCAGCTGGAGCGGTACGGGGACGTCGCGCAGCACCACGGAGGTGCGCAGCACCGGGGTGCGGTCGACGACGTGCTGCCAGGCGGCGGCCAGCAGGCCCACGTCCCGGGCGCCGTCCAGGACGAAGGTGATCTGCTCGACGTACAGGCCGTGTTCGGCCTCGTCCAGGCCGTGCACCACCATGCCGGTCTGGGTGGGGGTGAGCGGCTGGATCTGCGTCACCTCCCGTCCGCTGCCGGCCAGCCGGTCGACGGCGGCCTGGTCGAGGCCGGCCAGCGGGAAGTCGGAGGGGGTGCGGCCGCCGGCGCCGGGTTCGGCGCAGTGGCGGACGATCTCGCGCAGCTCGTCCAGCAGTTCGGCGGCCAGCCTGGCGACCGTCCCCCTGTGGTGCACCGCGCGGGAGTAGGACCAGGTGAAGGAGAGCCGGCCCTCAGCGACCTGCCCGAGCACGTCCAGCAGGTGGGGGCGGCGGGCCGTGCGGTCCATGCCGCCGGTGAGCGGGCCGGCCGGGGCGTGCAGCAGGCCGCCGGGGGTGGCGGTCCGGTCCTGCCGGCCCAGGTAGTTGAAGCCGATCCGCGGCAGGGCCAGGCCCGGCACCGGCCGCAGGTGGCGCAGGGCGCCGTGGCCGAGGCCGCCGCCCGGGACGGCGCGCAGGCTCTCCTTGACGGCCTTCAGGGCGGTGCCGGTGTCGGCACCCGGGGGCACGTCCAGGGCGACGGGGTACATCGTGGTGAACCAGCCGATGGTGCGGGACAGGTCGACGCCGTCGAGGAGGTCCTCGCGGCCGTGGCCCTCCAGGGCGACCAGCACCCGGCTGCGTCCGGTCCAGCGGGCCAGCACCCGGCCGAGGGCGCAGAGCAGGACGTCGTTGACCCGGGTGCGGTAGGCGTCGGGGACGTCCTGGAGCAGCCGGCGGGTGTCCTCGGCGCCCAGGGCGAAGGTCAGCGACTCCTCGGTGTCGGCCGTGTTGGCGCCGTCCCGGTCGGTGGGCGGGGTGTCGTCCACCAGGCCCTGCCAGTACGGGAGTTCCTGGTCGAAGCCGCCGGCCGTGGTGTGCGCGGCGAGCCGCTCGGCCCAGGCCCGGAAGGAGGTGGTCTTGGCGCCGAGGTCGGGCCGCTCGCCCGCGGCCAGGGCGCGGTGGGCGCGTTCCAGGTCCTCCAGCAGGATCCGCCAGGACACCGCGTCGACGACCAGGTGGTGCGCGGCCAGCAGCAGCACCGGGCGGGGGTCGCCGGGGAAGCGGCAGAGCGCGGCCCGCAGCAGCGGTCCTGCGGCCAGGTCGAAGCCGTCGGCCAGGCGCTCGCCGAGCTCCCGCAGGACGGCCTCCCGCTGCTCGCCCCCGGCGGCCTCGTGGACGCGCAGGTCGGGGGCCTGGCCGGGGGCGGTGCCGTGCTGGCGCCACCGGCCGTCGGCGAGCGGTTCGTAGCGCATCCGCAGGGCGTCGTGGTGGTCCAGGACGGCGGCCAGGGCGGCGCGCAGGGTGGGCTCGTCGGTGTCGGGGGCGAGGATGTAGGAGACGGACTGGGTGAGCCGGGCCGGGTCGCCGTCGAGGGTGTCCAGCAGCCAGTGCTGGACGGGGGTGAGCGGGGCGTCGCCGGTGACGGCGCCCTGGTCGGCGGTCGGCTCGGGGCGCGGCGACCGTTCGGCGGCGCGGGCGAGTTCGGCCAGGGTCTGGTGGGCGAACAGGTGGCGGGGGGTCAGCGCGAGGCCGGCCCGGCGGGCCGCCGAGACGATCTGGATGCCGAGGATGGAGTCCCCGCCGAGGGCGAAGTAGTTGTCGTCGGCGTTCACTTCGGGCACGCCGAGCACCTCGCGCCAGATCGCGGCGAGGGCCCGCTCGGTGTCGGTGCCCGGCTGCCGGTCGCTCCCGGCGCCCTGGGCCGCGGGGACTGGGACGGGCAGGGCGCGCCGGTCCAGCTTGCCGGTGGCGCCGAGCGGCAGCCGCTCCAGTGGCACCACCAGGGCGGGCACCAGGTGGTCGGGCAGGGTGCGGCCGAGGAAGTCCCGCCACTGGGCCGGGTCGGGCAGCGCGCCGTCGCGCGGCACCGCGTAGCCGACCAGCCGCTTGTGGCCGTCCTGGTCGACCACCCGGGCGGCCGCGGCCGCCACCCTCGGGTGGCGGGCCAGCGCGGCCTCGACCTCGCCGAGTTCGATCCGGAAGCCGCGCACCTTGACCTGGTCGTCGGCGCGGCCGAGGTAGTCGAGTTCGCCGTCGGCGCTCCAGCGCACCCGGTCGCCGGTGCGGTACATCCGGCTGCCGGGCGGGCCGTACGGGTCGGGCAGGAAGCGCCCGGCGGTCAGCCCGGGGCGGCGCAGGTAGCCGCGCGCCACGCCGGTGCCGGCCAGGTACAGCTCCCCCGGCGCGCCGACGGGCACCGGGCGCAGCCGCTCGTCCAGGACGTAGGCGCGGGCGCCGCCGACGGGCCGGCCGATCGGCGGGTCGCGGTCCGGGTCGGCGGGGTCGCAGGTGTGGGCGGTGGCGTAGACGGTGGCCTCGGTGGGGCCGTAGACGTTGAGCACCCGGCAGCCGGGGACGGCCTCGCGGACCCGGCGCACGGTGCGGGCGGGCAGTCCCTCGCCGGCCAGCACCACGGTGTCAGCGGCGAGGTGGACGGCGCCGTCGGCGAGCAGTCCGCCGAGGGCCGAGGGCACCGCGCTCAGCAGGCCGGCCCGCAGCGGACCGGGCCGTTCGGCCAGGGCCAGCAGGTCGCGCAGCAGTTCCACGCGGCCGCCGGAGAGCAGCGGCGCGAAGATCTCGAACACCGACACGTCGAAGTTGAGCGAGGTGGCGGCGAGCACGTGCTCCAGGCCGTGGCCGGCGAACTCGGCGGCGGCCCAGTCGGTCAGGGCGAGCACCGAGGCGTGGGCGACCACCACGCCCTTGGGGCGGCCGGTGGAGCCGGAGGTGTGGATGACGTACGCGGGGTGCTCCGGGAGCAGGGCGCCGTGCCGCTCCTCCTCGCGCACGGGCTCGGCGGGGGCGGCGGCGAGCCGTTCCCGGCAGGCGGGGTCGTCCAGGACGATCCGGGCGTACGGGCCGTCCGGCAGCCGCTGCCCGGCGTCGGCGCCGGTGACCACGGCGTCGGGCCGGACGTCCTCGAAGAGGTAGGCGATCCGCTCGGCCGGGTAGCCGGGGTCGACGGGCAGGTACGCGGCGCCGCTCTTGAGCACCGCGAGCAGTGCCACGGCCAGCTCGACGGTGCGGGGCAGGGCGAGCGCGACGAAGCGCTCGGGGCCGGCCCCGGCCTCGATCAGCAGCCGGGCCAGCCTGTTGGAGCGTTCGTCCAGCTCCCGGTAGGTCAGCTGTTCGTCGCCGGAGCGGACGGCCGGGGCGTCGGGGGTGCGGGCGGCCTGCCGGGCGAAGGCCTGCGGCACGGTCCGCCGGGGCGCCTCGCGGACCGGGCCGGCGAGGCGTTCCAGCAGGGCGCGCCCCTCGGCCGGGTCCAGCAGCGGCAGGTCGCCGGCCGCCCGGTCGAGGCCGGCGGCCATCCCGGCGAGCAGGGTGCGCAGGCTCGCGCCGAGCCGTTCGACGGTGGCGGTGTCGAAGGCGGCCGGATCGTGGTCCAGGCTGACCTCGATGTCCGCGCCGGGTGCCACCACCACGCTGAGCGGGTAGCTGGTCGGCTCCAGCACGTGCTCGGTCTCCACGCCGAGGCCGTGCCTGGTCAGCGACTCGGCGTCGAAGGGGTAGTTCTCGAAGACCACGATGCTGTCGAACAGGGCGGTGCCGCCGGGCAGTTCGCTCCAGCCCTGGAGCTGGGCCAGCGAGACGGCGTCGTGCCGGCGGCCCTCGGACTGCTGGTCCTGCACCTCCCGCAGCCACTCCAGCAGCGGGCGGGCGGCGTCGATCCGCACCCGGGTCGGCAGGGCGTTGATGAACAGCCCCACCATCGAGGTGACACCGGGGAGTTCGGCGGGCCGGCCGGAGACGATGGTGCCGAAGACCACGTCCTGCCCGCCGCCGTAGCGGGAGAGCAGCAGCGCCCAGGCGCCCTGGAGCACGGTGTTGACGGTCAGCCCGGCCTGCCGGGCGGTGTCGCGCAGCCGGTCGGACAGCTCGGGGCCGAGCGCGACCCGCACCGAGGCCGAGGAGGAGGCGCGGTGGGCGCCGGCCGGGCGGCGGTCCCGGGGCAGTTCGGTGGGGGCGGGGAAGCCGGCCAGGGTGTCGCGCCAGTACCGCTCGACCTGCGCCCGGTCCTGGCCGGCCAGCCAGCGCAGGTAGTCGGCGTAGGGCGCGCGCTCCACCGGGGCGGGGGCGCGGCCGGCGGTGAGGGCGGCGTAGCGCTCGCAGACCTCGTCGAAGACCTGGGCGGCGCTCCAGCCGTCGAGCAGCACGTGGTGGAAGGTCCACACCACCCGCACCCGGGTCGGGGTCAGCCGGATCAGGGTCAGCCGCAGCAGCGGCGCGGCGCCGAGGTCGAGCCCGGCCGCACGGTCCTCGGCGAGCAGCCGGGCGGTGTCCCGCTCGACCTGCTCGGCGGGACGGCCGCTCCAGTCGTGGTGGGTCACCGGGACGGCGGCCCGGTGCCGGACGACCTGGAGCGGTTCGGCGCCGTCCTGCCAGCTGAGCCCGGTGCGCAGGATGGCGTTGGCGTCGGCGGTCTGCTGCCAGGCCTCGGCCAGCGCGTGCGGGTCGGTGACCCCGGACAGCACCAGCTGCACCTGGTTGACGTAGGTGTCGCCGTCCGGGTCGAGCAGGCTGTGGAAGAGCATCCCGGCCTGCATCGGCGTCAGCGGGTAGACGTCGGCGACGGATCGGCCGTCCCCGGCGATCCGGTCCACGGCCGCCTGGTCGAGCCGGGCGAGCGGGAAGTCGGACGGGGTGCGGCCGCCGGCGCCGGGCTCGGCGCAGTGGGCGACGATCTCCTCCAGCGCGCCCAGCATGGCCCGCGCCAGCCCGTCGACGGTGCTCGCGTGGTGCCGGCCGGCGCTGAAGTACCAGCCGATCTCCAGCCGGCCGTCCTCGACCCGGGCGACGACGTCCAGCAGGTGGGGGCGCTCGGTGCCGGGGGCCTCCGTGCCGCCGAGGCCGCCGGGGACGGCGCGCACCAGGGCGGCGCCGTCGGCGGACCAGTCGAAGCGGCCCAGGTAGTTGAAGCTGATGCCGGGGGCGGGCGCGTCGGTGAGCGCCTCGTCCCGGGCGAGGTGGCGCAGCGCGCCGTAGCCGAGGCCGCGGTCGGGCACGGCCCGCAGCTGTTCCTTGACGGCCTTGAGCGCCGTGCCCCAGTCGCCCGCCGGGACGTCCAGGGCGACGGGGAAGAGCGAGGTGAACCAGCCGACCGTACGGGACAGGTCGAGGCCGTCGAACAGGCGGTCCTCGCGGCCGTGGCCCTCCAGGCCGACGGCGACGGTTCGGCGTCCGGTCCAGTCGGCGAGCACCCGGCCGAGCGCGGTGAGCAGCACGTCGTCGATCCGGGTGCGGTAGACGGCGGGGACGTGGCGCAGCAGGGCGTCGGTGCGTTCGCGGTCCAGCCGGACGGTCACCTCGCGCAGGTCGGCGGCGGTGTTGCCGCCCTCGCCGTCCACCGGCAGCGGCTCGGCGCAGGCCCGGGCGGCGGCCGCCCAGTGGGCGCGCTGCCCGGCGAAGCCTCCGGCCGCGGTGTGCCCGGCCAGCCGGCGGGCCCACTCCCGGACGGAGCTGGTGCGGGCGGGCAGCCGCAGCGGGCGGCCCTCGACGGCCTGCCGGTAGGCGGTCTCCAGGTCCTCCAGCAGGACCCGCCAGGAGACGCCGTCGACGGCCAGGTGGTGGACGGCCAGCTGCAGCCGGTCGGGCCGGGTGCGGTCGCCGGTGAGGAGACGCGCGGTGAGTAGCGGGCCGTCGTCCAGCCGGAAGGAGCGGTCCGCGGCCTCGTCCGCGGCGCCCGGCGCGCACACCTCCAGCAGTTCGGGCGCGGCCTCGTCGGCGGGGGCGCAGTGCTGCCGCCAGGTGCCGTCCTCGGCACGCGTGAAGCGGGAGCGCAGCGCGTCGTGGTGCGCCCACAGGGCGGCCAGCGCCCGGCGCAGGGCCTGCGGGTCGACGGCGCCGGGGGCCTCCACCACGACGGACTGGTCGAACTGCCCGGCGTGCGGCGGGTTCGGGTCGAGGAACCAGTGCTGGATCGGCGTCAGGCCGACCTCGCCGCTGACGGGTTCGGTGCCGGCCACGGTGACGGCGCTGCCGGTGGCCGCGGCCAGGGCGGCGACGGTGGGGTGCCGGAAGAGGTCGCGCGGGGAGAGCGCGAGTCCGGCGGCGCGGGCCCGGGAGACGACCTGGATGCTCAGGATGGAGTCGCCGCCGAGCAGGAAGAAGTCGTCGTCCAGCCCGACCCGTTCGACGCCGAGCAGCTCGGACCAGATCGTGGCGAGCAGCCGTTCGCGGTCGGTGCCGGGGGCGCGGTGGGGGCGGTCGCCGCCGGCCGACCAGTCGGGGGCGGGGAGCCTGCGGCGGTCCACCTTGCCGTTGGCGGTGAGCGGGAGTTCGGGCAGGGTGACGAAGGCCGCGGGCAGCATGTAGTCGGGCAGGTCGGCGGCCAGGTGGGCGCGCAGTTCGGCGGCGCCGGGCGGCTCGGCGCCCTCGGCGGGGACCAGGTGGGCGGCGAGGCGCTTGCGTCCGGCGTCCTGGTGCAGCGAGACGACGGCCTCGGCGACGGCCGGGTGGGCGGTGAGCCTGGCCTCGATCTCGGCGGGTTCGATCCGGAAGCCGCGGATCTTGATCTGGTCGTCGGCGCGGCCGACGAAGTGCAGTTCGCCGTCCTCGCTCCACCGGACGGTGTCGCCGGTGCGGTACATCCGGCCGCCGGGCGGGCCGAAGGGGTCGGCGAGGTAGCGGGCGGCGCTCTCGCCGGGGCGGCCCGCGTAGCCGCGGGCGAGGCCGGCCCCGGCGATGTACAGCTCGCCGGTGACGCCCGGGGGCTGCGGCTGGAGCGCGCCGTCCAGGACGTACACCCGGGTGTTGTCCAGCGGGCGGCCGATCGGCAGGACGGCGGGCAGGTCGTCGCCGGCCCGGAAGGCCCGGCGGGTGGCGAAGGTGGTGGTCTCGGTCGGGCCGTAGCCGTCGACCACGGTGAGGCCGGGGCAGGCCGCCAGGACCTTGCGGACGGCGGCGCCGGGCACCGCCTCGCCGCCGGTCCACACCTCGCGGGCGCCGCGCAGGCAGCCCGGGTCCTCCTGGGCGAGCAGCCGGAACAGGCCGGCGGTCAGCCACAGGAAGCGCACGCCCCGCTCGGTGACGGCGTGCCGGACGGCGGCGGCGTCCAGGTCCTGCGGCGGGGCGAGGACGGCGGTGCCGCCGCGCAGCAGCGGCACCCAGAGTTCGTAGGTGGCGGCGTCGAAGGCGTGCGGGGAGTGCACCAGCACCCGGTCGTGGCCGGCGAAGGCGCGGTCCAGGGCGAGTGCGGCGACGTCCCGGCGGCGCACCGCGACGCCCTTGGGGGTGCCGGTGGAGCCCGAGGTGAACATCAGGTACTGGACGTTGTCGGGGTGGACGGCCGCCGGGGCCGGGGCCGGGGCCTGCCGGTCGCCGGGCAGGTCCACCCGCAGCACCCGCTCGGCGGGGCGCAGTTCGGCGGCCGCACCCGCCCGGTGGGCGTCGGTGAGCAGCAGGTCGGCGCCGGCCTCGGCCAGCATCCGGTGCAGCCGCTCGCGCGGTGCCCGGCCGTCCAGCGGCACGTACACCCCGCCGGTGCGGACCAGTGCCAGCTGGGCGACGACCAGGTCGACGGAGCGTTCCATCAGCACCCCGACAGGCTGCTCGACCCGGACCCCGTGCGCGCTCAGCCGTGCGGCCAGCTCGGCGGCCAGGGCGTCGAGTTCGCGGTACGTCAGGTGGCGGTCGCCGGCCTCCACGGCGATCGCGCCGGGGGTGCGGAGCACCTGGGCGGCGAACAGCTCGGCGATGTCGGCGGCGGGCTCCTCGGCGGCGGTGGCGTTCCAGTCGACCAGGACGCGCCGGCGCTCCTGCCCGGTCAGCAGCGGCAGCCGCGCGGGCGGGCGGTGGGCGCCCTCGGGCAGGCCCGCCAGGACGGCGGTGAGCTGCCCGGCGAGGCGGCGCACCGTGGCTTCGTCGAACAGCCGCGGGTCGTAGCAGAGCCGCAGCGACAGTTCCGGGCCCGGGTAGGCCAGCAGGGCGAGCGGGTAGTTGGTGGTCTCGATGCCGTCCAGGTCGCGCAGCCGCAGGCCGTGGGCGTCGGCCGCGTCCTCGTCGACCGGGTAGTTCTCGAAGACCACCAGGCTGTCGAACAGGGCGGTCTGCTCGGGCAGTTCGGTGCAGGACCGGATCCGGACGAGCGGGACGAAGCCGTGCCGCCGGTCCTCGCTCTGCTCGCGCTGGAGGGTCCGCAGCCAGTCGAGCAGGGTGCCGTCGGCGGGCAGCGTGGTGCGGGTCGGCAGGGTGGTGATGAACAGGCCGGTCATCGTCTCGACGCCGGGCAGCTCGGGCGGCCGCCCGGAGGAGGTGGTGCCGTACACCACCTCGGCCCGCCCGGCCTGGCGGCCCAGCAGCACCGCCCAGGCGCCCTGGACGAGCGTGTTGAGGGTCAGCCCGGAGCCGCGCGCGAGGTCCTCCAGGGCCCTGGTCGCGGCGGCGGGCAGGGTGAACGGCACGGCCCGGGTGGACTCCGCGCGGTGGCTGCGCACCGGCTCCTGGTCGTACGGCAGCGGCGTGGCCTCGGCCAGTCCGGCGAGGCGGGTGCGCCAGTGCCGTTCGGCCTCGGCGTGGTCGCGCTCGGCCAGCCAGGCCAGGTAGTCGCGGTAGGGGCGGCGCTCCGGCACGCTGCCGTACGGGACGTCCGCTCCCGGGCCGGCCAGGGCGGCGTGCACCGCGAAGACGTCGGAGAGCACCTGGAACAGGCTCCAGCCGTCCAGCACCAGGTGGTGGAAGGACCAGAGCACCCGCACCCGGCCCTCCGAGAGCCGGATCAGCAGCAGCCGCTGCAGCGGGGCCTTCGCCAGGTCGAGGCCGCGGGCCCGGTCGCGGTCCAGCAGTTCGGCCGTCCGGGTGCGGCGCTCCTCCTCGGGCAGCTCGCGCCAGTCCAGGTGGGTGACCGGCACGGCCACCCGGCGGTGCACCACCAGCAGCGGCTCGGGCACCTCCTGCCAGCGGACGTGGGCGCGCAGCACCGCGGTGCGGTCGGTGACCCACTGCCAGGCCTCGGCGAGGCGCGCCGGGTCGGGCACCCCGTCGAGGACGAAGTCCAGCTGCTGGAAGTAGGCGCCGCTGTCCTCCTCGGCGAGGCTGTGGAAGAGCATGCCGGACTGGGTCGGGGTGAGCGGCAGGACGTCCTCCACCGCGCCCGGGTCGGCGCCGGCGATCCGGTCGACCGCCGCCTGGTCGAGCCGGGCCAGCGGGAAGTCGGACGGGGTGCGCCCTGCGGCGCCGGGGCCGGCCGCGTGGCGGGCGAGGTCGGCCAGCTCCGCGGCGAAGCGCCGGGCCAGTGCCTCGACGGTCCCGCCGCGGTGGACGGCGGCGGAGTGGAACCAGGTGAACTCCAGCGCGTCGCCGTCCAGGCGGCCGACCACCTCCAGCGGGTGGGGGCGTTCGACGGCCGGGTCGGCGTCCAGCTCCAGCGGCCGGAAGGTGCCGCGGAACAGCCCGTCCGGGTCGTCCGGCAGGGCGATGCGGCCCAGGTAGTTGAAGCCGATCCGGGCCGGCGGGATCTCGGGCGCGGTGCCGGGGCGGCCGAGGTGGCGCAGCGCCTCGAAGCCGAGGCCGCGCCGGGGGACGGCGCGCAGCTGCTCCTTGACCTGCTTGAGGACGGTGTCCCAGTCGGCTCCGGCGGGGACGGCCAGGGCGACGGGGTGGCGGGTGGTGAACCAGCCGACCGTGCGGCTGAGGTCGAGGTCGGGGAAGAGCTCCTCGCGTCCGTGGCCCTCGACGTCCACCACGACCCGCTCCAGCCCGCTCTCCCCGCACAACGCCCGGCCGAGCGCGCTCAGCAGCACGTCGTTGGCCTGGGTGCGGTAGGTGTCGGGCAGGGTGCGCAGCAGGGCGGCCGTGTCGGCGGCGCTCAGCCGGACGGTGACGGAGCGTTCGGTGGCGTAGGTGTCCGGGCCGGCGAGCTCCGCCGCGAACGGCTCGGCGCCGTGCGCGGGGACGGCCCGCGCCCAGTAGGCGCTCTCGTCCTCGAAGCCGCCCCCGGCGGCGAAGGCGCTCAGCCGCTCGGCCCACTGCCGCAGCGGGGAGGACTTCGCCGGCAGCGCGGCGGCCCCGTCCCGGCCGTCCCGGCGGGCGCGGTAGGCGGTGTCGAGGTCCTCCAGCAGCACCCGCCAGGAGACCCCGTCCACCACCAGGTGGTGGACTGCCAGGTGCAGGACGGGCGGGCGCCCCTCGGCGCGCTCGTGCAGCACGGCGCGCAGCAGCGGCCCGTCGCCGCCCAGGTCGTACGGGCCGAAGTGCGGGGTGTCCCGGTCCGGGCCGGTGTGCCGGGCCAGGGTGATCCGGGCGGCCGGCTGCCGGATCCGCCACCGGACGGCCCCGGTGTCGTCCGGGGCGGTGAAGGCCGAGCGCAGCGCGTCGTGGTGGGCGACCAGGTCGTTCAGGGCCTCCTCCAGCGCCGCCCGGTCGAGGTCCTCGGGCAGCAGCAGGGAGAGCGCCTGGCCGAAGTGGCCGGCCCGGCCGGCGGCCCGCTCGAACCACCAGCGCTGGATCGGGGTCGGTACGGCGTCGCCGGTGGCGGCGACGGGCGCGGGGGCGGCCGGGGCCTGGGCGTCCTCCGCGGCCAGGGCGAGCGCGGCGACGGTCTGGTGGCGGTAGAGGTCCCGGGAGGTCACCGCCAGTCCGGCCTGCCGGGAGCGGGCCACCACCTGGATGCCGAGGATGGAGTCGCCGCCGAGGTCGAAGAAGTTGTCGTCGGCGCCGACCCGCTCCAGCCGCAGCACCTCGGCCCAGATGCCGGCGAGCGCGCGTTCGGCGGGGGTGCGGGGGGCGACGTGCCGGGTGGCGGAGGCGGCCGGTCCCGGGGCGGGCAGCCGGCCGCGGTCGAGGGTGCCGTCGGGGCCCAGCGGCAGGGCGGTCAGCGGCACCACGACGGCGGGGACCAGGTGGTCGGGCAGGGTCAGGGCGAGGGTGCGACGCACCGCCTCGGGCTCGATCCGGCCGCCGGGGACGGGCACGGCGTAGCCGACCAGCCGCCCGGTGCCCTCGGCGAGGACGGCGGCGGCCTCGGCCACGCCCGGGCAGCGCCGCAGCGCCTCCGCCGCCTCCTCCGGGTCGGTCCGTGACCCCCGGGGCTCGGCCCGGTGCTCGACCCGGCCGAGGTGCTCCAGTTCGCCGTCGGCCGTCCACCGCACCAGTTCCCCGGTGCGGTGCAGCCGCTCCCCCGGCGCGCCGTACGGGTCGGCGACGAACCGCTCACCGCCTTCGCCCGGCTGCTCGGGGAAGTCACCGGAGAGGTACAACTCGCCTGGAACTCCGACCGGTTGGGGGCGCAGGCCGCGGTCGAGGACGTACGCCCCGGTCCACCCGGGAAGGGCGGCCGCCAGGGCGCCCGGGAGTTCCACGGGTGCCTTCCGGGCGTCGAGCAGCGCCCGCTGCTCCTCCTCGGGGATCATCGGCAGTTCGGCGAGGGTGCGCTGCGGCCCGTCCGCCATCCCGGCCAGCAGGTGGTGCAGCCGGTCCGCCAGCGCGGTCACGGTCCGCCGGTCGAACAGGTCGGTGTCGTACTCCACCGTCAGCGTGCAGCCGCCGGCCTCGTCGGGGGTGAACTCCAGCACCAGGTCGAAGCGGGCGGCCGGACGGGGCAGCGGGTGGTCGGTGAAGCGCAGTCCGCCGGTGGGCGCCGGGGTGGTGGGGGTCTGCTGGACGACGACGACCTGGACCAACGGGGTCCGGCTGGGGTCGCGGGGCGGGGCCAGTTCCTCGACCACCCGGTCGAAGGGCACCTCGGCATGGGCGAAGGCGTCCAGCAGGGTGGCGCGCATGCCCTCCACGAAGCGGTCGACGGTGGCCCGTTCGTCCACGTCGCCGCGCAGCACCACGGTGTTGACGAAGAAGCCGGTCACCTCCTCCAGTTCCCGCCGCTCCCGCCCGTTGGTGACGGTGCCGAGGGCCACGTCCCGCTGGCCGGAGTAACGCGAGAGCAGCAGCGCGGACGCCCCGGCGAACACGGTGAACACGGTGGCGCCGCGGCCCGCGGCGAGGTGGCGCAGCCGCTCGACCAGCCCGGCCGGGAGGTGGTGGCGGTGCGCGGCGCCGTGGCCGGCCCGCTGGGCGGGCCGGGGGCGGTCGGTGGGCAGCCGCAGGGTCGGCAGGCCGGCCAGGGTGCGCTTCCAGTAGGCGAGGTCCGGTGCGTGGCCGGTGCGGCGGCGCTGCTCCCAGTGGGCGTAGTCGGGGTACTGGAGGGCGGGGGCGGGCAGGGTGTCCGGTTCGCCGGCGGCCTCCGCCCGGTGGAGCTCGGCCAGTTCGCGGGTGAGGACGCCCACCGACCAGCCGTCGGTGACGATGTGGTGCTGCGCCAGCAGCAGCAGGTGCTCGTCGGCGGCGAGCCGGATCAGCAGCAGCCGGGTGAGCGGGCCTGTGGTCAGGTCGTAGGGCCGGGCCAGTTCCTCGGCGAGCAGGCGTTCGGCCGCCGCGGCGCGCTCCCCGGCGGGCAGGGTGCCGAGGTCCTCGGTGCGCAGCGGCGGTTCGGCCCGGTCGGCGACCCGCTGGACGAGCCGTCCGTCGACGGTGGCGACGGTGGTGCGCAGCGAGTCGTGCCGGGCGGTGAGCCGCCGCAGGGCCCGGCCGAGGGCCGCCCGGTCGAGGGGGCCGTGCAGCCGCAGGGCCACGCCGGTGTTGTTGGCGGTGCCGCCGGGGGTGAGGTCGTCCAGGAACCAGAGCCGGCGCTGGGCGCTGGACAGCGGCAGCGGTTCGCCGCGCGGGGCGGGCGGGACGGGCTCGTTCGGTGCGGCGGTGGCCGGCTGGTCGAGCAGCGGGGCGAGGGCGGCGACGGTGCGGGCGGTGAAGACGTCCCGCAGGGTGAGCCGGGCGCCCAGCCGTTCGGCGATCCGGGTCAGGGTGCGGGCGGCGAGGACGGAGTCGCCGCCGAGGTCGAAGAAGTCGTCCTCGGCGCCCACCGCGTCGAGGCCGAGGACCTCGGCCCAGATGGCGGCCAGGTCCCGCTCCCGCCCGGTGCGCGGGGCGAGCGGTGCGGCGGCGGTGCGCCGGGCGGGCGCGGGCAGCGCCCGCTGGTCGATCTTGAGCTGTGGGGTGAGCGGGAACGCGTCCAGGACGACGACGGCGGCGGGCACCAGGTGGGCGGGCAGCGCGGCGGCCAGGGCAGTACGCAGCTCGGCCGGGTCGGGGGCGTGCCCCGGGTCGGCGGGCGTGGCGTAGCCGACCAGCCGGGTGTGTCCCGGCTCGTCCTCGCGGACGATGACGACGGCCTGGTCGACGGCGGGGTGGGCGCGCAGCGCGGCCTCGATCTCGCCGGGCTCGATCCGGAAGCCGCGGACCTTGACCTGCCGGTCGAGCCGGCCGAGGAACTCCAGTTCCCCGTCGGCGTTCCGGCGGGCCCGGTCGCCGGTGCGGTAGAGCCTGGCGCCGGGCGGGCCGAAGGGGTCGGCGACGAAGCGCGCGGCGGTCAGGCCGGGGCGGCCGAGGTAGCCGCGGGCGACGCCCTCGCCGCCGAGGTACAGCTCTCCGTCGACGCCGGCCGGTCGGGGCCGCATGGCCTCGTCGAGGACGTACACCCGGGCGTGCGGCAGGGCGTCGCCGATGCCGGGGGTGCCGGTGCCGGCGGTGAGCGGTCCGGTCCAGGTGGCGACGATGGTGGCCTCGGTCGGGCCGTAGGAGTTGATCATGCGTCGGCCGGGCGCCCAGCGGTCGACCAGTTCGGCGGGGCAGGCCTCGGCTCCGACGATCAGGGTGCGCAGGTGGTGGCCGGCGCCGGCGGGGACGGTGGCCAGGGCGGCGGGCGGGATCAGGGTGTGGGTGATGCGGTGCTCGTCCAGGACGGCGGCGAGTTCCTCGCCCAGCCAGGGGCCGTCCGGGGGGATCACCAGGGTGGCGCCGGTGAGGACGGAGACGAACAGCTCCAGGACGGAGGCGTCGAAGCTGGGCGAGGAGAACTGGAGCACCCGGTCCCCGGGCCCGACCGCGTAGTTCTCGACGGCGGCGGCGGTGAAGCCGGCGATCCCGCGGTGGGTGACGACCACGCCCTTGGGGGTGCCGGTGGAGCCCGAGGTGTAGATCACGTACGCCGGGTGGTCGGTGCCCGCCACGGCCGGGACGCCCGAGTCGTCCGTCTCCGGCGTGTCGCGGACGGCCGCCGGGTCGCCCGGGTCGCCCGTCTCCAGCGTGTCGCGGACGGCGGCCGGGTCGTCCAGCACGATCACGGGATCGGCGTCGGCGAGCATCAGCGCCCGCCGCTCGGCGGGGTAGGCCGGGTCCACGGGCAGGAAGGCGGCGCCCGCCCGGACGACGGCCAGTTCGGCGGCGACGAGTTCCATGGAGCGCGGCAGGACCAGCGCCACCGTGCGCTCCGGTCCGGCGCCGCGCCGGCGCAGCTCGCGGGCCAGCCGCTCGACGCGTTCCGCGAGGGCCCGGTACGTCCAGGCGCGCCGGCCGTCGGTCACCGCGGGGGCGTGGGGCGTGCGGGCGGCCTGGGCGGCGAACAGCGCGTCGAGGGTCCGGGGTGCGACGGCTCCCGGGGCTTCGACGGTGCCGCCGGCCTGCGGCGGAGCGGGCGGGCGCACGGGCTGGGCAGGCCGGTCGGCCATGGCGGAAGGTCCTTCCGATGGGGGCGACGACGAGGGCACCGGGGCAGGCGGTAGCCGCCCCTCGGGCCCGGGGAACGGTGTGGCGGTGGTACGGGAGTGCGGGGTTACGGCGGCGGCGGGGCCGGCCGGTTCAGCCGGCGGCGGCCCGGCGGGCCGTGCGGCCGGAGACCTGCACCCGGTCGATCCGGCCGGTGGAAGCGTCCCGGTGGAAGCGGCCACCGGGCTCGGGGCGGCCGGTGTCCGGGTCGAGCAGGTCGTAGGAGAGGTCGGAGTAGCAGCGCAGCGGGAGCGGCAGGTCGCCGTCCACCGAGAGGGTGGCCGGTCCGTCGCCGGCGGACTCGACCCGGTAGCGGATCGAACCGTTGCGGTAGTCGCCCGCGCACTCGGCCAGGGCCGCGGCCTCGGCGAGCGGCACGGGGCCGGCCGCGCCCACCGGATCGATCGCGGCGGGCACCCGCACCCCGGCCGACTCCTGGAGTTCGGCCGCGAGTTCCCGCCAGAGCGCGGTGGCGGCGCCGGCGTTGCCGGTGAAGGCGACCACGACGCCGCTGTCCGGGTCGGCCCGCAGGTGGCAGGAGGTGCCCATGGCGTTGCCGTCGTGGCCGCACCAGAGCCGGCCGTCCTGCCGGTAGAGCGCTGCTCCGGCGCCCCAGCCGTCCGCGAGCGCTCCGGGCCGGGCGCCGGGCAGGGCGCGGCGCATCAGCTCGGCGACGTCCGGGGGCAGTGCCTTGGCCCGGCCGACCAGGGCGGCGCCGAGGGCGGCGAGGTCCGCGGCGCTCGCCAGCAGGGCGCCGGCCGGGGCCTCCAGCGGGGCCAGGTTCTGCCGGACCGCCCGGGCCAGGCCGGTCGCGGCGTTGAGCGCGTGGCCGGTGGCGACGGGCCGCCCGGGGGCGGCGGTGTCGACGAACACCGCCGTGGTGCCGAAGGGTTCGAGCAGCAGAGCGCGCACCGCCTCGCGCCAGGGCATCCCGGTCACCGTCTCGACCAGGCGCCCGGCGGCGACGTAGCCGGCGTTGGAGTAGGAGAAGTCCGTCCCGGGCCGGAACAGCGCGTCCTGGGCGGTGCACACGGCGGAGAGGTAGCGCGTCGCGGTGGTGCGGGCGGCGGCGTCGGAGTCCGGCCCGGTGGGCAGTCCGCCGGTGTGGCCAAGCAGGTGGCGAATCGTTACTTCGGGCAGCTGTCTCAGCTCCGGTAGGTACTCGGCCGCCGGTTCGTCGAGGTCGAGGTCGCCGTCGTCGGCGAGCAGCATCACCAGCGCGGCGGTGTACGGCTTGGTGAGCGATCCGACCGGAACGGCGGTGTCCTCGGTGAAGGGCTCCCCGGTGCCGGTGTCCGCCACCCCGGTGTGCAGGGCGACGGTCTCCGCGCCGGTGTCCAGCACCAGTTGGGCACCGGGCACCCGGTGGGTCCGCGCGAGCGCGTCGAGCCGCTGCTGCAGCTCGCCGCGCGGGAGGAACGACGCCCGTTCTCGGACGGGCGCCGGGCTGGCGTACGGCATGGCGGAAGCTCCCACTGGTTCTCGGCCGCGGGCGCGCCGGGCGCCGCGGTGGAATTGCGGATTGGTGTGCGGCACAGCGGGAATTCCCCGGCCTTCGGTGCCGACTGCTCGATGCGCCCGCTTCAGGACGCGGGGGAACGAGGGGATTCGGCGCACGCCCGGCCCGCGCCGGCCGGCCGCCCCGGGAACGGGATTCCCCGGGCACCCGCCGACCGGGCGCCGCACCGGCCACGCGGAGCCGTTCCGGGGACGCACCGTCGCGCCCGGGGCGGGCAGTGCGAATGCGACCGGAATTCCTCCGCCGGGCGGTGAACGGCGGCCCCGCACAAGGGCGCGCGGTGAACCGCGAACCGACCGAATACCCCTACCCCACCGGAACGGTCCAACAGAAACCCGTCCCCCGTCGACGGACCGCTCTCCCGGCCCCCACCTGCACAATGGCCGTATCCGGCATGTCCATCCCCCTTATTCGCGATCCGCCCCCGTACCCGCCGCGCGGTACGCGCCGACGCGGCCGAGGAGTCGCGCAATCCCTGCCGTCCCGAACGTCCGGACGGCGAACGCGCAACAGTCTTCACGGCGGCTCAGCCGCTCGCAACCCCTACCGATTGAACGGAAAGCGACTCCAGCGGTAATCGGAACCCCAAAATCCCAGGTGCGACTCCCGGCCGTGGCCGGAACGGCCGATGAGGGCGCACATTCTTTGGCTGAAAATACAAGGTTCAGATCTCACCAGTCACTCGAACAATCATTCGCGGCAATATCCGAGTGATTTCCCGGGCGCCTGTGACGGATGGGGCGGAACGCGACGGAATCAATCGGATGTGCCGCGAGTGACACCATCCGGCCCCGGCAGCAGCCCCAGGGCCTCCTCGACGAGCGAGCCGGGAGCCGGGCCGACGTCCAGCACCGCGCCCCGCTCGTCCGGCTGGAGCGGCTCGAGCTCGGCGAGCTGCGAGTCGAGCAGCGACCGCGGCATGAAGTGGCCGGTGCGCCCGCCGATCCGCTCCATCAGCAGCTCGCGGCTGCCCGTCAGGTGCAGGAAGAAGGCGTCCGGGCTGGCCTCCCGCAGGGTGTCCCGGTAGCGCCGCTTCAGCGCGGAACAGGTGATCACCCCGCCGCCGCCCGCCGCGTCCCGTTCGCCCAGCCACCGCCCGACGGACCTCAGCCAGGGCCCGCGCCGCGCGTCGTCGAGCGGGATGCCGGCCGCCATCCGGGCGATGGCGCCAGGACGGTGGAAGTCGTCCCCGTCCGCGAAGGGCACCCCCAGCCGCTCCGCGAGCAGCCTGGCCACCGTGGACTTGCCCGTGCCGGCCACCCCCATGACCACGACGCACGGGGCGCGGCGCTCACCACCGAGGGGCATCGCAGCGCCTACCGCCACGTCGCGGGCGGCCCCTGCGACCCGGCCGGGTACTCGTCCAGCGGAACCAGGCCCCGCTCCCAGCCGGTCAGCACGGGTTCCAGCACCCGCCAGGCCTCCTCGGCCTCGTCGCCGCGGATCGACAGCGCCGGATCCCCGTTCAGGACGTCCAGCAGCAGTCGGCCGTAGGCGGGCAGCTGCTGCGGCTCCATCCCCGCGGTCATCAGGATCGGCGCCAGCCCGTGGGCGTGGGCGCCGATGCCGGTCAGCTCCAGGGCCAGCCCCTCCGGCTCCAGCTCGAACCGCAGCACGTTGGGCCGGGCCTCCCCGCTGTGGCCGAACGGCAGGTGCGGCACAGGGCGGAAGTGCACCGCGACCTCCTTGCGGTCCTCGCCCAGGGCCTTGCCGCTGCGCAGCCGGAACGTCGTGCCGGCCCACCGCCAGCTGTCCAGCCGCAGTTCCACCTCGGCGAAGGTCTCGGTACGGCGCTCCGGGTCGACGCCCTCCTCCGCGGCGTACGCGGGGACCTCACGCTCGCCGATCCGGCCGGGCAGGTAGCGGGCCCGCCGGGTGCGGTGCACCACGTCGTGCTCGGTCAGCGGCCGCACCGAGCGCAGCACGTCCACCTTGCGATCGCGCAGGTCCCGTTCGCCGAGCGTGATCGGCGGTTCCATCGCCACCAGGCAGAGCAGCTGCAGCAGGTGGTTCTGGACCATGTCCTTGAGCGCCCCGACGTGGTCGTAGTACCCGGCCCGGCCCTCCAGCGCCAGCGTCTCGTCCCAGACGATGTCCACGTGGGAGATGTGGGTGCTGTTCCAGATCGGTTCCAGCACCCGGTTGGCGAGCCGGCTGCCGAGCACGTTCTGGACGGTCGTCATGGCCAGGAAGTGGTCGACCCGGAACACCGCCTGTTCCGGCACCAGGTCGGCGAGCAGCCGGTTCAGCTCCTGCGCGCCCGCCAGGTCCTCGCCGAACGGCTTCTCCAGGACGATCCGGCTGCCGGCCGGCAGGCCCGCCGCGTGCAGGGCGGTGACCACGGCCGGGAAGAGCGCCGGCGGGAGCGCCAGGTAGACGGCCACCGGCCCCTCGCCGGCGACCACCGCGGCGACGTCGGCCGGGTCGGTGACGTCGGCCCGCCGGTAGTCCAGGGCGTCGAGCACCGCCTCCCTGGCGTCGGCCGGGAGGTCCCCGCCGTGCCGGTGGAGCCGCTCCTCGGCCCAGGCGCGGTACCGCCCGGTGTCCCAGTCCTCCCGGCTCGCCCCGGTCACCCGCAGCGAGTCGCCGACGTGCCCCGCCGCCCGCAGCGCGGCCAGCGCCGGCAGCAGGAAGCGGGCGCTGAGGTCCCCGGTCGCGCCGAGGATCGCGAGCCGGTCGATCATCCCCGCCCGCCCCTGGCCCGGCCGAGGCTGACGCCGCCGGCGATGATCCCGATGTGGCTGAACGCCTGGGGGAAGTTGCCCATGAACTCTCCTGTGGACGGGTTGATCTGCTCGGACATCAGCCCCAGCGGGCTCGCCCGGGAACACAGCGAGGCGTACAGCTCCTCGGCCTCGTCGATCCGGCCCTGGCCGACCAGGTTGTCGACCAGCCAGAAACTGCACAGCACGAAGGCGCCCTCGTCGCCCGGCAGGCCGTCCGGGGACTCCTCGTGCAGGTAGCGGTAGAGCAGCCCGCCGCCCGCCGACAGCCGCTCGGTGACGGCCGCGACGGTCGCCACCATCCGCGGGTGGTCGACCGGCACCACCTGGCGCAGCGGGAGCGCGAGCAGGCTCGCGTCCAGCGTGCCGCCGCCGTCCAGGTGGGCGCTGAGGGTCTTGGCGTCCTCGTCCCAGGACTGCTCCAGGATCAGCCGGCGCAGTTCCTCGGCCGAGGCGCGCCAGAGGTCCGTCCGGGCGGGCAGGCCGAGCCGCTCGCCGATCTGCGCGGCCCGGTCCAGGGCCACCTGGCACAGGCCCGCCGAGTAGGTGAACACCCGGCCCTCGCTGCGCACTTCCCAGATGCCCTGGTCCGGCTGCCGCCAGGCCTGCGCGGCGGTGTCGGCCAGCCCGGCCAGGCCGTCCCACAGCCCGGGCTGGATCTCGCCGCCGGCCCGCAGCCACTGGTCGGCGCAGTCCAGGATCTCGCCGTAGACGTCGTGCTGGCGCTGGTCGGCCGCGCCGTTGCCCCAGCGCACCGGCGCGGAGCGCTGGTAGCCCTCCAGTTCGCCGTCCTCGACCTCCTCCGGCACCAGGCCGCCCCGCAGGTCGTACATGATCCGGGGCCCCCGGCTGGCCTCGAAGGCGTCGAGGACCCAGCCGAGGAAGGCGTCGGCCTCGCCGCGGAAGCCGATCCGGCGCAGCGCGAACACCGCGAACGCGGCGTCGCGGATCCAGCTGTAGCGGTAGTCCCAGTTGCGGATCCCGCCGATCGGCGCGGGCAGCGAGGAGGTGGGCGCCGCGACCAGCGAGCCGTTGGCCCAGTCGTCGCAGAGCTTCAGCGTGATCGCGGCCCGCCGGACCAGGGGCTCCTGGGGGCCGTCGTACGCGAAGTGCCCCATCCAGCGGCGCCAGGCCTCGGCGGTGCCCTTCAGGGTCGCCTCGGCGTCGAAGCGGTGGTGCCGGTGGAAGCGGCCCCAGGAGAGCACCAGGTCCAGGTGTTCGCCCCGGCGCAGCTCGTGGCTGCTGTGCAGGCCGCTCAGCGGGCGGTTGGAGCGCAGGTGGAGCCGCAGGTCCGGGCGCCGGTTCGGCCGGACCTCCAGTCCGCTGAACAGGGCCCGGGCCTGGGCGCCGCCGCGCGGCTCCAGCTCCGCCCGCAGCCGGACGCTCCCGTCCACCACCACGGCCGAGCGCACCAGTTCGCCGCGGTCGGCGGGGGCGTCGTCGGTGAGGTCGGCGCCGGTGCGCACGGTCAGCGCGTCGGTGACGCGCACCAGGCCGGTGGGGCAGCGCAGTTCGGTGATCAGGACGCCGGTGTCCGGTTCGTAGCGCTGCCTGGCCTCGACCAGCTCCTCCGGGGCGAGGGTGAAGTGCCCGCCCCGGGCGTGGTCCAGCAGGCCGCAGAACAGCGGTTCGGAGTCGAACCGGGGCAGGCACATCCACGGGATGGCGCCGTCCAGGCCGACCAGCGCGGCGGTCGCGCCGTTCCCGATCAGGCCGAGGTCCTCCAGCGGCAGGTAGCCCGCGCGCCGGCGGACCGGCCGGAACGGTGGATCGGGGTCGTACATGCCGCCTCGCTTCCGCAGCGCCGGGGGGTTCGATCACCGCGGACACGGTCCGCGGGGGGGGCTGGTTCAGAAGGTGATCATCACCTTCACGACGTCCTCCAGCTTCTTGTCCGACACCTCGAAGGCCCGTTCCATGTCGTCGAAGGCGAACTCGTGGGTCGTCATGTGCGACGGGTCGAGGCGCCCGCCGGCGAGCACCCGCAGGAGCCGCTCCATCCGCAGCCGGCCGCCCGGACAGAGCCCCGTCGCGATCGTCTTGTCCGCCATGCCGACGCCCCACTCGACGCGCGGGATGCGGACGAACTCGCCCTCGCCGAAGTAGCCGGTGTTGGAGACGGTGCCGCCGGGCTTGGTGACCTTGACGCAGGTCTGGAAGGTCGCGTCCGCGCCGAGCGCCTCGATGGCGGTGTCGACGCCCTGCCCGCCGGTCAGCTCCATGATCCGCTCGACCACGTCCTCCCGGGTGAAGTCCACGATCACGTCCGCCCCGTACGTCCGCGCGAGCTTCTGCCGGCTGGGCACCGACTCGACCCCGATGACCAGGCCGGCGCCGCGCAGCCGGGCCCCGGCCGTCGCCATCAGGCCGACCGGCCCCTGGGCGATGACGGCGACCGTCCCGCCCACCGGGATGGCGCCGTGCTCGGCGCCCATGAAGCCGGTGGAGAGCATGTCGGCGCAGTAGACCGCGTCCTGGTCGGAGATGGCGTCGGGGATCCGGGCGAGGTTGGCGTCCGCGTCGTTCACGTGGAAGTACTCGGCGAAGACCCCGTCCTTGAGGTTCGCGAACTTGAAGCCGCCGAGCGGCCCGCCGGACTGCGAGGGGTGGCCGTTCTGGGAGGCGAGGTCTCCCCAGTCGGGCGTGATGGCGCCGACCAGCACCCGGTCGCCGGGGCGGAAGTCCTTCACCTCGCCGCCCACCTCGTGCACCACGCCGACCGCCTCGTGCCCGAGGGTCAGGTTCTCCCGGGGGCCGATGCCGCCCTTGACGGTGTGGGAGTCGGAGGTGCAGATGAGCGCCCGGGTCGTGCGCACCACGGCGTCGTTCGGACCGGGCCGCGGCACGGGCTTCTCCAGGAAGCCGACCCGCCCGATCTCTTTCATCACGAAGGCCTTCACTGGCCCGTCCTTCCTGTCGCCGCGCCACCACGGGGCTGTCGCACCACCACGGGGCTACGGGGCTGCACGGATCCCGCCCCACCGGGCGGCCGTGACCGGCCGCGCGGCCAACGGCTCCCACGTTCCCGGGGATCGGGCCGCCGCGCGATCCGGCCGCCCCCGGCGGCGGTGCATTCCGGTGAAAAAACGCGTGCTCCTGCGCCGGGCGCGGCGGGGGCGGCTGCTACGGTCTGAGCGCGCACGGCGGGCGACGGACGGCGGACAGCGGAGGTTGCGATGGCGGACAGCGGCGCGGAGCGGGCCTTCATCGGCTCGTTCACCTCGACGGGTGGGCACGGGATCGTCCTGGCCTCGCCGGATCCCGGCACCGGCGCCCTCACCGCCACCGGTGTCGTCGACGCCGTCGACCCGTCCTACCTCGCGCTCGGGCGGGCCGCGGACGGCGGCCCGGTGCTCTACGCCGTCTCCGAGACCGCGCCGGGCGCCGTCACCGCCTACGACATCGCCGGTCCGGTGCCCCGGCCGCTCGGCGGCCCCGTACCGGTGGACGGGGACGAGCCCACCCACCTGAGCGTCAGCCGGGGCCACCTGCTGACCGCCAACTACGGCTCCGGCAGCGTCAGCGTGCTGCCGCTCGCCGCCGACGGCACCCCGCGGCCCCCGAGCGGCGTGCTGCGCCACCGGGGCAGCGGCCCGCACCCGGACCGCCAACGGGGCCCGCACGCCCACCAGGTGCTCCCCGACCCGTCGGGGCGCTGGGTGCTCAGCGTCGACCTCGGCACCGACTCGGTGCGGATCTGCGCCCTGGACCCGGCCACGGGCGGGCTGACCCCGCACGGGGAGACCGCGCTGCCGCCCGGCACCGGGCCGCGCCACCTGGCCTTCCACCCCTCGGGCCGGCACGCGTACGTGCTCGGCGAGCTGCGCCCCGTCGTGACGCTCTGCCGGTGGGACGCCGAGGCCGGGGCGCTCGAACCGGTCGCGGAGGTCCCGCTGTTCCCCGACGGCGTCCAGGGCCCGGTCTCCCCCTCGGCCCCGGTGGTCTCCCCCGACGGCCGGTTCCTGTGGGCGGCGGAGCGCGGCACCGACACCATCGTGGTGCTCGCCCTGGACGGGACGGGCGAACGGGCCCGGGTGCTCACCTCGGTGCCCTGCGGGGGCCGCAGGCCGCGCGACCTGGTGCTGGGCCCCACGGGCACCCGGCTGTACGCGGCGAACGAGCACTCCGGCGACGTCACCTGGTTCGACGTGGACGGCGTGACGGGCGTCCCGCGCCGGGTGGGCTCACTGGCCGTCCCGTCGGCGTCCACCGTGCTCTTCGTCTGAGCCCTCCTCGCCGGAGGACGGCTCCCGGGCCAGCGGGCCGCTCACTGCTCCTCGTCGCGGACCACCACGACCGGGACACTGGCGTGCCGGGTGCAGTGCTGGGCCACCGAGCCCAGCAGCATGCCCTTGAAGCCCCCGAGGCCGCGGCTGCCGACCACCAGCAGGTCCGCTCCCCGGGCCGCCTCGACCAGCGATCCCGCCGGGGAGCCGTAGCGCGCCTCGGTGCGCACCTCGACCGGCGGGTCCTCCCCCACGGCCTGCCGCACGGCCCGGTCGGCCTCCTGGCGCGCCTTGCCCTCCAGCTCCCGCTCGTCGGTGGCCGCCGGGGGGAACCAGCCGCGCGCGCCGTGGTACGTCGGGTACTCCCAGGCGATCACCGCCACCACCGCGGCGCCGGTGAGCTCCGCCTGGCGCACGGCCCAGCGCAGCGCCCGCTCGGACGACTCCGAGCCGTCCACCCCGACCACGATGCGGCCCTTCTCCTCAGGCTGGTCGGCCATGACTCCTCCTCGACTCGACGGCGGCGGAGGATCGCACCGGTCGGTGGTCCGCCGTCACCGGGCTCCGTGGTCCAGCCTGGTACCGACCACCCCGGGTGCGCAGTCCGGCTGGTCCGGGCGGGTGCGCGGGGCCCCGGGCCGGGAGCGCGCGGGGCCCGGGTCGAAAGCGCGACCCGGGCCCCGGCCGCGGCACGGGATCAGCCGTCGTTCTCCGGCGACGGCAGGTAGGCGCCGGGCACGTCCTCGGGGGCGAGGACCGCGTCCTCGCCCGGGTACGGCGTGGTCCAGTTGTGGGTCTGGTACCAGACCAGGTGCTCCATCTGCGCCGGGTTGGCGTGGTCCGGCACCGCGTTCGGGCCGGTCAGCCGCTGCTGCGACTTCCAGACGTCCCAGCGGGCCGCGACGGCCTGCTCCGCCGCCGGCGGCGCGGTCGTGGCCGGCGCGGCCGCCGCCCGCAGGTCCTGCTGCCCGGGCACGTCGAGGCCGCAGGAGGGCGGGGTCTTCAGGCCGTCGGTCAGCGCCGTCCGGTTGGGCACCGCGTCGAACGGGGTGTAGTCCGGCCGGTCGGTGAAGGCCGTGGTCATCGGGGTGGCCGCGCTGTCCTTCTGGTTCATCGGGTGGATCCCGAGGATCTGCTCGACGGTGCGGACCATCGTGATCTGCGAGTAGTAGCGGCTGTCCACGGCCCCGTGCTGCGCCCAGGGGCTGATGATCTGGATCGGGGCGCGGTGGCCGTCCACGTGGTCGAGGCCGGCCTGGGAGTCGTCCTCGACGACGAAGATCGCCGAGTCCTTCCAGTACTCGCTGTGGCTGATCTCGTCGATGATCCTCCCGGTGGCCAGGTCGTTGTCGGCGACCTGGGCGGCCGGGCTCGCCGGGCCGCCGGTGTGGTCGCTGGAGAGCCACAGCATGTTGAGGTCGGCCGGGCCGTTCCGCTCGAAGTCCTGCTTCCAGATCTGGTAGCGGTAGAGGTCCGGCACGTCGGTGTCGAACTTCGGGAAGCCGGGCACCGAGACGCTGTTGAGCGAGGGGATCGGCGAGGAGGACTTGAGGGCGTAGGCGCTGCCCTGTCCGGTCTCGTCCATGGTCTTGGCGTCGCAGTACAGGTTCTGCCAGGTGGCGTCGGCGGGCTTGTCCAGGAACTGGTGGAACTCGCCGAAGTCGCGGACGGTCCGGCCCGCGGCCTGCGCGCCCGTCCACAGGAAGCCGGAGCGCTGGTGGCCCAGGGCGTCGTCCTCGGTGTCGTAGCTGCGCTCGTACTCGCCGGCCGAGGACTCGGTGTACTCCGGATTGTCCGCCTGCATCAGCCAGTTGTGGCCCTCGGCGGAGTTGGTGCCGATGTCGTAGGTGTTGTCGTAGAGCCCGAACTGCTCGGCCAGCGCGTGCTGGTTGGGTGTCACGTCGGCGCCGAACTGGGCCAGCTTGGGATCGCCGTTGCCCCGGGCGACGTCACCGAAGACCTGGTCGTAGGTCCGGTTCTCCTTGACGATCAGGAAGACGTGCTTGATCGGCGACGGGTCGCCGATCCGCTTGGGCACCGGCTCGGCCTTCGCCTTGTGGCCGTTGGCGAGCTTGACCGCGTTGTTGGTCCAGCCGTTCTGCCGGAACACCCTGGCCGTCTGGGCGCGGATCTCCTTGTCGCTCGGCAGCGTGAAGGAGGTGAGGCTGGAGGTGGTGTCGTGGGTCTTGTGGGCGCCGGTCCTGTTGGGCCGACGGGCGTCGATGCCACGGGTGTTGGAGACGATCACCGTGGAGCCGACGGTGGCGACCTCCGCCGGGAAGTAGTCCGTGGGCAGCAGGCCGACGTAGCTCACCGGCTCCTGCGCGCCGGCGAAGCGGTAGACGGCCACCGCGTTCGCCCGGCCGAGGGTGACCAGCAGGCGGCCGTCCTCGGTGAGCGTCACCGCGGTGGGCTCGTAGCCGACGGAGGCCTCCGGCCACGGCTTGGTGGAGATGGTCTGGACGACCTTGTCGTGCGCGGTGTCGATCACCGACACCTCGTCACTCGCGGTGTCGGCGACGAACAGCACGCCGTTCTTCGCGTACAGCGCGGTCGGGTGCAGGCCGACGGGGATGGAGCCGACGGCCGCGGCCGGGGACGCCAGGTCGATCACGCTGACCGTGCCGGTGGTGGTGGCGGCGGTCGCCGGGTCGGCCGGCACCCGGGTGCCGTACGAGTTGACCGTGGTGTCCTCGGCGGTGGCCGCCCGGCCGCCCTCGTCGGAGACGTACAGCTTGCCGCCGACCCGCACGACGCCGCGCGGCGCGTTGCCGACCGTCCAGCTCCGCCTGACCGCGCCGGTGGCCGCGTCGATCGCCACCACCCGGTTCTGCCCGTTGACCACCGCGTACACCGTCGAGCCGTCGGCGGAGAACACCGCGCCGGAGGCCAGCGCGTGCTTGTCGCCGTCGGCCGGGATCGGCACCGCCACCGGCTTGGCGAGCGTGCCGTCGGGCTGCACGGTGAACCGGGTGTAGCCGTCCAGCTGGCCCAGCCACAGCTGCTTTCCGTCCGGCGAGTAGACGGGGGACTCCTGGCCGACCGAGCCGTTGGGGATGCGCAGTTCGTCGGCCTTGTTGGTGCCGACGCGCTGCTGCACCTTGCCGGTCTTCAGGTCCACCACGACGAGTGCCGAGTCGCCGTCGGCGACCGCGGCGGCCAGGTGGCCGCCGTCCGGGCTGACCGTGGAGCCCATGATCTTGCCGTTGTCGATCACCTGCCGGCTGCCGTACGGGGCGAGGTACTGGTCGCTGGAGATCACCAGGCCGTCGGCGGTGGTCTGGCCGACCCGGTCGGTGCCGAACTGCTGGGTGCTCGCGAAAGCGGTGCCGGTGGCCACGGCCACCGCCGTGATGCAGGCCGTGGCGAGTGCGGCCCGGCGGCCCACCCGGCGGCCGAGGAGGACCACGTGCTCGTTCCGGCTGCGTCGACGACGCGTTACCTGCATGGCGTCAGCCCTTCGTTGGGTTCGGTGCGTTCGTTGGGGAAGCGAGCAGTGCGACCTGACCGTCGAACTGCCACAGCGGGTTCGGTGCGTCCCCGGTCGGGGTGTGCACCAGGAAGTAGCCGTTCACTTCCTTCGGGCCGTCGCCGTCGGCCGTCAGCCGTCCGTCCGAGGCCACGTCGAGCTGGTAGACGGCCGTCCCCGGCGCGTCCGTCCCGGGCAGGTGCCAGGTGACCACGCAGCGCCAGTCGTTGCCCGGCCCCTCCGGGTCGACCTGGCCGTCGCCCCGCTGGCAGGCCGCGGCGGCCCGCAGCTCGGCCTCCGTCACGGCGGGGCGGTGCAGCTGCTCGGTCTGCAGCCGGTACAGGTGCGCGAACACGGTGGCGACCTCCTGCTGCACCTTCGCCTGGGAGATCCCCGAGCCGGTCGAGGGGGTGGCCGCCGCGACGGAGCCGGTGGTCAGCGCGAGCAGCCCGGCCAGCGGCAGCACCCCGCGGGAGAGCGCGCGGCGCCCCACCCCGTCCTCGCTGCCGGTGGTGAAGTCCCGCCGAACGAAGAGCAGGTAGGCCGCCGCGGTGGCGGCCGCGGCCCAGACCAGGCTGACCGCGACGGCGACCAGCAGCTCGTCGAGCCGGCCCGGTTCGGCGAACAGCCCGTTCCAGGCGACGA
Organism: Kitasatospora sp. NPDC032121; assembly: GCF_055580145.1. Classification (NCBI taxonomy): domain Bacteria; kingdom Bacillati; phylum Actinomycetota; class Actinomycetes; order Kitasatosporales; family Streptomycetaceae; genus Kitasatospora; species Kitasatospora sp. NPDC032121. The sequence continues at coordinate 172,906 of NZ_JBVILX010000007.1, read as the reverse complement.
AGGCGTAACCGGGCAGGGCGAGGCGCAGCGCCACCGGCAGCGGCAGCACCTGGGCGAGCTGCATCGCGACCGCCGCCAGCGCGGGGACCAGCAGCCCCATCGGCGAGCGGCCCAGCAGGACGGAGCCGAGCAGCCCGAGCGCCGCCAGCGCCAGGGTGGGCGCCAGCGCGCAGGCCCAGGCCAGCAGGACGCTCCCGGCCGCGGCCGACGGCGACAGCAGGTGCCCGTCCACGCCGACCAGCGGCTCGTCGCCGACCGCGGCGAGACCGCCGACCGCGCCGGAGACCGCCAGGGCGACCACCAGCAGCACGATCACGGTGACGCCGGCCAGGGCCTTCGCCGCGAAGATCCGCCGCGGCGAGCGGACCGTCACCAGCAGGTGCCGCCAGGTCCCGAGCCGGTCCTCGGCGGCGAAGACGTCGCCCGCGACCACGGAGGTCAGCAGGGGCAGCGCCCAGGAGCCCGCGAAGCCCAGCACCACCAGTGGCCCGGCCCAGCCGGTGGCGTGCATCCAGCGGCCGAACAGGGTGTCGGAGGGCAGCGTGCCCTGCTGGGCGACGGCGGCGGTGAACAGCGCCGGGGCGGTCCAGCAGGCCAGCATCAGCAGTCTGACCCGCCACTGCGAGAGCAGCTTGACCAGTTCGAAGCGGTACACCCGGGCCACCGGCACCGGGCGGGCCCCGGGTTCGGCGGCGACGACAGCGACCGCACGTGCGGCTGCGACACTGCTCATCGCCCGTCCTCCTGCTGCTCGGTCAGGGCCAGGAACGCCGCCTCCAGGGGCGGCACCACCGGTGCGACCTCGCGCACCCGTACGCCCGCGCGCACCAGCGCGGCCACCAGCTCCTCGACGGCCGGCCCGGACGCGCGCACCACCAGCGCCTCGGCCGCGCGTCCCGCCTCGGGCGCGGCGAGGACCCGCACCCCGGTGACGGTGGCGGCCACCCGGCGCGCGGCGGCCGGGTCGGAGGTGAGCAGCCGGTGGTCGAGTTCGCGGTGCCCCGTGGCCAACTCGGCGAGCGGGCCGGAGAAGCGGACCCGCCCGGTCGCCAGGATGGTGACCTCGTCGCAGAGCGCCTCCAGGTCGTCCATCCGGTGGCTGGAGAGCACCACCGTGACGCCGTCGGCGGCGAGCCGCCGCAGCGCCCCGTGCACGTGCTTCTTGCCGGCCGGGTCCAGGCCGTTGGACGGCTCGTCGAGGACCAGCAGCCGGGGTTCGGTGAGCAGCGCCGCGGCCAGTCCGAGCCGCTGCCGCATGCCCAGGGAGAAGCCCCGCACCCGGTCGTCGGCGACCTCGCTCAGGCCGACCTCGGCCAGCACCGCGTCGATCCGGTCGGCCCGGTCGCTCTGCCCGCGCAGCGTCGCGAGCGCGGCGAGGTTCTTCCGTGCGGTCAGCGAGGGGTAGAGCCCGGGCCCGTCCACGAAGCCGGCCACCCCGTGCGGCGCCGGCAGCGCCCGGCCGACCGGTCTGCCCAGCACCTCCAGCTCGCCGCCGTCGGCGACGGCCAGCCCGAGCAGCAGCCCGAGCAGGGTGGTCTTCCCGGCGCCGTTCGGCCCGGCCAGCCCGTGGATCCGTCCCGGTGTCAGCTCCAGCCCGATGGCGTCGAGCGCGACGACGTCGCCGAAACACTTCGTCAGTCCACGGGCGCGTACGGCAGGTTGGGTTTCCTTCATGGCTCCTTCTCGCAGTTCCCCAGGGAACCTAGGGGGTTGACCTGCCGCCGTCAGGAGCGCCCGGTTGAACACCGCCGGAACAGCAGCTGCCCGCACTGTGGCGGTCCTGCGATCGCTTCCCGGGGGTGCAGCGGCTGCGGACGCTTCGAGTGGAAACGTTCACATGAAAACGGATATCGTTTCGCTGGATCTCCCGCACCGAACCGGTTGCGGAGCTCGATGAACATGACAAACATGGGCGGAAGGCGAAGCCTCGAATGCGCACGGACACGGCGGGAGTCGGGATGCGAGTGGACGCCGCCCTGGCCGGCGCCTGGGTGGACCGCTGGGAGCGCCAGCAGGAGCGGTACGCGGTGGAACGCGAGGAGCGGTTCACCGTCATCGCCGACGTCCTGGAACAGACCGTCGGCCGCCGGCGGCGGCCGCTCGTCGCGGACCTCGGCAGCGGCCCCGGCTCGCTGTCGGCACGGGTCGCGGCCCGCCTGCCGCACGCCGAGATCCTCGCCGTCGACATCGACCCGCTGCTGCTCGCCCTCGGCCGCGCCCGGCACCCCGAGATCGCGCGCTGGGTCGAGACCCTGATCGGGCGGCCCCGCTGGGTCGAGGACCTCGGCCTCGACCGCCCACTGGACGCCGTGGTGTCCACCACCGCGCTGCACTACCCGCCGCCGGACGCACTGCTCGGGATCTACCGCGACCTCGCCGGTGTACTGCGGCCCGGCGGCGTCCTGGTCAACGGCGACCACCTCATCCCCGAGGACCGGCCGCTCGCCGAACTCGCCCTCGCGATCGGCCGCCGCCGCGCCCAGCGCAAGGGCACCGGCGCCGCCGAGGACTGGTCCCAGTGGTGGGCCGCGGCCGGGCGGGTCCCCGAGTTCGCCGACCTGCTGACGGCCCGCGAGCGGCAGTTGCCCCCGACCGACGGCCCCGGCAACGGCCTGTCGGCGGCCCGGCACGGCGAACTGCTGCGGGAGGCGGGCTTCCGCCAGGCCGGACCGGTGTGGCAGTACGGCACCAGCTCCGTCCTGGTCGCGCTGCGCTGAGCCCTGCTCACGGCCCTTGTGAAGAAGGCGGGTTCCGGATCGGCACAGTCTTTGCGATGGCGTGACAGAAAGCGCCCTGTCGATCACCCAGGGAAAGGGTTACCGTTGCCCGAGGTCGCCGACGCCTCCGCGGTGGGAGCCGCGCGCGGGTGTCCGACCGCCCGCGCGCCACACCGACGCGCGGACCGCCGGGGGGACGAGGGCCGACACGGGGCAGCCTGTCGGCGGCTGCGGCCCCCGCACGCCGACTTCTCAGGGAGAGCTGGTTTCGCATGCGGCCCTTACCGCTGTATCTCGAACCACGACTGGAGGCCCCGCTCCGATCCCTCCTGCAGGAACGCGACCTCCTGCACACGCTGACCGACGCCCTGGGCTCCCCCCTCAACCTGCTCCTGCCCGAACAGATCGCGGACAACCTGGCCCGCTTCCAGGCCGTCTACCGCAAGCACCACCTCACCGGCCGGATCCACTTCGCCCACAAGGCGAACCGCTCCAGCGCCCTCGTCCGCCGGCTCGCCGCCACCGAGGCCGGACTGGACGTCGCCTCGCTCGCCGAACTCCAGCACGTGCTCGGGGCCGGCTGCGCACCCGACCGGATCATGGCGACCGGGCCGAAGAACCGCGAGTACCTCTGGCTGGCGGCCCGCACCGGCGTCACCGTCCACCTGGACTCCCGCGCCGAACTCGACGAGCTGGCCGACCTGGTGCGCAAGCACGCCCTGCCCCCGGTGCGCGTCATGCCGCGGCTGTCCGGCTTCCGGGCGCCGGGCGTCACCGTGCTCACCCGGCCGAGCCGCTTCGGCACCGACGTCGCCGAACTGGACGAGCTGCTCGACGCGCTGGAACGCCACCGCGACGCCGTCGAGACCACCGGTGTCGCCTACCACCTGGACACCACCGGCATCGCGGAGAAGGCCGTCGCCCTGGAAACCTGCATCACGGTGATGAACGAGTGCCGGCGCCGCGGCCTGCACCCCCGCACCGTCGACATCGGCGGCGGGTTCGGGGTCGACTACCTGGCCGACGCCGCCCAGTGGGAGCGGTACACCACCGAGCTGGCCGACGCCGTCCTGGGCCGGCGCCCCCCGCTCACCTGGCAGGGCCACGGCTACGGGCTGCGCGCCGAGGCCGGACGGCTGCGCGGCGCCCTCGGCCTCTACCCGGCGCACCGCCCGGTGGCCGCCGAGGCCTACCTGGACGAGCTGCTCTCCCACCCGGCGCCCACCCTCGGACGGCCGCTCGGCACCCTGCTGCTGGAGAACCTGTACGACCTGGCGGTGGAACCCGGCCGGGCCCTGGCCGACCAGTGCGGGGCGACGCTCGCCCGCGTCCTGGAGGTCCGGCACACACCGGCCGGCGCCTGCCTGGTGCGGCTGGAGGCGAACGCGCGGGACGTGGGCCTGGAGGAGCACGGGGTGCTGATGGACCCACTGCTGATCCCCCGACCGGGTACCCCGTCCGCGCCCGGCGGCCCGCCCGAGGAGCCGGTCGGCGTCCACCTGATCGGCAACCTCTGCCTGGAGACCGACCTGATCACCCGCCGGACGGTCTTCCTGCCCCGCCTCCCCGCCCCCGGCGACCTGCTCGCCTTCGCCAACACCGCGGGCTACCTGATGGACTTCGGCGCCGGCGAGGCGCTGCGCCAGCCCGTCGCGCGCAAGGTCGCCGCGTACCGGCAGGACGGCGCCTGGCGGTGGCGACTGGACGAGCAGTACTGGCCCGTCGACGTGGCGGCCGCAGGACACCGGGGGGACGGACACGCATGAGGTACGACAGCATCACCGACGCGATCGGCAACACCCCGCTGGTCCGGATCGACCCGGCGGTCACCGGCCTGCGGCACGTCGACCTGTACGCCAAGCTGGAGCTGCTCAACCCGTTCGGCTCGGTCAAGGACCGCGCCGCCTGGAACATGACCCGCGAGGCCCTCCCCGGCGCCGTCGAGCGCGGCGAGACCATCGTGGAACTGTCCAGCGGCAACACCGCCAAGGCGCTCGCGCTGATCGCCGGCATGCACGGGCTGCCGTTCAGGAGCGTCACCAACCGGATGAAGGTCCCCGAGATCAAGGACCTGCTCCTGCTGCTGGGCGCGGAGATCGAGGAGCTGCCCGGCCGCACCGAGTGCCTCGACCCGACCGACACCGACGACCCGCTCACCCGCATCCACCGGATGCTCTCCGAGACCGGCTCCGGCTACCTGCACACCGACCAGTACTACAGCCGGCTCAACCTCGACGCCCACCTCACCGGCACCGGCCCCGAGATCGTCCGGGACCTCGACGGCCGCGCCCCGGAGCACTTCATCGCCTGCGTCGGCACCGCCGGCTCGTCCACCGGCGTCGCCGCCGTGCTGCGCGCCCACGACCCGGGCGTGGAGGTGGTCGGACTCGTCGCCCACAAGTCCGACTTCATCCCGGGCATCCGCACCATCGACGAGGTGCACGAGGTCGGGCTGTTCGACCCGGCCACCTACGACTCCATCGCCACCGTGACCGCCGACCAGGCCATCGACGGCATGCTCACCCTGGTGCGCCGCTGCGGCCTGCCGGCCGGTCCGACCGGCGGCGGCGCCTTCTTCGGCGCGCTGCGCCACCTGCGCACCGTGGACGCCGAACTGGCCGAGCGGGGGACGGGCGAGCGGCACACCGCCGTCTTCATCGTCTGCGACCGGGTGGAGAGCTACCTGAGCTACATCCGCCGGCGCCGGCCGGAGCTGTTCAACCAGCCCGCCCGGCCGAACTCGGTGGGCACGGTGACCCCCGCCGAACTGGCCGCCGCCCGGGTCGTCGACGTCGACGCCGCACGGAAGTGGATCGCCGAGGAGCGCCCGCTGGTGGTCGACCTGCGCGGCCCCTTCGCCTACGCGGCGCTGCACATCGAGGGCTCGATCAACATCGTCGACGAGCTGTTCGACGAACTCCTGCACGGCGGCCTGCCGTTCGGCACCCACCAGCCGGTGCTGCTGGCCTGCCCGGTCGGCGAGAAGTCGGCCACGTACGCGGCGCTGCTCACCCGGATGGGACACCGGGACGCGCGCAGCCTGGCCGGCGGCATCATCGCCTGGCGCGACGCGGGCGCGCCGCTGGTCCGGGACTGAGCGGAGGCGGCCGTGACCACCCTCGACGAACTCCGTGACTGGCACCGCGGGCTGCGGGCCCAGTTCCCCATCATCACCGGCAACCCCGAGCTGGCGTACCTGGACAGCGCGGCCACCTCGCAGAAGCCCCGGGCGGTGCTCGACACCGTCCAGCGCTACCTGACCACCGGCAACGCCAACGCCGGCCGCGGGACGTACACCTGGGCCAACGCCACCACCGCGCTGGTGGAACGCACCCGCGTGCGGGTCGCCCGCTTCCTGGGCGACCCGGCCCCGCAGCAGCGCTCCGGCGTCCACTTCGTCAGCGGCGCCACCGAGGGGCTGCGCGCGGTGGCCCTGGACTGGCTCCCCCGCCACCTGCGGGACGGCGACGAGATCATCGTGCCGTTCGCCGACCACCAGGCGAACGCCCTGCCCTGGCTGGAGGCGCAGCGGCTGCTGGCCCGCCAGGGCGTGCGGATCACGGTGCACGAGCTGCCGTACGACCCGGCCTCGCACGACTACGACCACCGCGCGCTGGCCGAACTCGTCACCGGGCGCACGGCGTTCGTCGCCGCCACCCATGTGCACCACGTGTACGGCGGCGACATGAACGTGCACCGCATCCGGGCCGCGGTCGGGCCCGGGGTGCCGATCTGCCTGGACGCCGCGCAGAGCGTCGGCCACCTGCCGGTGGACGTCGCCGCGCTGGACGTGGACTTCGTGGTCTTCTCCGGGCACAAGGCGATGGCCCTGCCCGGCACCGGCGCGGCCTGGGCCCGCAACACCCGGGGCCCGGCCTTCGCCCCCGGCGGCTGGAGCGGCACGCCCAACACCAGTGGGATCGCCGGGCTGGAGGCCGCCCTGGACTGGCTCGACGCCGCCGGGCCTGACCGCATCCGGCGGTGGAACACCGCCCTGGCCGCCCGGCTCACCGACGGGCTGCGGACCCTGGACCCGTACGAGGTCCTCGGCTGCCAGTCGAGCCTGGCCGCGGACTCCGCGGTCCAGCAGCGCGAGGGCATCGTCACCTTCCGGCACCGCGGGATCGGCTCCAACGACCTGGGCTTCGTCCTCGCCAGCCACGGCCTGATGGTGCGCTCCGACGGCCACTGCCAGGCGCGGGCCGGCGAGAGCGAGAGCTCCGTCCGGGTGAGCCTGCACGTCTACAACAGCCCGGAGGAGGTCGACCTGCTGCTCTCCGTCCTGCGCTCGCTGTAGGGCGTGTCCCGGGACTCGCGCCGTCACATCCGCTGGAGGTTGCGCACCAGCCCGGTCATCTTCGGCGACGGGGCGACGTTGAGCTCCCGCTGCAGGAACGAGCGGTAGTGCTGGTAGGAGCGCAGCGCGCTGGCGAGGTTGCCCTCGGCGAGGTGCACCTCGACCACGATCCGGTGGGCCGTCTCCCGGACGGGGTCGATGGCGATCGCCGCCAGCGCGGTCTGGAGTGCCGGCAAGTAGCGCTCCGCGTCGCACAGTTGGTGGGCCAGGCTCTCCAGGGCGTACAGCCGCAGCTGGTCCCAGCGCTCGCGCTCCAGGGTCAGCCACTCCTCCTCCCAGCCCGGCAGCAGTTCGGCGGAGAGGTCGTCCACGAGGTCGTCGCAGCCGGCCGGCAACCGGTCCGCGCCGGCCACGACCCGTTGCGCGGAGCGGCGCGCGGAGCGCAGGTCCACCCGGACCACCGGTGCGAGGCGCAGCCACTGCCCCGGGCTCTCGATCGGGATGGCCCGGCCGCGCCGCCGCGCGTGGTAGAGCGCGGTGCGCAGGTTCGCGGCCGCACGGTACTGGGTGCAGTCCGGCCAGAGCCGTTCGGCGGCGGCGCCGCGCTGGACGCCGTCGTCGTGCAGGGCGAGGAAGGCCAGCAGGTGCTGCGCGCTCACCGGGAGGGAGACGCAGTGCCCCGCGTCGGTGGCCTCGAAGCCCCGCAGCAGTTCGATGCTCGGACCGTCCCACAACACACCCCCACTCTGCCGCGCCGCGCCGTCACCCGCACCCGTTCGGGCGTGCACCGGTTGCGGCCGAGGCCTGTCACCGCCGTGTCCGTACGGCCCCGACCCGGCGTCACGCGGATGTCGTACGGACGTTGCGGCGGCGTCGCGGTGACGCCGCGCTGACGCCGCGGGAGCGTCACGGCCGTCGTCGCCGACCGTCACGACCGCGCCACCGGCCGACCGGCCGACACCCTAATGGGCCGCCGCCGAACGGGTGTTGGAGGGAGCTGTCGTTTCACCACGGACACCCGGACCGCTCCGCGGACTGGCCGACGGTCACCGTCCGTGCATCCACCGGCCCGTGGCACGGAGCACGGCGGGGGTGGCTTCGCCACGAGGACGCGACGCGCCCGCGACGGCACCGGCCCGCCGGCCATGACGCTCCCGGGCACACCCGGGCGACGCCCGGCCCGTTGACTGGCACCACCTGCCGCCCCGGTGGAGCGCACCCGACGCCCCGCCCGACACCGGAAAGGCGATGCCCATGAAGGCCCGATCGGTGCTGCGCGACGTCCGCGCCCCCGAGGACGAACTCCTCGGCGACCCGGCGGTGTGCATCGCGGTCCTGGACGGTCCCGTCGACCTGTCGCACCCCTGTTTCGAGGGCGCGGACCTCACCCGGCTGGACACGCTCGTCGCCGAACCGGCCGGCTCCGGCCCGATGTCGCTGCACGGCACCCATGTCGCGGGCCTGCTCTTCGGCCGGCAGGACAGCCCGCTGGCCGGGATCGCCCCGCGCTGCCGCGGACTGCTCCTGCCGGTCTTCACGGATGCGGGCGAGGGGCGGGTGCCCCAACTCGACCTGGCCAGGGCCGTCGAACGCGCCGTGCAGGAGGGCGCCCACGTCATCAACATCAGCGGGGGCGAGATCGGCCGGGGCACCGAGCCGGAGCCCATGCTGGCGAAGGCGCTGCGGCTGTGCGACGAGCGCGGGGTCCTGGTGGTCGCGGCCGTCGGCAACGACGGCTGCGACTGCGCCCAGGTGCCGGCCGCCACCCCGACGGTGCTCGCCGTCGGCGCGGCCGGCCCCGACGGCGAGCCGCTGGACATCAGCAACTGGGGCTCCGCGTACGCCTCCCACGGCCTGCTCGCCCCCGGCCGCGACATCGAGGGCGCCGCCCCGGGCGGCGGTAGCGCGGCCCTCACCGGCAGCAGCTTCGCCACACCGCTGGTGTCCGGGGTCGCCGCCGTGCTGGTCGGCGCGCAGGTGCGGGCGGGGCGCAAGCCCGACCCGCGGGCGGTCGGCCGGGCCCTGCTGCGGGGCGCACGCTCCGTGCCCTGTACACCCGCCGAGGCACCGGAGTGCCGGCGCCGGCTGGTCGGACACCTGGACGCGGCCCGGGCGTACGAGCTGATCACCCGAGCGGAAGACCTGCCGGACCGCCCGGTCCGCGCCGGAACCACGGCGGCGGCCGCCCGCCGCGCCACCCTCTCCCCCGAGGTCGGGGTCGCCACGGTCGGCGCACCCCCACCAATCGGGACCTCCCCACACGACTCGCACGAGGGAGCCAGCACCATGGACACCCAGAGCGTTCCCGCCGCCACCCCCGAGGCCGTTCAAGCCGCCCAGGCCGCAGCGGCCGCACAGGCGGCCCCTGCCGCCGCCCAGGCCGTGCCGGACCCCGAGGCCGTTCAGGCCTTCCTGGCCGCGCAGAGCGCACCGTTCGAAGCCGTCACTCCGGCCGCAGCCGTCGCCGGGGTGACGGGCGCCACCGCCGCGGGCGCCCAACCCCAGAGCCCCGCCCCCGTCCCGCCGCCCGAAGCGGTGCACGCGCCCGCCCCGGCCATGCCCCCGCCGCCCGTCGGCGCCACGGCGCTCGGGCAGGCCCCGGCGGCCCCCTGCGCGTGCCAGGGCGGCGGGCCGTCGACGACCGGGCTGTCGGGTGCCGGGCCGTCGATGGCGGGGCCGCCGGGCGGCTCACCCGCGGGCGGGGGCGTCCGGCCCTCCTGTGCCTCCACCAACAACCGCCCACTGGTCTACGCGATCGGCGAGATCGGCGTGGACTTCCTCACCGAGGCCCGCCGGGACAGCTTCCGCCAGCTGATGCCGACCATCCAGGTGCCCGACCCGGACCATGCGGGCGTGACGAAGGAGCAGCCCGCCAATCCCTACAGCGCCGAGCAGCTGCACGCCTACCTGACCGCCAACCCGTGGGCCTCCGACAAGGTCACCTGGACGCTGAACCTGGACAGCACGCCGCTCTACGCGTTGGAGGCCGAACCCGCCGCCGGCATGGACTGGGCCAGCGACCCCCTCGTGTTCCTCGGGGCCACGAAGGCGGACGTGCAGGCGATGATCGACGACCACTCCAAGCTCGCGGACGCCCTGCTGGCGCTCGCCTCGCCCGCTCGCCCGGTCTCCACGGTCTACCGGTCGTTCCGGGACGCGTACTACGGCCAGCACCTCCCGTCGGACAAGGACGACCAGTACGCCTCCCGGATCTCGATACCCGGGCGGCTGACCGACCGGACCGTCCGGCTGTTCTCCGGGCAGGTCGTGCCCGTCGTCGAGGTCAAGAGCCGTGGCATCTACATCTGGCGCCAGAAGCAGCTGGTGGACGCGGTGGTGCGGGCCGTCATGAAGCAGGCCGCGGACGAACACCTGACGGTCAGCGAGGACTACGTCCGCAAGACCATCGACACCTTCCTCGACAAGCTCTACTACCAGTTCCGCAACCTCGGACAGACCTCCGCCGACCGGGCGCTCAACGCCGCCGGGACGAATGCCTACTCGATCGCCGGTCCGATCAGCAAGGCCATTCTGCTGGGCCAGACCGTCCCCAGCACCACGACGGAACCCAGCCAGCCGATCTCGCTCTACTGCATCGACACCATCTCGGTCGAGAAGAGCCCGTACTGCCGCATGGGATCGGACTGCCAGGACGTGAAGGTGACGTTCTTCGACCCCGAGAACGACCGGCGCGCGCGGGTCTCCATGCTGTTCACGATGGACGTCAGCGACGAGTACCCCGTCACCCTGGCGCCGGCCCACCAGTTCCTGGAGAGCTGACCCCCACACCGCCGGCACCCACGCCGACGGAACGGCCCCACGCCACCCCTCAGGAGGAGGCGGATCATGAGAACCCCCGCACCGGCCCCCAGGATCGCGCCCAGACTGCCGGTCCTCGCCCCGCCGGTCCACAGGGACGGCCGGGACGAAGCCGGCCGCCCGTCCGACAACCCGGGCGCCGCACCGGCCCGGTCGGTCTGTGCCGACCTCCCCGGCCCGGCCCGGGGCATGTGCTACGCCGCCCTGTGACGCCCCGCCCCGACGGGTCCCGCCGAGGACGGAGTGCAACCAACACAACGAGAAGGGATGAGCAGAAATGACCAACGAAGAATTCCGCGAGGACCACCGGGCGTGGTCCCCCACCCCGCAGCTCCCGAAGCTCGCCCCGCCGATCGACCGCACCGGCCGCACCGGCGGCCCCCTGGGCGCTTTCCCCGGTGTAGAGGCCGACTTCAGGTGGAGCGACCTGGTCTCCGGCGGCGCCGACGTGCTCAAGACGATCGGGACGTTCCTCTGATGAGGCACCCCATGCCGGTGCCGGGCCGCGAAGGTCCGGCGCCGGCCACCCCGCCCGGTGACTCGGCCACGCACGACCGGCCACCGGAGCACCGGACAGGAGAGACAGGACCATGTACGAGCAGCCGCCGCCCCAGGTGCCGTCGATCGACCGCACCCTGGGGTACGACGCCGACCTGAAGGTGGTCAAGGAAGTCGTCGACAAGGACCCCAGCCCGCACGGGAGAATGTCGTCCCTGGGCGTGAACCTCGGATTCACCTCCGGCCCCGGGCCGTCCGAGGCGGTGACCAACCCCGCGAGGGAGGGCGCGGCCACCGACACGAACCCGGTCACGAAGATCATGGACGGTCCCGGTGGGTTCTACGGCCCCAGCTTCGCGGACCCGGCGCCCTGGGTCTGCGACGGTGCCCCCACCCCCGGCTGCATGCCGGCCCCACCCCCCGTGATCGGAGGCTTCATCTGACCCCTGCCGACCGTCCCGGACGGCTCCGCCCCGGGCCTGCGAGCAGGTCCGCCCCGGGCCGCCCGGCCGGTGGAACCACCATCCACGAAGGGAAGAGCGACCATGACCACGGAAGACGTCCGCGAGGAGTACCGGGCATGGACCCCCACCCCGCAGCTCCCGAAGCTCGCCCCGCCGATCGACCGCACCGGCCGCGCGGGCGGCGCCCTGGGCGACGCCTCCGGCGTCGAGGCCGACAACCTCTGGAGCATCTTCAAGACGGCGCTCCCGATCGCCGCCGGCCTGCTGCTCTGACGGGATGCGCCCACGGGCACCACGTCCACGCCGTGCCGGCTGCGAGGCCCACACCTCGCAGCCGGCACACCGCTGCTCCGGGGTCAGCGCAGGCCGGCGAAGAGGTCGTTCTCGGGGACGGCCGCGCCGGTGGTGTCCTTGACCCGCACGAAGGTCTCCACGCCCATCAGTTCGGTGAACCGTTCCTTCCCCATCTTGAGGAAGAAGATGTTCTCGCCCTGGCTGGCGTGCGCGGCCAGGGCGTCGAACTTCCGGCCGCCGAACGCGGTGGTGTCCACCCAGGTGGTGATCTCCTCGTCCGGCAGGCCGATCTCCGACATGTCGGGCATCTCGGCCGCCTCCGCCGGGTCCGGCTCATCCCAGTCCCCGCCGAACTCCCGCATGACCTCGCCGAAGCGCTGCATCGCCGAGCGCGGCGCCGTCGTCCAGTAGACCTTCGACGCCGGCTCCTCGACCAGCTCCAGCGCCGCCATCGTGATCCGGTGGGCCTGGATGTGGTCGGGGTGGCCGTAGAACCCGTTCTCGTCGTAGGTGACGACCACGTCGGGCCGGTACCGCCGCATCAGTTCGGCGAGGCGGGCGGCGCCCTCCTCCACCGGCGTGCGCCAGAACGACCCCGGCGCGTCGTTGCCCGCCCAGCCCATCATCCCGGAGTCGGCGTACTCCAGCAGCTCCAGGTGAGTGACCTTCAGCACCTCGCAGCTGGCCTCCAGTTCCTGTCGGCGCATCGCGGCGACGGCCTCCGGGTCGTGCCCGGGCTCGCCCGGCTTGACCCCTCCCGGTCCGTCACCGCAGCGGCCGTCCGTACACGTGACGAGGACCGTGCGGACGCCCTCCGCCGCGTACCGGGCGAGGACACCCCCCGTCCCGGTGGCCTCGTCGTCGGGGTGGGCGTGCACCGCCATCAGCGTCAGGGGCCGGTCAGCCATGAGAATCCATCCTCCGGTGTGAAAAGTACTCGCCCCAGTCTGCGCCACGGCGAGGGGTGGTCGCTCCCGAAATCCCGCTCACCGACCGGGAAGCCCGCCGGCCAGGGTCACGGGCAGGCCCGCCTCGATGCGGCTCTGCAGGCGGCCACCGTGGACACCCGGGGTGTCGAAGACGCCCTGGCCGTCGGGGTCGTCGTCGGCGCCGGCGCACAGGACCTCGGGCACCAGCACCGCCTCGGCGCCGGCGAGCGCCGGGTAGCCGGAGGCGAGGTAGGCGGGCGCCAGGACGGGGCCGTACAGGGTGCCCTCGACCAGATCGGGCTCGAATCCGGCGGACAGCACGGTGACCCGGGCGTGCAGGTCCCCGTGGAGCATGACCAGCTTGTCGGTCATGTTGCCGACGAAGGCCTCCACGTGGACGCTGCCGCGGACCAGCAACTTGGCGTCCCCCTCCAGGTAGACGGCGGCCGCCCGCAGGTCGCCGAGCACGATCAGCGCGGGGCAGCCGTCGTCGAGGTTGAGGACGGCGCCGCTGACGTCGAGGTCGCCGTCCACGACGTAGCCGGTGCCGTACGGCTCGGTGGCGTCGAGGTCGAGGTGCCCGTCGATCGACAAGGCACCGGAGTGGACGTCGTACGACTCCTCGTAGAGGTTCTCGTACGAGGAAACGGGCAGGCCGCGACGCTCGAAGAGGGCCACGGACTCGTCCCAACTGTGCAACGTGGTAGCGATGTTCATGGGCCGAACTCTGCCATGCGGCACTGTCAGCCGAGCGCGGCCGGACTCCGCCGCGCACGGGAGCGGCCCGTCGATCCGGGAGCGGCCGATCTCCTGCGGATTAATCGCCGGACCGGCTCCGGCCGACCGCGGCGTACGGGAATTCACCGGCCAGGCAGTCGAATTCGCCTTTCGAAGGGCCGGGATCGACGGTCGAACCACCCGGACCACCACGGCCGCGCAAGGACCGTGACCGGCACCGAACGGCCCGTCCCGACGCACCCGCGCGCGCCTCGCCCGTTGTTCGAATCCCGTTGTTCCGAAACCGATCAGTACCCGCGTGACGCCCCCGAGCCGGTCGGCGCGCGGGCCGGGCCGAAGGCCCCGCGGCCGCCCCTGGCGAAGGTCCCGGCCCGAGGCTCACCACCGCCAGGCCCGACGGATCCGGCTCCCGCCCGCCAGGGCCAGCAGTGCCCCGCCCGCCGCGGCGACCCCGGCCACCGCCAGGTTCTGCCGCTGCGCCCTGCGCCGGTCGGCGATGGCCGCCCGGGCCGAGGCGGCCAGGAAGGCCCGTTCGACCCCGGCCGTGGCCAGCTCCCCAGCCGCCACCCGCCGCATCAGCTGCTCCAACCGGCCGCCCCGGCACAGCAGTTCCGGATCCCGGTCGGAGGCCGCCCAGCCCCGGGCCGCCGCCGAGAGCCTGCGCTGCTCCCCCAGCGCCTCGCGGCCCTCCGCCAACCAGCCGCGCAGCCTGGGCCAGGCCTGCGGCAGCGCCTGGTGGGACAGCTCGACGGTGTCCCGGTCCACCACCACGAGCCGTGCCCGGACCAGCCGTTCCACCATCTCCGGCACCCCGGGGTCGTCGAACTCGGCCCGCCGGACCGGCTTGCGGGTGCCCTCGTCGCCGCCCGGCACCAGGGCGCCGCCCGACACCGGCCCACCGCCGGGTCCCAGCCCCTCGCCCGGCCCCTCGCCCAGGCCCGGCACGCCACCGGCGGCCTCCTCGCCGGCACCGACCAACTCCCCGCCGAGCCGCAGGAACACCGACCGCGCCCGCGCCTGGTCGGACACGTCCAGCCCGTTGTACAGCGTCTCCGCCGTCCGGGCCAGCGCGCCCTCGAAGCCTCCGGTGGCCTGGAACCCGGCCAGGGTGAGCGCGTTGCCGCTGCGCCGCCGCCAGGTCTCCAGCAGCGCCGCGGACACCAGCGGGAGCGCGCCCGGCTGCTGCGCGGCGGTCGAGATGAGGACGGCCAGCAGCGCGCCCTCGACGGTACAGCCGGACCGTGCCGCCGGCTCGGTGATCGCCCGCCGCAGCTCGTCCGGCGCCGGACGCCCCACCGACAGCATCCCGTGCCGCCCGGCCGTCTCGGCAAGCCCCGGATGCTCGGCGAGCAGTGGCCCGCACTGGTCCGAGCGGAGCACCAGCACCACCCGGCAGCGGGCGGGCGCCGCCGGCGGCAGGCCGTCCGGCGCCTCGCCCGGACCGCCCGTGGCGGTCGCCACCAGCGCGTCCAGGAAGCGCGCCCGCTCGGCGGCGTCCCGGCAGCGGGTGAGCAGCTGCTCGCCCTGGTCCACCACCAGCACCGGATCCCCGGCCGTCGCTCCCGCCCCGCCGCGCGCCGTGTCCCCGGCTCGCTGCCCGAGCCGGGCGAGGGCCAACGCGTACGCCTCCATCGGCCGTTCACCGGGGGTCAGCAACGCCACCGGGACACCGTCGTCGGCCGGGGGCCGCTCCGCCCCACCCCCGGCCGCCGGTCTCCCGGGATCCGCACCGGCGGCCGGAGCCCCGCCGAGCCGGGCCAGTAACCCGGCTCTGACCAGCGAGGACTTGCCCGCCCCCGACGGCCCGGAGACGATCACCAGCCGCCGTTCGGTCAGCAGGGCGATCAGCCGCCCCAGCAGCGCCTCCCGGCCGAAGAACCGCTCGGCGTCGACGGCCTCGAACGCGGCCGCGCCCGGATAGGGGGCCCGTCCGACGTCCTGGGCGCGCCGCCGGGCCGCGGTCTCGGCGGCCAGCTCGGCGGCGAGCAGCTGCCAGCGGTGCTGCCACTCCCGCACGTCCCCGCCGCAGGCCTGCACGTAGGCGAGGGTGACCGCCAGGCTGGGCAGCCGCCGTCCTCCCGCCGCCACCGACAGACTGGCTGCCGAGCAGTGTGCGCGGAGCGCCAGTTGACGGTACGGCAGGCCTCCGGCCCGCTCCCGGAGGGCCCGCAGATCACCCGCGAAGCGCAGCAGCGGCCCGTCCCCGGGGTCAAGTGGACTTTCCCGACGCGGCACTACGGCCCCCTTCTCCGTTGAAGCGGTGTCCTGAAAACCTCGCGTGCCACACGCGCCACGCGCGCCGCGCGCGCCTCGCGTCCATCCCCCCCGTTGATTCATCATGCACAGGACCGTCGGCGTCAAACAATGGTGCGTGCGGGTCGGTTGTTCCGAGTTGGTGTTCAATGTCCAGCCGCACGGCGCCGAACAAAGCCGGTGGGATAGAACCGGAACCCGCAGCCTTCGCTGACTTCGGAGATATCCATGAAGTTCACGCGGTACTGCCGTTCCCTCCTGTCGACACCCGCGATGGCGGTGGAGCGGTACGCCAAGAGCCATCAGTCCGGGGCCGACATCGCCATGGTCGACCTGGAGGATTCGGTCCCACCCGCCCGAAAGGAGGAGGCCCGTCGGCTCGCCGAGGAGTTCTTCACCCTCCCGTCCACCAAGCTCGCGCGCAGCGCGGTGCGCATCAACACCCTCTCCGGACCGGAGGGTCTGCGCGACCTGATCGCCATCACCCGGTACCGGGTCAAGCCGGACCTGGTGCTGATCCCGATGGCGGAGTCCGCCCGGGACATCGAGATCGCCGCCGGCGCGCTCGCCCCGGACTGCCCGGAGACGGAGTTCCTGGCCGTCGTGGAGACCCCGCTGGGCATCGAGCACGCGCCCGCCATCGCGGCCGCCGGGCACCGGCTGCGCGGGCTGGTCTTCGGCTCGGCCGACTACGCCTTCGCGGTCGGCGCCCGGCTCTCCTGGGAGGCCCTGGCCCACGCCCGCGGCCGGGTGGTCAACAGCGCCCGCGCCGCCGGGGTGGAGGCGATGGACGCCCCGTTCTTCGAGGTCACCGACCTCGCCGGGCTGCGCCGGGAGGCCGGGCTCGCCCGGGACTTCGGGTTCAGCGGCAAGATCGCCGTCCATCCGCGCCAACTCGGTCTGATCAACGAGGTGTTCAGCCCGGGCGAGGAGCTGCTGGAACGTGCCCGCCGGGTGGTCGCGGCGGGTCTGGAGAACGGCCGCTCGGTCACCGTGGTGGACGGGGTGATGGTCGGCATGCCGTTCTTCGAGGCCTCGCAGCGGCTGATCGAACAGTTCGACCCGCCCCGGCCCGAGGTCTCCCCCCACCACCTGCACCACCCACGACAGCACCCACGGGGCCACGCGCCCACCGACACCCCGAACCACTCGACGGAGAAGTGACGATGACCGAAGAATCCATCCTCGGCCCACGCCGGTACCGCAACGCCGAGGCCATGCTGGCCAGCGCCGACCCGGTCTGGCAGGCGGCCGCCGCCAACGGCCTGATCGGCATCACGGCGGACTCGGAGTCGAACAACCGGTTGATCGTCCGCGAGACCGGCCACGAGTTCGCCAACATGGTCTCCTGCTCGTACCTGGGCCTGAACAACCACCCCGCGCTGCTGGCCGGCGCGGTGGACGCGCTGACCGAGTCCCGCAGCACCTCGCTGGTCATCTCCACCACCCGGATCCGGCACAACCTGCTGGTCCGACTGGAGGAGGAGCTGGGCGAACTCTTCGGCGCCCACATCCTGCCGGGGGCGTCCTGTACCTCGCTCACCGCCGGCATCCTGCCGCTGATCGCCTCCGGCCACCTGGACGGCACCTGTCAGGGCGGCGGCGGGCCCCGGGTGATGGTCTTCGACCGCTTCTGCCACTTCTGCATGGCGTACGCGAAGCCGATCTGCGCGGACGAGTCGCTGGTGCTGACCTGTCCGCACAACGACCTGAACTACCTGGAGGACATCTGCCGCAAGTACCCGCGGGTCGCCTACGTGGCCGACGGCGCGTACTCGATGGGCGGCACGGCGGCCCTCGACGGACTACTCGAACTCCAGGACCGCTACGGGCTGTTCCTCTACATCGACGACTCCCACTCGCTGTCCATCATGGGCGAGCGGGGTGAGGGCTACGTCCGCTCCCGGCTGGAGATGAACCCGCTGACGGTGATCACCGCGAGCCTCGGCAAGGGCTTCGGCACCAGCGGCGGTGTCGCGATGCTCGGCAACCGCGAGCAGTTCGAGTTCCTGCACCGGCACGCCGGCCCGGTCGGCTGGTCGCAGAACATCCCGCTGCCGCTGGTCGGCGCCTCGCTGGCCAGCGCCGCCATCCACCGCTCCCCCGAACTGGCCGACCTGCAGGCGAAGCTGGCCCGCAACATCGAACTCTTCGACGAACTGCTGCCGACCACCTTCGCGGGCAACGGCCTGCCGGTGCGCCGGGTCGACGTCGGGGACGCCGAGCGCGCGGTCAAGCTGTCCGCCCAGCTCTTCGAGCGCGGCTACTACAGCTCGGCGGTGTTCTTCCCGATCGTGCCCAAGGGCGAGGCCGGGCTCCGACTGATGATGCGCGCCGACATGGACGAGCGGATGATCCGCGACTTCGCCGGCCACGTCAAGGAACTCACCGCAGACCTCTAGGACCTGGGAGCAGCCGCGATGGACACGACCGAACCCGCCGGCTACCGGCGGATCGGCGAGCGCCGCTACCGTGAGGTGGTCGGGCGCTACTACGAGGAGTTCGAGGTCGGCGAGGTGGTCGAGCACCGCCCCGGGCGGACCGTCACCGAGCTCGACAACGTGCTGATGAGCATGCTGAGCATGAACGACGCCCCGCTGCACATCGACGCCGCCTACAGCGAGCACACCCCGTGGGGGAAGCCGATCGTCTCCAGCCTGGTGACGCTGAGCATCGTCGGCGGGATGACCGCCCGTTCGACGAGCGGGCGCACCATCGCCAACCTGGGCTGGGAGAACATCCGGATGACCCACCCGGTGTTCGCCGGCGACACGCTCTACGCGGAGACCGAGACCCTCGCCAAGCGGCTCTCCAAGAGCCGCGCCGGGCAGGGCATCGTGCGCTGCCGCACCACCGGGACGAAGTCCACCGGCGAGACCGTGGTGGTGTTCGAACGCAGCTTCCTCGTCCCGCTGCGCGGCCACGGCCTGGACGAGGTCGCGGGGTACTGACGCACGCACCGGGCCCGACGGTCTGCGCCGTCGGGCCCGGTGCGCCGGGGGGGGGCGGGGGGGGGGCCGCGAAGAACTCGGAAAAACCCCCCCTAGGCCACCAACCGGTGGTTCGTCGGGTCCGCCCCTGAAACCGACA
>NZ_JBVILX010000007.1:47502-153797 GCF_055580145.1 Kitasatospora sp. NPDC032121 | reverse complement strand
CCCTTTTCTCCTCCCTCTTTAGTCCCAGTGCTGTAGGGAGGTGAGGGGGGCCGTAACCAACACACGGTCCCCGGGGTTTGACCTTTTTGTTCCTTTTGCGCCGGGGGCGGCCGGCCGGCCGCCCCCGTACCGCTCAGTCCTCGCGGCGGACGTCCACCAGCACCTTGCCCACGGTCTCCCGCGCGGCCATCGCCCGGTGCGCCCCGGCCACCCCGGACAGCGGCACCGTCCGGTCGATCCGCGCCACCAGCCGTCCCTCGGCGGCGAGCCGGAACATGTGGTCGGCGACGCCCTCGAACAGCTTCCGGTCCGTCAGGACGTGCTTGAGCCAGAAGCCCTGCGCCCCCGCCGAGCGCTCGGTCAGCTCGCCCATCGTGAAGCAGTCCTCGACCCCCTCCCGCGCCCCGACCGACACCAGCCGCCCGAAGGGGGCCAGCGCGGCCAGCCCGGCGCGCAGCACCGGGCCGCCGACCGAGTCGAGGAACAGGTCCAGCCCGCCCGACTCCGCGAGCCGTTCGGCCAGGTCGGGGTCGGCCGGGTCGAGCACGGTGTCGGCGCCCAGCGAGCGCACGAACTCCCGCTTCTCCGGGGTGGAGGCCAGGCCGACCACCCGGCCCGCGCCCAGTTCCCTGGCCAGCTGCACCGCCAGGTGGCCGACCCCGCCCGCGGCCGCGGTCACCGCGACGGCCTCGCCGGGCCGCAGCCGGCCCGCCAGGGTCAGCGCGCCGTAGGCCGTCGCCCCCTGCTCCAGCAGCCCGAGCGCCTGCTCGTCGTCCACGTCGTCCGGCACCTCCACGGTGTGCGCCGCCTCGGGGACGGCCACCTCCGCGTACCCGCCTCCGGTGCGCAGCAGCGCGACGACCCTCCGGCCGTCCTCGCGGCGCCGCCCGACCACGTCGACGCCGAGCACCGCCGGCAGCGGGAAGCGGAGGTACTCGCCGGTGCGGCACTCCAGGTCGGCGTAGTTGAGGCCGGCCAGGGTGACGTCGACCAGCACCCGGCCCGGTCCTGCCTGCGGCTGCGGCACCGTCTCGACGCGGAGTTCCTCCGGCCCGCCGTAGCGGTGGATCACCAGCGCGCGCATCCCGCTCCCCTCCACGGTCACCTCGCCCTTCTCGTCCGTCTCGTCCATCCCGTGCGCTACCGGTGTAGCGCACCGGGGTTGTTCTGGTTCGGCTCTCGGTCATTGAACAAAACGCCGAACAACCGCCGGGCCCGCGTCCCGCGCGGCGGGACTCTCAGCAGCGTGTCACCGGGACGTCAACGTCCCTGGAGGCGCTTGACGTTGTCGCCGAAGCTCCAGCCCTTCGAGCCGTCCCAGTTGATCGACCAGGTCATGAGCCCCTTCAGCGAGCCGCTGAAGGCGTTCCACGACTGGCCGACCAGGCCCGGGTCCATGTAGCCGCCGCCCGCGCCGGGCTGGGCCGGCAGGCCGGGCACCTGCTTGTCGTAGGGCACCTTGACGGTGGTGCCCTGGATGGTCAGGCCGTTGTTCAGGCAGGTGGTCTGCGCGGTGAAGCCCTGGACGGTGCCGGCCTGGTAGGAGTCGCCGGAGCAGCCGTACATGCTGCCGTTGTAGTACTGCATGTTGAGCCACCACAGCCGGCCGTTGTCGGCGTACTTCTTGACGATCGGCAGGTAGGCGCCCCAGATCGAGCCGTAGTTGACGCTCCCGCCGGTGACGTACGCGGTCTCGGGGGCCATCGTCAGGCCGAAGCCTGCGGGCATCTGGGCGAGTACGCCGTCGATGATGCGGATCAGGTTGGCCTGGGAGGCGGACAGCGTGTTGATGTCGCCGCTGCCGGACAGGCCGGTCTCGATGTCGATGTCGATGCCGTCGAAGTTGTACTTCTTGAGGATCGGGACGACGGTCGCGACGAACTTGTCGGCGACGGTGCTGGAGCTCAGGTCGATGCCCGCGGCGGCGCCGCCGATGGACATCAGGATCGTCGCCCCGGCCGCCTTGGCCTGGCACATCTCGGCGGGGGTCGAGACCTTGACGTTGGTGTCCATGCCGTCCTGCCACAGCACGGTGCCGTCAGAGAGGATCACCGGGAAGGCGGCGTTGATGACGTTGTAGCCGTGCGCGGCCATCCGGCTGTCCGTGATGGGGACCCAGCCCATGCCGGGGTGGACGCCGTTGGAGGCGCCGTCCCAGTTCTCCCAGTACCCCTGGAGGACCTTGCCGGAGGGCTTGGGCTTCGTGGGGCAGGTGTCGCCCGGCGGGGTGGTGGTGGGCGGCGGCGTGGTCGGCGTCGTGCTGGTGGGCGGCGGGGTGGTCGGCGGGGTGCTGGTGGGCGGCGGGGTCGTGGGGGTGGTGGCGGTCGGCGAGGGGCTGCTGCCGCCGGGGCCGGTGAGCGACACGTCGTCCGCGTAGAACGCGGGCTGCCCGTACCACCCGTGCAGGTAGACGGTGACCGAGGTGGTGTTCGCCCCGGTGGTGAAGCCCACGCTGAGCCGGCCGTACGAGGCGCTGCTCGCCGTCCAGGTGGACGGGTCGCTGCCGCTGCCGGTGCCGGTGGCGCCCAGGTAGACGTAGCTGCCCTGGACGTAGGCGCTCAGCGTGTACTGGGAGTTGGGCTGCACGCTGATGGTCTGGCTGCACTGGGCGGTGTCCTGGCCGGTCGGCGTGGCCTGGAGCGCGGCGGCCCCGGAGTGGACCGGGCTGCCGACGGCCGCGGCGGTGCCGCCGGAGCAGGTCCAGCCGGAGAGTCCGTTCTCGAAGCCGGGGTTGGCCACCAGGTTGGGGGTGGTGGCCCCGGCCGTGACGGTGGTGCCGGCCACGGCGAGGCCGGCCCCGATGACGGCGGCGGCGCTCACCCCGGCGAGGGAGCGGTGCAGGACGGTCGACCCGGGCCGGGCGCGGCCGGTCCGGTCCCTCCGCGTCGCGCGCTCCACGGCCGCCCGCCGCGGCCGGGGAGTTCCGAGCGGCTCGCTCCCGCCCGACGGGCGCGGCGTGTGTGACCTCCGACGAAACATGCTGTGCTCCCTTTCCGCCGAGCGTCATGGACATGACCGACGCGTGGGGGCGTGACGCCCGGCTCTGGGTGAAGTGGGGGGATGTGCGGAGCAGTGCCGGACCGGATCGTAGGAGGGGCGGCAAGGCACGTCAATAGGTCTGGACCATTTGAGGTCTGGACCAATTTCCGCGCATGCTTCCGACCGTCATGACAGGGCGCCCGCACCGATCCGGGTCGGTGCGGGCGCCCTGGAGGCCGAACTCGGGCCGCGACCGCGGCTCCGATGAGGGGGCGTCAGGCGGTCCGCGGGGCGGTCATCAGCGCCGTGATCTCCTCGGCCAGCTGCGGGCCGAGCTCGCCCCAGCCGTCCTTGTAGCCGTAGACCCCGGCCAGGGTGCGGGCCTCGTAGTCGCCGTTGAGGATCTCGACGTCGTCGGCGGTGATCAGCCCGGGGTGGGCGACGCCGACGGCCGACGAGACCTTCAGCAGCTCCCTGCGCAGCGTGCGCAGGTAGTTGGCGGTCCGGTCGGCCTTGGACGCCGGGTCGACGCCGCGGGCCAGCCACGGGTTCTGGGTGGCGATGCCGGTGGGGCACTTGTCGGTGTGGCACTTCTGCGCCTGGATGCAGCCGATCGACAGCATCGCCTCACGGGCCACGTTGATCGTGTCGGCGCCGAGGGCGAAGGCCACCGCGGCGTTCTCGGGCAGCCCGAGCTTGCCGGAGCCGATGAAGGTCAGGTCGTCGGTCAGCCCCAGCTCGGCGAAGGTGCCGTAGACCCGGGAGAAGCCCATCCGGAACGGCAGCGACACCGAGTCGGCGAACATCCGCGGCGCCGCCCCGGTGCCGCCCTCCCCGCCGTCGATCGTCACGAAGTCGACCCCGCGGTCACCGCGCGCCATCAGGCTGGCCAGCTCCTGCCAGAAGCCCATCTCCCCCACCGCGCTCTTCACCCCGACCGGCAGGCCGGTCTCGGCGGCGAGCAGCTCGACGAAGTCGAGCATCGAGTCGACGTCGCCGAACGCGGTGTGCCGCGACGGGGAGGCGCAGTCCTCGCCGACCGGGATGCCACGGATCCCGGCGATCTCCGGGGTCACCTTCGCGCCCGGAAGCATCCCGCCCAGCCCGGGCTTGGCGCCCTGGGAGAGCTTGATCTCTATCGCCTTGACCGGGGCGCCGGCGACCACCTCCTTCAGCTTCTCCAGGTTGAAGCTGCCGTCCTCGTCGCGGCAGCCGAAGTACGCGGTGCCGAGCTGGAGGACGAGGTCGCCGCCGTTACGGTGGTACGGGGAGAGGCCGCCCTCGCCGGTGTTGTGCATCGTGCCCGCCAGCGCGGCCCCCTTGTTGAGCGCCGTGATGGCCGCGCCGGAGAGCGAGCCGAAGCTCATCGCCGAGATGTTCACCACGCTCGCCGGCCGGAACGCCCTGGCGCGCCCGCGCGGCCCGCCCAGCACCTTGGCCGAGGGCAGCGCGGCCTGCGGGTCGTGGGTGTCGGGCAGCGTGCCGGCGAAGGTGCGCTGCTTCAGGTAGGCGTGGCCCTGGACGTGCTCGACGTCGACCTCGGTCCCGAACCCGAAGTAGTTGTTCTCCTCCTTCGCCGACGCGTAGATCCAGGTGCGCTGGTCACGGCTGAAGGGGCGCTCCTCCTCGTTGGAGGTCACGATGTACTGCCGCAGCTCCGGCCCGATCCGCTCCAGCAGGTACCGGGCGTGCCCGACCACCGGGAAGTTCCGGAGCAGCGCGTGCCTCTTCTGGACGAGGTCGCGGGCAGCCAGGACCGCCACCGCTGACGCGGCGACCGCGCCGATCTTCCGGGCTTGCATGGACGTTCCTCCTCGGTGTCGGACGGCGGGCACGCGGGCTCGCGGGCATCGGCGTCCGTCGAACGGTGCCAGATGATGTTAAGAGTCCCGGTCGACGGGTCGGCGGTCAGGGGCCGCACCGGGCGGCCCGGACACGCGGCCGCTCCCGCCGTCGGGTTCGTGACGGCGGGAGCGGATCCCCGGGGGCGCGCGCCGGGTCAGTGGAAGCCGAGCGCGGAGGGGGTGACGGTCGGGCCGTCGGCCCGCCGCGGATTCGCCAGGGCCGCGAGGGTCAGCGCCGCGAGCTCCGCCCCGGCCCGTTCGATCCGCCGCGGCAGGGTGTCGGTGCGGCTGTCGCCCGTACCGCCCCAGTCCTCGGAGGCCGCGAAGACGGCGGTCGGAGCGACGAGCGCGCGCTGGTAGGCGAAGAGCGGACGCAGCGCGTGCTCCAGGGCCAGCGAGTGGCGCGCGGTGCCGCCGGTCGCGCCGATCAGCACCGGCTTGCCCTCCAGGGCGCCGGGGTCGAGCAGGTCGAAGAACGACTTGAACAGTCCGCTGTAGGAGGCGGAGAAGATCGGGGACACGGCGATCAGCGCGTCGGCCGTGCTCACCTGCTCCAGCGCGTCGCCCAGGGACGGCGAGGGGAAGCCGGACAGCAGGTGGTGCGAGACGGGGGTGGCCAGCGGGCGCAACTCGTGCACCAGCACCCGGACTTCACGGCCCGAGCGGGCCAGCTCGGCGGAGGTGGCCTCGGTGAGGCGGTCCGCCAGCAGGCGGGTGGAGGAGGGCAGGCTGAGGCCGCCCGAGACCACGGCCAGGGTGATCGGCGAGGTCGGTTCCATGGGGAAGAACTCCGTCCTGGTCAGGAGGTGGCGGGGACGTCGTCCCCGGGCGTGGCGGGAGCGTCGTCCCGGAGCGTGGCGTGGGTGGGGGCGTCGGGAACGGTCGCGGGCCGGCCCTTGGCGAACTCCTCGCGCAGCACCGGCACCACCTCCTCCCCGAGGATGTCGAGCTGCTCCAGCACGGTCTTCAGCGGCAGACCGGCGTGGTCCATCAGGAACAGCTGGCGCTGGTAGTCGCCGACGGCCTCGCGGAAGCCGAGGGTGCGCTCGATGACCTCCTGGGGGCTGCCCACGGTCAGCGGGGTCTGCTCGGTGAACTCCTCCAGCGAGGGCCCGTGGCCGTACACCGGGGCGTTGTCGAAGTAGGGGCGGAACTCGCGCACCGCGTCCTGGGAGTTCTTCCGCATGAACACCTGCCCGCCGAGGCCGACGATCGCCTGCTCGGGCGTGCCGTGGCCGTGGTGGGCGAAGCGCTCGCGGTAGAGCTCGACCATCCGCCGGGTGTGCTCCTGCGGCCAGAAGATGTTGTTGTGGAAGAAGCCGTCGCCGTAGTAGGCGGCCTGCTCGGCGATCTCGGGGCTGCGGATCGAGCCGTGCCAGACGAACGGCGGCACGCCGTCCAGCGGGCGCGGGGTGGCGGTGAAGCCCTGCAGCGGGGTACGGAAGCGACCCTCCCAGTCGACCACGTCCTCGCGCCACAGCCGGCGCAGCAGCGCGTAGTTCTCCACCGCGAGCGGGATGCCCTGGCGGATGTCCTGGCCGAACCACGGGTAGACCGGGCCGGTGTTCCCGCGCCCGAGCATCAGGTCGACGCGGCCGTCGGCGACGTGCTGCAGCATCGCGTAGTCCTCGGCGATCTTCACCGGG
Source organism: Kitasatospora sp. NPDC032121 (assembly GCF_055580145.1). Taxonomy (NCBI): domain Bacteria; kingdom Bacillati; phylum Actinomycetota; class Actinomycetes; order Kitasatosporales; family Streptomycetaceae; genus Kitasatospora; species Kitasatospora sp. NPDC032121. The sequence goes on along the minus strand of NZ_JBVILX010000007.1, from coordinate 147,328 downwards.
TCGTTGGTGGTGATCAGGGTGGTCGCGGTGGAGAGCACGATCCGCTCGGTCCTCGCGGCGATCCACCCGAGCATGGTCGTCGGCGAGGACGGGACGAACGGCGGGTTGTGGTGCTCGCCCATGGCGAAGACGTCCAGGCCCACCTCCTCGGCCTTGAGCGCGATGGCCAGGATCGCCTTGATGCGCTCGCGCTCGCTCGGTTCCCGGCCCGTGGTCGGGTCGACCGTCACGTCACCGACGCTGAATATCCCGAACTGCATGGGGTTTCGCCTATCCCTCGGCTGGTCGCGGCCCGGTCGGGCCGCCCAGCGAAACCTAGGCAACCGACGACGGGCGGACGGACTTCGCAACGCATCGCCAGTTGCCCGGCAGCGCACTGCCGTCGGCGACGGGCCGGGGTGGCCGTGCTCGTGCGTTGTCGGAACAGTCCCGGGCGCAGAGCGGGCAGAACCTCCCGCCGACCGCGGGCTACTGTCCTTGGCGTGACGCCCCGCCGATCCGGCCGGGGCCGTGGACGCCTGGCCCACTCCTGCCGCGCCGGGCGGGCGACGCCGGACGGGCTCGGGCCCTGGGTGGGGAACCCACCCGGAGCCCGAGCCCGTCGGCATGCGTCAGAACGGCGCCAGAACGGCGTCAGAAGGGCGGCAGAACGGCGGCAGATCGCTTGCCGGCACGCCGGAAGCGAACCGTCCGAACGCCTCAGAGGCCGAAGCGCGCCCGGTGCGAGGCCGGGACGAGGTCGGCGTACTCGGGGTGCCTGATGATCCAGCCCCGGACGAAGGGGCAGTAGGGCAGGACGGCGAGCCCCTGCTCGCGCGCCGCGTCCAGCGCCGCGCGCACCAGCACGCCGCCCAGGCCGCGTCCTTCGAACCGGGGGTCGATCTCGGTGTGGATGAAGGCGATCTCGCCGCCGGACCGGTGGTACTCGGCGAAACCGGCGAGCTCCCCGCCGTCACGGATCTCGAAGCGCGACTTCTCCGCGTTGTCGCTGACGGTCTGTTCCATGGTCTTCCTCCTGCTGGTCGCGGCACTGGCCGCCACTGGAACGCGCGGCACCGGAGCAGACCTCCGGAGCCCCTCGGTGTCGGTCCTCAGGCTAGGAACGTGGCCGGCCGGGGCCTGTTCCGACGGTGCACCGGCTGCGGTCGGTCCGCGCACCGAACGGAAGTCGGGCCTCCGCCGAGGGCGCTCGACGCCTTCGGCGGCGTCCCGTCCCGGGCGGCCGGTCAACCGCGCCCGCCGCCCTGTTCGTAGAGCGCCACCAGCACGCCGTGCACCGGCTCTCCCTGCGGGGCCTCGGCGGCCTCGTCCACCAGGGCCTGGAGGGCGGCGCCGAGGCGCGCGGCCTGGTCGGCGGTCAGCCGCAGGTGCCGCAGCACCAGCAGCGGCTCCTGCGGGGCCTTGGCGCACTCCTCGGCCACCGCCCCGAGCAGCGCGGTGGCCGGCCCGGCGTCCGCTCCGGCCACGGTGATCCGCCGGGCGGTGCGCTGGTAGAGGTGCTCGCTGCCGCCACGCACCTTCCTGGTCTCCACGATGCGGACGACGCCGGCGTCCTGGAGCACCTTGAGGTGGTGCGCCACCGTGCCCTTGCGGCTGTCCAGCAGCGCCGCCAGCCGGCCGACGGTGACGGGTTCCCCGCCGAGTGCCAGCAGCAGCCGCTGGCGCAGCGGGTGGGAGAGCGCCTTGTACTGCTGCGGGCTCTCGATGGTGAGTTCCTGGTCCTGGGTCTGATCCTCCATCGGTAAAGCGTCCAATTTTCTTGACGCTTTCGCAAGCCGCGTGCTCTACTCGTGCCGACCTGATCGATCATCACCAGCGGGGGGCAACAGATGGCGGGGCTTCAGTCGGCCGAGATCACCGGGATCGTCACCGAGGTGAGCCGGCTCACCACCGAGCTCTACGTCTTCCCCGAGGTCGGCGAGCGGATCGCCGAGCGCCTCGCCGAGGCGCTGTCCCAGGGCCGCTACCACCGGGCCGAGGATCCCGAGACGCTCGGCCGGCTGGTCACCGAGGATCTCCGTTCGGTCAACGCCGACGGCCACCTGCGGCTGAAGTTCCACCCCCACCCGATCCCCGCGGACAAGGAGGACGGCGCCGTCCTCGCCGAGCTGACCAGGGCCGCCGACCTCTCGCTGGGCGGAGTGCCCCGGATCGAGCGCCTGGAGGGCGGGGTCGCCCTGCTGAAGCTCGCGCCGATCCTGTTCCCGCTCGACATGACCGGCGGATCCCTGGACGCCGCGCTCGCCCTGGTCGCGCGGGCCGAGGCCCTGATCCTGGACCTGCGCGAGTGCGTCGGCGGCCACCCGTACACGACCGCCCACATCTGCGGCCACCTCTTCGACGAGCCGACGCACCTCAACACCCTCTACGACCGCGAGGAGGACGCCGAGCAGCAGTTCTGGAGCCCCGCCCAGGTGCCCGGCCCGCGGTTCGGCGGCAGCAAGCCGCTCTACGTGCTGATCAGCGCGGCCACCTTCTCGGGCGGCGAGGAACTCGCGTACGACCTCCAGCAGCGCGGCCGCGCCGTGGTGGTCGGCGAGGTGTCCGGCGGCGGCGCCAACCCCCGCCGGGGCTTCACCCTCCACCCCCACCTGGAGGCCACCATCCCGACGGCCCGCTCGATCAACCCGGTCTCGGGCGGCAACTGGGAGGGCACCGGCGTGATCCCGGACACCGCGACGGACCCGGCCCTGGCCCACGAGGTGGCCCACCGCGCGGCGCTGGCCGAGGTGGCCCGGCTCGGCGGTGACACCCCGTCCGCCGAGGAGGCCCGGCGGGCGCTGGGCGGCCGGGCCGAGGACCGCCCCGCGCCGTCGGACGACCGGCTCTGACGCCCGGCGCCGCCGGCCCTCACCTCACCAGGGCCGGCTGTGCAGCGCCATGTGCACGGTGTCGACGATCTGGATCAGCGCGGCCCGGGTGGTGCCCGTGGGATGGATCCCGCCGACGAGCAGGAAGCCGTGCATCACCCCCTGGTAGCGCGTGGCCACCACCGGCACCCCGGCCGCGCGGAGCCTGGCCGCGTAGGCCTCGCCCTCGTCCCGCAGCACGTCGGCCTCCGCCGTGACCACCAACGCAGGCGGCAACCCGGCGAGTTGCTCCAGGGACGCCCGCAGCGGTGCGGCCGTCACCTCCGTACGACGGTCCCGCTCGGGCAGGTAGTCGTCCCAGAACCGGCGCATGTGCTCGCGGTGCAGGAAGTAGCCGGTGGCGAACCGGTGGTAGGACGGGGTGTCGAAGTCGGCGTCGGTCACCGGGTACAGCAACACCTGATGGACCAGTGGGAGTTCACCGCGCTCCCGGGCCAGCAGCGTCAGCGCCGCCACCAGGTTCGCCCCCGCCGAATCCCCGACGACCGCGATCCGCTCCCCCGCCAACCCGATCTCATGACCGTGCTCATGGATCCACCGGGCCACCGCGTAACACTGCTCGACGGCCACCGGATAGCGCGCCGCCGGGGCCCGGGCGTAGTCCACGTAGACCACCGCCGCGTCCGTACCCAGCGCGAACTCCCGCACCAGCCGGGCGTAGCAGTCGGCGTCACCGAGCGACCAGCCCAGGCCGGGCAGGAACAGCACCACCGGACTGGGCCGGGCGGCGCCGACGGGCCTGGTCACCTGGACGTGCACCCGCCCCGCGGACTCACAGGGCAGGGCGAGCCACTCCGACTCGATGCCCCACGGATCGTCCTCGAACTCGTCCTCGAACTCGCCGTCGGCCGGCCACTCGTCCGACCAAGCGCTCGGCCAGCCATCCGGCCAACCGTCCGGCCAACCGCCCGACCCGGCACCCGGCGCGAGGTCGCAGGCGAGGAAGGAGAGGTCCGGCAGCTCCGTGGCGGACCGGCCGGCTCCGGCGTCCAGGAACTCCTGGAGCGCCCGGTCGAGCACCGGGCGCCGGTCAGGCTGCGGGGTGGGCTCGGACAACTCTTCGCTCCTGACCTGATCGAAGGGACGCGGCACGGCGTTGCGCGCCCCGGCGTGGACCCGGTCCGAGCCGAGCCGAACCCCGGTCCGCCCGAGCCGATAACACGCCATCGACCGTACTGCCCGGGCGCCGGCGCCGCTGGTCTGATCGTGCACGGATTCCGGCCGGGGCGAGCGGCGCGTCGACCGCTCCCACGACGAGCGCCTCAATGTCCATCGGGTGCGGTTTCCTCGATCGGGAGATCCGCCGACTGTACACGATCGGCTTTGCCGGCATCGTGGATGAGTTCCGCGACCGCGGTGGGCCGGGAGACGGCCACGCTGTGGGAGGCGTCGCGCAGTTCGAGGACGGTGGCGCCGGCGCGCTCGGCCGTGAAGCGCTGGACGGCCGGCGGCAGCGCCCGGTCGGCACCGGTCACCAGGGCCCACGAGGGCTTCGCGCGCCAGGCCGCCACCGTCGGCGCGTCGGTCAACACCCGCTCGACGACCGGGCGTTGGATCGCGGCCAGCACCTGCGCCAGCTCCGCGTCGAGGTCGGCGGCGACCAGCGGCCGGAAACACTCCGCGGGTACGGAGAGCTCCGTCGCCCGCTCGGTGCCGGTGGTGGTGGTGAACTCCGTGTGCCGCAGCCGGGAGATCAGCGGCGAGGGGGCGAAACGGCGCGCGAGCGCGCAGTAGCTCTCCCCCACGTCGGGCAGGTAGGCGGCCACGTAGACCAGCGCGAGGACGTTGGGGGCGGCCCCGGCCTCGGTGATCACGGCGCCCCCGTAGGAGTGGCCGACCAGGACGACGGGGCCGTCGATGCCCGCGACGACGTCGGCCAGGTAGGCGGCGTCATGGGCGAGGCCCCGCAACGGGTTCGCGACGGCGAGGACCGTCAGTCCACGGCGGTGGAGTTCGGCGACGACGCCGAACCAGGCACTGGCGTCGGAGCAACCGCCGTGGACGAGCACGACGGTGGGCCGGATGGAGGGCATGGCGACCTTTCGACTGGCGCCGGACGGCCGGACGCGACAGGACTGCGGGGGCGGGTTCAGGCCGGGTTGCGCCGGTCGGCGTGGGCGGCATGGGCCTGCCCCGCCGAGGAGATGGGCGGCGGCTCGTCGTGACGATTCTCGCCGCGCACCGGACCGGGTGACCACCGACCGACGTAGGGATTGCCCGACGAAGCTTCATCGCTCTGTAGCAAGGCCACCGGGACGGGTGCCCACGAAGCACGTTCCCGCTTGCTCCGGGGGCCGCGCGTCCGCAGGCGTGCAGGATCCGCACAGCGGTGGGCGCTGACGGGCAAGTCCGTCGGCGCCGGGCCGCCTAGCGTTCCCGGGACAGGGAGCGAGGGGCTCTCCTGGGGCCGCCCGACGACGTCGACTCCCCCGTACCGTCGCGTCGTCGGGCGTCCGGTGGGCAGTGTGAGAGAGGACGAGCGAGTGGTGCGTCGATGACCGGGACCGACGGCGGACAGCACGGCACCGCGAGCGGTTCGGCCTGGTCGCCGTTGCGCCGACGGGTCTTCCGTGACCTCTGGCTGGCCCAGTTCACCTCGAACGTGGGCAGCTGGATGCAGACCGTCGGGGCGCAGTGGCTGCTGGTCGGCCACGGCGCGGGCCAGGTCTCCCTGGTCCAACTCGCCGCGGGCCTGCCGGTGCTCTTCCTCGCCCTGCCGGCCGGGGTCCTCGCGGATCTCGTGAACCGGCGCCGCCTGCTGCTGGCGATGCAGGCCGCCATGGCGCTGGTGGCCGCGGTGCTGACCGCGCTGGCCTTCGCGGGAGTGCTCGGGCCCTGGACGCTGCTGGCCCTCACCTTCCTCCTGGGCTGCGGGAACGCGCTCAACGGCCCGGCCTGGCAGGCTGTGCAGCCCTCGCTCGTCCCCCGGGAGGAGTTGCGCCAGGCCGCGGCCCTGGGGGCGGTGAACATGAACCTGGCGCGCGCCGTCGGCCCGGCCCTCGGCGGGATCCTCGTCGCCGCCCTCGGGGTCGGCTGGACCTTCGCCGTCAACGCCGCCTCCTTCCTCGCGATCCTGGTGGTGCTGGCCGGTTGGCGGCCCGGGGACCAGGAGCGGCCGCCGCGGCCGGGGCAGGAGCGCGAGCACCTGCTGGCGGCCATGCGGGCCGGCGGCCGGTACGTGCGCAGCGCACCGCGGATCCGCCGGATCCTGCTGCGCAGCGCCCTGTTCGTGCCCGGCGCCTCCGCCCTGTGGGCGCTGCTGCCGGTGTCCGCGCACGAGTCCCTCGGGCTCGGTGCGGCCGGGTACGGCGTGCTGCTGGGCGCCGTCGGGCTGGGAGCGGTCGCGGGAGCGGCGGTGCTGCCGGCGGTGTCCCGACGGATCGGCGGCAACGGCTCGCTGGCGCTCGCCGGGGCCGTCTTCGCGGGCGCGCTGGTGGCCCTGGCCGTCGGCGGCAGCGTGCCGGTGGCCTTCCTGGCCCTGGTCCTGGCCGGAGCGGCATGGATCACCGCGCTGTCCACCCTGAACGCGAGTCTCCAGGTCGCCCTGCCGGCCTGGGTGCGGGCCCGCGCCTCCGCCTTCTACCTGCTCGTCTTCCAGGGCGGCAGCGCCCTCGGCTCGCTGGTCTGGGGGCAGGTGGCGCAGCACGCCGGCGTGTCGCCGGCGATGCTGCTGGCGGCGGTGGCCCTCCTCGGCGGGGTGCTGACGCTGCGGCTGCTGCCGCTGCTCGGCGGCCAGAACGACCCGACACTCTCGGAGGCCTGGCCCGAACCCCGGCTGGCCGTCGAGCCGGCGCCGCAGGACGGGCCGGTGCTGGTGACCGTGACGTACGAGGTGCGGGCGGAGCGGCGTCCGGCCTTCGCTGCGGCAATGCGGAAGGTGGAGGCCTCCCGGCGCCGGACCGGAGCGGTCACCTGGGGCCTGTACCGGGACGCCGCCCGGCCGGAGCGGTTCGTCGAGACGTTCACCGTGACGTCGTGGTCGGAGCACTGCGCCCAGCACCACGGGCGCTACACCGGCACCGACCACGCCTTCGAGACCGACGCCCGCACGCTGCTCACCCGGGAGCCGACCGTCACCCACGCCACCATGGCGCGCTGACGGGCCTTCGCGGACGGCGGTGCCCCGGGGCCCGCGATGCGGCGGCCACGAACGGCGTACCCTCGGGAAGCTGCGAACGGCAGCAGGGCGGGTGCGACGGGAGAGGGCGGACATGGCAGGGTCGGGCGGTCCGCTGTCCCGCAGTGGACTGCGAGGCCGGGAGGCCGAGCTCGAGCAGCTCCAGGCACTGATCACCTCGGTGGCCCGCACGGGAGGCGGAGGGCTGGCCCTGATCCAGGGCGAACCCGGCATCGGCAAGACCACGCTGCTCGCCGAGGCCGTCTCCCGGGCCGGGGCCGCGGGTTTCGCGGTCGGCCTGGGCAAGGCCGAGGAACTGCACCACATCGTGCCGCTCTCGTCCCTGGCGGCCAGTCTCCTGCACGGCGACCGGCCGCTGTTGTCCGACGGCGCCTTCGTCGATCTGGCCCGCCGTCACGACCAGCGGATCTGGCTGGTGGAGAGCCTGGCGGAGGCCGTCGAGGCCCTGGCGGGCAGCGGGCCGGTGCTGATCGGCCTGGACGACGTGCAGTGGGCCGACGCGCTGAGCCGGTTCGCCCTGCAGCAGCTCCCGACCCGGCTGCGGACCTCACCGGTGCTGTGGCTGCTGACCGCGCGACAGGAGCCCGCCGGCCCCGCGGAGGAGGTGGTCGCGGCCGCGACCGGCAACCTTCCGACGGTCACGGTGGCCCTGGGCCCGCTGTCCGGCGCGGCCATCGGCCAGCTGGCCGACGACGCCCTCGGCACGGCGGCCGACGCCTGGGTACGGGACCTGCTCGACGGAGCCGGCGGGAACCCGTTCCTGGCCGTCGAGACGCTGGCGGGGCTGCGGATCGCCGACGCCGCGGAGCAGGCCGTGCCCTCCGGGCTCGTGGGGGGCGTGCGCGGCAGGCTCAGCTCCCTGCGGCCCGACACCCTGCACTTCCTCCGGACGGGGGCGGTGCTGGGCCGCGGGTTCGGCTTCCAGGACGCCGCCGCGCTCTGCGGCCGACCGGCCACCGCGCTGGTCCCGGCGCTGGAGGAGGCCGTACGGGCCGGGCTCCTGGACGACGACGGCGACCACCTGGTGTTCCGGCACGACCTGCTGCGCCAGGCGGTCTACGCCGACGTCCCGCCGTCGGCCCGCAAGGCCCTGCATCGCGAGGCCGCGCGCCACCTGGTCGCCGCCGGCGGACGGCCGGTCGACGCGGTGCCGCACATCCTCCGGGGAGCCGTGCCCGGGGACGAGGAGGCCGTGGCGCTGCTGCGGCGGGCGGCCGAGGACGTGCTGCCGGTCACGCCGGGCCTCGCGGCCGACCTGATGACGCGTGCCCTCGAACTGGTGCCGTCGCCGGGGCCGCTGAAGTTCGCCGTGGGCGAGCAGGCGATCCTCACCCTGACCCGGGCCGGCCGGAACCGGGAGGCGCTGTCGGCGGGTGACCGGCTGCTGGCCGAGCGGCCGCCGCTGGAGACCTTCGGCCGACTCCAGGCCGCCCTCGGCGGGACGCTGTGGTCCCTGGACCTCGCCGAGGAGTTGCGCCGCCGGGCCGAGGCCGCGCTCACCACCGGCGGCTCCGCCCCGGAGATCTGTGCCCGGCTGGCCGCCCTGCGCGCGCTGGCCCTGTCCCGGGGCCGCGACCTCGTCGCGGCGCGGGAGGCCGGCGAGGCCGCGCTGCGCGCCGCCACCGCCGCCGGTGACCGGGAGGCCCACGTCCTGGCCCTGTCCGGGCTCGGCGAGATCGCGCTGAACGCCGGTGAGACGGCGCTCGGGCTGGAGCGCTTCGCCGCGCTGAGCGCCATCGACTCCGGCTTCCTCCCCGAGGAGATCGTCGCGCACCTGCACGCGGACGACTTCGCGGCGGCCGAACGCCTGCTCCTGGGGCCGGCGGGCGAGGCCGGGACGACGCGTCAGGCCATGCTGCTGTGGGCCCGCGGCCAGCACGACCTGGGGCTCGGCCGGCTCGACGACGCAGAGGCCGGCTTCGAGACCATGGAGCGCCTGGAGGACGGGGTGGAGGTGCCCGTCCAGCAGGTGAACGGCCGGGTGATCCGCTCCCGGCTCGCCCTGCTGCGCGGCGACCGGGAGGCGGCGCGGGAGCACCTGGCCGCCGCGCGGGAGCGCCTGGCGGTCAAGCCGAACCCGGGCAACACGGCCGCGGTGCGCTTCCTGGAGGCGGTGCACGCCGAGGCCGACGGGGACCTCGGGCTCGCCGTCGACCGGATCCGCCAGGTCCAGCGGGAGGGACTCTTCATGCGCTGGCGGCTGCTGCGGGACTGGGTCGACGCCGCGGTCCGGATGTCCCTGCGCGGCGGGGCGCCCGAACTCGCCGAGGACCTGGCCGCGCAGGCCGAGGCCCACGCCGGGCGCAACCCGTCGGTGCTGACCGCCGCCGGCCTCGCGGCCCAGGCCCGCGGGCTGGTGGCGAACGACCCCGCCGTGCTCGAACACGCCGTGGAGCTGCTCGCGGAGAGCCCCCGCCGGCTGGTCCGGGCCGCCGCGTACGCCGATCTCGGCCGGGCGCTCCTGGCAGCCGGGCGGAAGGACCGCGCCACGGCGGCGCTGGCCCACGCCCGGGGCGCCTTCGCCGAGTCGGGCGCCCACGCCGCGGCCGAGGAGGTGCGGCGCGCGCTGGAGGGACCGGAGGCCGGCCGGCGGAAGGCGGCCGGCGCGCCGCGCCCCGTCCAGGGGTGGGGGGCCCTGACGGCCTCGGAGCGGAAGGTCGCGCGCCTCATCGCCCAGGGCCACACCAACCGGTCGGCCGCCGAGACGCTCGTCGTCTCCCCGCACACGGTCAACACCCACCTGACCGCCGTCTTCCGGAAACTGTCGATCAGCTCCCGGGTCCAGCTCGCCAACCTGGTCGCGTCGCTGCCCGAGGACTGAGCGGGCGGGCCGTCGAGGAGGGCGCCGATCATGCCGCCGACGGCGACCTGTTTAATGGGCGTTCGAACGGAAGGGGCCGGTCGGTCCGCTTTTGACGGCACTCCCGCAGTCCGGTCCCTCCCGGCGACCGACCAGGTCACCCCGTCACTCGGTAAAGGCACCAGCATGTTCTCACCGGCCAGCCCGCCGGCGCGGCGGACCGCCGCCCTCCTGACCGCAAGCGTCCTCCTGGCGCTCGCCGCCACCGGGTGCGGCTCCGGCAGCGGTTCCGGCTCAGGCTCCGGTTCGGCCGGGGGTGAGGTCACCTCCATCACCGCGCTCGACTACTACACCGACGAGTCCGAGCACGCCCAGTGGGGCGAGATGCTCGACGCGTGCGGCCGGAGCGTCGGTGTGAAGGTCGAGCAGACCAGCGTCCCCGGGGCGTCCCTCATCCCCAAGGTCCTCCAGCAGGCGTCGTCGCGGACCCTCCCCGACCTGCTGATGCTCGACAACCCCGACCTGCAGCAGATCGCCCGGACCGGCGCGCTGACCCCGCTGGACGCGTACGGCATCGACGCCGACGGCTTCGCCGAGGGCATCCGGTCCGCGGGCACCTACGAGGGCACGGTGTACGGGCTGGCCCCCAACGTCAGCACGGTCGCGCTGATCTACAACAAGGACATGCTCGCCGAGGCCGGTGTCGCCGTCCCGGGGACCTGGGACGAGCTGAAGGCGGCGGCCGCCGCGCTGACCCGCCCCGGGCGCTACGGCATGGCCGTCGACGCGAACCCCACCTTCGAGGGCACCTGGCAGTTCCTGCCCTTCCTGTGGTCCAACGGCGGCGACGAGAAGCAGCTGGACACCCCCCGGGCCGCGCAGGCGCTCCGGCTGTGGGTGGACCTGGTGAACAGCGGGTCCATGTCGAAGTCCGTACTGAACTGGACGCAGGCCGACGTCCACGACCAGTTCGTCGCCGGGAAGGCCGCCATGATGATCAACGGGCCGTGGCGCATCCCGGCCCTCGACCAGGACGCGAACCTGCACTGGGGAGTGGCCCCGGTGCCGGTGCCCCAGCCGGGGCAGACCCCGGTCACCCCGCTCGGCGGCGAGGTGTGGACGGTCCCGAAGGGCCCCTCCAAGGCCCGGCAGGAGAAGGCCGCCCAGGTCCTCGCCTGCCTGAACAGCCCGTCGAACATGCTCACCGCGGCCCGGCAACACTTCACCGTGCCCTCCCGCACCACGGTGGCCGCCCAGTACGCCGAGCAGACCCCCTCGATGGCCGCCTTCGTGAAGAGCGTGGAGGCGGCCCGGGCCCGTACCGGCGAACTCGGCGTCAGGTGGCCGCAGGCGGCGACCGGGATCTACACCGCGATCCAGTCCGCGCTGACGGGCGAGCAGACCCCGGAGGAAGCCCTCAGGCATGCGCAGCGGCTCGCGACCGAGAACTGACCCGGTCCCACCGCGGCGCCGGGAGCGGTGGGCCCGGTGGACGTTCCTCGCGCCGGCCGCGGCGTACCTGCTGCTGTTCTTCGGCTACCCGCTCGCCGAGAACGTCGTGACGAGCTTCCGGCACCACACCGTCACGACCTTCTACACGGGTGAGGCACCGTTCGTGGGGCTGCGGAACTACGCGGCGGTCCTCTCCTCGGAGCGGTTCCCCACGACCCTGCTGACCACGGTCCTGTTCACCGCCGGCTCGGTCCTGGGGCAGTTCGCCGTCGGCCTGGCCCTCGCCCTGTTCTTCCGGCGGCGCTTCCCGCTGGGCGGCCTGCTGCGCTCGCTCCTGCTGCTGCCGTGGCTGCTGCCGCTGGTCGTCTCCGGGACGACGTGGCGGTGGATGCTCGACCCCGACAGCGGAGTCGTCAACGCGGTGCTGCGCGGCCTCCACCTCTCGTCCTCCGGCGTCCCCTGGCTCACCGGCACCTCGCAGGCGCTGCTGGCGGTGGTCCTCGTCAACATCTGGGTCGGGATCCCCTTCAACACGGCGATCCTGTACGGCGGTCTGCAGGACATCCCCACGCACGTGTACGAGGCGGCGGCGCTGGACGGCGCCGGCCGCCTGGCGACGTTCCGCCACATCACCTGGCCGCTGCTGCGGCCCGTGGCGGGCGTGGTGCTGGTGCTGGGCGTGGTCTACACGCTCAAGGTGCTGGACATCATCCTCGTGGTGACGGGCGGCGGGCCGGCCGGCGCCACGGAGACCCTCGCCACCCAGTCCTACGAACTGTCCTTCCGGCAGTACGACTTCGGGCGCGGTGCCGCGATGGGCAACCTGCTCGTCGTGCTGTCGCTGGTGTGCGCCCTCGCCTACCTGCGCGCCGACCGGCGGGCCCGCGCCGCCCGGGAGGCGCGCCCGTGAAACGCCAGTCCGGCCGCCGCCGCGGGCTGCTCTCCACCGCCGTCGGGATCGCCCTGCTCGCGCTGATGCTGTTCCCCGTCTACTGGATGGTCAACGCCTCCCTCCAGCCCACGGGCAACACCCTGCGGGGTGGGTGGTTCCCGCTCCATCCGGACCTCGGCGGCTACGCCACCGCGCTGCGCGACCAGGGGCGCAACCTCGTCACCAGCCTCGTCGTGGCCCTCGGCAGCGCGGCGTTCAGCCTCACGCTCGCCGCCCCGGCGGCCTACGCGCTGACGCGGCTGCGGCCGCGCGGGACGGACCTCGCGCTGCTGGGCATCCTGGTCACCCAGATGGTGCCGGGCATCGTCGTGGCCGACGCGCTCTACGGCGCGTACAGCGACCTGGGGCTGCTGAACTCCCACCTCGGGCTGGTCCTCGCCGACTCCACCGCGGGAGTCCCGTTCGCGATCGTCATCCTGCGGGCGTCCATGCGGACCATCCCCCGGGAGATCGTCGACGCCGCACGCGTGGACGGTGCCGGCAGCCTGCGGATCCTCCGCTCCGTGGTGCTCCCGCTGAGCACCAACGGGTTGGTCACGGCCGCGGTGTTCACCTTCCTCTTCGCCTGGAGCGACTTCCTCTTCGCCCTCACCCTGACCACCACGGAGACGGTCCGGCCGATCACGCTGGGCGTGTACCAGTACATCGGCGCCCACACCAACCAGTGGAACGCCGTCATGGCCACCGCGGTCCTGGCGTCCGTGCCCGCCGCCGTCCTGCTGGTCGTCGCCCAGCGCCACGTCACCACCGCCGCGACCGACGGAGCCCTCAAGTGAGGCGGGTGAAGACGGTTCCTCCCTGATCTCACGTGTTCACGCGATGCCCCGCCGCGGGCCGACCGGCAGGCTGTCCCGGAATCCCCGAACCGGGGGCGACCGAGCTGAGAGGAACCCGGTGCCCGCGTCTCTCACCACCGCGCGGTTGTCCGCCTCCGACCGGGCGGAGGCGTGGCACGACGCGATGTGCCACACCTTCGTGCCGCTGGAGGTGGACCTCCTGGAGGAGGTGCCGTCGCCCGGGGAGATCACCGGCCGCCGACTCGGCCCGGTGCGGATCTCGCGGGTCCAGGCGGGGCCCCAGACGTTGACCCGCAACCGGAACCTGCTCACCGACGACGACTCGCCGACGCTCATCCTCAGCGTTCAGGAGCGCGGCACCTCGCTCAAGGAGCAGGACGGCAGGCAGACGCTCGTGCGGCCCGGCGAGTTCTCCTTCACCGACACCTCCCGGGTGTTCCGCAAGCGGATCGACGAGGACTTCACCTTCACCTCCTTCCACTTCCCCCGCGCGGAACTCCGCGTCCGGGAGAAGGACCTGCGGGCGCTCACCGCGACGGCGTTCAGCGGCACCGAGGGCAGTGCCGCGCTGCTGGCGACCTACCTCCGGCAGATGACGCGCCAGGCGGCCGGGCTGGAGGAGGCCGTCGGGCGCCGCGCCGCGGCCACGGCACTCGACCTGCTGGCCCTGCTCGTCGACGACCGCGCCGGGCGCACCCGGCCGCAGGACTCGCAGAGCGCGGCCTCGCTGGAGCGGGTCAAGGACCACATCCTGCGCAACCTGCGCGACCCGGACCTCTCGCCGTCCACCATCGCGGAGGCGAACTTCATGTCGGTGCGCTTCCTCCACAAGCTGTTCCAACAGGAGGACCTCACGGTCGGCGGGTGGATCCGGACCCAGCGCCTGGAGCGCTGCAGCCGGGACCTGCTGCGCCCGATGGCCGCGGAACTCGGCGTGGCGGGCATCGCCCGGCGCTGGGGCTTCGCCAACTCCAGCCACTTCAGCCGCGCCTTCCGCGCCGCCTACGGCATGTCCCCGAGGGACTGGCAGACGGACGGCAGGCCGACGGGCTGACGCCCCCGCGCTCACCGAACGCACGTCCGAGGAATTGCCGGGCCGGACCGTTCCCACCCGAACCACACCTCCACTACGGACCGCCGCCGGCGGAAAGTTCGTATGTGAAACGTGATAAAAGCGGCGGGATCCAGCACGGCCACGCGCACGATCGCGCCGTTTTCCATGCGATGAGCGGACGCGCCCCGCACCCGGGTGAAGATCGACCCAGGACGAGATCGTCACGGTGTTCCCGCGGAAATCCGGCTCCGGTGCCACGGAGGCCGAATCCCGGCGGATGGCGCGAGCCCCGACCGGCACCGCGGGACGAACAGCCGAAGGGGTTGGTCGACACATGCTCTTGGAGCGCGACGAGGTGCTTGACATGGCCGCGGCAGCCGCGGCATCGGCCCGAGCGGGCGGCGGCCGCTGGGTCCTGCTCTCGGCGCCGGTGGCCGGCAGAGGGCGGAGCACCGCGTTGGAGGCGATCGTCCGGCAGCAGGCCGACGGCGACGCCATGCACATCGGACGCGCGCGCGGCGTACCGGAGGAGACGGCGTTCCCGTTCGGGCTCGTCCGGCAGCTGTTCCCGGACGACGAGGCCGTTCCCTTCTCCGCCCTCGCCGGACCGGACGAACAGCAGCTGTTCCACGGGCTGGTGACGCGACTGGCCCGGTCCGCCGCCGAGCGGCCCACCCTGCTCGCGGTGGACGACCTCCACCTCGCCGACGAGCCGTCCCGGCGCTGGATCGGCTACCTCGCCCGGCGCCTCGCCGACGTCCCCGTCCTGCTGGTGCTCACCGAGTGCGCCGACCCGTCGGGCCCGGCGCCCTTCCCGCCCGCCACGGGCGTGTCCGTGACCCTCCCCGCCCTCAGCGTGTCCGCCGTCGTCCGCCTCGCCCGGGCCGCCGGACTGGACCGGCAGTCCACCGTGACCTGCGTCGAGGCCGGCGCCGGCAACCCGACCCTGGTTCGGGCGCTCGTCGCCGACCTCGCCGACGGACCGCTCCCCCTCCTGCCGTCCGCCCACCCGCGCGGCCGCTACCGCGGCGCGATCGCCGACTGGCTGCGGCGGGAGGCCGATCCGGGCCTGCGCCACACCTGCCTCGCCGTCGCCGTCGCGGCCGAGGGCGGGACGCCCGCCGACCCCGCCCTGCTCCGCCGGCTCGCCGGCCTCTGCCCGTCCGGGCGGCCCCCGGGCGAGCGGTCGGTGCGCCGGCTGTGCCGACTGCTGAGCCACCCCTTCGCCCGGGAGGCCGTGCTGGCCGCCGCCGAGCCGCAGGAGGTCGCCGCGCTGCACACCCGGATCGCGGAACTGCTCGACGAGAGCGGCGCGCCCGCGACCGCCGTGGCCTCCCGGCTCCTGCACCTGGACCGGCCCGGCGAGGCGTGGATGGCCCGCGCCCTGGCCGAGGCCGCCGAGGAGGCGCTGCGTGCCGGCCGGCCGGCGGAGTCCGCCGGGTACCTGCGCCACGCCCTGAGCGGCCCACTCGATCCGCAACGGCGCGCCGCCCTCGCCCTGCGCCTCGGCGCCCTGGAGCTGCCGAACAACGCGACCGCGGCGATCCGCCGGCTCCACACCGGCCTGGACCTGCACACCTGCCACCGGGAACGGGCGACCGCGGCGACCGCGCTCAGCGCGGCCCTGGTCGCGGGCCGGGATCCCGACACCGCGTTGCGGGTCCTGCGCCAGGCCAGTCTCGTCGCCGACGACGACGAGCTCGTCCAGGTGCTGCAGACCCTCGGCGCGCTCGTCTCCTCGCACGACAACGACGCCTGGCGCGGCGCCGTCGCCGGACTGCGCGCGCTCGCCCCGACGGCACCGCCCGCCATCGAGCCGCTGGTGTGCGGGCTGATCACCGAGTACGAGGCCGGGGCCGGCCTCTGCTCGGCGACCGAGGCGCTCGCCCGGGTCCGGCCGCGCCTGGCGGCCCCGGTGGACCCGCGGCTGCGGACCGCCTGGCTCGGGAGCGCCGCCACCCTGCTGCAGTGGGCGGACTGCCTGGAGGAGGCCCGCGAGCTGGCCTCCCTGTGCCTGCCCGTCCCGCCCGTCCCCCCGGACCTCACGGACGTGGGAGTGCAGTGCCTGCTCAGCGTCCGGGCCGAGGCGGCGCTCTGGGCGGGCGAGTTCGACCGCGTCATCGCCGAGAACGCCCCGCTGGTGGAGGCGACCGCCGGACAGGGCGTCCGGCTGCCGCACCTGGCGGCCATGGTGGCGATCGCCCGGCGCGAGACCGGTCGGCGCGCCGAGGCGTGGGAGGCGGTGGCCCTGGTCGGCCCGTCCGGCAGCGACAGCTCCTGGGAGTGGAACGAACTCGGGTACGCCCGGGCCCTGTTGCACGCGGCGGACGGAGACTGGCAGGCGGCCCTCGACGACTACCTGGCCTGCGGAGCCGGCCAGAGCGCCCACGACTTCGTCAGCCCGGTCGCCACGCCGTGGCGCTCCGGGGCGGCACTGGCCCTGGTGCGGCTCGGCCGACGGGAGGAGGCCCGCGAACTCGCCGAGGAGGAACTGCGCCACGCCCGCACCTGGGGCACGCCCCGCACCGTCGGCCGGGCGCTGCGGGCGTACGCCGCGGCCGTGGGCGGCAAGCTGGCCCTGGGCTCGCTGACCGAGGGCGCCGGCCTGCTCAGGGCGAGCCCCGCCCCGGTGGAACTCGCGGAGACCCTGGTCGACCTCGGCCGGGCCCACCTGGAGGCGGGCAACGGCCGCAAGGGCCGCGACACGCTGCGCGAGGCGCACGCCGTGGCCCGGCGGCTGGCCGAGCCCGTACCCGGGCCCGGCGGCCAGGCCGGCGGACCGGGCGCCGACGGCCGTCCCGTCGGCCGTCTCCTCGACCTGACGGAGCAGGCGCTGCGCGGCGGCGGGGTGCGGAACAGGAACGGCGGGCACGCGCTGACCGCCGCCGAACGACGGGTGGCCGAACTGGCGGCGGCGGGGCACACCAACACCCAGATCTCCTCCGCGCTGTGCCTCACCCGCCGCACCGTGGAGACCCACCTCACCAACGCCTACCGGAAGCTGCGGATCGCCCGGCGCACCCAACTCGTGGCGGTGCTCTGAAGCCGGTGCCGCCCTCGCCCGGGTGCGGAGCACCCGGCCCGGACGAGGGCGGCACCGGTTCGATCCGGCGCGATCAGGACTTGGACAGGGTGAAGGAGACCGAGGCGTTGTCGCCGCTGCCGCCCTGCCAGGTGCACTTGTAGCCGGACGGGGCGTCGCAGCTGTAGCCGTTGCCGCCCCAGTAGGGGTTGTTCCAGTGCACCGTGACGCCGTTCTGCTCCCCGGCCACGGCGAAGCTGACCGAGCCCTCCGTGCCGGTCATGAAGCCCTCCGACTCACTCGCCCACTTCGCGGTGACACCGGACTGGATCATGGAGGGAGGCATCATGCCGTCGGACCAGATCCCCCACTGCAGGCTCGCGCCGGAACGGGTGAGCAGCTTCCCCGAGTTGTTGGTCAGGTTGACGCTCGTGCTCCGGGCGGCGCTCATCAGGGCGGGCGCCGCGGCGGCCTTGGACTTCTTCCCGATGCTGAACGTGGTGGAGGCGTTGTCCCCGCTGCCACCGCTCCTGGAACAGGTGTAACCGTCCGGGACGTCGCAGCTGTAGTCGTTGCTGCCCCAGTAGGGGTTGTTCCAGTGCAGCTTGACCTCGCCGCCGTCGGCGAGGGTGTAGGTGATGCTCCCCTCCGTCCCGGTCGCGAACCCGCAGGACTCGCTCTGCCAGCTGGCCGACTTGCCGGTGGGGATGTAGTCGGACGGCAGCATGTCGTTCGTCCAGCAGCCGTGGTCGAGCTTCTCCCACGTCTTGGTCAGGCCGGACCCGGTGCTGTTGGACAGCGTGACCCTCGTGGAACGTTCCGCGGCGAGCAGCGGCACGCCCGCCGCCTCGCTCCCGGCGGCCTGGCTCTGCTCCGCGGACGCCCGCGGCCCGGTGGCCTGTCCGGCCGCGGCCTGCGCGGACGGGGCGAGGGCGACCGCTCCGGCCGCCATCAGCACGGCGGTGAGCGCTCCTGCGGCCGTACGGCCCAGACCGGTCATGGAGGTCATGCGCATGGGTCTACCAACTCTCTTCGAGGCTGGGCGAACGGACGTGTGTCGCGCTCGCCTTGTTTACGTCGGCGGGCGTCTCGGCTCGGTGCCGGCGCCGGGGGCTCACTGGATGTAGAGCTCCCACCTCGGCGCGTTGTCGGCGTAGGTCTGCTCGATCTTCATCTTGACGGCGCTCCCGAGGCCGTACAGCACCCAGTACGCCGCCTCCGCGGCGAGGTACGAGTCGTACCGGCCGGCCCAGCGCCAGATGTCGATCGCGAGCGCCGACGCGCCCTCCTGGGCGACGGGCGTGACGGCCGCGGGCGCCGCGGCCGGCGCCTGGGCGGGGGAGGCCGCGTACGCCTGGGCCGTACCGCCGACGAGGACCGCGGCGGCGAGCACGGCGCAGAGCGAGGCCGCACGGATTCGCCTGTTCATGACAATATCCTTCCTGGAGTTCCCCGCGAACGGCCGGTCTCCTGTGACGGATCCGCCCGGCCCGGTCGCGGGCTGCGGTGGCAGTCACAGACTGGCACGCGGCCACCACGCGCGGGCATCGTGGAAAACCGCGAACTTGGCCCGCCGTGGCTTCCGCGGGCGCCCACACGGCGCGCAACGGCCCACTCCCGGCTGCGAGTTCGGTCGACGGTGGTTCCGGCTCCGTCGCGAACGCGCAGAGCCCGTCAGGGAAGCGGGAAGGATGCGTCAAGGTCTCGGCAACCGACCCCCGCCCGGCGCGTCGCCGCCGCCGATCGGCTAGCGTGGACCGCTCTCCCTCCCGACACCCGCCCCAGGAGCACAGCGCCGTGTCCGACAGCTTCGCGCACCTGCACGTCCACACCGAGTACTCGATGCTGGACGGAGCGGCGAAGAACGGCAAGCTGTTCGCCGAGGCGGAGAGACAGGGCATGCCCGCCATCGCGATGAGCGACCACGGCAACATGTTCGGCGCCTACGAGTTCTTCCACGCCGCCGCGAAGACCGGCGTCAAACCGATCATCGGCATCGAGGCGTACGTGGCGCCGTCCTCGCGCTTCCTGAAGAAGCAGGTGTTCTGGTCGCCGGGCGGCCAGCGCCCGACCGGCGCGGACGGCGAGGGCGGCAAGGACGTCTCCGGCGGCGGCCGCTACACCCACATGACGATGTGGGCACAGAACGCCACCGGCCTGCGCAACCTGTTCAAGCTCTCCTCCCTCGCGTCGATGGAGGGCTACTACATGAAGCCCCGGATGGACCGCGAGCTGATCGCCGCGAACGCCGAGGGCATCATCGCCACCACCGGCTGCCCCTCCGGCGAGGTGCAGACCCGGCTGCGGCTCGGCCAGTACGAGGAGGCCGTGAAGGCCGCCGGCGCGTACCAGGACATCTTCGGCAAGGAGAACTACTTCCTGGAGCTGATGGACCACGGCCTGGACATCGAGCGCGACGTGCGCGAGGACCTGCTCCGGCTCGCCAAGCAGCTGGATATCCCCCTGCTGGCCACCAACGACTCGCACTACGTGACCGCCGACCAGGCCGACGCCCACGACAGCCTGCTCTGCGTCGGCGTGGGCAAGAACAAGGACGACCCGAACCGCTTCAAGTTCCAGGGCACCGGCTACTACGTGAAGACCGCCGAGGAGATGCGCGAGCTCTTCCGCGAGCTGCCGGAGGCCTGCGACAACACGCTCGCGATCGCCGAGCGGGTCGAGTCGTACGAGGAGGTCTTCACCTACGTCGACCGGATGCCGCAGTTCGACGTGCCCGAGGGCGAGACCCAGGCCTCCTACCTGCGCAAGAAGATCGCGGCCGGCCTCCAGCACCGCTACGGCGACAACCCGAGCCAGGAGGTGCTGGACCGGGTCGAGCTGGAGATGGGCGTGATCACCCCGATGGGGTTCGACGCCTACTTCCTCGTGGTCGCCGACATCTGCCAGTACGGCCGCGACAACGGCATCCCGGTCGGCCCCGGCCGAGGCTCGGCGGCCGGCTCGATGGTCGCCTACCTGACCGGGATCACCCAGCTCGACCCGCTGGAACACGACCTGCTGTTCGAGCGCTTCCTCAACCCCGAGCGCATCAACCCGCCGGACGTCGACATCGACTTCGACGACCGCCAGCGCGACCAGATGGTGCGCTACGTCACCGAGAAGTACGGCTCCGCGTACACCGCGCAGGTCAACACCTTCGGCACGATCAAGGCCAAGGCGGCCGTCAAGGACGCCAACCGCATCCTCGGCTACCCGTTCTCGATGGGCGACCGGATCACCAAGGCGATGCCGCCGGACGTCATGGGCAAGGGCGTCCCGCTGGCCGACCTCTTCAACGAGAAGCACCCCCGCTACAACGAGGGCACCGAGATCCGGGGGCTCTACGCGAACGAGCCGGACGTCAAGAAGATCATCGACACCGGCCTCGGCATCGAGGGCCTGATCCGCGGCACCGGCGTGCACGCGGCCGCGGTGATCCTCTCCTCGACGCCGCTGCTCGACCTGATCCCGCTGCACATGCGGGACAAGGACGGCACCATCATCACCGGCTTCGACTACCCGTCGTGCGAAGCCATGGGCCTGATCAAGATGGACTTCCTGGGTCTGCGGAACCTGGGCATCATCGACCACTGCATCAAGATCGTGAAGGCCAACCGGGGCGTCGACGTCGACATCGACAACATCCCGATCGACGACCCCACCACCTACCAGCTGCTCGCCCGCGGCGACACCCTCGGCGTCTTCCAGCTCGACGGCGGCCCCATGCGCGCCCTGCTGCGCCTGATGAAGCCCACCGAGTTCGCCGACATCTCCGCCGTCTCCGCGCTGTACCGGCCCGGCCCGATGGGCATGAACTCGCACACCAACTACGCGCTGCGCAAGAACGCCCAGCAGGAGATCATCCCGATCCACCCCGAGCTGGAGGAGCCCCTCAAGGAGGTCCTCGGCCCCACCTACGGCCTGATCGTCTACCAGGAGCAGGTCCAGCGCGCCGCCCAGGTCCTCGCCGGCTACTCGCTCGGCCAGGCCGACCTGCTCCGCCGGGCGATGGGCAAGAAGAAGAAGGAGGTGCTGGAGAAGGAGTTCGTCCCCTTCCACGCCGGCTGCAAGGAACGCGGCTACTCCGACGAGGCCATCCAGGCGGTCTGGGACGTCCTGGTCCCGTTCGCCGGCTACGCGTTCAACAAGTCGCACTCCGCCGCGTACGGCCTGGTCTCCTACCAGACCGCCTACCTCAAGGCCAACTACCCCGCCGAGTACATGGCCGCCCTGCTCACCTCGGTCGCCGACGACAAGGACAAGATGGCGGTCTACCTGGCCGAGTGCCGGCAGATGGGCATCAAGATCCTCTCCCCCGACGTCAACGAGTCGGTGGTCGACTTCACCGCCGTCGGCAGCGACGTCCGCTTCGGCCTCAAGGCGGTGCGCAACGTCGGCGTGCCCGTGATCGAGTCCCTCGTGCGCACCCGCGACGAACAGGGCAAGTACACCTCCTTCGCCGACTTCCTGGACAAGGTCGAACTGGTGGTGTGCAACAAGCGCACCGTCGACTCCCTGATCAAGGCCGGCGCCTTCGACTCCCTCGGCCACTCCCGGCTCTCGCTCAGCACCGTGCACGAGAGCGCGATCGACGCCGTCACCGGGGTGAAGAAGCAACAGGCCATCGGGCAGGACGACCTGTTCGGCGCCCTCGACACCGGCGACGGCGGGCCCAGCATCGGACTGGACTTCCAGCTCACCGAGAACGAGTGGCCGCGCCGCCAACTCCTCGCCCTGGAACGCGAGATGCTCGGCCTCTACGTCTCCAGCCACCCGCTCGACGGCGCCGAGCACATCCTCTCCCAGAACCGCGACACCTCGATCGCCGAACTCCTCGGCTCCGGCCGCTCCGAGGGCGAGGTGCGCCTCGCCGGGCTGATCACCGGCGTCGACCGGCGGATCAACAAGGCCGGCAACGCATGGGCGATCATCACCCTCGCCGACCGCGACGGCTCGGTCGAGGTGCTGTTCTTCCCCGCGACCTACAACCTGATGGCCGAGCAGATGATCGAGGACAACGTGATCTCGATCCGCGGCCGGCTCAACGAGCGCGACGGGTCACTGAGCGTCTTCGGGCAGGAGATCACCACCCTCGACGTCTCCTCCGCCGAACTCGGCACCAAGCCGCCCGTCCACATCACCGTCCCCGCCGCCCGGATCAACCCCCGGGTCGTCGCCGAACTCAAACTCGCCCTCCAGTCCCACCCCGGCGACGTCCCGGTCCGGCTGCTCACCACCAACTGGGACAAGAACACCCTCTACGAGCTCGGATTCCGGGTGAACCCGGACAACGGACTCGCCTCGGACGTCAAGACCCTCCTGGGCAACCGCGCCTGGGCGGGAGCGAGCCTCCGGTCCTGACCCAGGACGTCACGATCCGGGCCCGGAACTCACGATCCGGGCCCGGAACTCACGATCCGGGCCCGGACGTCACGGTCCGGGCCCGGGGGCGCCGACTCCTCCGGACGGCGGTCGGAGGTCCGGTGCGAATTCGTCGCGACGGCCTTTCACATCGGGGGCGGCGGCCTGCCAGACTGGTGCCGAGGGCCGGTCAGGGACGGACGGCCACGGCGGCCAGGCAGGACGCCTGGGCGTCGCTGATCCGTTCGTCGTCCGGCTCGGGGCGCCAGCGGGGGGTGGAGGTGATGCCGGGGTCGAGGAGGTCCCATCCGGTGAAGAACCGGCTGAACTCGTCGTGGTCGCGGGCCCGGACGGGGTTGCCGTTGTCGCGGTAGACCCGTTCCATGCGGGCCGCGTCCTGGGGGGCGTAGTCGGGGGTGAAGTGGCTCATCACGAGGGCGGAACCGCGGACCGGCATCGCGTTCCTGAGGGTCTCGGCGATCTCGTGGGCGCCCTCGGGGACGAAGTGGAGCAGGGCGACGAGGCTCAGGGCTATCGGCCGGGTGAAGTCGAGCACACCGGTGGCCCGGACCGCCTCCAGCAGGGCCTCGGGCTCGCGGACGTCGGCCTGGACGTACGCGGTGCGCCCTTCGGGGCTGCTGTGGAGGAGGGCCTGGGCGTGGGTGAGGACGATGGGGTCGTTGTCGGCGTAGACGATCCTGGCCCGCGGTTCGGTCCGCTGGGCGATCTCGTGGAGGTTGGGCGAGGTGGGGATCCCGGTGCCGATGTCGAGGAACTGGGTGATGCCGCTCCGGGCGAGCGCGCGGGTGGCGCGGTGCATGAAGGCCCGGTTGGCGCGGGCCGCGAACGGGGCCTGCGGGAAGACGGCGAGGGCGTGTCCGGCGGCCTCCCGGTCGGCGGGGAAGTTGGTCGTGCCGTCGAGGAAGTAGTCGTACATCCGTGCCGTGTGGGGGCGGTGGATGGCGAGGTTGACCTCGGCGTCCGGCGGTGTGACGGTGTCGTCGTGCTGCTCTGCTGCCATGCGTTTCCCCCTGCGTCGGCTGTTGTCACGCCCGCAGGCCGGCGCGCACCACGAACCCCGTGATGAGGCGTGGCGAACCCCTGGCGCGGGCCATCGTCCACTATGCCCACACCTCGCCGCGGACAATCAAGCGCCGTACCGCCTCGCCGGGCGCGGGCTGCCCGGCTCGACGCGGTGCGGCCGACCCAGAGCCCAACCCGACCGCTTTCGATCGGATATGACTGATCATCATTTAACTCATTGTCATATGGCAGGTCGTATAAGCCTTTTTGTGATTGCCTTCACATTCGACTCCCCGGAACGATTGGATGTCCGCAGGAGGACGGCGAGTCCTCCACGGACCCCACCGTGCCCGACCCCGGGTCGGCCGAACGTCGTCCCCCCTGGGGCCGACGAGGAGGATCATTGACCAGTGACGACGAGTGGGCGGCGGTTCGGCCGACCCACCGACTGTCGTACCGACCCTTCTGCGAGCGCCACGAGAAGGCCTGGCGTGCGGTCGCCCGGGCGCGGCTGCACGACCCGGAACTCGTCGACCAGGCGATCCGCGCCATCCGCCGGGAACTGCGGCAGAACTGGGTCGGCGTCCTGAGCCAGCCCGACGTCGAGGCCCACGCCTGGATGATCGCCAAACGGTGCATCGCCGACCGGGAGTTGAGCACCGGCCAGACCCCGCCCAGGGCGGTCCTCCCGGACTGGGCCGTCGCCATCCGGCGCGCCCACGCCCAGGCCCGGATCAGCCTGGAGAACCTCGACAACGACTACGAGGCGCTCTACAAGGCGATCCTGCGTCTGCCGGAGCGCCAGTACGACATGATCGTCCTCCGCTACATGCTGGAGATCGACTACCCGCTGATCGCCACCTACCTCGGCATCACCGAGACCAACGCCCGCACCACCACCAGCCAGGGCCTGGCCAGGCTCCGCCGCCTCCTCGGCGCCGAAACCACCACGGGGGACATGAAGTGACACGGGGACACGACCGCCGGGCAGCCGCCCCCTGGAACTGGCCCTACGGGTACGACGACGAACCCGATCAACCGGTCGAGCTGCCCGACGGCGTGTCCGCCCCCGACCTGCGCCGCCTCGTCCGCGCCCGGGCCCCCCTGGGCGCCGAACACCTCCAGGCCCGCCACGAACTCGACCTCGCCGCGACCCTGATCATCGCCCAGCCCGAGGCCGCCGACTCCCTGAAGGCCCTCACCAACAACCGGCAGCGCGTCCACCCCGGCGGCGCGCTCGTCCTGGCGGCACTGCTCCACCTGACCGGACACGACGACGGCTGCCAGTTCTGGCTGCAGTTCGCCGCCGGTGGCGGCAGCACCACCGCCGCCAGCTGCCTGTCCTTCCTGCACGCCAGTCGCGGCGAGTTCCGCGACTCCGACTACTGGCGCAACCAGGCCGACCGGCTCGCCGCCGAACCCCGCGACCGGGCCGCGCCGACCGCGCCCCGGCCCGGCCGGCCGCTCCCGCCCGCCGTGTGGGCCGAGACCCTCGCCGCCTGCCACGAGGGCCTGACGCTGCGCCTGCCGGCCCGCGTCGCCGCCGTCGTCCACCAGCTGCCCGTCCACTCCGACGACGAGGACCACGGCGAGATCCCCCAGCCCTCCCCCACCCTCGTGGACGACCTCGCCCACGCCTCCAGACACTCCCGCCACCTCTGACGCCCGGCCCCGGCACCCGCTTCGACCGAACGTCCGCCGCCTTCAGCGCCGGCTCACCGCGCGGACCGAGGTCGCGGTGCACCACTCCACTCGGGTGGACTTGGGCAGTTCCGGGCTGCCGGTCAGGTTTTCTGATGCTCGATCAGGTCGAACCCGGCATGCGTTCGTGACAGTGCCCGTCCACCCGGGCCCTATGATGCGATCGATCCGGTTCGATACCGTTGTCACACCGTCGGGTTCATCGTGAACGATCTGGTTGGGGGCCGATGTTGGACGCGTGGGAAGTGCTGGAGCCGGCCGTCGCCCGGGTCTGGCCGAAGGTGGCCGACAGCCTGCCCGAAGCCGAGCGCGAACGCCTGGAGTCCGAGGTCCTGGTGGCACTGCGAGCCCTGGAGAGCGCGCGCGTCCAGGCGCCGTCGGCCGGGCCCGGCGCGCCCGGGGCCGACGCACCGGACGCCGTCGAGGAGGCCGCCCACGCGGTGGCCGCCGCCTTCGAGGCGCACCCGCCGCTGGGCGACCTCCTGGCTGCCGAGTTCGACGCGCTCACCGAGGGCCGGGAACGCTTCGGTCCGGACGCTCCGCCGCCCTCCTGGGGCACGACGCCGCGGTCGCTGCTCGTCCCCGTCCTCTACGCCACCGACCGCGCGCCGGTCACCGGGGGCGGCGGCCCCCGGACGCGGCCGGCGTACGGCGGCGAGCGCGGGCAACTGTCGTACGGGCAGGCCCTGGTGAACGTCCCCGACGACCACCGCGTCGGCGCCGTCGAGAAGCCCCGCTGGTGGCAGCTTCGGTTCCGCACCAGCCCGGCCCGGGACACCCACCTCGACGACGTCAGCCCGCTCACCGACGACGAGTTCGCTGCGCTCGCCCGGTGCCACCACCTCCCGGCCGGCGGGGGCGGCCCCCGGTCGGCGCTGGTGTTCGTCCACGGCTACAACGTCTCCTTCGCCGACGCCGCCGTCCGCGCCGCCCAGATCGCCTACGACCTGAACTTCACCGGCCTGCCCATGCTGTACAGCTGGCCGTCCAGGGCCTCCGTCACGGACTACGCGGCCGACGGCAACGCCGCCCGCCGGGCCGTCCCGTACTTCCAGGAGTTCCTGCGGCACGTGCTGACGGGCACCGGCGTCGACGAGCTGCACATCGTCGCCCACAGCATGGGCAACCGAGTGGTCGTCGACGCCCTGGCCGACCTGGACACCACCGCCCTCCCCACGGGAGCGGGCCGGCTCGGGCAGGTCGTCTTCACCGCGCCCGACGTCGACGCCGAGGTGTTCCGCCAGCTCCTGCCGCGGATCGTCCGCCAGGCGCGCGGCTGCACCCTCTACGTCTCCGCCAACGACCTGGCGCTCGCCGCCTCGCGCCGCCTGGCCGAACACCCGCGGGCGGGCCAGGCCGGACCGGGCCTGGTGGTCGCCCCCGGCCTGGACACCGTCGACGTCTCCCACCTCGACACCGGCCTGATGGGCCACTCCTACCCCGGCGACCACCGGTCCGTCCTGTCCGACCTGCACGGGCTGCTGCGCCACGGCCACGGACCGTCCCGGCGCTACGGGCTGGCCCGGATCCCGCACCCGGACGGCGCGTACTGGGCCTTCCAGCCGTAGCCTCCCAGGCGGCGGTCCCTCCCCCTCCGCCTCCCCCACCCCTCCCCGACGAGCGAACACACAGGGCATGGCGACGACGATCCCCGCGCAGGGCGGGACCCCCTCCCCGCGACCCCACTTCCTGGACAGCTACCCCTTCCGGTGGACCGACCCCGGTGCCGTCGAGCTCCGCGACCTGCTCGCGTCCGTCCACTTCCGGGTCAACCCGGTGCTGGAGCTGGCCCAACAGGCGGGCGTCCCCCCGGCCGCGATCAACTGGGACCAGCCGATGACCCTCGTCTGGTTCGACCTGATCACCGTCGCCCGGAACCAGGAGAAGCTCCGCCCCCTGCTCGAACGGATCGCCGCCGGCCCCGACGTGGCCCTCGCCACCCGCATCCGCGAACTGCTCGCCGCCCGACCCGTGCTCCCCGCCCCCGAACCGGAGCCCCCGGCGGACACCTGGGCCGCCTTCCGGGACCCGGACGAGCAGGAACGCCAGATCTTCCGCGCCTCCGAGTTCCTGGACGTCGCGTTCCTGCGCCGCGGCGCCGAACTCGCCACCGCCGTCTGCCGGCTGCTGGTCACCCACGCCGACGGCAGCAGTTGCTACGGCACCGCCTTCCGGATCGGCCCCGACCTGCTGCTGACCAACCACCACGTGCTGCACTCCGGGGGCCGGCCCGCCGAGGCGGTCGAGGCCTGGTTCGGCTACGAGCAGGACCTCGACGGAAGGGAACTCACCTACCGCACCGTCCGGTGCGACGCCGGCACGGCCGTCGGCCGGCCGGAGGCCGACTGGGCCGTGATCCGGGCCGCCGACCCCCTGCCCGAGGACGCCCTGGTGGTGCCGCTCCCCGAACGGGTCTCCGTCGCCGAGGGCGACCGGGTCTGCATCATCCAGCACCCGCACGGACTGGTGAAGAAGCTCGCCGCCCGCCACAACGTGGTCCGGCACGTGGACGAGCAGGTCGTGCAGTACTGGACGGACACCGCGTACGGCTCCTCCGGCTCCCCCGTCTTCGACGAGCGCTGGCAGTTGGTGGCCCTGCACCGGCGCTACACCCGCGCCGGAGGGCGGCTCAGCGCGTCGGAGTTCCGCAACGAGGGCCTGCGCGTCGAACGGGTGGCCGCGGACCTGGCCGCCGCCGGGGTGAGGTGAGCCGGTGGCACTGCTGGACCAACGCCCGTTCCCCCATGAGGACTTCAGAGCCAAGTGGCTACTCAAGGCCCTCATGGACTCCTACAGCCTCCAGCCCGAGTCCCGGCAGCTCACCGCCCTCGCGGGCATCGGAGCGGCGGAGATCCACTGGCAGCAGAAGATGCTCGACGCCTGGCCGGAAATCCTCGAGCTGGCGGCCGCGACCGGGCGGCTGCGCAAGCTCGTCCAGGCCGCCGCCGACGATCCCAACTCCCGGGCCAACGCGGTGGTCTTCAGAAACCTGCTCAGCGAGGAGGCGGCCGAGCAGCCCACCGATCCGTTCGGCCACGGCCTGATCAACGACCGGCAGCGCGCCTTCTTCGACCGGAAGTCCCTCCGTGACCGGCTGCGAGAGATGGTCCAGGACCGCGGCCACCGCGTGCTCACCGTCGAAGGCGGTCCGCGGACCGGGCGGACCTTCACCTGGTTCCTCATCCAGCACGTGCTCACCAGCCAGGGGATCGACCCGTGCCGGATCCGGATGAGCCAGTACACCGAGCCGGTCCGGGTGGCCGAACTGACCGCGTTCCTCAACGACGAGTTCCGGGAGTGGAACATGGACATCGACCACCACTCCTCCGAGGACCAGCAGGCCGACCGGCTGGTCAGTCAGCTCAGGGGGCTGATGCGCGAGGAGAAGCGCTCCGGCCCGGCGCGACCCCGGCACTGGCTCGTCTTCGACGACTCGGAGTCCCTCCGCTTCACCGAGCCCGCCCTGCGCGCGGTCAGCCGGCTGGTCGAGGCGGTGGTCGAGGAGGAGATGGCGGACCGGCTGCGGATCGTGCTGCTCGCCTACGACGGCTGGCTGCCGCCCGACATCGAGTGGCACGCGGCCAGGGAACGGCTGGCCCCGATCGGCGTCGAGGACCTCCGCGAGTACTTCCACGCGGTCGCCGCGGACGCCGGCTGCCCGATCGACGCCGAGGCGGCCGGCGACCTCACCGCCAAACTTCTGGACGAGACCGGCCTCGACGCCTGCCTCCCCGATGGCCTCCCCCTGACCGCCGCGATCCAGCACACGGCTGTCGGCCTCGGCCGAAGCCTCTACGAGGGACGTTGACGACGGTGACCGAGACCATCACCCTGCCGCCCCGCGCCGGCTACCGCGAACGGACCGCCCTGCTCGGCGCGTTCACCGCCGAGAGCCTGGAGACGGCCACGGTGGAGACAGCCGCCGTGGCGAGGGGCGCGGACGAGGTCGACGCGTCCCTGCGGGACTTCCTCACCCGGGACTGCGAACGGGTCACCACCCGGGAGGGCCGCCGCTGGCGGCTCACCCCCGAGGTGCGCACCCTCACCATCGAGGCCCTGGGCGGCCCGGAACGCCTGCGGGCCGCCCTCACCGCCGCGCCCCGCACGGATCGCGACGCCGCGCGCGACTGGGTCGAGCGGTTCCTCGCCGAACGGAACCCCCCGCTGGAGCACCAGGGCTTCGACGAGCTCTACGCCGCCCTCACCGTGGTCGGCTGGTTCCGTGACACCCCCGGCACCCGGGCCGCGCTCGCCGACCGGGGACTGACCCTGCCGTCCACCGACGAGCTGCAGCAGAACCTCAAGCGCGCCCGGCTGCTGCAACCGCTGCGGGCGCTCGCCGACGAGACCTTCACGGGCCGGCGGGACGAACTGCGCACCCTCGGCCGGTACGTGGACGGCCAGGACGGCTACTCCCCCTGGCTGCTGGTCCACGGGCCGGGCGGGGTCGGC
The DNA here is from genome assembly GCF_055580145.1 of Kitasatospora sp. NPDC032121. NCBI lineage: Bacteria > Bacillati > Actinomycetota > Actinomycetes > Kitasatosporales > Streptomycetaceae > Kitasatospora > Kitasatospora sp. NPDC032121. The sequence continues at coordinate 117,706 of NZ_JBVILX010000007.1, read as the reverse complement.
AAGTCCACCCTGCTGTCGCGCTTCCTGCTGGACCGCGCCGCATGGGGCTCCGTCGCCCACCTCTACCTGACCTTCGAGCGTCCCGAGCTGGCACCGGAACGCCCGCTGACCGTCCTGATCGAAGCCGTCCGCCAGGTCGCCCTGCTGGCACCGGGGTTGGCCCCCAGGGCCGAGGCCCTGGGGCACTCCCTCCGCCGCGCCGTCGCCGCCGACCTCGGTGCGGAGCAGGACCGCAGCTCCTCGTCCAAACACCGGAGCTCACAGGCCCGGGACACCGACCTGCTGCTCGGCAGGGTCGGCGCCTTCCTGACCGCCTTCGGGTCCGAGTTCGGCGGCCAGGCTCCACTGCTCGTCCTGGACACCTTCGAGCGGGTGCAGCGCCGTGGCCGACACGCCCAGGAGCGCCTGCTGCACGCCCTGGACAGCCTGCGCTGGATCTGCCCGAAGCTGCGCGTCATCGCCGCCGGCCGCGCGCCGGTCGACGACCCCCGCTTCCGCCACCTTCCGCTCGACGGCTTCGACCCGGCGACGGCCCGCCACTTCCTGCGCCGGCACGTCACCGAACTCACCCGGGCCACCGACGAGGAGCTGGACCTGGTCACCGACACGGTCGGCCGGAGCCCGCTCAACCTCAAGCTGGCCGCCGCCCTGCTCCGCCACGAGTCCGACGCCCTGCGGGACCCGGCGCTGCACGAGCGGCTCCGGGAGAAGCTGGAGGCCGAGACCGTCCAGGGCGTGTTGTACCGGCGCATCCTCGACCACCTGGACGACCCGGACCTGCGCCGCATCGCCAGCCCTGGCCTGGTCGTCCGGAAGGTCACGCCGGAGGTCATCCGCGACGTCCTGGCCGATCCCTGCGGCCTCGGTACCGTGGACGAGGACCGCGCATGGGACCTGTTCGACCGGTTCCGGAAGGAAGTCTCCCTCGTCGAGGAGGTACCGGGGCAGTTCGCGGTCGTCCACCGGGCGGACGTCCGCGCCGTCATGCTGCCACTGCTCCGGCACGACCATCCCGAGGTCGTGGAGCTGATCCGCCGGCGGGCCGTCGCCCACTACGAGGAGAACGGCGACCGGGTCGAGGAGCTGTACCACCGGCTGGCCCTGGGCGAGCCGACCGCGGCCCTCGACGACCGGTGGGAGGAAGAGGCGGGCCGACTGCTGGAGCCGGCCTACGACGAACTGCCACCGCGCTCACAGGCCTACCTCGCCGAGCGGCTGGGGAACATCGCCCCCGCGGAGATCCGGGCGCAGGCCGACGACGAGACCTGGGCCCGACAGGCGCTGCGGGCAACAGGCCAGCTCCTCGTCGACGACCTTCCTGACGAGGCGCTGGCGCTCCTTCAGGAACGCCCCCAACAGGTGCGCGAGAATGCCAAACTCGCCATTCGGCACATCGGCGCCCTGGGCTCCCTGGGCCGCTGGGACGAAGCGGACGCCATGGCCGACGACGTTCTCGGCGACGGGAGCGACCCGACCCTCACCGTGGCCATGCTCATGCTGCGTTCCCAGATCGCCGCGAACCGTGGCGACTTCGGCCTGGGTTTCGATCTGCTCAACCGAGCCCTGCTCGCGGCGGAGGCCATCCAGGACACGTTCATCCTGCTCAACATCAATGTGGCCCTCCTGCGCCTGCACAGGACGGGCGGCTCGCTGGACTCACTCGATGCCCGGCAGCTTCGTGCCCGCACCCTCGCCATGGTCAACGGGCTGGACCTGCGCGACATCGCCTGGAGTCCTGCCTTCGTCCGACAGATCGCCGCCGAACTCGGCGACGACGCACCCGAGTTGGTCGCCCTGGCCGCCCAGCAGTCCGGCGTCGACCTCTCCGACGGAGGTGACGCGGCCCTGCGCGACACCCTCACCCCCGAGGAGTTGCAGGACTTCACCCGGACCACCGGCGTCGACGTCCCGGTCGCCACGACCGACGCCGACACCGACACCGACCCGTCGGGCCCCGCACTCACCAGCGTCGACTTCGGTGACGCCGTCCACACCTACCTCGGCCGGGACGGCGAGTACCCCGAAGCCTGGAACACGGCAGTGGTCCAACACCTCCGGCACGAGGTGGACCAGGAGCTGCTGCCCCCCGCCGCCGGCCACCCGACGGCCCGCGACATCACCCACGACGCCGTCGTCTTCCTTCCCGGCTTCATGGGCAGCGCGCTCCTCGACACCGAGACCGGCCGGCACGTCTGGGGCGATCTGAGACCCACCAACCTCCTCCGGCTGACTCTCGGCGACCTCTCCCCGCTGCAGGTCACCCCCACCGAGCGCGCGGGCAGGCCCGGGCGCCTGCACCCCGACGGCCTGTTGCGCGCCCCGGCCTGGCTCTCGACGCTCGGCGGCCTGGAGACCTACCAGCCCCTGCTCGACGCCCTGCACGCCACCGTCCCCCACCAGGACGCGGTCCTGCCCTTCCCCTACGACTGGCGACTTTCCGCCGAGGTGAACGCGCGGCTGCTGGCCGAGGCCGCCCACCACCACCTGGCCGCCTGGCGGACGAGCCCGCACCGCCTCCGGGCAGCAGCGCCCGGCGAGGAACCCCGGCTGGTCTTCGTCGCCCACTCCACCGGCGGACTCGTCGCCCGGGCGGCGCTGGCGGCCGACTCCCGACTGGCCGCGCTCACCCGCGACCTGGTGACCATCGGCACGCCCTTCCACGGCACCCCCGCCGTCGCCGAGATGCTCAGCGGCCGCCGCCGGTTCCTGCCGCGCTCGCTGCACGGCCTGGCCGCCACCCTGCCGGGGGTGTACGACCTGCTGCCGGACTTCCGCTGCGTCGAGACCGACGACGGACCGCGCCGACTCCACCTCGACGACGTCCGCCGCCTCGGCGGCGACCCGGACCTCGCCGCCGCCGCACGGGCCGCACGGGCCGCGGAGTCGCGCGCACCCTTCCTTCCCCGCACCCGCGCCGTCGTCGGCATCGGCCAGCCGACCGTCCAGGGCCTGCGGCTCACCGGGGACGGCGTCGAGCCACTGCTGACGGCACCGCGCACCCACGCCGACGGCCGCCCGTACCGGAGCGATTCCGGCGAGATCGTCCGCTGGGACCGTGGCGGGGACGGTCTCGTCCCCCGCGACGCCGCCGCGCCCTCCGCCTCGAACGCCGTCCTGTACGTGTCCGGCCGGCACGGCACCCTCCCCTCGGATCCGAACGTCCTGGAGCTCGTCCGGTCCGTGCTCACCGACCGGCGGCCGGCCGCCCATCGGCCCCGCGCGGCCATGGGCGCCCTCCAGCGCCCCGGGCTCGGCCTGTCCCTCCCGGAGACGGCCGTCTCCGGGCAGCCCTGGCCGCTGATGGCGCACGGCGCGCCGCCGGAGGGCACCACCTGCCGCATCGTCGACGAGGCCACCGGGGCGACCGTGGCCACACCCCGACTCCTCCTCAGCGAGGCAACCCTGGTGGCCGCCGTCACCCTCCCCCGGCCGGGCCTCTACCGAGTCACCGTCACCTCGGGTGCCGAACGGGTCAGCGACCTCCTCCTGGTCACCGGGCTCGTCTGACACCACGACAGGAAGGGCGGCCGGAGCGCACTGCTCCGGCCGCCCTTCCGCATCCCCGGGGCCGGTCGGCCCGCTGTCACGCACACCGGAGTGAATGCCTTCTCATTTGGGGGCATTAAAGCTATTTGTCGCACTTTCAGAAGTCATACTACATCCGTACGGTCACTGTGGGTAGCGGATCACGCACTGAACGCCCCTGCCCCACGGTTGCCCGCTCGCACCACCACCGCTCAGCACACCGTGTGACACCGGGTCGCTCAATCGAAGGGAATCGTCATGAGGCGCTGTCCACCCATCAGCGGAGGCGAGCGAAGACGCCATGGACCGGTAGCGCTCCGCGACCGCCTCACCCGGGCGGCGCTACCCCTCCTCCTCGCGTTCGCCACCGCGTCCGCGTCCTTCGCCGCGCCGGCGGCGGCGCACGCCGCCGACACCCCGACCACCTCCACCGCCCGCGGCGCCGGCACCGGCACCGGCACCGGCACCGGCGCGACCGACCGTCACACCGGCCGTCAGCTGCCGGTGACCCTGACGAAGACCGGAACCGACCTCGCCACCGGCAGCACGACCACCGCCGCGCCGGGCGACCCGATCCGCTGGGTGGTCTCCGCCACCAACCCGGAGAACACACCGGTCTCCACCACGATCACCGACGTGATCCAGGGCGGACCCGGCAGCACCCCGCAGACCCAGACCTACGTGCCCGGCTCGCTCCAGGTGCCCCCGGGCTTCTCCAAGGAGTGGTCCACCAACGGCGGCACCACCTTCACCACGACCGACTCGGGCACGGCCACCAACGCCGTCCAGGCGAGCAACCCCAAGCTCTCCGCGCCCGCGACCGGCGCGGTCATCCCGATCCCGCCGCCGTTCAAGCCGGTCAACACGGCCACCGGCGGCGACGGCTTCACCCCCATCCTCTACACCGCCACGATCAACGGTGTCGCCACGCCCCAGGCCTGGAACATCTACCACCACGGCTCCTCGAACACCGCCGCCGTGGTCTGCACGGACCTGCTGACCAACGGCCCCTGCCCGACCCCGAGCGGCGCGCCCACCACCTGGCCGCAGGCGCTGAACTCCTCGGTGCCCGGCGCGACCACCGGCGACCTCGGCAGCACCCGCACCCCGACCTACGTGCTGGACGGCTCCAAGCTGTACTACGCAGCGGTCGACCGGGTCGTCTTCCAGCACATCGGCGTCGGCTGCATCGACCTCCAGGCCCAGGCCAGCTGCGGCTTCACGGTCCTCCAGCAGGGCAGCGGCACGGTCATCGGCGGCGTGGTCGAGGCACCGAACGGGTTGATCTACGCGGTCTCCAGCACCGGAGAGATCCTCTGCTACGACCGCACCGCCAACGCCTCCTGCGGCACCTTCAACATCGGGCTGCCCCCCAACGAGGCCGGCGGCTTCCCCGGTGACTACGTCGGCACCATGACGGTCATCAACGGCAAGGTCTACGTCACCGACAACCAGCGGAACCCGCTGCCGTCGGTGATGGGCTGCTTCGACCCGTCGACCGGCGCCGCCTGCACCGGCTGGGCCACCCCCAAGGTCATCGTCACCCCGATCAGCAGCGGGCCCGCCCGGGTCGACAACGTCTTCGCGACGCACGACTCCTCGGGCACCGCCACCGGCGTCTGCACCATCGCCGGCGGCGTCTACCAGCAGACCAACCCGCCGATCGGCACCCCCGTCTGCTTCGACTTCGCCGGCAACCCGATCGCCGCGCCCCCCGGCCTCCAGGCCCTGGTCAGCACCAACGTCGGCCCCGGTGAGGCCAACTACCAGGTCCCGTTGACCATCACCTCCCCCAACGGGCACCTGGAGACCGAGTTCCCGTTCTGGCTCTACACGGGCAACACCCCGACCCTGAACAGCAGCCTGTTCTGCTACGACTGGACGATCCAGGGCCCGTGCACCCAGTACGGCACCAACGGCGTCGTCAACGGCCCGCCCAACGTCAACGGCGGCAACACCAGTCCGTACGGCTTCGCCTACGACGGCCAGTGCAAGTACAGCCTCGGCGACACCGGCTACCTGTTCTCCCTCGACCCGGTCACCGGTGCCTCGCCCTGCCTCAAGACCAGGGCCCAGAGCACCATCAACCCCTCGGCGTACTACTGCGACGGGTTGACCGGACACGTCAGGTCCTACGGGACGGTCAGCCTCTTCGGCATCGACCCGACGACCGTCAACTTCAACCAGTCCACGGTGACCGTGGTGGCGTCCGACGGCACCACCATCGGCACCTTCCCGTTCGACCCGGCCACGGGGACGGCGGACATCTCCTCGGTACCGATCACCGACTCACCCATCCAGGTCATCGGCAACATCGACCTCATCAACGACTCCTCGTTCTCCGGCGGCCAGCCGCAGATGCAGGTGACCTTCGTCGGTGACGCCCCGCAGATCTGCTACGACACCACGGTGAGCACGGACTGCTCCGTCACCTCCGTCTCCGACCAGGCCTCCGCCACCACCAACGGCAGCGCTCCCGTCACCTCCAACACCGTCACCCTCCAGGTCACTCCCGGTCCGGAGTGCGCGCCGCAGCTGACCATCAACAAGGAGGTCTGCACCTCGGGCAACGCCGCCGACTGTGTGGACGGTGGCCCAGGACCATGGGCGAAGAACGCGACGCTCACACCCGGTGCCACCGCGTACTGGCGGATCACGGTGACCAACACCGGGACGGTTCCGGTCACCGGCATCACGTTGACGGACAGTGTCTCCCCGTCGTGTGTGACGGCTGCGGGGACGTTCGACCTCGCCGCGGGCGCTTCGCACCAGGTCTTCTGTGACCTGACGGACATCACCCAGCACACCGTCAACACCGTGACTGCCACGTTCCCCGGCCCCGGCGGCACGCCCATCACGACTCCGCCGTCCGAGGCGACCGTGGACGTGCCGTCGCTCGCGATCCTGAAGGAGGTCTGCACCTCCACCAACGCTGCCGACTGTGTGGAGGGCGGCCCCGGACCGTGGGCCAAGAGCACGACGATTCCCTCCGGGGACACGGCGTACTGGCGGATCACCGTCACCAACACCGGGACGGTTCCGGTCACCGGCATCACGTTGACGGACAGCGTCTCGCCGTCGTGTGTGACAGCTGCGGGGACGTTCGACCTCGCCGCGGGCGCTTCGCACCAGGTCTTCTGCGACCTGACGAACGTCACCCAGCACACCGTCAACACCGTGACGGCGTCGTTCCCGGGTCCGGGTGGCACGCCGATCACCACGCCCCCGTCCGAGGCGACCGTGGACGTGACCCCGCCCGCCGTCCCGTCGCTCAGCATCAACAAGGAGGTCTGCACCTCCACCAACGCCGCCGACTGCGTCGAGGGCGGCCCCGGACCGTGGGCCAAGAGCACGACGATCCCCTCCGGGAACACCGCGTACTGGCGGATCACCGTCACCAACACCGGCACCGTTCCCGTCACCGGGATCACCCTCACGGACAGCGTCTCCCCGTCCTGCGTCACCGCCGCCGGCACCTTCGACCTCGCCGCGGGGGCTTCGCACCAGGTCTTCTGTGACCTGACGAACGTCACCCAGCACACCGTCAACACCGTGACGGCCTCGGGCCACGGCCCGAACGGCACCCCGGTCACCACGCCCCCGTCCGACGCGACGGTGGACGTGACCCCGCCCGCCGTCCCCTCGCTCAGCATCAACAAGGAGGTCTGCACCTCCACCAACGCCGCCGACTGCGTCGAGGGCGGCCCCGGACCGTGGGCCAAGAGCACCACCATCCCCTCCGGGAACACCGCGTACTGGCGGATCACCGTCACCAACACCGGCACCGTTCCCGTCACCGGCATCACCCTCACGGACAGCGTCTCCCCGTCCTGCGTCACCGCCGCCGGCACCTTCGACCTCGCCGCGGGGGCTTCGCACCAGGTCTTCTGTGACCTGACGAACGTCACCCAGCACACCGTCAACACCGTGACGGCCTCGGGCCACGGCCCGAACGGCACCCCGGTCACCACGCCCCCGTCCGACGCGACGGTGGACGTGACCCCGCCCGCCGTCCCCTCGATCAGCATCAACAAGGAGGTCTGCACCTCCACCAACGCCGCCGACTGCATGGCGGGTGGCCCGGGCCCGTGGGCCAAGAACACCACCGTGCCTTCGGGCAGCACCGCATACTGGCGGATCACCGTCACCAACACCGGCAACGTCCCCGTCACCGGGATCACGCTCACGGACAGCGTCTCGCCGTCCTGCGTCACCGCTGCGGGAACGTTCGACCTGGCGGTGGGCGCGTCGCGGCAGGTCTTCTGTGACCTGGCGAACGTCACCCAGCGCACGGTGAACACCGTGACGGCGTCGTTCCCCGGCCCCGGCGGCACCCCGATCACCACGCCCCCGTCCGAGGCCACCGTCGACGTGACCGGCACCCCGTCGCTGATCGTCGACAAGAAGGTCTGCGAGTCCGACAACGCCGCTGACTGCGGTGCCGGCGGGACCGGGCCGTGGGTCAAGGAGGTGACCCTGCGCAAGGGGAACGGGCCCGCCGACATGTGCGACCCGGACAAGTGCCTCGCCTTCTGGCAGATCACCGTCACCAACAACGGCACCGCGGACCTGACCGGCATCACCCTGAACGATGCCCAGGAGCGGAGTTGCGAGGCGGCGGCCGGGTCGTTCGACCTGGCGGCGGGAGAGACGAAGACCTTCTACTGCTCCAGCCTGATCAGTGAGGACACCGTCAACACCGTCACCGCCTCCTACGTGCCGCCGAACTCCCCGCCCGGGACCGCGCCGGTGACCACCCCGCCGTCCTCCGCGCTCGCCCGGTGCCTCCCGCCGTGCGAGGAGAAGTGCGACCACCACCACCCCGGCCACGGCCACGGGGACGGCTGGGACCACACCGAAGGCCCGAAGCAGGACAGCACCGGCAGCGGCGGCCACGTGGTGGCGTGGGACAACCCCTACCTCCAGCACCAGGGTTGGGCACTGCCGGCAGAGTTCGACTCGGAGCTGCCCTACCTCACCACCGGCTTCCTGCTGACCGACTTCGACTGGCTGATGCCCCTCCTGGCCGCTGAGGGAGGAAGGGCCTGATCCCGATCGGGCTGAACCAGCCCTGAGCGGAAGAAGGGTGGTGGGGGGGGGGGGGGGGGGGGGGGGGGGAGCCCCCCCCCCCCCCCCCCCCCCACCACCCTTCGTGCGTTCCGGCGCGGACCTCGACGCCGAGGTGACCCGAGTCGTCCGCATGGGTAGGCGAGGGGTCGGACCGTCCCACCACTCAGGAGCAGATCAGATGACCTCAGCCGAAACCGCTCCCACCGCCCGCTCCTCACTCGGCGCCGACTCACCGGCCTCCGGCGGGGCGGCACCGACAGGAGGCGGGCCAACCGGGCCGGCCTGGCTGGCGCAGGTGTCGGAGGTGCTGTGCGACGGCATGGACGCGGACACGGCCGGGGCCTGGGTGCTCCGGGTGCAACGGGAGTTGGCGCGGTTGAGCGGCCGGGTGCCGTTCGGCGTGATCCACGACTGGCACTGCTCCACCGTCGGCCCGGTGCTGGCCGAGGCGAGCGAGCGGCACGGCCGGTCCGCCGCGTCCATCGAGGCCGTCCTGGCCTTGCACGCGGGTGCGCTGAGCGGCCGTCGGGTCGACGAGAGCACGTGGCGTGCGGCCCTCGAACCGGAGCTGCGGGAGCTCTTCCACCACGCGTACCCGTACGCCGAGGCCCATGCCACGGCCGCTGCCGCCGCCGGCTCCTTCGCGCTGGCGAACGGCTACGACGCGGCCGAGGCCGCCCGGTACGGCGAGACCTACGCGGAGCTCAACACCACGGCCAACGTGCGGGCCCATGCCGACGCGAACGCGCTGGCCAACTCGGCGGCCCTGGCGGCCGCTTACGCGGCGGCGGACCCGGACGCCTATGCCGAGACCTGCCCGTTCGCCCGGGTCCGCGCGGTGGTGCGGGTGCACGCCGACCGGCGGGACGAGCACGGCGAGCGCGCCACCTGGGCGCGGCTGGCCGACGGCCTCGCCGACTGCCTGGCCCGCGCGGACGCGGCCTGAGCCGGGCCGCTCAAGGGCTGAGCGGCCCGGGCCGGAGCCGGTTCAGCCCTTGAGCGGCCCGCCGTTGATGGCGACCCGGCGGCCGTAGCGGGTGTGCGGGTGGTAGTCGTAGGTGGCGTGGTGCTGGACGCAGCGGTTGTCCCAGAACACCAGCGTGTTGGGGGTCCAGCGGATGCGGCAGGTCAGCATGGGCCGCTGGGCCGGCAGCGCGCAGAGCAGGTCGAGCAGGGCCCGGCTCTCGTCGGCGGACAGCTGGGGGATGCGCGCGGTGTAGGCCTTGTTGACGTAGAGGATCCTGCGGTCGGTCTCGGGGTGCCGCACCACCAGCGGGTGCTCGTTCTTGGGGATCACGTATCCCGGCGGCGGGGTGTAGCCCTGGAAGGCGACGAGGCCGTCGTGCACGGCGGTCAGGCCGTCGAGCAGTCCGCGCATCGTCGGGGACAGCATCTCGTACGCCAGGTGCATGTTGGCGAACAGGGTGTCGCCGCCGCTGCCCGGTTCCGGCACGCGGGTGATGTGGAGCATCGACCCGAGCGAGGGCTCGGCGTCGGCGGTGCCGTCGGCGTGCCAGCCGTTGCCGGCGACGTTCTCGGCCGCCGCGTCGGTGCTGATCTCCAGGATGTACGGATCGGCGTCGACCGGGGGCGGGTTGACGGGGCGCAGTTCGCCGAAGTGCGCGGCGAAGCGCTTGTGGTCCTCGTCCGTCAGGTGCTGGTCGCGGAACACCAGGACGTGGTGGTCGAGGAACGCCTGCTTCAGTTCGGCCAGTTGCTCGCCCGGCAGCTCCTGTGAGAGGTCGACGCCGGTGACCTCGGCGCCGATCACCGGGGTGACGGGGTCGACGGTGATGGTCCGGTACTCCTTGGCGGGCCTGGTGGTGACGGCCCTGACGGCGTCCAGTTCGTACTGCTCCATGACCTGCTCCTGTGGTGGGGTGTTCGGTGTCGTCACAGCCCGCGGGCCAGCAGGTCCGCGAGGACCAGCCGGCCGAAGGCCAGGTTGCCGTGGATGGAGTCGTCGGCCTCGCACAGTTCGGGGCGCTGGAGGCCGTCCGGTCCGGTGGTGCGGGCCCGGAGGTCGACGAGTTCGACGCCGAGTTCGTCGAGCGCGCTGCGGACGGTCTCCTGCGCGGCCATGAACACCGCCGGGTCGGACTGCTCCGGCACCCGCTGCGGCGGCAGCACGGCCAGCACCCGCAGGCCGAGGCGGAGTGCGTGGCGGTAGAAGGCCAGTGCGTCGCGGACGGTGGCGCGGACGACGGCGTCGAACAGCGGTCCGGTGAGGAAGCCCGGGGCGAAGCCGCCGTCGCGGCGGTAGAGGTGCCAGTTCTCCCGGGTGGCGACGAAGTGCGAGCTGAGGCCGAAGGTGCACACCAGCGGGACCGTGAGGTGCCCGAGGCCGTCCACGTCCAGGTCCGCCAGGAAGCTCCGGTAGTAGGCGTCGGCCTCGGCCTTGCGGAACACCACGTCGTGCTCGCGCGGCTCGAAGAAGTCGTCGGTGAACTCGCGCCCGGCACCGATCGGACCGCCCTGGAAGGGGATCCGGGCGGCCTTCGCGGCCCGTCCGATCGGGCCCGCGTGCGAGTCGCCGAGCAGCAGGAACCTAGCGGGGGCGGTAGTAGTCGAGGACGGCGTCGTCACAGGTGTCCACCCCCTTCGGCTCCGCCGGGGCGCCGGTCCTGACCGGGCGCGGGTCGGCCGCCGGGCGCGCGTCGGCCGCCCGCCGGGACAGCCCGGCCATGAAGTGGCGCATGACGAAGTCGACGCCCTCGGGCGTCACTTCACGCAGGTTCGGCGCGTAGAACCGGCTGCGGAACGGGAGGCCGGTGATGAGTTCGTACGACGGGAAGTAGTCCACGTCGTCGAGTTCCTCGGTCAGTTGCCCGGCCACCGTCCGCAGCAGCGACTTGGAGTAGGTGTTGGCGGTGAGCGCGTGGCCGCCGGTGGCGGTCGCGGTCAGCGGGTGCGGTGAGACGGTCAGCAGGACCCGCAGCCGCGGGTTGGCCTCGCGGGCCAGTGCCACGGCCTCCGTCAGGTCGCGGCGGACCTCCTCGAAGGTGAACTGGTGGAAGACGTGGCGGTCCGGGTCGAAGGTGCCGCGCACGGTGCCGGGGCAGGACGGGAGGACGGTGCCGTCGGCGCGGTCCCGCCACGCCTCGGTCAGGCCCAGGGTGAAGACCAGGCAGCCGGCCTCGGTGACGGCCTCGCGGATGGCGGCGAGGGTCCGTGCCCGGGCGGCCAGCATCTCCTCGGCGGAGGCGTGGCCGCCGGGTTCGACGGACGGGCGGCAGGGGTCGTGGTAGCGGCCGTCCTCCGGCCACGCTCCGGTGGGCGGGGTGGTGCGGCCGAAGGCCCAGGAGAGCCACTGGCGCAGCATGGCGGCGGTGTAGATGTTCCCGGTGCGGAACGAGAACACCCCGTAGTGGCGCGCCCTGCGTTCCTCCTCGGTCAGCCCGGGCGGGGCCGGTTCCGCGTCGTACCAGTTCATGCCCCGCTCCAGCAGGGCCCGGCCGATGTGCGCGGCGAAGCAGGACCCCGCGGTGAGGACCGGTTCGTCCTGCCCGATCTCGAACGCGGGCGTCCACAGGTCGTCGATGGCGAGCGGGTCGGGCTCGGCCACGGCGGAGCGCCAGAACGAGCGCGCGGGGAGGGACTGGTAGGGGTTCACGAGGGACGGTCTCCGATGGTCGGGCGGGGCGTCGGTGCGGGACGGGAGCGGCTGGTGCGGCCCGGATCGCCGGGGCGGGGAGCGTGCCGGGATCACCTCCGGGGGTGGTCGCCGCTCTCCCCGGGCGGGTCGTCCGAGGCCGCGTCGATCGCCGCCGCCACCGCGTGCACATGGGGCGGGCGGACGATGCCGTAGTGCGTCGTGTCGAGCCGGTGCCAGGTGCTGGGTTCCGGGAGGTGCGGGCGCCACAGCTCCCGCTGCCGCTCCGGTGCCCCGGGCGAGGGCAGCCCCGGCACCGGTCGCCCGGCCAGCCACAGCCGGCTGGGCGTGGCGCTCAGCAGCGGCATCCGGTACTCGGCCATGCTCCGCAGGTTGGCCCGGCAGCACCGGGCCAGGCGTTCGGCGTAGTCGTGGGCCTCGGGGCCGGCCGGCCCGGACCCGCCCTGGCCGAGCTCGTGTTCGAACACCGCCTGGAGCTGGGCGTCGTCGTAGCCCTGGAAGAGCGCGCCGGAACCGGGCGGCGGCGGGTCGATCAGGTGGACGCCGTGGACCGGCCTGCCGATCGCCTCCGCCTCCGCGGCCATGCCCATCACCGCCCAGGCGCCGAAGGACCATCCGGCCAGGTGCAGCCGCCGGGTGCCGTCCGCGAAGCGGGACCGCAGGGCGGCGGCGTAGCGGCGGGCCCGCTCGGCCAGCGTCCAGTCCGCGGCCCCGGGCCGTTCCAGCGCGGGATCGGCGATCAGGCAGACGGTCAGCCGGGGGCCCAGTGCCGACACCAGGGACCGGTAGGCCTGGATGTCGCCGCCGACCGGGTGCACCAGGCACAGCACGTCGCCTCCGGTGCCGTGCTGCCAGACCACCGGGACCACGTCCTCGGTGGCGACGGCCCCGGTGGGAGCCGCCTCGGACAACCGGGTGAGGATCTCGGTGAGGGAGACCCGGTGGCTGAACCGCGTGACGTCAAGCTCGACGTCGAGGTGACGTTTCACCACGCCGATCAGGTCGAGCAGGGTCAGCGAGTCGGCGCCCAGGTCGTAGAGCGGGGCGTCGGGATCGATGTGGTCGACGTCCAGCCAGTCGCACAGCCAGTCGCGGAGCAGGACGGCCGCGCTCGCGTCCGCCGCGTCGGTCGCATCGGCGTCTTCGGCGGGCACCGGTGACGTGTCGGCAGGCACGAGGGCCCGGGCGCCGGGCGCCGCGTAGAACGCGCGGGACTCGTGGAGGTCGGTGGTGGAGACCAGCACCTGCGGCAGCTGCAGTCCGACGGCCCGCGCGAACACCCGCCGGCCCTCGGCCACCGTCAGGCCGACCGAGAGGTGCGCCCGGTGGCGCGCGTCCGCCTGGGGCACACGCAGCGCCATACCGGTCTCGCTCCACACGTCCCAGTTCACGCCGAGCCGGACGGTGGACTCGGCGTCGCCGGACCGGTACTGGGCGAAGCCGTCGAGCAGGCTGTTGGCGGCCGCGTAGTCGAACTGGCCGACGCCGCCGAGCTCCGCGGACATCGAGGAGCAGTACACCGCGGTCGACGGCCGGTAGCGCTCGATCAGCTGCTCGACCAGCAGGGCGCCCTGCAGCTTGGCGGCGGAGGCCCGGCGCATCGCCCCGGCGTCGCGCCGGGTGATCATGCCGCCGCTCGCCACCCCGACGGCGTGGATCACGCCGTCGAGCCGCTCGGTGTGACGGCCGATCCGGGCCAGGACCTCCTCGGGCGTGGACTCGGCGAGGTCGGCTTCGACCAGTTCGACCCGATCGGCCCAGGGCGTCAGCTCCTCCGGCAACCGGGGGCGCCTGGCCAGCAGCAGGACCCGGGCGGCGCCGTTCTCCAGCAGCCAGGCGGCGATGCCGCGGCCGATCCCGCCGGTGCCGCCCAGGACCAGGTGCACGCCCCGGTCGGGCAGTGCGGCGGGGCCCGGGCCGGCCGTGGACACCGGCAGCATGACCTGCTCCCACCAGTGGCCTCGGCGCAGCGCCAGCCGGCGCGGGAGTCCGGCCGCGCCCTCCGTGGTCGCGTCCTCGGCGAGCAGCGCCGCCAGGGGCGCGGCCCAGTGGGCGGGGTCGGCTTCGGGGAGGTCGACCCAGTGGCCCGCCGTGGCTCCCTCCTGGGGTGCCACCTCGGCGGCGCCGGCCAGCAGGCCCGCTTCCGGCCGACCCACCGGGCCGTCCACCGGCCTCGCCCGGTAGGACAGCCACCACGGCCTGAGACGGAGTGACCCGGCGGACCCGGCGGCGGCCCGCAGCAGCGCGGCCGGCGTGTCCAGGCAGGCCCAGCCGGCCCGGGCCAGGCTGTCCCGGCCGACGGGCCCGCCGATCCCCAGCGGCAGCGCGTGCAGCCAGTCGACGCCGCCGTCGCCCGCTCCGGTGGCCGCCAGGGCGTCGAGGAGCCGGCCGAGCGAGGCGGGGTCGGCCGGGTCGACCTCGTAGGCGTCGTCGCCTCGCCGGGCGAACGCCTCGGCGGCGCGGACCCGCACCACCCGGGCATGGGTGGCCTCGAAGGCGCGGACCGCGTCCGGGGGCGCCGGTCCGTCGGTGAACAGCACCAGCAGCCGGGAGGTGGGCGCGCCGATCGCCGTGCCCGCGCGGCGCAGCCGGGCCCAGTGCGGCTGGTGCAGCCAGGCGTCCTCCGGCAGGCGCTGCGGGACGTCCGCGGCGGCCGGAACCACCGGGCGGGCCGGGTGCGGGGCCGGGGTCGCGGTGGCGCGGGGGAAGTCGAACTCCGCCAGCGCGAAGGCGGGCGGCGGGAAGTCCCACGGTGCCTGGGCGGGGCCGGCGGGCCAGTCGATCCGCGCGCCGGCCAGCCAGGCCGCGGCCGTCTCCTCGGCGGTGAGTCCTTCGCCCGGGACGGGTGCCCCGGTACGGGCCTCCTCCGCTCCCGTGTCCGTGATCGGCCCCGCGCTGCGCAGCCAGGCGACGGCGGAGGCGGCGTCGGGGCAGACCGCCGCCAGCCGTCGGCGGCGGGCGGGACGGCCCGCCTGGAGGTGGCGCAGCACCTGCGGATAGGCGGCGGGCCGGGCCTCCAGGTAGTCGGCGATCCGGGCGGCGTCGGCGCGCAGTCCCGCCTCGCTGCTGCTGGAGAGCAGCAGGCAGGGAGCCGCGGCGGTGTCCGACGCCGCCGCGGCCGCCGTCCCCGGGGCCGGCCGGTCGGCCTCCAGCACGGCGTGGGCGTTGGTGCCGCCGATCCCGAAGCTGCTCACCGCCGCGATGCGGTCCCGGTCGGCGGGCCAGGGCCGGGCCTCGGTGGGGATGTAGAACGGCGTGGGGTCGGCGCCGAGCTGCGGGTTGAGGGCGTGGAAGCCGATGTTGGGCGGGATCACGCCGTGGTGGACGGCGAGCGCGGCCCGTACCAGTCCGACCACTCCGGCCGCCGCCCCCAGGTGTCCGATCTGGCTCTTGACCGAGGTCAGCGCGCAGTGGCCGGAGCGGTCCAGGTCGAAGGCCTGGCGCAGGGCTCCGACCTCGACCGGGTCGCCGAGCCGGGTGGCGGTGCCGTGGGCCTCGACGTAGCCGAGGTCGGCGCCGCTGCGGCCGCTGCGGCGCAGGGCGGCGCGGATCACCTCGCGTTGCCCGGCGAGCGAGGGGGCGCTGTAACTCAGCTTGTCGGAGCCGTCGTTGTTCAGCGCCGAGCCGGTGATCAGGGCGTAGACGGTGTCGCCGTCGCGGCGGGCCAGGCGGAGCGGCTTGAGCACCACCACGCCGACGCCGCTGGCGCCGATGGTGCCGCTCGCGTCGTCGCTGAAGGGCCGGCAGCGGCCGTCCACGGAGAAGATGTGCTGCGGCTGGTAGCGGTATCCGTCGGTCAGGGTGGGGTCGACCAGGACTCCGCCGGCCAGCATCACCTCGGCGTCGCCCTGGCGCAGCATCCCGGCGGCGACGTGGACGGCCACCAGGGAACTGGCGCAGGCCGCCTGGGCGGTGAAGGCCGGGCCGGTCAGCCCCAGGTGGTAGGCGGCCTTGGTGGCGAGGAAGTCCTTGTCGTGGTGCAGGGCCAACTGGAAGCCGTCGGGCAGGCGTTCGGGGTCGGCCTCGCGGAGCATGGACTGGAAGTAGGTGTTCTCGCCGGCGCCGGCGACCAGGCCGACGCGCAGGCCCGACGGGTCGGCGATCCCGGCGTGTGCCAGTGCCTCGACACAGCTCATCAGCAGGTGCCGTTGCTGGGGGTCCATCAGCCGGGCCTCCGGCCGGCTGATGCCGAAGTGCTCCGGGTCGAAGTCCAGTGGGCCGTCCAACTGGCTGCGCGCCCCGACCAGGCCGTCGGCGGCGTCGAAGAGTTCGATGCCGGTGCCGCCCGTGGTGACCATCCGCCAGAACGCGGAGAGGTCGGGCGCGCCCGGGAGCCGGACCGCCATGCCGACGACCGCGATCGGCTCGTCCACGGCGGGCGGGGTGGCCTCGGCGGGCGGGGCGGTCACAGCGGGCGGGGCAGTCACAGCGGGCGGGGTGGCCACGGCGGGCGGGTCGGTGGCGGCGGCCGGCGCGGGCCGGTCCAGGAAGGCGGCCAGCGCCCGTACGGTGACGTGTTCGAAGAGGTCGGCGACGGTGAAGCGCAGGGCCGCTTCGGTGGTGCAGTGGAGGTGGAAGCGCATCAGGGCCAGGCTGGAGGCTCCGGCGTCGAAGAAGGTCTGTCCCGGGTCGATCGTCAGACCGGTGACCGTCTCGAACGCCTCGGTCAGCAGGGCTTCGCGTGCCGTCAGGCCGGCCGCGCGGGCCGTCGGCCGGCGCAGTTCCCGCCCGGCGGAGCGCAGCGCGCCCCGGCGGTCCAGCTTGCCGCTGGGGGTCCTGGGCAGCTCCTCCACGACCCGAAAGCGGGCGATCCGGACGTGTCCCGGCAGCAGCGGCGCCAGGTGGGCGGTGAGGTCCTCGGCGGTGGGCGCCTCGCCGCGGCACTGCAGGCAGGCCACCAGCTCGCCGCCGTCGGGGGCCACCACGGCGTTGACGACGTCCGGGTGCCGCAGCAGGGCCGCCTCGACCTGTCCCGGTTCGAGCCGGTGTCCGCTGAGCTTGATCTGGTCGTCGTCGCGGCCGAGGAAGTGCAGCCGGCCCTGCCGGTCGAACCGGGCCCGGTCGCCGCTGCGGTAGCGCAGGCCGAGGCCGGGCAGCTCGACGAAGCGCGTGTCGTTGAGCTGGGGGTCCCCGAGGTAACAGCGCTCCACCATGGTGCCGCCGATCAGCAGGGCGCCGGCCCGGCCGGGGGGAACGGGCTCGTCGGCCTCGTCGACCACCGTGAGCACCGCGCCGGCCACCGGCCGGCCGATGGCGGGGCGCTCCGGCCACCGGGACGGGTCGCCGTCCAGGCACATGCTGCTCACCACGTGGGTCTCGGTCGGGCCGTAGTGGTTGAACAGCCGTGCGCCGGGCAGGCCGGCGAACCAGCGGCGGATCGCGTCGGTGCACACCAGTTGCTCGCCGGCGGTGACCACCTCCCGCAGCCGGGACGGGTAGCGGCCCAGGTGGACGGCGTGCTCGGCGAGGAGCTGGAGTGCGACGTAGGGCATGAAGACGCGCTCGATCCCGGCCGTCTCCAGCTGCTCCAGCAGTGCGGGGGCGTCCTGGCGCCAGCCGGGCCGCACCAGGTGCAGGCAGCCGCCGCCGCACAGCGTCCCGAAGACCTCCTGGAAGGACACGTCGAAGGAGAGCATGGAGAACTGCTGGGTGGCCGCCGGGGCCGCCAGTCCTCCCGACTCGGCCTGCCACTGCAGCAGGTTGGCCAGGGTGCGGTCGGACACCTGCACGCCCTTGGGGACACCGGTGGAGCCCGAGGTGAACAGGGTGTAGAGCGGACGGGCTCCGCGGTGCGCCGGGGCGGTGGCGGGTGCGGGTGCCGTGGTGAGGGGTGACAGCACCACCGGGTGGCGTGCGACGCGGCCCTGGTCGACGGCGTCGAACTCCGGGTCACCGCCCGGTGGGAGCAGCACGCACAGCGGCTCCGCCTGGTCCAGCACCTGTCGGCGCAGGGTGGGCGGGTAGGACGGGTCCAGCGGCACGATGGTCACGTTGAGCCGGGCCAGTGCCAGCAGCGCCACCACGTGCTCGACCGACGGCCGCAGGTGCAGCGCGACGCGGCACGGGCGGTCGTCCTCCTCCGGCAGCGGGTGGGCGGCCCGCAGTTCGGCGGCGAGCGCCGCCGCGTGGGCGTCGAGTTCGGCGTAACTCAGCGACCGGCCTTCGGACTTCAGGGCCGGCGCGGCGGGTGTGCGCGCGACCTGCCGGGCGAAGCCCTCGGCCACCGTCGTCCAGGCGAGCGCCGGCGAGGCGCCGCGGCCGGGTTCCGGCAGTCCGCGGCGGTAGGGTGCCGCGAGCTGGGCCGGGGTCGCCGTCCCACCGTCGGCGAGCAGGTCCAGGCCGCGCCGGAACAGGCCCGCCATGGCCGCCACCTCGGCGGCGTCGAAGCGGTCGTCGGCGTACTCCCACAGGCAGTCGAGCCCGCCCTCGTGCTCGACCACGGACAGCGTCATCGGGCACTTGGCCTCGGCCGGGGCCCACCACAGCGGGCGGGAGGCGCAGCCGGGCAGGGCCAGCGCGGCGAAGTCGGTGTTCTCCAGGACGAAGAGGTAGTCGAAGGGGATGTCGCCGCCGGCCGGCTCCCGGTCGGCCAGGACGTCGGCCAGCGCCACGTCCTGGCGGTCCAGCACCCGGCGGGCGTCGGCGCCCAGGCGCAGCAGCTGGCCGCGCAGGTCCTCCCGGGGCGCGACGGCCTGCGGCAGCAGCACGGTGTTGGCGAACATGCCGACGCTCGCCTCGAACGCCTGGACCGGCCGGTTGGCCACCGGGGCGGCGATCCGCGGCCGGGCCGCGCCGGTCACCCCGTACAGGCTCCAGGCGAAGACGCCGAGCAGCAACTCGAAGCGGGTCATGCCCAGTTCGGCGCAGATCCGGTCCACGGCGGCGCGCCGTACGACGTCCAGCGAGGTGTGCAGCAGGCGGGCCGCGGAGGCGGGCCGGGGGCCGGCCGGGTCCCTCGGGTCGTGGTCGAGCGCCTCCTGGTCGGGCGAGTCGTCCGTCCGGGCGTAGTGGGCCCGCAGTTCGGCACGCTGGGCCTGGTAGGCGGGGCCAGCGAACCAGTCGGCCTGCCAGGCGGCGTAGTCGAGCGGGGTGGGCGCCGGGGCGCCGTCCGTGGGGCGCGCGGCCTCGGCGGCGCCGTCGTGCGCGTGCCGGTAGCCGGTCGACAGGTCGGCCAGCAGGACGTTGAGCGACCAGCCGTCGACGGCGATGTGGTGCAGGTGGAGCAGCAGCACCCCGCCGCCGTCCCGGGGCAGCCAGCGGGCGCGCAGCATCCGGGGGCGCGCCAGGTCGAACGACGCGGCGAAGAAACGATTCTCCTCGGCGCGGGCACCGTCCTCGGCGCGGGCACCGTCCTCGCCGCCGACCCCGACCTCCTCCGGGGAGCAGTCGGGTTCGGGTTCGGTCCACGGGTCGTACGGCTCCCCGACCAGCTGGCGCAGGCCCTCGGGCGCGGCCAGGAAGGCGGTGCGCAGGGCCGCGTGCCGCCGCACCAGCTCCCGCAGCGAGTCCCGCAGGGCGTCGACGTCGACCGCGCCGTCCAGCCGGAAGGCCAGCTCCACCGCGTACGCCCGGGAGCGCGGCGCCCGCTGCTGCAGCAGCCACAGGCGCTGCTGCTCGCTGGTGGCGGGCGCCGAGCGCGCCCGGGTGGGGGCGGGCGGCACCGGGTAGGGCGAGCCGGCGGCCGGCCCGGCCTGCGCCACGGCCCGGGCGATCCCGGCCACGTCCCCGGTCAGGACGCGGACCTGGGGCAGTTCGCAGCCCCAGCGCCGGCGCACCTCGAAGCGCAGCCGCAGCGCCTTGAGCGAGTCCCCGCCGGAGGCGATCCAGCGGTCGTCCAGCCGCAGGTCCGGCACCCCGAGCACCTCGGCCGCCAGGGCCAGCACCTCGCGCTGCCGGTCGGTGGTGGCCTCGGCGCCCGCGCGATCGCTCTCCGGACGGCGCCAGGGCCGGTCCTCGCGGCGCAGCAGGGCGGCCTGGTCGACCTTGCCGTTGGCGGTCAGCGGGAGCGCGTCCACCAGGTGGATGTGATGCGGCCTCATGTAGCCGGGCAGCCCGGCCGCCAGATGGCGGTCGAACTCCTCGAACGGGACGTCCTCGCCGAGGACGACGTACGCCAGCAGCTCGTTCGGGCCGTGCTCCCCGGCCCTGCGGGTGCAGACGTACGCCTGCCGCACCGCCGGGTGCCCGAGGATCTGCCGCTCCAGCTCGCCGGGCTCGATCCGGAAGCCGCGGACCTTCACCTGGCGGTCGGCGCGCCCGACGTACTCGATCAGGCCGTCGGCGTCGGCGCGCACCAGGTCCCCGGTGCGGTAGTGCGTCGTACGGCCGTCGTCGTACCAGGGCAGCCGGACGAAGCGGCGCTCCGTCTCCTCGGGCAGGTTGCGGTAGCCGGCCGCCAGACCGGCACCGGACAGGAGGAGTTCGGCCACCTCGCCGGGCGCCGCGGCCCGGTCGCCGTCCGGGACGACCAGCACGGCCCCGGTCTGCGGCAGCGCCCGCCCGATCGGGACCACCTCCCCGTCGAAGTCGCGCGGGACGGGGTGGCACAGCGCGAAGGTGGTGCCCTCGGTGGGGCCGTAGACGTTGTGCAGCCGGGTGGGGGCCGTCGCGTTGTGCCGGTACCAGCGGCGGATCAGCCGGGCGTTCAGCTGCTCGCCGCCGACCAGCAGCTGTCCGACCCCGGCGAAGCAGGACGGCTCCGTGTCCACCACCGCGTTGAACAGGGCCACCGTGACGAAGGCCGTGTCGATGCGCTCCCGCAGCAGGGCGGCCGCCAGCCGGTGCGGCGTCTGGACGGCTTCGTCACCGAGGACGACGCAGCAGCCGCCGGTCAACAGCGGCACCCAGACCTCGAAGCTGAGGGCGTCGAACGCCGGATTGGACAGGCAGGAGTAGCGGGCCCCCTCCTCGATGCGGATGTACCCCGGGGCGGCCAGCCGCAGGATCCCGGCGTCCCGCACCTCCACGCCCTTGGGGCGGCCCGTGGTGCCCGAGGTGTAGAAGAGGAAGGACACCGGTGCCCCGGTGGAGACCGTGTCGTCGTCGGCCGGTCCGGCGGCGAGCAGCGCCGCCGCCTCCAGCGCGAGCAGCCCGCCCGGCAGGTCGTCGGGTGCCGTCCCTCCGTGGACCACTGCCACGCTGCCCGAGTCGGTCAGGATGTGGCGCCGGCGGTCCGCCGGGCTCTGCGCGTCCAGCGGGACGACCTGGGCGCCGAGCCGCAGGACGCCCAGCATGACGCAGACCAGCTGCCAGGAGCGCGGCAGGCAGACCGCCACCGCCTGGCCGGGACGGACGCCGGCGCGGCGCAGCCCGTGGGCCACCGCCGCGGCGGCGGCGTTCAGGCCGGTGTAGTCCAGCCGCACGTCGCCGTCGACCAGCGCGTCCGCACGGGGGGTGCGCAGGGCCTGCTCGTGCACGGCCCGGGCCAGGCCGGTGGCCGGGGGCGTGGCGGGTACGGCGCTCTCGGCGCGCATCAGGCCTCCACGGCGGGCTCGGCGGACGGCTGTCCATGCGGCGGGGGCACCGGGAACCGGTCCAGTTCGGCGGCGATCAGCTCGGCTATCCGGGGCACCGCCGCGCTCTCCAGCAGGTCCCAGTGGCCGCCGGCGACCGGCTCGACCAGCAGGCCGCCGCCGGCCCGCCGCTGCCAGAACGCGCGTACCTCCAGCGCCTGTTGCCGCTGTTCCTGTTGCGGCTGTTCCTGGTGCTGCTGTTCCTGTTGCCGCTGTTCCTGCTCCTCGGGCCCGTCCCCGGCGGCCTCGACCAGCACCAGCCGGGCCGGTGAGGGCGGCGCCTGGTAGTCGCGGGCGGTCATCCGGTTGTGGTTGTAGATCCGGAAGTACCGCTCGATCTGCTCGTCCTCGATCCCCGGGTACATCCCGTTGAACCGGACGAGCTTGTCGCGGAACTCCGCCATCGGCACCGGCTCGATCGAGGCGAGCCGCTCCGCGTCCTCGGTGCCGTGGGTGTCGAGCAGCACCACGCTGAACCGGGTGTGCCCGGCCAGGGCCAGCCGGCGCCCCATCTCGTGGGCGACCAGGCCGCCGTAGGAGAGCCCGCACAGCACCAGCGTCTCGTCCGGCCGGGGGTCGACCAGGGCCAGGTACCGCTCCGCCATGGCCTCGACGGTGGGCAGCGGCGTCTCCCCGGGGTTGATCCCGGGCGACTGCACCCCGAGGACGCCGACCCGCTCGGGCAGTGCCGCGGCCAGCGGCAGGTAGCAGAAGGCGGTGCCGCCGGCCGGATGGACGCAGACCACCCGCTGCCGGCCGTCCCCCGCGCGGAACTCGACCAGGCTGCCGTCCGGTGCGCCCGCCGCGGTGCCCGACGCCCCCGCCCGGATCCGTTCGGCCAGGGCCTCGATGGTCGGGTTACGCACGATCTCGCGGATCGGCAGGGTCTCGCCGAACTCCTCGCGGACGGCCAGGGCCACCTTGATGGCGGAGATCGAGGTGCCGCCCAGCTCGAAGAAGTCGTCGGATATCCCGATGCCGGGATGGAGCAGCACCCGCCGCCAGATGGTGTGCAGCGCCATCTCCACGTGGTCCCGCGGGCTCGCCGTGTTGACCTGGGTACGGGTCGCCGAGCGGGCGGCGTCCAGCAGCGCCGCGCGGTCCAGCTTGCCGCTGCGGTTGAGCGGCAGCCGCGGCAGTTCGACGAACAGCGCGGGGATCATGTAGTCCGGCAGCCGCCGCGCCAGGGCGGCGCGCCACTCGTGCGGTCGGCGCGGCCGCGCGTCGTCCCGGCCCTCGCCCAGGTCCTCGTCCCGGCCCTCCCCCAGGCCCTCGCCCAGGACCACGCCCGCCACCAGATGCGGCTCGCCCGTGGCGTCGCGGTCGGCCAGCACCGCCGCCTCCCGCACACCGGGCAGGGCCAGCAGCGCGGCCTCCACCTCCCCCGGCTCGATCCGAAAGCCGCGTAGCTTGATCTGGTCGTCGGCGCGGCCGAGGTACTGGGCGTTGCCGTCCGGGAGCCAGCGGGCGAGGTCCCCGGTGCGGTAGAGGCGTTCACCGGGCACGAAGGGGTCGTCGAGGAACCGCTCGGCGGTCAGGTCCGGGCGGTGCAGGTAGCCCCGGGCGAGGCTCGCCCCGCCGAGGTGGACCTCGCCGGTCACCCCGGTCGGCACCGGCCGCAGCCGGCGGTCGAGCAGGTAGAGGCGGGTGTTGTCCAGGGGGCGGCCGATCGGGCAGGGCCGGTCCAGCGGCTGCGGGTCGGTGTAGGCGGTGCTGTAGAGGGTGGCCTCGGTGGGCCCGTAGCCGTAGCAGACGCGCAGGCCCGGCAGCGCCTGCCGGAGGCGGTGCAGCGCCCGCTCCGGGAGGGGCTCGACTCCGGTGAGCAGCTGACGGAGCGCCAGCCCGGCCAGGCGGGCCCCGGGGCCCTCGTCGATCCACGTGACGTAGGACGGTGGCAGGAAGGCCTGTACGACGCGGTGCTCGCGCATCCAGGCCAGCAGTTCCTCCGGGTCGCCGCGCAGTTCCTCGGGGACCAGGTGGAGCACGGCGCCGGTGGTGAGCGGCAGCAGCAACTCGTGCACCGAGGCGTCGAATCCGATGCTCGACCAGGCGGAGGCCGCCTCGCCGGGGGTGGCGCCGAACCGCGCCAGCCAGGTGTCGAGGAGGTTGGTGACGCTGCCCCTGGTCACCGCCACGCCCTTGGGGCGGCCGGTGGAGCCCGAGGTGTAGATGACGTAGGCGAGCTGCGACGGCCCGGCCGTGACCTCCGGCGCGTCGTCGCGCCGTGCCTCGGCCTCGACCGCGCGCAGGGAGTGCCGGCCCTCGGACGGGAGTTCGGCGCCGTCGGCATCGCTGAGCACCAGGGCCGGCACCGCGTCCTCGACCATCGCGGCCAGCCGCTCGACCGGCTGCCCCGGGTCCAGCGGCAGGTAGGCGGCGCCCGCCTTGAGGATGCCGAGGACGCCCACGACCAGCTCGGTCGAGCGTCCGGAGTGCAGGCCGACGACCTGGTCCGGGCCGACGCCGCGGGCGATCAGCGCGTGCGCCAGCCGGTTGGCGCGCCGGTCCAGCTCGGCGTAGTCGAGCCGCTCCCCCGCGCAGACCAGGGCCGGAGCGGTGGGGCGGGTCCGCACCTGGGCCTGGAAGCGCTCGACCAACCCGGCCGGGGCCTCGTCCCGGTCGTCGGAGTGGGCACGGTCGGCGCGGTCGGCTCCGCTCCAGTGCGACAGGACCAGGCGGCGCTCCTCCTCGTCCATCAGCTCCAGGTCGTCCACGCCCAGGTCGGGCCGGTCGACCAGCTGGGTCAACACCCGGCGCAGATAGCCCGCGTAGCGCTCGACCGTCCGGTGGTCGAACAGCGCGCAGGCGTAGTCCAGGTACCCGGTCACCCGGCCGTCCTCCTCCTCGGCCAACGACAGGGCCAGGTCGAACTTGGCCGCGGCGTAAGGGATCGGGAACGGCTCGACCTCGATCCCGGGCAGGTCCAGCGCGCCGTTCCGGGAGGGCTGCCAGGCGAGCATGGTCTGGAACAGCGGCGTGTGGGCGGTGCTGCGCGGCGGGTTGACCAGCTCCACCACCTGCTCGAACGGCAGGTCCTGGTGCTGCAGGGCGGCCCGCAGCGCGGCGCGCGTCTGCTTCAGCAGGGCCGATCCGGTCGGCGAGTCCGCCAGATCGACCCGTACGGCGAGGGAGTTGACGAAGAAGCCGACCAGCTCGGAGAAGCCGCCGCGGCGGCGGTTCGCGCTCGGGACGCCGACGACGATGTCGCTCTGGCCCGTCAACCGCGACAGCACCACGGACCACCCGGCCAGCACGGCCGTGAACAGCGTGGCGCCCTGCTGCCGCGCGAGCTCCTTGAGGGCGGTGCCGAGCTCGGCGTCGACGAGGACCGGCACCCGGCCGCCGCGGTAGTCCTGTTCCGGCGGGCGGGGGCGGTCGGTGGGCAGTTCGAGCAGGGTCGGCGCGCCGGCGAGCGCCGCCCGCCAGTGGGCGGCCTGCACCGCGGGTTCGTCCCCGGCCGCCCACGCGCGCTGCCAGCGGATGTAGTCGGCGTACTGCAGGGACAGCGGCGGCAGCGGGGAGTCCGCGCCGTCACGGAAGGCCGTGTACAGCGTTCCGACCTCGCGCAGGATCACGTTCATGGACCAGCCGTCGAACACCGTGTGGTGCAGTGTCAGCAGCAGCACGTGGTGCTCCTCGGCCAGGGCGATCAGCCGGCCGCGCGCCAGCGGGCCCCGGCCCAGGTCGAACGGCGTCTCGGCCTCCGCCCGCTGCAGGGCGGCGACGCGCGCCCCGGCGTCCGGGAGCCCGGTCAGATCTTCCGTCAGCAGGGCGTAGCCGGAGTCGGGCGGACCGACCAGCTGGTGGACGGCGCCCCCGGTGGCGACCAGCCGGGTGCGCAGCACCTCGTGCCGGGAGACCAGTTCGTCGAACGCCCGGGCGAGCACCGCGCGGTCCAGCGGCCCGCGCAGGGCGAAGGCCAGGGTCTCGTTGTACGCCGTGTCGGCGCCGTCCAGTTGTGCCAGCATCCAGAGCCGCCGCTGCCCCGGCGACAGCTCCGGGAGCGGGCTTCCGGCCGCCGCCGGGTCGTCGCCCCGCCGCGCGGGAGGCGCGTCCGCCTGGTCGGTGGTGGTGCCGTGGGGCTGGTGCGTCTGCGACAAAGCCGGACCTTTCCAGGGGAGGGTCACTGCAGGGATCGACGGCGCAGTGGGGGCGGCGGTGCGTGGCGGCAGCGGGTCGGTGACCCGGCGGTACGGAGGGATCGCCTCGATCGGTGCCCGGTCAGACCGCTTCGACCACGCACCGGGCTCTGGGATGACGGGTGGTCGGCACCCGTCGGGGCATGGGCGAACCGGGGCAGCGCACAGGGGTGCCGGTGAGGCCGGCGATGACGAACCGCAGTGGATCTACGGCCATGGGTGCCTAGTTAAGATGACTAATTCGGCCGGGGCAAGAGTTCGGATCTTCTTCCCCGTCCGAACGTTCGTCTCCGGACACGACCGGCGGAGACCGGCTCGACCTTGACCGGAATCGTTCGCCGAGGGCGCCCCGGCCCCCGGGGCGGGCCGGAGCGCACCGGGGCGGACCAGGGCAGAACAGGCCGGATCCGCCGAGCCGGCGGGCCTACTTGGCGAAGCGGACCTCCGGATGGGCCGCCGAGGGCCCGTCCAGCAGCCGGCCCGGGCGGTCGAGCAGGTGCCGGTCGAAGAACGCGCCGAGGTAGGCCCGGGTGGCGGCGAGCGCGCGGTCGCCCTTGATGCTGCCGTACTGCTCCGCGAGGCCCTCGGGCGGCAGTCGGTCGCGGATGCCGAGGGCGTCCACCAGCCAGTGCACGTCGCAGAACGACAGGTGTCCGGCCTCCGGCAGGTCCAGCCAGCGCTTCCAGCCGGTCAGGTGCCGCCAGGCCTCGTCCCAGTTCGCCGTCGGGGACTGGCCGGCGTGGCGCTGCGCGCCCAGCAGCAGCACCGGGCGGGAGAGGCCGTCGGCCGGGAGCGGGACGAAGAAGTCGCCGTCCAGGTTGGCGGCGGCGCGGATCCGTCCGTCCTGGCGCATCGCCTCGACGGCGCTCGCGCCGCCGATGGAGTGGCCGGCCGCGCCGATCCGGTCGCGGTCGATCCGCAGGCCTCGGACCAGGCCGGGCCCGGGCGCGGTCAGTCGGTCGATCAGGAAACCGATGTCCTTCGCCCGGCTGCGGATCACCTCGGCCGCCAGCCGGTCGTCCACCTTGTCGCAGATCAGGCAGGCCTCGATCCGCCCGTCGGGGAACTGCAGGGCCGTCTCGTAGGTGTGGTCCAGCGCGGCCACCGCGTAGCCCCGGGCCGCGAGGTCCTCGGCGAGGGCGGTGAGCGAGGAGCGGTCGTAGCCGAAGCCGGGCGAGAGCACGACCAGCGGGTGCCGCCCGGGCGCCGGCACCGTGCGGGCCCTGACCCCCGTGCGCACGGCGGCGAGGTCCGGGGTGCCGTACTGGGCGGTGGACATCTCCGGGGAGAGGTACGGCAGTTGCTCGCCGCGCGCGGACTGCGCCGGGTACCAGAGGGTGGCCATCAGTTCGCGCGTGGCGGCGTCCGGCCGCCAGGGGTCGGGCCGGCCGGTGTCCACCAGGTGGACCGAGGTGGCGCCGATCGGGCGGCGCGTGGTGGGCGCGGGCACCCGCACCTCGGCCGCCTCGCCGGCGGGCGAGCCCGACAGGGCTGATGAGCCCGACGAAGCCGATGAAGCCGATGAAGCCGACGAAGCCGAAGAGGCCGCGGCGGAGGGCGGCGGTGCGGCGGCCGGGGAGACGGCCGACGCGGTCTGCGGGCCGGCCAGCGAGAGGAGGGCGGCCATGGGTACGGCGAACCGGGCGGCGTTCCGCCACCGGGGAGTTGTCGACATGACGCCACGTTAGGTTCGCGGCCGGCGCCGGCGCGTCCTGCCCGCGACGTAACCGGCTCAGCCGCTGGTCGGACCCGCCGCGCCGGACGGACCCCGCCGCTCGGGCGGAGCGGCCTCCACCCTGAGCGGGCGGGTGGGTCCGGAAATGTGCGACCAGGAGCGGATCACGGACTCCGCCCCCGGCCGCATCCCCCCGCGCGGTACGCGCTGTCGGTCGGCTCCGACCCGGCCTGCCCTCAGGCCGACGGCGACGACTGCCTCCGTTGCAGCCACAGCCCCGTGAGGGACACGGCCACGGTGAGCGCCAGCGCCAGCAGGGCGTCGACGCGCGAGTCCGCCAGGACGATCATCACCGTGTACAGCCCGAGGAGCGCGAGCAGCGCCGCCCAGGTGAGCCCCGGGAACAGCCAGACGCCGGTGCCGGGGACGGGCCGTCGCCCGTCGGCGCGGTCCTGACGGCCGAGCACCAGGTGGGCCGCGGCGATGCCGATCCAGGTGACGTAGACGGTGTCGCCGGTGATGTCGACGAGCCGGCTGAAGGCGGTCGTCGGGTGGAAGACCTGCAGGAGCAGGCAGAGCGCCGCGAGCGCGGAGGTGAACAGGATCGCCGTGTGCGGTGCCCCGCGCCGGGAGATCCGGGCGAAGAGCGACGGCGCGTCGCGGTCCCGGGCGAGCGCGAACAGCATCCGGGAGCTGGCGTAGACCTGGGAGTTCATCGTGGAGAGCATCGCCGCGAACAGCACGATGTTCAGCACGGTGGACGCCCCGGGCATGCCGAGGTAGTCGAGGGTGGCGGCGAACGGGCTCTCGCCGACGGCGGCACTGTTCCAGGGCAGCAGCAGGACGACCACGGACAGCGAGCCGAGGTAGAAGACGGTGACCCGCCACATGATCGTCCGGGTGCTCTTGCGGATCGCGGCGGCGGCGTCCTCGGCCTCGCCGGCGGCGATGGTCACGATCTCCGTACCGGAGAAGGAGAACATCGCACCGGAGGTGGCGATCACGACACCGCTGAGGCCCATCGGGAGGAAGCCCCCCTGGCCCAGCAGGTTCCCGGTGCCGGGCGCGGGCGTGCCCGGCAGCAGGCCGGCGACCGCGACCAGGCCGACGGCGATGAACAGGGCGATCACCGCGACCTTGACCCACACCACCCAGAACTCCATCTCGCCGTAGGCGCGCACGGAGACGAGGTTGACGGCGGTCACCGTGCCGAGCATCACCAGGGCGACCAGCCAGACCGGGAGGGCCGGGAGCCAGCCGTGCACGATCTGCCCGGCCGCGATGGATTCGATGCACATGCCCAGCGGCCAGCCGACCCAGTAGATCCAGCCGCTGGCGAACCCGGCCCAGCGGCCGAACGCCAGTCGGCCGTACACCGCGAAGGCGCCGGTGTCGGGGCGGGTCACGGACATCTCGGCGAGCATCCGCATGACGACCACGACGATGGCGGCCGTCAGGGCGTAGGCGATCAGGACGCCCGGGCCCGCTTGCTGGATGCTCACGCCCGAGCCGACGAACAGCCCGGCGCCGACCGCGCCGCCGATGCTGATCATGGTCATGTGGCGGCTGAGCAGGCTCCGCGACAGCTGCGGTCCGCCGCCCGCCGCGCGATCCTGCCCGGGCGCGCGATCCTGCCCGGAGGCCGGGCCGCCGTCACCGTCGCGCAGCGTTCCGGCGCCCCCGCGTCCCTCGGTGTCGCTCACGACTGCGGCTCCACTCTCGGTTGGGCGTCCGCCGGGCCGTCCGTCTGGCCATCCGTCCGGGCGTTCACCTGGGCCAGCAGCGCGCGGAACAGCGGCAGCCGCAGCTCGGAGTCCGGCTCGAGCGCCTCCGGGTGCCACTGGACGCCGACGGTCCAGGCCGCCTGCGGGTCGCCGGACGCCTCGACGGCTTCCACGCACCCGTCGTCGGCGCGGGCCGACACCCGCAGTCCGTCGCCCACCCGGTCGACCGCCTGGTGGTGCCCGGAGGCCACCGGGATCCGGTCGCGCCCGAACGCCTCGGCCACCGCGCTGTCGGCCGACAGCGCGACGTCGTGGACGGCCCACTCGATGCCGGGCTCCGGGTTGTGCGTGACCGGGGTCGGCGCCATGTCGACGTGGAGGCTTCCCCCGCGCAGGATGTTGAGCAGCTGCATGCCGCGGCAGATCCCGAGCATCGGCCGCCGGTGCTCCAGGGCGTACCGGACCACCGCGGCGTCCAGCCCGTCCTGTACGGGGTTGACGTCGTACAGCGACGGGTGGTCGGAGTCGGCACCGTACAGGGCCGGGTCGACGTCCCCTCCGCCGGGGACGACGAAGCCAGCGCAGCCGGCGAGTCGCTCGTCCAGCGGGCTGTCCGCGGAGTCCGGCCGCAGCAGGACGGGCTCGGCGCCGGCGGCCCGGACCAGGCCGACGACCTCGTCGAAGATGCGGTTCGCCTCGCCGATGCGCACGTCGGCGTCCGGGGCGTCGCCGTCGCTGAGGCGTACGGGTATCCCGATGAGGGGTGCCGGGTGGTCGGTGACGCTCATAGGCTCTCCTGTTGAGCAGCTTGCGGATGAGATGCGAAATCTAGAAGATAGATTTCATGGATGGCAAGGGGTGGACTCAACACATCGAGCCGGTGCGTTCTGCGGGGGCCGCGGAGGCCATCGCCCGCCGGCTCGGCGAACTGATCGGCGCGCGGATCCTCGTCGGGGGTGACCGCCTACCGCCGGAGAAGACCCTGGCCGAGCTGTTCGGGGTCGCCGTGATGACGGTCCGCCACTCGATGGCGGTGCTGCGCGAGGACGGCCTGATCGAGACGCGGCGCGGCCACGGGGCCGGCACCTACGTCGTCCCCGACATCCTCACCCGCATCGGCGAACTGACCGCCCTCCACCCGTACACGCTCGCCGACATCGAGGAGCTGACGGCCTGGCGGATCGCCGTGTCCGGAGAGGCCTCCGCCCGGGCCGCCCGGCGGGCCTCCGAAGCGGGACTGGCCCGGATGCGCGAGCTGGAGGCCGCCGCCGACGCGGCCCTCGCCGACGCGGAGGCCTACCGCACGGCGGACGCCGGACTCCACCTGCACATCGCCGAACTCTCCGGCTCCAAGCGCCTGTTGGAGGCCGAGCAGGGGATCCAGCACGAGCTGACCCGGCTGCTCGCCAACCACCCCGGCGGCACCGAGGCCCGCAGCACCCCCGACCAGCGCCACCGCGCCCTCGCCGCCGCGATCGAGGACCGCGACCCGGCCCGGGCCCGCGAACAGTTCACCGTCCACGCCGAGGCCACCGCGGACCTCTTCCTCCCCTTCGTCCAGCAGCCGCCCAGCCCCGCCTGACGGACCGGCGACCGCCGCCCGGTACCCAGGTGCTCGCGCCGCCGCGCGCTCCGGCGCCGATCCCGTGCGGCGTACGGACGCGTGCGGCGTGCGGGCGCTGCGGCGTACGGGCGCGCGCGGGCCTCGTGCGCGCGCCCTCCCCCGGGCCGGAGCCGCCTCCCCTGCGCCGCCCGGTCTCCGACGGTCCGGTCAGCGCCGCCCGTCCCACAGGAGCCGTTCGGGCCGGGCCGGGTCCTGGCGGACGGCGGGCGCGGTGGCGTCCAGGAACATGACGGACCGGCCGGGCAGGTAGGCGGGCCAGGGCGGCAGATGGCCGTCGGTGGGGCGGCCGTGGCGGGCGAAGGACGTCCAGGCGCCGCGGATCCGGTCGGACAGCAGCGGATGGGCCGACGGGTCCGTCAGCGGGTCGTGCGGGTTCCCGAACACGGAGCCGAGCTCCGCCATGTGGCAAGCGCCGAGGGCGCCGTCCAGGGCCGGGGAGGGCTGGGTGTACTCGTAGACGTAGGTGTCCGCGCCGTGGGCGGCGCGGCCCTCCGCGATGCGGACCGCCGGCACCCGGTAGCCGTGGTCGGTCATCACGGCCGAGAACAGGTCGGCGGCGCCGGCCCGCGGCCGGGCCTCGGCGTAGCCGGCCCGCGCGGCCGCGGGCTCCAGCCCGAGGGCGCCGAGGAAGCCGTGCAGGAAGCCGTCGTCGATGCGGTCCGCCATGCCGAGCGGCACCAGGAACAGGCGGAACTCCTCGGCGGTGACGCCCGTGAGCAGGTCCAGCCGGCGGCCCGCACCGGCGGCGACGGCGTCGACGGGGCGCTCGGGCAGCGTCGCCGTCCCGGCCACCGGCAGGACGGTCGTGCCGCCTCCCGCGGACTCGCCCCACTGGCCCGGATCGGTACTGCGGGCGATCTCCTGGGCGAGCCGGGCGTCGGCCGCGATCAACTCCCGCGGTGGGACGGCGGCGAGGGCCTCGACGGTGCACTCGACGCCGGCGAGCGCGGCCAGGCGCTCGGTGATGCGGCGCGCGGTCTCGGGCGAGTGCGCGTGGTGCCCGGCCCCGCTCTGGGTGATGGCCCGCCGGAACAGGCCCTCGGCCCGGGGCATCGCCATCAGCGCGGTGATGCCGATCGCCCCGGCCGACTGCCCGAAGACGGTCACGTTGCCGGGGTCGCCGCCGAACTCGGCGATGTTGTCGCGCACCCATTCCAGCGCGGCGATCTGGTCCAGGAGGCCGAGGTTGGCCGCGCCGTCGGGCAGCAGCAGGAAGCCCTCCGCGCCCAGCCGGTAGTTGAGGGTGACGCAGACGACGCCGTCCCGGGCGAGGACGGAGCCGTCGTAGGTGGGCAGCGAGCCGGACCCGTTGCGGAAGGCGCCGCCGTGGATCCACACCATGACGGGCAGCCCTTCGCCTGACCGGTGCGGCGAGGGCGTCCAGACGTTGAGGTTGAGACAGTCCTCGCCCTGGGGGCCCGCCTCGACCAGCAGCCCCGCCATGGCGGGGCCGTAGCCCGGCTGCGGCGCGCTCGGGCCGTGGACGAGCGCGTCGCGCACGCCGTTCCACGGCTCGGCAGCCCGCGGCGCCCGCATCCGGTTCGCGCCGAACGGCGGTGCCGCGTACGGGATGCCGAGGAAGGACGCGACGCCGTCGTGGAGACGACCGCGGACCTGACCGTGACGGGTGCCGGCTATGACGTTGCTCATCGGGACGTCCAGTTTCGGAAGGGTTTCGGGAGGTTCGGGCGGTAGGAGCCTTCCTCCTGCTCGGCACGGCCGCAACCGAATTCCCGCTGCCCGGCCCGCCGGGCCACCCCTCACCTGGCGCGGGTCTCAGAAGCCGGAGAGCGCGTCCAGCAGGTCCTGGAGCAGGGCATCGTCGACGGGCCGGGCGGCGGTTCGACCGGGGACGGCCCCCGGACTGCGGGTCAGGGGCGAGCGGCGCGGCGGATGACGAGCATGTCCCGGGTGTGGCCGATGGCGAAGCCGCCGGGCTCTCCCCGGCGACCGGAGGCCCCCCGGTTAATCGGTGGCCCGGGCCTCGCGGCCGCTCCTACAGTGTCCGCCGGATCAAGAACGCCCAGGGAGCCGGACATGCGTGTGCACTACCCCCGGACGCCGCATCTGCCCTGGTCACCGGGCGCCGCGGCGGACGACGTACGGACCGGGGACCTGTCCGCGCTGGCCGGCGCCGAGGTCGTCGTCACCGAGAAGCTGGACGGCGAGAACACCACCCTCTACCGCGACGGCCTGCACGCCCGCTCGCTGGACTCCGCCCACCACCCCTCCCGCGCCTGGGTGAAGGGCCTCCAGGGCCGGATCGCCCCGCGCATCCCGGACGGCTGGCGGATCTGCGGCGAGAACCTGTTCGCCCGGCACTCGATCCCGTACACCGACCTGGAGAGCTGGTTCTACGGCTTCTCGGTCTGGACGGGCGGGACAGGCGGGACAGGCGGAACGGGCGGCGCGACGGGCGGGACAGGCGGGTCCGACGGCGGGGACCACTGCCTGGACTGGGACGACACCGTCCGCTTCCTGCGCCGCCTCGGCATCCCCACCCCCCGGGTGCTGTGGCGCGGCCGCTACGACGAACGGGCCCTGCGCGCCCTGCGGTTGGACCTCGACCGCCAGGAGGGGTACGTGGTGCGGACCGTCCGGGGCTTCCCCCGGGCCGAGTTCGGCGAGCGGGTCGCCAAGTGGGTGCGCCCGCGGCACGTACGCACCGACACCCACTGGATGCACGCCGCGGTGGTGGAGAACGGGCTCGGCCCTGGCGCGGCGCTCTGGGCCGTACGGTCCGGTGCGCTGCCCGAACCCCCCGCCCTCGCAGCCGCCCTGGAGCTCCCCGAACTCACCTGCCCGCCCGAGGAGCTGGCCCAGGTGTCGGCCCGACTGGACGAACTGAGCCGGGGCGGCGACGCCCGGCTGGCCGGCGTGCTCGCCACCGCGCTGCGCACCGCCCCCCGCCAGTCGCTGGCCGCTCGGCTGGCCGGGCCGCTCGGCCTGCCGCTGGCCCGGCGGGTCGCCGACCTGGTCGGGCTGCACCCGGCCCTCCAGCGGCCCTACCCGGACGAGGAGCGCCGCGCCGGGCTGGTCAGGCTCTCGGCCGCCGCCGACCTCGGGGTGCTGCACGCCGTCGCCGCGACCGCCGCCCCCGGCCGGGCGGAGCGCGAGCTGGTCGCCTGGTCGGCGCTGTACGCCGAGGACGCCGGGCTGCTCGACCAGGCGCCGCTCGCCCCGCTGCGGGCCGGCCTGCGCGAGGCGCTGGCCGGCCTGGACCGCGACGCCGCCGACCGCTGCTGGGCCCAGGCCCGCGAGGCGTACGCCCTGGGAAGGATCGCCACCGCCGAGGAGGCCGTGGCGGCCACCTGGCGCTGGCGCGACGGCCGCTTCCCCCGGCTGGTCCACCTCTGCGGCCCCTCCGGCAGCGGCAAGAGCAGCTTCGCCGCGGGGCTCGGCGGCGTGGCCGCCCGGATCAGCCTGGACGACCTGCGTGCCGCCCGGGGCTCGCGCGCCGACCAGCGCGACAACGCCGAGGTGCTGCGCGCCGGGCTGGCCCGACTGGAGGCCGCCCTGGTTCCCGGCGACCCCACCGGGCCCACCGCCGTCTGGGACGCCACCTCGCTCAACCGACAGCAGCGCTCCCTCGTCCACGCCGTCGCCCAACGCCGCGACGCCCTGGTCACCCAGGTCGTGCCGGTGGTCGGCGCGGAGGAGCTGCTGCGCCGCAACGCCGTCCGGCCGCACCCGGTGCCCGCCGAGGTGCTCGCCTCGCAACTGCACCGCTACGGCCCGCCGTACCCCGGCCAGGCGCACCGCACCTGGTACGTCGGCCCCGGTGGCACGGTGGAGGACACCGCGGGCACGCTCGACGAGCAGGAGGACTGATGCGCCCCATCGAACAGATCTGCCAGCGCATCCGCTGGGACGCCCGCTTCGACCCGGCCCGGTTCACCCTGGGCGTGCGCCAGCGCGACGACCGCACCGAGCGCGTCCCGCTGGAGGCCTTCACCGCCTCCGGCGAGATCCCCTGGCACCGGGTGCACTGGGTCGAGGCGGACGGCGTACGGGTCTGGGACCGCACCTCGGGCGTCGACCTGCTCGACCGCACCGAGGCCGGGCGCCGCACCGACCCGCCCCGGCTGCCCGCGCCCTTCTTCACCGCGACCACCCCGTACGCCTGGCACCCGGACGGCGGCTGGCGGCCCGCGGAGGCCGGTCCGCGGGCCCCGACGGCCCCCTGCCTGCGCGTGGTCACCTGGAACACCCTCTGGGACCGCTACGACACCGACCGCATCGCCACCGCCCGCCGCAGGCCCCTGCTGCTCGCCGCGCTGGCGGCCGCCGACGCCGACGTCATCGCCCTCCAGGAGGTCGAGCCCGCCCTGGTCATGCTGCTGCTGGCGGCGCCCTGGGTCCGCGCCGGATACACCCTGGGCGCCGACCCCATGGGGCCTGAGGTCGACGACCACGGCCTGCTGCTGCTCAGCCGGCTGCCGGTGCTGGCGGCCGGACGGCACGCGCTGGGCCCGCACAAGGCCGTCACCGCCCTCTCGGTACGGACCGCCGGCGGACCGCTGACCGTCGCCGCCGTCCACCTCAGCAGCGACCACTCACCGGACGGCGCCGGCCGGCGCCGGGCCGAACTCGCCCGACTGGCCGAGGGCCTGGCCGGGGTCGAGGGCGAGCTGCTGCTGCTCGGGGACTTCAACGACGCCCGCTCCGACGCCTCGGGACCGGCCGCCGCGCTCGGCCTGCGGGACGCCTGGAGCGAGGTGCGCGGGCCCGCCGACGACACCCCGACCTTCGACCCGACGGCCAACCCGCTCGCCGCGGTCTCCTCACTGACCGGCCGGCCGGGCCGCCTGGACCGCGTCCTGCACCGCGGCGACGGCACCCACGCCACCGCCGCCGTCCTGCTCGGCGACCGCCCGGCCGAGGACGGGCTCCTCCCCTCCGACCACTACGGCGTGGCCGTCGACCTCGTGCTCGACGGCGAGGGCTCCGCCGGCCGCCCACCGGGCGTCCTGGACGCCGCGCCCACCGCCCGCACCGCCGTCGCCTGGCTGCCGCCCGAGGAGCTGTGGCCGCCGATCCAGCGGCTGCGCGAGGCGTACGACCCGCAGCTGCGCCGCTGGCCCCCGCACGTCGACCTGCTTTTCGGCTTCGTCCCGGAGGCCGAGTTCGACCGCGCCCTGCCGCTGCTGGGCGCGGCGGCCGCCGAGGTGGCGCCGTTCACCGCGCGGCTGGAGGGCGTGCACACCTTCGGGCACCGCGAGGACGCCACCGTCTGGCTGGACCCGGCCGCCGCGTCCCCCGCCCCGTGGGCGGCGCTGCGGCACGCGCTGGAGCGGCGCTTCCCCCGCTGCCGCGGCCGGGCGGAGGGCTTCACCCCGCATCTGACCCTCGGGCGCAGCGAGGACCCGCAGCGCGCGGCCGCCGACTGCGCGGCCCGGCTCACCGCGGTCCCGGCCCGGGTCGGCGAGCTGGTGGTGCTCTCCCGTCGGGGCGCCGAGCCGATGCGCCCGCGCGCGGTGGTCTCGCTGGGGACGGGCGAGGTGCGGACGGTGCCCGAGCAGCCGATCGCCTCGCCCGCCCCGGAGTCGGCCCGACACACCGACACCGCCCGGGCGTTGGCCCGGCGCGTCGCGGCGGCCCTGCCGGAGGGCGTGGTGCACACGGTCGGCTCCCGGCGGCTGGGCTGCCAGCTCGACGGAGGGGACCTGGACCTGGTGGTCGCGCTGCCCGGCGCCGCCGACCTGCCCGCCGTCCGCGCCCGGGTGGCGGCCGCGCTGCCGCGGGCCCGGGGGCTGCGCGAGGTGCGCGGCGCCCGGGTGCCGGGGCTTCGACTGGCCGCCGACGGCCTGTCGGTCGACCTCGTGGTGGTCTTCACCGGCGCGCTCGATCCGGCCCTGGCCGTCGACCGTCGTGCCGATCTGGGCGAGGCCGAGGCCGTCGCGCTGAGCGCGGTCACGGACGCCGAGGCGATCCTCACGGCGCTCGGCGACCGCCGCGCCCGCTTCGTCCGGTTGGCGCGCCAGGTCAAGGCCTGGGCCCGGGCGCGCGGTCTGGACTCCGCGCCCTTCGGTCAACTGCCTTCGCTCGCCTGGTCGGTGCTGGCCGCGCGGACCGTCCTGGACGCGACCGACGACCCAGAGGACGACCTCTTCCCGCGCTTCACCGAGACCTGGGCGAGCTGGGACTGGCGCCGGCCCGTCGCCCTCACCGGCGACCCGACGCCGCCCTCCTCGGGCCCGCTCACCGTCCTCACCCCCTCCGCCCCGGTCCGCAGCTGCACCACCCAGGTCGGCGCGGAGGTGCGCGACCTGCTCGCCGAGGAGCTCTACCTCGCCTGGGAACTGACCGCCGAGGCCACCGAGGCCGGTGAGGCCGCCGAAGCCCCCTGGCCGGCCCTGCTCGCCGCGCCCCCGCTGCACCGCCGGCACGCCGCCTGGGCCGTGGTCGGCACCGACGAGGAGTCACTCGGCCTGGTCCGGGGCCGCATCCGCGCCCTGCTGACCGCCCTGGAGGAGGCCGGGGCCACCCGGCTGCACGCCTGGCCGCACCCGTACCGGACCGCCGACGGCCGCGTCCACCTCCCGATCGGCCTCGGCCCCGCCCCGCTCCCCGCCGCCCGGATCGCCCCGCTCGCCAAGGCCTGGTCCCGGAGCCTGCCCGGTGTCCGGGTCGAGTACGTCGACGGCGGCGGCGTCCCCACCCCGACCCGCTGAACCACCGGACGCCCCCGGCCCACTGAACCACCGGACGCCACGGCCCGCCGGACCCGTCCCGATCGCCCGCACGACGCCCGCCCGAGGAACCACACCGATCAGCCGAACCACCCCTGCCCGTCCGGCTCTTCTGGACAATCGCCCGCAAAATTTGCCACGGTGAGGACCAGCGGCCCAGCCATCGATCATGCGGCCGAAGCCCCATGGGAGTTCCCCCGTGCCCTCCGCCGACTTCCCCGCCTTCTACCTCGGGCAGAGCGTCTTCTCCGACCCCGGCGCCCACCTCCCCCGCTACACCGAACTCCCCAAGGATCCGAGCCGGCTCGCCCGGATCGCCCGGAACCTGATCATCCATCGGCTCGAAGGACGACTGTTCCACCACCCCATCCCGGCCGACCGGCTCCACCACGACGCCGAGACGCGCTACCTCGACGACATCCTGCACCTGATCGCCGACCGCGACCCGGCCCCGCTCAGCCACCCCCGGGCGCCCGCCGACCGCTTCGTCGGCGTCTGCCGGGACCTGGCCCTGCTGCACTGCTCCTTCCTCCGCCACGTCGGCGTCCCGGCCCGGCTGCGCTGCGGCTTCGCGGACTACCTCGGCCCGGACGGCTTCCACTGCGACCACGTGGCCACCGAGTACTGGGACGACCGTCGCGGCTGGCTGCTCGCCGACCCTCAGCTGGCCGACCCGAAGGTCGCCGCCGCCTGGGGGGTGGACTTCGACCCGATGGACGTCCCGCGCGACCGCTTCCTGGTCGCCGGCCGGGCCTGGCGCACCATCCGCTCCGACCGGGCCGCCGCCGACTCCTTCGGCGTCCACCCGCCGGAGGAGGGCCCGCTCAACGGCGAGTGGTTCGTCGCCCACTCCACCCGGCTCGACCTCGCCGCCCTGAACAAGGTCGAGACCCTCCTCTGGGACACCTGGGGCACCGGCTCCACCAACACGCCCCACGCGCCGTACGACGAGGTGGCCCACCTGACCGCCGGCCCGGTCGACCTCTCCGCCGTCCGCCGCCTCTTCGCCGAGCACGACGCCCTGCGCACCCCGAGGACCGTCCTGTCCCTGGCCCCCTTCAACGGCCCCCGCGAGGTCACCCTGCGCTGACCGCCGCCCCACGCCCCAGACCAGAAATTTTCGTTGCGCAATTTTTCTTTCAGATCTATCGTCGAAGCATGCCCGAAGAGCCCCGGCCCGACCGGATCACCGACCTGTCCCGCCTGAAGGCGTTCACCAACCCGCTGCGGGTGCAGCTCTACCGCCTGCTCTACGCCGCCGGCAGCGCGACCGCCTCCCAGCTCGCCGAGCAGGTCGACCAGGCGCCCTCCCTGGTCAGCTACCACCTGCGCAAGCTCGCCGAGCAGGGTTTCGTCACCGAGGCGAGCGGCCGGAGCACCGACGGCCGGGAGCGCTGGTGGCAGGTCGCCTCCGAGGAGGGCTGGGGCTTCCGGGAGTCCGAGCTCGCCGGCACGCCCGAGGGCGCCGCCGCCGTCAACGCGGTGACCAAGGGCGTGGTCGACTCCCGCTCCGCCCAGTACCGCGCCTACCTCGACCAGCGCGCCGCCTGGGGCCGGGAGTGGGCGGACGCGGCGTTCAGCTCCGAGTGGATGCTCGATCTCACCGCGCCCGAACTCGCCGAGCTGAACGAGGAGTTGCAGGCGCTCTCGCGCCGCTGGCGGGAGCGCGGCAAGGCCGCGAGGACGGCCGGCGACACCGTCGGCCGCGAGCACGTGTCCGTCCACCTGTACGGGTTCCCCTTCCGCCCCTGACACCGGCGCCGCCGTGTCCCGACCGCCGGAGTCCCGGATGACCCTCGCGGAACCGACCCTTCCCCGCGCGAGCGCCGCACCGCCCGCCCACCGCGACGGCAACGTGCTGCGCTGGCTCGCCGCGTACACCGCCTCCCTGATCGGCGACAGCGTCTACTTCGCCGCCCTCGCCTGGGCCGCCCAGCGGTCCGCCGGGCCCACCGAGGTCGGCCTGGTCATGGCCGCGGGCGCCGCCCCGCGCGCCCTGCTCATGCTCGGCGGCGGCGTCCTGGCCGACCGGCTCGACCCGCGCCGGGTGATCCTCGGCAGCGACGCCCTGCGCTGTCTGCTGATCCTCTCGGTGGCCGCCGCCATCGCGCTGACCACGCCCGCGCTCTGGCTGCTGGTCGCGGTGGCGCTGGTCTTCGGTGGCGTGGACGCCCTGTTCGTCCCCGCCGTCGGCGCCCTGCCGCCCCGGATCACCCGCGCCGACCAGCTGGCCAGGGTCACCGGCCTGCGCTCGCTGGCGATGCGCCTCGGCCAGATCGCCGGACCGCCGCTGGGCGGCCTGGCCATGGGCCTGGGTGGCCCGGCCGCCGCCTTCGCGACCGCAGGACTGCTGTTCGCGCTCTCACTGCCGCTCCTGCTCTCCGTCCGGATCAGCCCGCTCGAAGCCCCGTCAGACGACGAACACCCGGACAACGCACGTCCGGACGCCGCCGCGCCCCGGCGCGGCACCCCGCGCGCCGACCTGCTCGACGGGCTGCGCTACATCCGCCGCCACCCCCTGCTCGGCCCGCTGGTCGCCGCCGGAGCCGTCTGCGAACTCGGTCTCACCGGCACCCTCAACGTCGGCATGGTGCTGCTCAACGCCGAGCGCGGCTGGGGCCCGTCCGGCTACGGCTGGATCGTCGGCTGCTTCGGCGCCGGGGCCGCCGCGAGCGCCGCGCTGCTGGCCGTCGTCGGGCGCCTTCCCCGGGCCGGCCTGACCATGGCCGCCACCCTGCTGGCGGGCAGCGTCGGTGCGGCGGTCATGGCGCTCGTGCCGCAGCTGTGGACGGCGGCCGTCCTCGCCGCCCTGGTGGGCCTGGGTGCCGGCGTCTTCGGCAGCCTGGACGGCGCCCTGATCCAGACCACCGCCGACCCGGCCTACCTGGGCCGGGTCACCTCCGTCACGATGCTCACCATGGTCGGCCTCGCCCCGCTCAGCTATCCGCTGGTCGGCGCCGCCATCGGTGCCTGGGGCACCGCCCCGGTCTTCGTCGGCTGCGGCGCCCTCTCCTGCCTCGGCGCCGCGCTGGCCCTCGCCTCCCCGGCGGTCCGCCGCGCCGAACTCCCGCGCGCTACCGCCCGCTGAGGTCCCCCGCCGGGCCTGCGCGACGAACCCGCTACCAGGCGACCGGGAGCGCCTCGACGCCGTAGACCGTCGAGCCCTCGCGGAAGCGGAGGTCGGACTCGGGGACGGCGAGCCGCAGGGCGGGGAAGCGCCGCAGCAGGGCCGGCAGCGCCACCTTCAGTTCCAGCCGGGCCAGTTGCTGCCCGAGGCACTGGTGGGCGCCGAAGCCGAAGGACAGCTGGGCGACCGGGCGTCGGCGCAGGTCGAGGTCGTCCGGGCGCTCGGGGACGAGTTCGGGGTCGCGGTTCGCGGTCAGCGGGGAGAGCAGCACGTGCTCGCCCGCGGCGATCCGGTGGCCGTTGACCTCGACGTCGGCCACGGCGGTGCGCAGGAGCGGTGCGGGGATGGCGAGATGGCGCAGCAGTTCCTCCACGGCCGGGCCGGTGACCTCGGGGTCGTCGCGCAGCGCGGCGAGCTGCTCCGGGTGGCGGAGCAGGGCCAGCACGCTCAGGGCGAGCATCGTCGCGGTGGTCTCGTGCCCTCCGACCAGCAGGGTGGTGCCGAAGCCGACGAGCTCCTCGTCGGTGAGCTCCGCGCCGTGCTGCCGCACCACCTCACCCAGCACGCCGTCCCCGGGCGTGGCCCGGTTGTGGGCGACGATCTCCGCCATGGCCGTGTTCAACTCGGCCGATGCGGCGACCAGTTGCCCGGCGTCGGCGGTCCCGTCCATGATCACCTGGGAGCAGCGCTGGAACATCGCCCGGGTCCCGTACGGGACGTCGAGCAGTTCGCAGATCGCCAGCGAGGGGATGGGCAGGGCGAAGTCCTCGACCAGGTCGGCCACCGGCCCGCGCTGCGCCATGGCGTCGAGGTGGTCGGCGACGATCGTCTCGATCGCGGGGCGCAGCCGCTCGACCTGACGGACGGTGAAGCTGCCGGTGAGCATCCGGCGCAGGCGGCTGTGCTCCTGGCCGCTGTAGGCGGGCAGGAAGCCCGGGTGGTTGAACAGGGTGCGCGGCAGCGAGGGGTCGATGCCGTTGCCCGTCACCAGGCGCTCGTCCGCGAACGCCGCCCGGACGTCGCCGTACCTGGTGATGACGACGGCCTCGATGTCGCCGCGCACCGGGTGGGTCACCCGCAGGCGCGGCAGGCCGTCCTCCTCGCGCATCCGGCGGAGGTCGGGCGACGGGTCGAACGGGCAGGTCCGGTCCCGTTCGGAGGCGACGAAGGACGCCGAGCGGCGGTCGGGCATGGTGCGGGCTCCTCAGCTGGATCGGTCCGGGGAACGCGGGTCGTGGAACGCGGGTCGTGGAACGGTGGGGCCTCACCCGTGGTAGCGGGTGGAGGCGTGGTGCCAGTCGTAGGCGCCGCGGATGGTGGTCTGCAGCGTCTCGGTGCAGTAGCGCCGCAGCAGGTCGCGTTCGGCCGGGTCGAGGCGGCCGGCCGCCGTGGCGTCGAGCAGGGCCCGGTGGGCGCCGGTGAACAGCTCCAGGGCTTCGCTGCGGCGGCGCAGCGCCCGGTCCACCGCGTCCTGCCGGGTGAGGCCGTGTTCCCGTTCCAGGCAGAGCACCAGGTTGTTCTGCTCCCCCTGGGCCGCGTCCTTCTCCAGGGAGACGATGTCGTTGTCGCAGATGATGAAGGTCTTCGTCATCTCGCGCATGACCGACAGGTGCGGCAGCGCGTACAGGTGGTCGGGCAGGACGCAGGAGGACAGCCGCTCGGCGAGGTCGATGACCGGTGCGACCCCGATGGTGTGGCGCCGGACCCGCAGGTAGGTGCTCAGCGGCAGCGGCGCTCCGGACTGTCGGCTGCGCGCCTCGTGGACGTGGTGCTCCAGGTAGGAGGACCAGTGGACCGCGGACCGCCGGATCCAGTCTTCCGGCATGCCCCGGCAGCTGCGGCGGCGCATGTCGGCGAAGGCGGCGGCCAGCGGCAGCGGTGACGCCTCGCCGGTGACGCCCTCCCGGACGAGTCCGACCAGGTGGCGGACCCGCTCGGGCGAGGCGCCCCACTGTTCGTCGAGCGCGTCGTCGAACAGGAAGTACCAGCTCTGCTGGTCGACGCCGAGGTCCAGTTCGCTCCCGGTCGCGTTCGGGTAGAACATGGCCGCGATCAGCGGGAACTGACCCTTCAGGTGGTGGGCCCGCTCCGCTTCGGTGGACAGGAAGCCGAAGGACTCCGGCCAGGCGAGGTGGCGGTCGTGGGCGTCCCGGAAGTCCGGGCTGATCCGGGGCGGGAAGGGAAGGGAGTCGAGGTCCGCGGCCTGGGCCGGCGCCTCCTGGTCCGGGGACAGGGGCTCTGCCGTCGATGTCATGGTGTGGCGCACCTCCGGGAAGGGGACCGGTCGGCCCCGGGGACGGAGCCGGCCGGTCGGGACGGGGCCGGTGGACCGGTCGGGACGGGACCGGTCGGAACGGGAACGGTTCAGCCGGCCGGCCAGGGCGAGACGCGCATGGGCAGCGCGTTGGGCCGGATCAGCGCCTGGACCACCGGCCGGACCCGGTGCCCCGCGACCGGCCGCGGACGCCACCGGGAGACGATCGACCGCAGGACGACCAGCATCTCGGTCATCGCGAAGTGGTCCCCGATGCACTTCCGGTTGCCCAGGGCGAACGGGACGTAGGCGCCCGGCGGCAGGTCCTTCTCCGGGCGGACGAGCCAACGGTCCGGGTCGAACCGCAGCGGGTCCGGGTAGTACGCCGGGTCCCGGTGCATCGTCAGCGCGCTGTAGATCAGCTCGGCCCCGCGCGGGAGGTCGACCCCGCAGACCCGCGCCGGTTCCAGGGCGCGCCGCATGAGCAGCCAGCTGGGCTGGTGCAGCCGGAGCACCTCGCGCAGGAAGCGGTCGGTGAACGGGAGCGTCGCCGGGCCGGGCAGGGCGCCGGCGGGCAACGCGTCGCACTCGGCCTTCATCCGTTCGGCGAGGTCCCGGCGCCGGCCGAGCTCGTGGAGCGCCCAGGCCAGGGTGGTGGACGTGGTCTCCGCCCCCGCCATCAGCAGGGAGAGCAGTTCGTCGCGGGCTTCCAGGTCGGTCATCCCCTCGGGCTTGCCCGGGGTGCCGGCGAACATGATCGACAGCAGGTCGCCGCGGTCGTCGGGGTCGTGCCGGGCCTGCCGGACGGCGGTGTCCGCGAGTTCGCGCAGCGCCTCGGCGGCGGCCAGGTACCTGCGGTGCCCCAGCGCGGGTGAGGAGGCGATCGGAGCGGGCAGCAGGGTGCCCACGAAGACCCCTCGCATCACCGTGGTCAGGTGCTCGGCGACGCGTTCCCCCAGCTCGGCGACGGCCGCGGCGCCGTCCGGGCGTTCGGTGCTGAACAGCGTCGCCACGAGCATGGCCGTCATCATCCGGCGCAGCACCAGGTCCATGGCGATCACCTCGCCGGTGCGCCAGGCCGACACCTGCTCCTCGGCGAGGTCGGTCATCGTGCCGACGCACGCGGCGATGCTGTCCCGGTGGAAAGCCGGCTG
Organism: Kitasatospora sp. NPDC032121; assembly: GCF_055580145.1. Classification (NCBI taxonomy): domain Bacteria; kingdom Bacillati; phylum Actinomycetota; class Actinomycetes; order Kitasatosporales; family Streptomycetaceae; genus Kitasatospora; species Kitasatospora sp. NPDC032121. Next base: position 73,597 of record NZ_JBVILX010000007.1, on the reverse strand, counting down.
GAGCGCCCGCCGTTGGCGGATGTGGAAATCCCGCTCGGAGGTGATGATGCCGTTGCCGATGAAAGGCCGTGCGACGTCGAACAGCAGCCCTTTGCCGAACTTCCGGCTCTGTGTCAGGAGAACCTCGTGGACGGCCTCCGGCGAGTTCAGGACGAACACCGGGCGATTCCCGAGGAATATCCTGACGATGCCGCCCTGCGCCCTGATCGACTGCAGGAACTCGACCCGTCTGACGGCCAGCTGCGGCAGGTGACCGAGTAGTGGAACGCGCCCCTGTGCCACGGGCGCCGCCACGGGAGCGGTGGTGGAACGCACAGCCCTGCACCTCCCTGAAGCCTGGGATCGAAAGCCCGTCGGACAATGGAACATTCACTCGCTCGCGGTGCACGGTGATCATCGTTCGCCACCTCCGGAGAGGTCAAGGGACCGGCTGGAATTGCGACTGCCGGGGTGGTTTTGAGCCGAGCGGCGTGAATTCCCCCCCACCTGTCGAAGGTTTCAGGCCACCCGCACCGGATTGGACCGGGACGCCGCCCGCCCCGGCGGCTAGCCTCCAGCACACCGCCCGACCGACCGACGGAGAAACGCCATGCACCCCGAACTCGCCGCCGATCTGGGCCGGTTGCCCGAGATCCTGGAGGAGGCCCGGCGGCACGCGCTCGCCTTCCTGGCCGGCCTCGACGAGCGGCCCGTGGTCGCCCGGCCCGAACGGCCCGAGGCCGAGCCGACGCAACCTCCCACCGTCACCCCGCTCGCCACCGAGGGCGGCGGGGTGCGCGCCGCCCTGGCGGAGTTCGAGCGGCGCTGGGAGCCCCGGCTGTCGGCGAGCGCCGGGCCGCGCTACTTCGGGTTCGTGACGGGCGGGGCGACACCGGCGGCACTCGCCGGCGACTGGCTGACCTCGGCCGTGGACCAGAACTCCAACTCCTCGCTGGATCCCGCCGGTCAGCAGCTGGAACGGGAGACGGTCGGCTGGCTGCGCGAGCTGTTCGGCCTGTCGGCGGCGCACCACGGCACCTTCGTGAGCGGCGCGGCGATGTCGAACACGGTGGGGCTGGCGGTCGCCCGCGAGTGGCTGGGCGAGCGGCTCGGCGTGGACGTCGCCGAGGACGGCGCCGGCGCGCTGGGGCCGGTGCGGGTGCTGTCCGGCAGCGCGCACTCCAGCGTCGCCAAGGCGCTGTCGGTGCTGGGCCTGGGCCGCGCGGCGCTGCGGGCGGTGCCCGTCCTGCCGGGCCGGGAGGCGGTGGACGTGGCGGCGCTGGAGCGGGCGCTGGCCGAGGCGGACGGGCCGTGCGTGGTGGTGGCCAACGCCGGGACGGTCAACACCGTCGACTTCGACGACCTGCGGGCGATCGCCGCGCTCCGCGAGCGGTACGGGTTCTGGCTGCACGTGGACGCCGCCTTCGGCGCCTTCGCCGCGCTGTCGCCGGAGCACGCGGAGCTGGTGGCGGGCCTGGACCTCGCCGACTCGGTCTGCGTCGACCTGCACAAGTGGCTCAACGTGCCGTACGACAGCGCCGTGCAGTTCACCCGCCGCCCGGACCTCCAGGCCAGGGTCTTCCGGAACACCGCCGCCTACCTCGGGCCTCTCGGCGAGCACCCGGACCTGGTCCACCTGACGCCGGAGAACTCCCACCGACTGCGCGCCCTCGCCGCCTGGTTCACCCTGCGGGCGTACGGCCGCGCCGGGCACCGGGAGATCGTGGAGCGCTGCGTCGCCGGTGCCCGGGCGCTCGGCGCGGAGGTGGCCCGGATCGACGGCCTGGAACTGCTCGCGCCGGTGCGGCTGAACGTGGTCTGCTTCACGCTGGCGGCGGACCCGACCCCGGAGCGGCTGGCCGAACTCGCCGCCGAGCTGGCCGAGGAGGCCTTCCTCACCCCCACCCACTACGCGGGGCAGCCCGCCCTGCGCGCGGCGTTCAGCAACTGGCGCACCACCGAGACGGACGTCCGGCGGACGGCACGGGCGCTGGCCCGGGCCTTCCGGAAGGCGACGGCCTGAGCGCCGGACCGGGGTGCCCTGCTCGAACCCGGGGAAAGGCCGAACGGGAGCCCCGACGAGCCGTCAGCGCCGGTCGTGGTCCCCCGTCCCGCCGTCGATCAGTTCGCGCAGGATGTCCATGTGCCCGGTGTGCCGCGCCGTCTCCGTGGCCATGTGGACCAGCACCCAGCGCAGCGAGACGGTGTTGCCCGACCAGGAGGTGCCGAGGTCGTCCAGCGCGAGCTCCCGGATCGCCTCGTCGGCGCCGGCCCGGGCCCGCGCGTAGAAGGCCAGCACGTCCGCCGTCGACTCGTGCGGCTCCACCCGCATGTCGGACTCGTCGTCGGCGTCGATGTCGAACGGCAGCGGGCCCGTCTCCCGGCCGAACGTCTCCCGGAACCAGCCGAGTTCGGCACCGCCGAGGTGCTTCACCAGCCCCAGCAGGTTCGTCCCGGAGGGCGTCATCGGACGGCGCAACTGCTCGTCGTCCAGCCCCTCCAGCTTCCACAGCACCGCGTCGCGGTGCCGGTCCAGCGCCGCATGAAGGATTTCCTTCTCCTCGCCCGTGAAGGGCACACTGTTGCTCATGCGCGGGACCGTACCAGCCGCCACCGACAACCCGTTCCGGGAGCGGCTACGGCCACCGCCCCCGGCCGTCCGGGATCACGGGTGCGCCCCCTGCCCGTAGACGCCGCCCGCGCGGTCGGTCAGCCCGTCCATGAACTCCGCGTGCGCGACACCGCTCTCACGCCCGACCCCAGCGGCTCGCGCCGGACGTCGCGGCGGATTCCCGGCCTCCCGCACCGACCCGGCCGGCCCGCACCGACCCGGCCGGCCCGTGCCGTCATGCGGGGCCTCCTCGCCCAACACGCGTGGCGGACCTTGCCCTCACACCGGTGTGAAGGCCGATGATGCTCCCATGACCGCCACTCCTTTCGACCCGTACGCGCTGCTCGAGCAGAGCCGCCTCGGCATCCTCGCCACCATCAAGGCGGACGGCCGGCCGCAGCTCTCCCCCGTCCTGCCGTTCTACGACCGGGCGGCGAACGCCGTCCTGATCTCCACCCAGGAGGGGCGGGCCAAGACCGCCAACCTGCGCCGGGACCCGCGGGCCAGCCTGGAGGTGACCGGGCCGGACGGCCGCTCCTGGGCCACCGCCGAGGGCGTGGCCACCCTGACCGGCCCGGGCACCGACCCCGACGGGCCGGAGGTCGAGGCGCTGGTGAACTACTACCGCCGCGCCGCCGGGGAGCACCCGGACTGGGCGGAGTACCGCGAGGCGATGATCTCCGACCGCCGGGTGCTCCTCACCATCCCGGTCGACCACGTGTACGGCGCCCACATCTGACCGGCTCCGGAGCCGGCCACCGCCACGGGGGTGCGGTGGCCGGCTCCGGCCCTCGAAGTCCCCTGCGCCGACCGGCGGTTCAGCGCAGCGTCGCGGAGACCACGGTGGCGTCCAGGTCCTCCTGCCACTGCTCGACCGCCGCCAGCCCGGCCGCTCCGGTCACCGCGAGGGCCGTCGGCGCCTGCCGCTCGCTGGTCTCGAACAGCAGCGACCCGCCGGGCGCCAGCCACCGCGGCGCCTCGGCGACCACCCGCCGCAGCACGTCCAGCCCGTCCGCCCCGCCGTCCAGCGCGGGCCGGGCCTCGTGCAGCCGCGCCTCGGGCGGCAGCAGGCCGATGTCCCCGGTCGGGACGTACGGGACGTTGGCGATCAGCACGTCCACACTGCCGCGCAGGTCCGCGGGCAGGGCGGCGAACAGGTCGCCCTCGAAGACGCCCGCCGCGACGCCGGCCAGGTTGCGGCGGGCGCAGCGGACCGCGCCCGGGTCGATGTCGGCCGCGTACAGCTCGACCGGGTGCGCCGCCGCGGCCGCCACCGCGGCGCCCAACGCGCCGCTGCCGCAGCACAGGTCGAGCACCACCGCGCCCGGCGCGGTCAGCGCGGTGGCGGTGGCGGCCAGGAACTCGCTGCGGCGGCGCGGGACGAAGACGCCCGGGTCGACGGCGATCCGCAGACCGGCGAACTCGGCCCAGCCGACGACGTGTTCGAGCGGCCGCCCGTCGGCGCGGGAGCGGACCATGGCGGCCAGGTCGGCGGGCGAGGCGGCGGCGGAGAGCAGGATCCGCGCCTCGTCCTCGGCGAACACGCACCCGGCGGCGCGCAGCCGGGAGACCACCGAGGAACGGAGGGAGGCGGAAGGACAGACCGGCAAGAGAACCCCTTGGGGGGAGACGGGAGGGCTGACGACTCCGTCAGGGGCTCCCGCGAGGGCCGACACCGCGTCGGCGCACCGACCGCGCTATGCGCGGACGGCGCCCGCACGGCCGCGCTCCGGGAGCACCCGCTCGGACATTCCGTTGATGGGTCTCACCTCCTGAGTCGCGGTCACGATCGACGTCGGCCACCTTACCGCATCCACCGAGCGAGGATCATGGGAATGATTCTGGAAGGCCCTGGGCCGCCCTGACACCCCGTGAACCATCGGGCCACCCCCTCCGACTCGCTCGTCCGAGCGGTTGGATAGCTCCACTGACAGTACTTCAGTGATAACGGTGCGTAGTTTCCGCGCATATTAACGGCATGACGAGACATTCCCGCGGACCGTCACGGCTTCGTGCCAGAACGGCCCGCTTCATCAGCGCCGCGGCCACCCTGGGCCTGGTCGGCGCCGGCCTCACCGCCTCACTCGCCCAGGCCGTCGCCCCCGCACACCACCTCGCCGCGCCGCTGCCGGAGCGGGTCCGGGCCACCGGTACTCCGCTGCTCCACGAGACGTTCACCGGTGCGACCGCCGACCCGCGGTTCGTCGCCGTCGGCTCCGCCTGCCTCACCGGTGCGCCCGTCTCGACGATCGGGCCGGACGGTCGCCCGCTCGGCGGCTGCCCCGTCCCCGAGATCGGCCCGGTGCCCCCGCTGGACAGCGCCCCCCTCGGATACCTGCGGATCACCGATGCCGGCAACGACCAGAGCGGCGCGGTCCTCTTCGACCAGGCCCTGCCGGCCGGCAACGGCCTGGACGTGTCCTTCGACCAGTGGCAGTACGGCAGCACCACACCGGCCACCCCGGCCGACGGCATCTCCTTCTTCCTGGTCAACGGCGATGTCTCCCTCAAGCACCCCGGCGCCTTCGGCGGCAGCCTCGGCTACGCCCAGAAGCTTCCCGACGACAACCCGAACCTCACCTTCCTGCCCGGCGTCGACAGCGGGTACCTGGGCGTCGGGCTCGACGTGCTCGGCAACTACTTCGGCGACTGGGAGCAGCGCGGCAACGGCTGCTCCCAGCGCTCCCCCGCCGGTACGGGCTTCCGCATCCCCGCGCCGGGCGCCAACATGGTCACCGTCCGCGGGCCGGGCAACGGCGTCCTCGGCTACTGCTTCCTGACCGCGACGACCAGCAACTTCACCACCACCGGCCCGTGGCCCTCCACCCTGCCCGGCACCCTCCAGGGCCCGCTCACCTCGCTGCCGCCCGGTGTGACGCCGGACCAGGCGCAGACCCTGCTGGAGCCCTCGCGCCGCCGGGTGAACGTGCACCTGACGCCGGCGCCCTCGCCGGTGCTCACCGTCTCCGTCGACTTCAACGACGGCACCGGCCCGCACCAGGTGATCCAGACGCCCGCGCCGCAGCCGGTGCCCGCGACGTACAAGTTCGGCTTCGCCGGGTCCACCGGACTGTTCACCGACGTGCACCTGATCCGCAACGTGGTGATCAGCACCGACCAGCCGCTGCCCGAGCTGAACCTGGTCAAGCAGGCGCACCAGCCGCTGCCCGGGTTGATCACGGTGGGCACGCCGGTCCAGTACGACTTCGTCGTGACCAACTCCGGGAACGTGCCGATCACCAACCTGGCCGTCAACGACCCCAAGGTCGGGCCGATCAGCTGCCCGGTGATCTCCCTGGCCCCCGGTGAGACGGTGACGTGTACGGCGACGTACCTGGTCACCGCCGAGGACGCCGCCGCCGGCCACGTCGACAACACGGCGCAGGCCACCGGGACCACCGACGAAGGCCCGGTCACCTCTCCGCCGTCCTCGGAGAACGTACCCGTGGTGGCGCCACCGGGGCTCGAGGTGATCAAGCACGTCGACGCGCCGGAGCCGTTCCACGTCGGTGACACCGTGCCGTACACCTACGTGGTCAACAACACCGGTGGAACCGAGATCACCAACCTCACGCTGACGGACGACAGGGTCACCGGGATCACCTGCGACACCACCACCCTGGCCCCGCGCGGCAGCCCCGGCGACAGCACCAAGTGCCACGGCAGCTACGTCGTGACGGCGGCCGACGCCCAGGACGGGAAGGTCACCAACCACGTCTTCGCCGGCGGGACGTCCAACGGCGAACCGGTCACCTCGCCGGAGGCCGAGGCCACGGTCACGGTGGTCGGGCCGTCCTCCATCGACCTGACCAAGCAGGCGGACGCCCTCGGACCGGTCCGTGTCGGTGACACCGTCCACTACACCTACACGGTCACCAACACCGGCTCGACGGTGCTCCACGACGTCGCCGTCACCGACGACCACGTCACACCTGTGACCTGCGACGCGACCACCCTCAACCCCGGCCAGAGCACCACCTGCCACTCCACGTACGTGGTGACCGACGCCGACCTGGCGCTCGGCCACATCACCAACACGGCCGAGGCGTTCGCCACCAACCCGCAGGGCGACACGGTGCTGAGCCCGCAGCGCGAGGTGACACTGCCCGTGGCGGGTGTGGCACAGCTCAGCCTCGCGAAGAAGGCGGACAGCGCCGGGCCGTTCCACCTGGGTGACACCGTCCACTACACGTACACCGTCACCAACACCGGCACGGCCGCGGTCAACAACCTGACGGTGACCGACGACCACGTCACCGGGATCACCTGCGACACCATCAGCCTCAACCCCGGCCAGACCGCGACCTGCCACGGCAGCTACGTCGTGACGGCGGCCGACGTCACGGCCGGTCACGTGACCAACGTCGCGCACGCCCACGGCACCGAGCGCGAGGGCCAGCCGGTCCAGAGCCCGCCCGGCGAGGCCACCGTCCCCGTCGTCGGCGTCGCGGAGCTGAGCCTCGCGAAGGTCCCGGACAGCGTCGGCCCCTTCCACCTCGGCGACACCGTCCACTACACCTACACCGTCACCAACACCGGCACCGCGCCCGTCACCAACCTCACCGTGACGGACGACCACATCACCTCGATCACCTGCAACGCGACCACCCTCAGCCCCGGCCAGAGCACCACCTGCCACGGCAGCTACGTCATCACCGCGACCGACGTCACGGCCGGTCACGTGACCAACGTCGCGCATGCCCACGGCACCGGTCCGGAGGGCCAGCCGGTCCAGAGCCCGCCCGGCGAGGCCGATGTCCCGGTCGCGGGCGTCGTGGAACTGACCCTCGCCAAGGTCCCGGACAGCGTCGGCCCCTTCCACCTCGGCGACACCGTCACCTACACCTACACCGTCACCAACACCGGCACGGCCGCGGTCAACAACCTCACCGTGACCGACGACCACGTCACCTCGGTCACCTGTGGCGCGACCAGCCTCAACCCCGGCGAGAGCACCACCTGCCACGGCAGCTACGTGATCACCGCGGCCGACGTGACCGCCGGCCACGTCACCAACACCGCCGTCGCCACCGGTACCAACCCCGCAGGCCAACCCGAGCAGAGCCCGCCGGCCGAAGCCACCGTCCCCGTCGTCGGCGTCGCACAGCTCACCCTCACCAAGAGGGCTGACAGCGCCGGCCCCTTCCACGTCGGTGACACCGTCCACTACACCTACACCGTCACCAACACCGGAACGGCGCCCGTCACCAACCTCACGGTGACCGACGACCATGTCACCGCGGTGACCTGCGACGCGACCTCCCTCGACCCCGGCCAGAGCACCACCTGCCACGGCAGCTACGTGATCACCGCGGCCGACGGCCAGGCCGGACACGTCACCAACACGGCCCACGCCAACGCCACCGACCCCCACGGCCGGCCCGTCCAGAGCCCGCCCGCCGAGGCCACGGTCAAGGTGGTCGTGGCCGGCGGCGCGCCCTCGCTGACCATCACCAAGCGGTCCGACGCCGACGGGACCGTGTTCCCGGGTGACATCGTCACCTACACGTACACGGTGACCAACACCGGCTCCACCACGCTGACCGACGTCGCCGTGAACGACGACCGGGTCCAGAACGTGACCTGCGAGCAGACCACCCTCGCCCCCGGCGAGAGCACCACCTGCCAGGGCACCTACACGGTGACCGAGGAGGACGCGAAGGCGGGCAGCATCACCAACACCGCCCGGGCCACCGCCCGCGACCCGCAGGGTGAGGTCGTGGAGAGTCCGCCGGTCGAGCTCTGCATCGTCGTCGCGCCCTGCCCGCCGAAGGGGCACGACCACAAGGGCGGCGGCAGCCACGGCTGCCCGAGCCACCCGGGTCACCACCCGGTTCCGCCGCAGGGCGGCGGCAAGGGCGGGCTGCCGACGACCGGCTCCCCGACCCCTGCCGCGAGCGCGAGCCTGGCCGGGGACGGGCTGATCGCCCTCGGCGGTCTGGCGCTCCACCGGTCCCGGCGCCGCGCTGCCGCCAAGCAGCCCGTCGCGTAACGCCGACACTCCCGCCGTGTGACGGCGGTCGGGCCGCCCCCGGTGCCTTCGGGTACCGGGGGCGGCCCGCTGTCGGTCCGGCGTGGCAGGGGTCGGGCAGCCGCAGCCGCCGACCGTGTCCGGGTCGATAGGAAACCGAACGTGCTGTTTGTTACTGCGAAGGGCGTGACTCCGCACGGATCCCGTGGTCCCGTCGCCGCCGGTCAGCCCGCACCCGTCAGGAGTCCTGCGGGCAGGAGGGCATGGGCCGCCGTCAGCCGACGCCGATCTCCGTCGGCACCTCGGCGCGCACGGGGCCGCCCGTTCCGCGCGACTCACCGCGCGACTCACCGCGCGACTCACCGCCCGGGGCCGGGTCGACGGCCGGGCCACCGTCCTCCGCGGCCGCACGGGCCGCCGCGGCCTCGGCGACCACCTGGGCCCCGCGGTCGGGCCCCATCTGCAGCGAACCGAGCACGCCCGGCACGGCGATGCTCGGCATCAGGTGCTGGTACAGCGCGGACACCCGCGACTCCAGGTCCGCCCGGCCGCTGAGCTTCTGGGACTGGATCTGCACCCCGGTCCACGCGGCCACGAGCAGCCAGGCGGTGTCCGCCGGCACGACGTGCGGAAGCAGCTCGCCACGCTCACCCGCCGCGGTCAGCAGCACCTCGAACCGGCTGACCCAGCCGGGGATGGCGCCGCTGCCGAGGTCGTCGAAGAGGTCCTGGCCGAGCGAGAGCCGGGCACCCGCGCTGAGCAGCGGGTCACGGGGCATCAGGTGCGCGACCGCCATCCCGGTGTCCACGAACTCCTGGAGCTTGCAGCTCCGTTCGGGAACTCCGTCCTGGACGAACTGCTCCTCCACCACGCCCTGCGCCAGATCGCGCTTCGAGGCGAAATGGAAATACACCGCGCCACGCGTCACCCCGGCCCGGGAGACCACCTCGCCGATGGTCGCGCCCTCGTACCCGAACTCGTCGAAGACCGAGGCCGCCGCCTCCAGGATCAGCCGACGAGTCCGGAGCGCCCGCTCCTGCCGTACCACCGAAACCACCCCGCCCTGAACTCCCGGAAAACAAAACCAAACACCCCGTATCTTAGCTGCGCGCCACGGGCGACCGACAAGGCGATGTCGGTGAATCCCGCCGACCCCTCGCCTTCCTCACATTCCGTCAGACCCGGCCAACTGCTCGGCCAACTGCTCGGCGACCACGCACGCCGGCCTGGCCCGACGGTTCGATCTCCGGCCCGCCGTCCTCGCACCGCACGGAATCCGGATGAAGGGTTTCTTCCAGGTGTTCGTCCCCGTACACACGCGCCGGCCTCCTGCGTGCGCGGGAGGCCGTCCGGGTCGAGAACCCGCCGAGGCCGCGCGAGAAGTCGGACCGGCCGACTTCCCGCGCGGAGCGGGTCGTACCGGCGGCGCCGGGTCAGGCCGGAATGCCGCAGTACTGCTGCTGCTTGCCGATCGCGCGGTAGACGCAGTCGGCCGTCTCCACCAGACGCAGGACCGCTTCGCGGTTGCGGCTGGTCTCGCGGCCGATCACCTCGTCGGGCGGGTAGAAGCCGCCGCCGCTGCCGGTCTCTCCGGGGTACATCTCGAAGGTGTAGGCGAAGATCCGCTGGGCGCCCCAGAGCCAGTCGTCGATCGCTCCGTCGGTGATGTAGAGGTCGCTCGACTGCTCGGGCGTGTAGCCGTTGGTGGCGGCCATGTCGCGGCCGAGGGCGGCGAAGGTGTTGTACTCGTCGGCCGTCATGCCGGTGGTGGTGTCGGCGGTGGTCCAGCCGAACGGCCAGAGCACGAGTTCGCTGTAGGTGTGGAAGTCGATGGCGGCGGTGATCTGCTGCTTGCCGCCGACGACCCGGCTGCGGACGAAGTCGGCGACCACCTTGGTCTCCTTGGCGGACTCCGGTGCGCTGCCCCGGTAGGTCTCGCTGGAGGTGGAGCCCGAGGAGCCGCCGCAGCAGCCCCACTTGTAGTTCCAGTTGCGGTTGAGGTCGGTGCCGATGCTGCTGCTGCCGATGTTCGGCTGGCGGTCCTTGCGCCAGCTGCGGTAGCGGCCGGTGGCGATGTCGTACTCGCCGCCGTCCGGGTTGAGGTCGGGGATCACCCAGATCTCGCGGCTGTTGACGGCGTTGGCGATGCGGCTGTCGGTGGCGTACTTGTCGCCGAACTCGTGCAGCAGGTAGAGGGACATCTCGACGGTGAGGTGCTCGCGGGCGTGCTGGTGGGCGGTGAACAGCACCTCGGGCTCGTCCTCGTCGGTGCCGACGTTGTCACTGATCTTCACCGCGACGATCGGGCGGCCCTCGTAGGAGGTGCCGATGACGCGCTTGCTCATGATGTCCGGGTGCGCGGCGACCACCGCGTCGATGTCGGCGGTGGCCTCGGCGTAGTTGTGGTAGCCGGCGTCGGCCTGCGGGAAGTCGTACACCGGCGCGGCCAGGCCCTCGTCCCCGGGTTCGGCGCCGTATCGGGGGCCGGGCAGCGCGACGGGCGACCAGCCGAGCGCGCGCAGCCGGGCGGCCTCGGCGGGGGTGGCGGTGACCACCACCGCGTCGGGCAGGACGGCGTCGACGGAGGCGCCGGTGGCGGCGACGGCGGTGCGCTCGGCGACGGTGCGGGGGCCGTCCAGCCGGTACTGCCGCGCGGTGTCGGCGGCGCTGTCGGCCGTGACGGACGCGGGCGCCGGCGGGCGGTCGGTGGTGGCGGCCTGGGCGGTGAGCGGGGCGGCGAGAGCGAGGGCCAGCAACACGGCGGTGGCCGCGGCGGGCTTCCCTCGGCGGGGCAGTCGCATGACTGTCCTCCTGGGGGGTCCGTGGGGGCGGGACGGTGGAGGAGGTGGCGCGCGCCAGCTTGATGGTCCGTCAATGCCATGGATTCGTCAAGGCATCGGAAAGTCCGGGTGCACTCGGCGGACGGCGCGGGCGACTCAGGAGGCTCAGGAGGCCGCTCGGGTCCCACAGGTCGCCAGACTGCACCAGCGGCGGCGCCCGCTCGCATCCAGGAACAGCCAGCCGCAGCCGGTGCTGGGACAGCGGCGGATGGTGAACCGCCGTGGGTCGGCCAGCAGTTCGGCGGCGGAACGGGCGGCGGCGTACAGCGGCAGTCGCAGGCCGGCCGCCGGTGGCAGCCGCCAGTGCGCCAGGCCGTCCTCGCCCCGGGTGAAGACCGCCGACCGCCCGGCCTCCTGCACCACCGTCGCCACCGCACCGAAGGCGGAGCCGTCCTGCGGGTCGGTCAGGGCCGCGTAGAGGGCCGACCGGAACGCGCGGGCGTCGGCGAGCACGCCGGCCGCCTCCTCGGACCGCTCCGCCGCCCCGCGGAGCAACGCCTCGACGACCGGTTCGTCGGCGAGGTCGTGGTGGCCGGCCCAGACGGCGAGCGTGGGGTAGCCGCGCAGCCAGTCCGACCCGGGAGCCGGCGCGGCACCCGGCTCGGCGCCCCAGCCGGCGTAGGTGTTGCAGAACTCCAGTGCGGGGTGGCCGCCCGCGCTCCACGGCAGCCACTGGTCGCCGACCCGCACCGCGTACAGCGGCGCCGGAGGGCGGTCCAGCCGGGGGTCGGCCCGCAGGATGCGGTCGTGCAGGGCGGCGAGTTCGGCGCCGGGCTCGACCCCGAGGCCGTCCACCAGCACGCGCCGGGTGCGGCGGTAGAGGGCGAGCGCCTCGGTCTGCCGACCGGCCCGGTAGAGGGCGGTCATCAGGGCGAGGACGAGGCGCTCGCGGGGCAGCAGGTCGTCGGCGGGAAGGCCGGTCGGGGTCTCGGCGGGCGCGGCGGGCTGCGGCCCGGCCGAGGGGGCGGCGGGAGCGGGTGCGGTCGAGGCGGGCGCGGTCGGGTCGGGCGCGGCCGGAGCGGGTGCGGTCAGGTCGGGTGCGGTCTGGTCGATTGCGGTCAGGTTGGGTGCCGTCAGATCGGCGAGCACCTGTTCGTGTCGGCCCATGGCGAGCAGGATCTCGGCCCGCTGCTCCAGGGCGGACAGCCGCAACTCGGCCAGCCGACGGCCGAGCCGCCCGCGCAGCGCCTCGTCGACGACGTCCGCGAGCAGCGGCCCACGCCAGAGCGCGAGCGCCCGGTCGTGGCAGCGCAGCCGTTCGCCGGGGTCGCCGGTGGCGGCCGCCCGGGTGGTCAGGTCGATGAACTCCCTTACGTCGACGGCGTGTTGACCGGCAGCGAGGGCGTACCCGTCGTGCCGGGTCTCGATCACCACGCCGTACGGGCGCAGCCTGGCCCGCAGCCGTCCGATGTACGTGTGGACGGTGCCGCGGGCCGAGCCGGGCGGGTTGCCGCTCCAGAGCAGGTCGATCAGCCGGTCGGTACTGACGACCCGGCCGTCCTCCAGCAGGAGGACGGCCAGCAGGCACCGCTCCTGGCGGCGGCTGCCGGCCAGGACGGGCTCACCCCGGTGGTCGGCCTCGAACGATCCGAGCAGTCGGAACTCCATGGCGGCCCACCCTAGAACCCCGAACGGCCGTACGAGGAGACCTCCGGAGGCACGATCTCGATCGGCGTGCGCCGGGCGGCGGCAGTGCCGGGCTCGTGGTGAGAATCCGGTCAGGGGCGCCTGCCACGCTGGGCCTCCGCACGCCCGACACCTCACCAGGAGGACCGATCATGCGCCGAATCCTGCCCACCGCCGCGTCCGCCGCGCTGGCCGCCGTCACCGCCGTCACCCTCACCGGCCTGGCGGCCGCCCCCGCCGGCGCCGTCACCGGTCAGGGCGGGTGGGAGCCCTCGCCCACACGGGCGTTCGACCTCCCGGCCGGCTCCCGCTGCGACTTCCCCGTGCACATGGAGCCCGTCGTCGACGAGGTCCAGCGGCGGGTGCTGGAGTACGCCCCGGACGGCACCACCGTGCGCCGCGCCGCCTTCCGGGGCGCCCTCGTCCTGCGGCTCACCAACACGGCGACCGGCGCCTCGTACGACGCGGACGCCGGCGGCCGGGCCGTCGTCGACTACCGCGCCGACAACTCCCAGACCTGGCACGCCCACGGCCCGATCCTGCTCGGCGTCGGCCCGGACGGCGGCAACCTGCCCCGCGACCTCTACACCGTCGACGGCGTCTACACCCTCGACATCAGTGCCACCGGCTACCGCACGCTGAGCATCGAGCGGGGCTCCGCCGAACCGCTCTGCGCGAGGATCGGCTGACCGGCCGGCCCACAGGGCGCCACCGACCACGGCCCGATCGGCCACGGCCCGTCCCGCGCGTCCTGCGGCCCCATCCTGCAGCCCGGTCCTGCTGCCCGGTCCTGCTGCCCCGTCCGGCGCAGCAGGACGGGCGGGACGGGCGGGTTGCTGCGATCTTCGGAGGGCACCCGGCAACGCCCGACGGCCGGGTCCCGTCGTCCCGAGACCGTGGAGGCCCGGATGTGGCAGGCTCCCCCCGCCCCCGTCAGCCGCGAGTGGCTCCCGGTCCTGGACATGCCGGCCCCCGGCCCGCAGAACCGCTGGACGGTGCTGCTGCGGGCGCTGCTGCTGATCCCCCAGTTCGTGGTGGTGTGGGTGCTGTCGGTGGTGGGGTTCTTCGTCACCGTCATCGGCTGGTTCGGCGCGCTGGTGCTGGGCCGGCTGCCCGGTTTCGTGGCGGACTACCTGACCGCGTTCCTCCCGTACGACACGCGGGTCACCGCATACCTGATGCTCACCGTGGACCGCTACCCGCCGTTCCGGTTCGAGGTCCCCGACTACCCGGTGCAGGTCGGCCTGCGGCCCGGTGAGCTGAACCGGCTCGCCGTGCTGTTCCGCATCGTCCTGGTCATCCCGGCCTCGATCGTGCAGGCCCTGGTGAACGCGGGGTGGTGGACGGTGTCGTTCGTCCTCTGGCTGGTGGTGCTGGTCCTCGGCCGGATGCCGCAGCCGCTGTTCGAGGCGACGGCCGCGATCGTGCGCTACCGGATGCGCTACGCCGCCTACCTGGTGATGATCTCGTCCGCCTACCCCAAGCGCCTGTTCGGCGACGAGCCGGGCAGCGAGCCGCAGGGCCCGGCCTCGGCCACCCGGCCGCTGGTCCTGAGCGGAGCCGGGCGCGGCCTGCTGGTCCTCTTCCTGATCCTCGGCCTGGCCTCCTGGGCGACGGGCTCGATCACCGCCTCGGTGACCTCGGACGAGAACGACGACGACGGCACCACCGGCCCGGCCGAGCGGGTCGTCGCGCCGCTCGTTCCCGGACCCGCCGGCCACGCGCCCAGGGAGTGACGCGCAGGTTCGCCCGATCGGGGGGCGCGTACGCACCAGCGCGCCCCTGCCGCGCACGCGCCGCCTGATCGAGAAAGTCAGGTTACCGGCAGTATGTGTACGGCTACGTTTGGCATATGACGCACTCTCGAGTCCGCCGACTTCTCGTCCGTACGGCCGGGGCCCTCGTGCTCCTGGCCGCGCCCCTCGGCGTACAGGCCGCCTCCGCGCACACCCCTCCCGGGGACCAGCGGACCGTCATCACCGCCCTCAGCGACGGCGACCGCGACGCGCTGCAGCGGTCGGTGGACGCCCAGCTCGCCACGAGCCGGGGCGGCAGGCAGACCGCCGCCAACGAGGTCAGCTACCCCGACGGGGCGGTGGTGGTACTCCCCCTCCCCGGCCAGGCGCAGGCGCCGGCCTGGAGCGGCGACCACCGCCGCCGCACGCCCCGGGGCCCGGACTGGAAGAACTGCCCCACCCCGGCCACCGAACCGTCCTACTACTGCTTCTACACCGAAAAGAACTGGGGCGGCCGCCGCCTCCAGTTCAACCTCTTCCACGAGGACGCCGCCGTGTACTTCGCCGACTACGGGTTCCGCGACCAGGCGAGCAGCTGGGTGAACACGGCGCGCGGCCTGGAGGTGATCGTGGACAACGACCCGGGCGACGGCCAGTGGCAGATGCTCTGGAAGGAGCCGGCCCAGGCGCTGTCCGGGTCGGTCGCCTACGACAACATGGCCGATCGCTTCTGGGCCGTCAGGCAGTAGCCGCCGACCGATCCCCCGACCGACCCGCCGACCGACCCGCCGGCCGCGCTACCGGCCGCCGGCCGAAGGCGGCGGCGAGACCGCGCCGCCCGTGGCGACCGGCTCCGGCGTGACCATGATGTACGTCGGCGCCGGAGCCGTCTGCCGGGAGTCCGCCGCGAACCAGCCCGCGCCGAACGCGACGATGCCGAGCAGGAGGCCGCCGAGGACCAACGTGACGATGTGCTGCTTCATGGCCCAAGCGTAGGGTCGCCACGGCCAACTTCCTTGCCGCCACGGCCCGATGGCCACGCCGAGCGTCAACCGCGCTTGACGACGGCGCCGGTTGGGAGGATTTTCGACGGGAGCACCGCGCACGTCGCGTACCGCGACGGCGAGTTGCCGGCCCTGGACCTGCGCACCGGCACCCTCCGCCGGCGCCACCGGCTGACGGTCGCCGGCGTCCCCGCCGTCCCCACGGCGCTCACCGCCCCCGGGCACGGGCGTCTGCCCGTCGGCACGGCCGACGGCCGGGTCCTGGACTGCGCGACGGAGTAGCCGTCTCCCCCGCCGGGCGCCCGGTCACACGCCGGCGCCGGCGGCCCCTCACCCCCGCGACAGCAGGGTGCGCACCTCGCGGGGCCTGACCTCGCGCTCGTCGAACACGACCGCCTCGCCGGCCTCGCGCCCCACGGCGGCGAACGCCCCCTGGAACGCCTCCTGGGACCCGAACTCGCCGGTGGTGACGACCGCGTCGCCCTCGGGAGTGACCCAGACCTCGGCCCGCAGGAATCCCGGCCGCGCGGCCAGCACCTCGCGGACCCGGTGACAGCGGCCGACGAACTCCTCGACGCACTCGGGCTTCGGGTAGTGGAACGCGACGAAACCGAACGACATGACGGTGCCCTCCCAGTGTTGTACGATTGCGTATAACCAGAGGCTAGGCCCGTTGTACGCCTCCGCACAACGGGTGGGATCGTGAGGTGGACCACACCATGGGCGCGTTGCGCACACCGCGTGAGAAGTGGGTCGAGGCCGGACTGCAGGCACTGGCCTCGGGCGGCGTGGACGCCGTACGCGTCGAAGCCCTGGCCAAGTCCCTCGGCGTGACCAAAGGCGGGTTCTACGGCTACTTCGCCGACCGCGACGCCCTGCTGACGGAGATGCTGGACACCTGGGAGCACGAGGCCACCGACGACGTCCTCGACCGGCTCGCCCACGAGGACGCGGACACCCGGGCCAAGGCCCGCCTCGCCGGGAAGCTCACCTTCTCCGACCGCCTGCGCCCCATCGACCTCGCCGTCCGCGACTGGGCCCGCCGCGACCAGGCCGTCGCCGAACGCCTGCGCCGCGTGGACAACCGGCGCATGGATCTGCTGCGCGAAGCCATCGGCACCGTCTGCACCGACCCCGACGAGATCGAGGCCCGCAGCCTGCTCGCCTTCTGCCTCGCCATCGGCAACCACTTCCTCGCCGCCGACCACCCCGGCCGCACCCGCGCCGAGGTCCTCGACCGCGCCGGCTGCCTCATCCTCAGGCAGCCGTCCGACGGCCCCGCCCGCTGACCCGTTACGGCCGGCCCGACGGGCGCACCCAGGCTTCCTCGGCCCTCGATCACGACCGAACGTTCGCGCCCGTCGTCGGCCCCTCCTGGACGGCCCTCGAACCGTTCACCGGCGAACTCCCCTCCGCTTTCGGGCCGTTGCGTCCGCGATTCACCATTGCGGGTGATGGCGGAGCGGCCCGCCGGAGCGGAATGCTGGTACGTGCGCCCGGGCACCACGCCCCCGAGCGCCCATCCCTCGCCACCGCCACAGCACCGGGAGGCACCGTCATGCAGCCCCAACCGTCCGGCCCCGACCAGGCCTCCGGAGTCCGTCGGCGCCGCATGCTCGGCCTCGCGCTCGGGGCCGGCCTCGTCCCGGCGCTCGGCCCGGCCGCCCAGGCCGCGTCCGACGCCTCGCCCGAGGCCGCCCGATCGCTGCCGGCCGCCGCACTGGGCCGCCGGGTCGCCGACGTGGCCGCGAGCCAGCTCGGCGTGCCGTACGCCTGGGGCGGCGGCGACCGGCTGGGCGCGAGCCTCGGCTTCTGCGACGCCGACAACGGCTGGCTGAACGGGGTGTGCATGGGCGAGAAGACGGTCGGGTTCGACTGCAGCGGCCTGTCGCTCTACTGCTGGTACCGGGCCAGCCACGGCACCGTCGAACTCGGGCACTACACGGGCGCGCAGTTCAACCTCAGCGCCCCGGTGGAGCTCGACGCGCTCGCCCCGGGCGATCTGCTGTTCTTCTCCCGCCCCGACGCTCCGCTGCACCACGTCGGGATCCACGTCGGCGACGGCGCGATGATCCACGCCGAGCGGACCGGCACCCTGGTCGCCCGGGTCGAGAACGTGCTCGACGTCCCGCGCTGGGCGGGCGAGTTCGCCGGTGCCCGCCGCCCGGGGCAGCCCACAGCCTGAGCCGGCCGACCGGCCCGGGCGGTCACGGGCCGCCGCGCCACTCCCCCGTCCCGTGGTGGACCCGCAGCAGCAACTCCTGCAGGGCCCGCCGCTCCCAGGCGTCCAGCGGCGCGAGCACCTCGTCCTGCACCGCCCGCGCCAGCGCGTCCAGTTCGGCGAGCAGCGCCCGTCCGGCGTCGGTCACCGAGACCGAGACCCGACGCCGGTCGGCCCGGTCCCTGGCCCGCTCGACGTACCCGGCGGCGGCGAGCTGGTCGGCGACCTTGGCCAGGTCGCTCGGGTCGATGGCCAGCCGCCGCACCAGGTCCCGCTGGGCCTGCGGTCCGAAGTCGGCGAGCGCGGCCAGCACCGCCATGTCCCAGAGCCGCAGGCCGCGTTCGGCCAAGCACTCGGCGAGCCGGGCGCGCGCCGTCCGGCCGATCCGGGAGAGCAGGTAGGTGCTGAGGTCCAGCAGCGACGGAGGGAGGCCGACGGCGGGCGGCGGGTTCTCGGAGGCCATGGCGTCAGTCTAGGGTCTCTCCCTATAGTGGGTGTCGACCCACTAATTCCCACGCCTATCCGCCACGCCTATCCACCACGCCTGTCCGGCCCGCCCGTTCGGCCCACCCGTTCGGAAGGTCGCCCCGTCGCCCAGGAGTTCGCCCGTGGACGCCCTGTACTCCCGTCTGCTCGTCACCCGCTTCGCCGAGTGCTTCGGCTTCTACCGCGCGGTCCTGCCGGCCCTCACCGGCGCCATCCTGGCCAAGGGCGCACCCGAGGGCCCGTACGCCAGTTGGGACCTCGCCGACCAGACCCTCCTGGCCCTCTTCGACCGCTCCGCGATGGCCGCCGCCCTCGGCACCGGGCTGCAAGCAGGGCCACCCGCACAGGACGCCGCGATGCTGGTCCTGCGGGTCGACGACGTGGACGCCGCCCTCGACCTCTGCCTGCGCCACGGCGGCACCCCGGTCACGCCGGCGACCGACCGCCCGGAGTGGGGCCCCACCCTGCGCAACGCCCATCTGCGCGACCCGGACGGCCGCCTGGTCGAGCTCCAGTCCTACTGACTGCCCCCCGGCCCCGCACCGCACGGGGCTCGCGTCTCGTGCGCTGCGGTGCGGGCCGGGGGACGCGCCCGCCGGCCTACTGCATCGGCGGGAGGGGTCGCCCCATCGGCCCGAAGGATCCGAAGCCGGCACCGGCCTGGGCGAGTTGATCCGTCCTGAAGTCCGAGGAGCAGGCCCGCCCGAGGGTCTGCGAGGCGGTGTCGGCCCCCGGGACGTGCCCGAGCACGGCGGCGCAGTACTGGACGGCCGGGATGGGCAGCGGGCGGAGTTCCGCCGAGCCGGCCGGGGAGGCGGCCACGGCCCCGGCGAGGGCGAGCGAGCCGACCAGGGCGGGAACGGCGAGGCCACGGGGGATGCACATCGGGGTACCTCCGTACGGGTGGGGACAGCGGCGGCCATCGCCTCGGCCGCGGGGCCCATTCGACGGTCGGCCGCCATCCGCCGCCCGGCCGACACACCGCGCGCCGCACTAGTCGTACGGACGCCACCGGCGTGCCGGACGGTGGCGGCGGCGCCGCTACCGTCGCGGCCCCCGGTTCAGCGCTCGGCATCCTCCGCCCAGAGTTCCGAGTCGCACGCCGCCACCAGCGCGCCGATCCGCGCCCACGCCTCCTCGGCCGGCAGCGGCTCCAGCCGGCGACCGTCCCGCAGCCTCAGCGCGACCCGGTCGTCCACGGCCTCCTTCGCCCCGATCACCGCCTGGTACGGCACCAGCCTGGCCTCCCGGATCCGGGCGCCCAGACTGCCGTGCTCCGGACCGGCGACCTCGGCGCGCAGTCCGAGGTCCAGACAACGCTGCCGGAACCGTTCGGCCTGCGGCAGTTCGGCCTCGGAGACGGGCAGCAGCGCCACCTGGACGGGCGCGAGCCAGGCCGGGAACGCACCGCCGTACAGCTCGATCAGGTGGGCGACCACGCGCTCGACGCTCCCGATCACGCTGCGGTGCACCATCACCGGGCGGTGCTTGGCGCCGTCCGCGCCGATGTAGTGCAGGTTGAACCGCTCGGGCTGATGGAAGTCGATCTGCACGGTGGAGAGGGTGAACTCGCGCCCGGCGCCGTCGGCGATCTGCACGTCGATCTTGGGCCCGTAGAACGCGGCCTCGCCCTCCGCCGCCTCGAAGGGCACCCCGGAGCGCTCCAGCACCTCGGTGAGCAGCGCGACGGCGCGCTCCCAGAGCGCCGGATCCGCCACGTACTTGCCGCCCTCGCCCGGCAGCGAGAGCCGGTAGCGGACGGGGACGACACCCAGCGCCCGGTGCGCCTCACGGATCAACTCCAGTGCGGCGACGGCCTCGTCGGCCGCCTGCTCGGGGGTGCAGAAGACATGGGCGTCGTTCAGCTGGATCGCCCGGACCCTGGTCAGTCCGCCCAGCACCCCGGACAGCTCGGAGCGGTACATGCCGCCCAACTCCGCCATGCGCAATGGTAGTTCACGGTAGCTGTGGGAGCGGGAGCGGTAGATCAGCGCGTGGTGCGGGCAGAGGCTGGGGCGCAGCACCATCTCCTCGGAGCCCAGTTCCATGGGCGGGAACATGTCCTCGCGGTAGTGCGCCCAGTGGCCGGAGATCTCGTACAACTCCCGCTTGCCGAGCACCGGGGAGTACACGTGGCGGTAGCCGGCCCGGCGCTCGCGGCCGCGGATGAACTCCTCCAGGGAGTGGCGGATCGCGGCGCCGTCGGGGAGCCAGTACGGCAGACCGGAGCCCATCAGCGGGTCGGTGTCGAACAGGTCGAGTTCACGGCCGAGCTTGCGGTGGTCGTGCTTGGGGTGGTCGTGCATGGCGGTGGTCTCCACTCGGGTCTGCGGGCGAGTGGGTCCGGGAACGGCGAAGCCCCGGGGCACTCGCCCCGGGGCTTCGGACTAGATCAGCAGTCAGCGCGCCGGGACTCTCTCCGGCGTCGTCGTGACGAGTGCAGCGCGCTTCATGCGTTCCACGGTAGCAGCTCCGCGCCGGTGGGTGCCGGTCTTTTACGGACGGCGCCGCCCGGGCCCGGAAGGCCGCCCGGCTCAGAAGAGCGTGACGCAGCCGCGCGCGGCCAGCTCCGCCACCAGCCGGGCCGACGGCCGCGCGTCGTTCCACCGCAGGTCCAGCTTCTCCAGCGCGGGCAGCGCGCCCGGATCGGCCAACCAGTCGGGCAGCTCGGCGATCCGGTTGCCACGCAGGTCGAGGCGGCGCAGCCGGGGAAGCCCCGCGAGCACGGCGGGGACCTCGGCGAGCGCGTTCTCCCGGAGCTCCAGCTCGCGCAGCTCGCCGAGCTGCCCGACCGATTCCGGCAGGCCGGTCAACTCGTTGCCGCGCAGCCAGAGTTCACGCAGTGAGCGGAGTCCGCCGATCGACTCCGGCAGGGCGGTGAGCCGGTTGTGCTGCGCGCGCAGCTCGACCAGCGAGGCCAACCCGCCGATGGTGGCGGGCAGTTCGGCGAGCCGGTTCTCACCCACGTTGAGGTAGCGCAGCGCAGTGAGCCGGCCGAGTTCCTCGGGCAGGGCGGTCAGCGCGTTGTCGTGCAGGTAGAGGAAGTCCCCGAGTCCGGTGAGGTCGAAGAGTTCGACGGGCAGTTCGGCGAGTCGGTTGTGCCCCAGGTCGATGGTCCGCAGCGCGGTCAACCTGCCGATGCCGGACGGTAGTTCACTGATCCCCGTCTCGGCGAGGATGAGCACCGTCAGCTCGGTGCGGTCCCACACCTCGGCCGGTGCCTCGTCGAGCGGCCGACGCCAGAGGTTGAGCGTCACATCCGTCGGACCCGTCATCGCACCCACGTCCCCATGCCTGCCGCCTGGTCGGCGGTGATGCGGAACTCCGCCAACTCCCGGCCGTACCACCGGTCGGTCAGCCCGGTGCTGGTCATCCCCAGGCGCCGGCACACCGCCGCCGACCGGGCGTTGTCCGGGGCCAGCACGGCCCGGATCTCGGTCAGCCCGTCGGCGAATCCCTTGGCCAGGACGGCCCGGGCGGCCTCGGTGGCAATGCCCTGCCCCCAGCTGTCGGGATGGAGGTGCCAGCCGACCTCGATCTCCCCGTCGCCGTCCGGCAGCGGCACCAGCAGGACGGTACCGGCGACGACCCCGGTGTCACGCCGTTCGATCGCCCAGGCGCCGTAGCGCGGATCGACGGAACGCTTCCGACAGCGCTCGACGAAGGCCCGGGCCTCCTCGGGCTCGGTCATGGCCCGCGGGGCCCGGCCGATCCACCGGGCGACCTCCGACCGGGAGTAGATGTCGAAGGCGCGGTCCTGGTCCGCCATGGTCCACTGCCGCACCACCAGCCGTTCGGTGGTCAGCACCGTCTCCGGCCCCTCTTCCGTTCCCGCCATGACCCAAGCCCCTCTCCGATGGTGTGTGGATCACCGTACGCACCCTGGCCACCGGGTGGAACTCCGGCCCGTGACCGCTCGCGGGGCTCAGGACGCAGGCCTCAGGACGCCGGGCTCAGGTCGCGGGCGGGAGGTGGCGCTCCGCCGCAACCGGGCGGAGCAGCGCGGTAACGGCGGTGAAGACGGCGAGGGTCAGCCCGGCGGCCCGCTCCGGACTGACGTCGGCACTCGTCGCCGCGCCCCGCGCGAGCCGGTCGCGCAGCCGCACGCCGTGGCCGAGTTCGGCGGCCGGGCCGTCCCCGAGGAGCCCCTCGGCGACGGCCCGTTCGATCAGCTCCGGGAGCGGCCCGCCGACGGCCAGCCGCTCGGCGAGGACCTGCTCCAGGGCGAACAGCGCGTGCGTGACGGCGACGGTGGCGAACTCATAGCGGAAGTACGAGTGCCGGATGAGCTCCCGGGAGGTCTCCAGCACGCTCATCACGGAGCTGGACGCCCCGGCCGGCAGCGCCAGACCGGCGACCAGGGTGTCCATGCCCGCGTAGTCGGGGGCGACGAAGTGGGCGCGCGGGTCCGGTACGGGCAGCAGCGGCAAGGCGTTCACCGGTGCAGTCCCACCACCCGGCCACGCCGACGCCACCCGTTTTCCCCGGGCACTCGTCCCCCTCTTCGGAGCCGCGGAAACGGCGGGCGGTCAGCCCAGCTTCGGCGCCACGGCGGTCGGCCCCTGCGCCACCCCCGCCGCCTCCGCCGCGCCGGTCCCCCGCTGCCCGGTGCCGCAGAACGCCTGCTCCAGGAAGCCGCCCTCCGCCTGCAGCTGCGCGACGAACTGCGCCTCGTCGCCGCGCGGGGTGACGGACAGCGACACCTGCCGGTCGCCCGAGTTCCACAGCTGGGTGCTGTAGCCGGGCACCGAGCCGTCGTGCCCGTAGACCGGACCGCAGGAGAGCTCCCAGCGGGCCAGCCCGAGCCCGTAGCCCAGCGAGGACGGTCCGCCGTCGACCACGATGGGGGTGGTCGTGGTCATCTCCTGGAGCAGCGCCGGCGGCAGCAGCCGGCCGTCCAGGAGGGCCCGGTGGAAGCGGTTCAGGTCACCCAGGGTGGAGATCAGCTCACCGGCCGAGTTCGCCCAGGTGAGGCTCGCGACCGTGACGTCCCGGTCGCTGCGGTCCTGCGGGCCGGGGCCTTCGGGCAGCGTCCAGTAGCCGTGCGCGTGCGGGCCCCGGATGCCGGTGGCCGTGCCCGGGAAGTACGTGCCGGTGAGGCCGAGCGGGCGCAGGATGCGCGCGGTGACCTCCTGGGCGTAGCCGTGCCCGGTCACCTTCTCGATGATCATGCCGAGCAGGGTGTAGTTGACGTTGGAGTAGCCGAACCGGGCGCCCGGCGGGAAGGCCGGCGGGTGCGCCACCGAGGAGGCGACCACCTGGGCCGGGGTGATGTGCCGCGTCAGGCCGCCGTGGTCCAGCCAGTCGCGGATGCCCGCCGGGTCCGTCCAGTCGGGGAACACCCCGCCCTTCTCGTTGGTGGAGTCCCAGAGGCCGGAGCTGTGGTTGAGCAGCCGGCGGACGGTGATCCGGTCGCCGTTCGGGACCAGCCCGGGCAGGTACCGCTCGACCGGGTCGTCCAGGCCGATCCGCCGTTCCCCGACCAGCTGGAGCACCGTGGTGGCGGTGAACACCTTGGTGACGCTGCCGACCCGGAACCGCCCGTCCGCGCGGACCGGTGCGCCGGTGGCCAGGTCGGAGACGCCGGACGCCCCGCGCCAGACCCCGTTGCCGTCCCTGACCTCCGCGATCGCCCCGACCGCACCGGCGCCGGTCACCGCCCGCAGGGCGGCCGCCCTCGGGTCACCGGCGCCCGGCTGCCCGCCCGCGGGCTCGACGGCGCCGGCCGAGACGACCGGCCCGGCCAGCGCCAGACAGACCGCCCCCACCAGCGCGGAAAGCGTACGACGTGCCATGCGACCCCACCTTCGCCGTCGGCGAGCAGTTCCTCGCCCTCGCCGCCCAGCCTCGCCGCATCGTTGACGGTCCGTCATCCCCCGCCGGGAGGAGCCGGTTGTACATCGGCCAACGGAGGGCCTCCACCGAACGGCGGAGGCCCGTCGGTGGAGGGTGGAGACCCTCCGGCGCGCGGCTACCGGGCCGCGGCCGGGCGGACCGGGTGCTTGCTCAGGATGGACACCCGGTTGAAGGCGTTGATGGCGATGGAAACCCAGACCGCCGCGGAGATCTCCTCGTCGCTCAGCACCTGGCGCGCCACGCCGTACGCGGCCTCCTGGAGCGCCGCGTCCGCCGGGGCGGTGGTCGCCTCGGCCAGCCCGAGCGCGGCCCGCTCGCGGTCGCTGAACACCTCGGTGTCGCGCCAGGCGGCGAGCACGCCCAGGCGCTGGGCGCTCTCGCCCTCGCGGATCGCGGCCCTGGTGTGCACGTGCAGGCAGTAGGCGCAGCCGTTGATCTGCGACACCCGGAGGTTGACCAGTTCGATCAGCCGACGGTCCAGCCCCGCCGCGGCCGCGGCTTCGCGCGCCGCCTCGGCGGCCGCCAGCATCGCCCGGTACACCTGGGGGCTCTGCTTGTCGATGAACACCCGCCGGTCCGTCGGGACCACCGTCACATCACTCACCTGGACTCCTTAGGCTGATCGCAACTGTCGTCCGCCACTCTGCCATGGCATGATAGTTGAATATAGAACTAATTGACACCCGGGAGGGACCCACCCGTGAGCACCGCCGAGACCGACCGCGTCCAGACCGACCGCGCCGGCACCCCCGCCGCCGACCCGCGGGTGGAGGTCCTGCCCGCCCGGGACGTGCCGCTCGGCGGCCCGCGCGCGATGACCGTACGCCGCACCCTGCCGCAGCGCTCCCGCACCACGATCGGCGCCTGGTGCTTCGTCGACCACTACGGACCCGACGACGTCGCGACCACCGGCGGCATGGACGTCGCCCCGCACCCGCACACCGGGCTGCAGACCGTGAGCTGGCTGTTCACCGGCGAGATCGAGCACCGGGACAGCCTCGGCGTGCACGCCTACGTCCGCCCGGGCGAGGTCAACCTCATGACCTCCGGCCGCGGCATCGCCCACTCCGAGGTCTCCACCCCGGCCACCACCGTCCTGCACGGCGTACAGCTGTGGGTCGCCCTGCCCGAGGAGCACCGCCACACCGGACGCGACTTCCACCACCACGTGCCCGCCCCGGTCGCCCTCGACGGCGGCGAGGCACGGGTGTTCCTCGGCACCCTCGCCGGCGACACCTCCCCCGTCCCCACCTTCACCCCGCTGCTCGGCGCCGAACTGACCCTGCGCCCGCACGCCACCGTCACCCTCGACGTCGACCCCGCCTTCGAACATGGCGTGCTGGTCGACAGCGGCGAGATCCGCCTCCTCGACACCCCGCTGCACCCCGCCGACCTCGGCTACGTCGCCCCCGGCCGCCGCACCCTCACCCTCACCAACACCGCGGGGACCGACGCCCGGCTGGTCCTGCTCGGCGGCACCCCGTTCGAGGAGCAGATCGTCATGTGGTGGAACTTCATCGGACGGTCCCACGAGGACATAGTCCAGGCCCGCGAGGAGTGGCAGGCCGCCTCCGACCGCTTCGGCGCCGTCGAGGGCTACCCGGGCGACCGCCTCCCCGCCCCGGAACTCCCGGGGACCCCCCTCAAGCCCCGCGGAAACGTACGCTGACCTGGGCATTTGCCAATCGGGGGTGGGGGGGGCGGGGCCGCCGCACCCCCGAGCCAGAGGTCCCGTACGCCCCCCCCCCCCCAACGCCCCCGTCGA
>NZ_JBVILX010000007.1:0-47492 GCF_055580145.1 Kitasatospora sp. NPDC032121 | reverse complement strand
GGTGATGGTGGGCGGTACATGGCCGGGGGGGGGCGGGGTGGTGGGGGGGGGGGGGGGGGGGGTGGTGGGGGGGGGGGGCCCCCCCCCCCCCCCCCCCCCGAGCCAGAGTCCCCGTACGCCACCCACCCCGCAGCGCCCCTGTCGACACTCGCCTCCGCGCTCGACGCGTGACGTCGTTCGACCATCCGCGACAGCGCCTGACAGGACCGATGCTGACCCAATGCTGAGTTTCCTGATGCTTCATCAGGGTGCCGACCGCGGCGAGCTTGCGGTTCACGCTGGACGCCGTGCAGTGGTGCTCGACCGTCGGCAACACCGCCACTGCCCCGTTGCGGGCCAGTGGCGGCAGCCGCGGCGGGTGCTGGACCTGACGGTGTGCCCACGGTTGGCTCAGACACGCGGGCGGGGCCGGGCGGATGCCCATAGTGTCTTCGACGGACGATCCGCCCGCTCTCGCGCCGGGAGCAGGCATGATCTGCACCGGCCCGAGCCGCCGCACCCGAAGGGCAGCACCATGTCTGACTTCCCGCAGCCTGACGACTCCCTCGGCCTGATGACCCAGTTCTTCGTCGAAGACGTGAACAACCACAGATTCCGCTACCACCTGCTCCGGCTCCAGGCGATGGCCGGCCTGACCGAGCAGGATGTCGAGGAACTCGGCGAGCTCGGTCGGCTGGTGTTCCAGAACGGCCAGACACCGAACCAGGCGGCGGACCAGGCGGCCGCTATCGCGGGCCGACCCGATGCCAGTCAACTGGCCGTCACCATCGCCGGCATCGTCCAGGGCAGTGCACGGGGCATGGGTCCGGACGCCGCACCGAACATCGAGCGGGTCCTGATGGGCACGTTGATCGGGGCCTACCTGTCGACGGGCGACATCCCGAACCACGACGGCCCGACGCTCGCCTCCCTGGGCGCGATCGCCGGAGCGGCCGCCATGGCCGTGGGAGCATTCACCATGGACACGATCAGCCGAATCCCGCCGGGCGAGTACCTGACCACCTCGGACTGACAGCTACCTGGGGGCGTGGACCGGCCAACACCTCCCGAGCACCGAGTCACAACACCACCATGGACGACCGGAAAGGGACCAGAAGACACGCTGGCCTTCGGCATGGGCCGGGGCCTGACGGCCCCTCGAAAGACGCTGGAGGGGTGTCGCCTGCGGCGCCACCAGGAAAAGGGGCGGCGCGGGCATGCGGGATGGGGCCTGGCGGCGCTCAGCCGAGAGTGGACAGCGGGCGCCTGCGGCGCCACTCGAGCACGCGCCAGCCGAAGCTGCGGCGGCGCGGGTGCGCCGAGGCTGCACGGTGCGGGCGGAGCGCAGCGGGGCCGGTCGAGGTGGTGCTCATGGTGATCCCTCTCTGGGTCGGTCGTGTGGCGATGTAGTCGTCCGGGAAGGACATCGCGCGGCCGATCGACGCGGGCGACCTCGACCAGGGTGGCGCCGGCCATCGACCGACGCGTGGTGGCCGAGCGCAGGCGCGCTGCGGCGGTGCGAAGGGTGGTGCGGGAGGGGCGCTCGGCCCGTTCGGCGGCCTGGCGCAGGCCGTCGGCTGCGCGGTCGAGTACGCGTTCGGCTTGGCGCGGGAGCGGTGGTGGACGCGGGGGTGGGGGGTGTAGGTGTCGCCGGTGACGTTGTTGCGCCACAGGTTGCCGGCGAGCGTGAGAAGGTGCCGGTCGGCCTCGGTGAGGGCGAAAGCTGCGTCCCGCAGGGCGGTGCACCTGGCTACGCCACCGACTCGGGTAGTCGATACGCAAGGGTCGGGTCGGAGTGGGAGGTCGGGCCCGCCGACTTCCCACTCCCCCACTGCGGGGAGGCCTGGACGGCGGAGTGCGAGGGGTGCTCCGCCGTCGGTAACGGCCGGGTCAGGTGCAGTCGGTGCCGCCCGGGCCGCCGAAGAAGAAGTACTCGTTCCACGGATCGGGAGCATTGCCGACCGTGATGGTGAAGCAGTTCGGCGATGTCTGGACGCCGGTCAGCTTCGCCGACTGGGCTGTGTTGTCGGTCGCGAAGTAGTGGATGTCGCGCTGGTAGGCGGCGAACTGCCAGCCGGCGTCGGCGAACGCGCCACTGCCCATCGGCGGCCACGCCACGTTGTTCACCACCTCGCCGCCGTAGTCGATGTCCTGGGCGTTGGTCGCGAGCGGGCCGCTGCCGAACAGCGAGCCCGGGTAGTAGCCGACCGCGTTGCTCGCCTGGGTGCCGCCCAGGTAGAGCCACCAGTTCCCGCCCGAGAGGTAGTAGGACACCTCGAGCTCGTACTGCGAGCCGCCCGAGACGCTCACCGGGGAGATCGTGCCGCCGAGGGCCCAGGCGCTGTTCGTCTGGACGAACGCCGAGCAGTCGAGGTTGTAACACCCGGTGTTCTGGTAACCGTCGGCCGTCCAGTAGATGAAGAGGACCGGCTGGGTGGTGCCGTACTTCCCCGGGTAGACCTGGTAGCCGCACTCGACGGTCTGCACGGGTGAGCCGCCGGCGTACCAGTGCTGGGAGAGCGAGAAGACCTCCGACCCGACGTTGGGGTCCCATATGTTGATGAAGTCGTGACCGCCTAGGTTGTCGACCCCCTGGAAGGCGTGCGCGTACTTGTGGGTGCCCGCGGCGGCCTCAGGAGGGCTCAGTCGGGGGTGGCGGCCTTTCCCCTGCGGATACTTCCGGTGGAAGTTCTGCACGCCGCCGCTCCTCGCCACCTCCTCCAGGGTGACGCGGCGCATCGCGATCGTGCCGGGCGGGCACGACATGGCGTGGCCGAACTTATCCAGCCGGTCGGACCGCAGCTGCGGCTGGATCGGCGTGCCCTGACCGGCGCCCCGTGGCCCGGCCGCGTCCGGGGCGTCGGGGGGCTCGGGCGGAACGCTGAAGGCGCCCCTGAGGGCGGGCTGGCTGGCGATCGGGACACAGTCGAAGACCTGCCCGTTGTCGTCGACGAAACTGTGAGTGACCTCGACACCTGCGTAGAGGCTCCTGACGTGTTCTGCCGCCGCGGAGAAGTCCTCCGCGTTGGTCGTACCCGCCACCGCCCGGAGCACGAAGTCCTCGTGCCGGGCAGAGGCGAGGGAGTCCATGAACTTGGCGAAGCTGGGGAAGGCCCGGTCGTCCTGCGGCGCCATGGTCGGTTCTCCTTTGGTCGCTGCGCGTGGTGTTCGGATTGCGGTTCCTCTGCCTCCACGCTAGGTCCGGATCCGGCCAGTGTCCTGCCAGGGATTGGGAGTTGTGGACTATGCAATTGAATCCTTAAACACGCCGGACGTGACGCCTGGACCAGCCCCTCGCCTTCCCCATCGCCCCATCCTCCCCAGCCCGGTGACGGCCGGATGCGGCGTCTCGCCGGCAGCGCGGGTCGCAGTGAGGTCGGCGGCCAGCAGGACGATGTCCAGGTGCGTGTGGCGCAGCGCCTCGATGTGTGCGGCAGCGGTGGCCAGGGTGGCGGGCCGACGCAGGGCGTCGAGGCTGCTGCGGGCACTGCGGATTCGCTCGGAGACCCCGGTGAGGGCGGTCGGCAGGTGGTGGTGGGAGGGCAGGGGAGAACTCCGGGGTCAGAGCCGCTTGACGGCGGAAGGGCCTGGGGCGGGCGCGGTGGCGGAACGCCCGGTGTCGGGGCCGGTGCGGAACGGCCGGGCGAGGACGGACCGCAGACGGGCAGCCACCCCGCGGGAGGGGCGTTCGGCCTCGACGGCGGGCCGGACGGACTTGGGCGCGGACCGGGACGCGGGGCTGTTCGCGCGCAGGTGGCCGGCGGCCCTAGGGTGACCCCATGGCGGACGTCCCCATGGCAGCGGCACCCTCGATCGAGGCCCTGGACGCCCTCGTCGAGCGCGCCACACGCCCGACCACCCGGCGAATCTTGGACCCGGAATCAACAGCCCAAGAAGGAGACGCCCGTGGCGCAGCGTACGAGCAGGGGTCGGGTCTATCGCCGGTGCGGTTGCCAGGACGAGAACCGGAAGCAGCTCGGCCCGTGGTGTCCGCAGCTGAGCGCGGACGTCAAGCATGGCAAGTGGACCTATGCCGTCGATCTCGCTCCGGAGGACGGCCGGCGTCGCACCCGCCCGGCGGGGTGGCTCGTAGGAGCGCCGGCAGACCCTTCGCAATCCGGCCGACGACGCGCAGCCGTTAACCGCCCCGCACCAGGTCCTTGCGCATCAGCGTGCACATCGTCTCGCACCGCTGGAGCGAGCCGTCCTCGGCCTCCACGTCCCAGGAGTCGAGCTCGCGGCCGAAGGCCCGGTAGCCCAGGCGTTCGTAGAGGGCGCGGGCGCGTGGGTTGCTCTCCTCGACGCCGAGTTCGGCGCGGGTCAGGCCCCGGGCGCCGATCCGCTGCTCGGCGGCGCGGATCAGCAGCGTGCCGATCCCGCAGGACTGCAGGGCCGGGTGGACGCCGAGTTGCCAGAGCGTGCCGGCGCCGGGCTTGACCGTGTAGTCGATGCCGCCGACCGCCAACGGGAGCCCGACCGGCGTGCACACCGCCAGGTAGTCGATCTCGCCCGCCTCGGCGCGGCGGATCTGGTGGACGAGCTCGCGCACGTGTTTGGGGGAGCCGGCCCAGCTGCAGGACGGCAGGTCCGCGTCGGTGAGGCCGCTCACCGACAGGTGCAGCCTGATCACGGTCATCGCCGCACCCCTTCGACTCCAACAGCGGCCGTCTCCCATTTCAGCAAGCCGATCCCGGCACCGTCCAAGGGGTTTCGGACACCGGCCCCGCTCGGCGGCTCCGCCCGCGAGCTGCGCGACGCAATCAGCCGAGCGCTGGGGGCGTCCGGGGTCAGAGTTTGATCACCGCGGGGTACGGGTGGGTAATGGGTTCCTGCCGTGACCGGCTCAAGCGCAGAGGCCGGCCCCGCAGTCCCATGGCGAACATGTTCGTCACGACCTTGTTCCTGACGAACATGTTCGTTAGGCTGGCAGGCATGACAGGTCACCCCGTTGCACCCAGAAGCCGCCGGGAGCGGCCCGCCAAGCCCGCGCTGACCCGGGAGGGCATCGTCACGGCCGCCGTGGAGATCATGCAGACCGAGGGCCTGCAGAAGGTCACCATGCGCCGCCTGGCGCAGGAGCTGGATACCGGCCCGGCCTCGCTGTACGTCTACGTCGCCAACACCGATGAACTGCATGCGGCCGTTCTGGACCGACTGCTCGGCACGGTCGGGCCGGCCCCCGCCGAGGGCAGCTGGCGCGAGCGGCTGGAGGTGCTACTCACCGCCTACACCGTGATGCTCTTCGAGCACCCCGCCCTGGCCCGCGCCGCCCTGGTGGCCCGCCCGAGCGGCGAGCACTACCTGCGCCTGGTCGAGACCGTGCTCGCGCTGCTGGCCGAGGGCGGTGTCCCGGCCGCACAGGCGGCCTGGGGCGTGGACGTCCTGCTGCAGTACGCCACCGCAACCGCCGCCGAGCAGGCCACCCGGGACCAGTCGGCCGACACCAAAGCCGAATGGGACGCCCTCACCCGCGCGCTGCGCGGCGCCTCCCCCGACACCCATCCGCAGATCGCCACGCTCGGGCCCCTGCTGCTCGCCGGGGCTCCGCAGCAGCGGCTGTCCTGGGGCTTCCAGGTGCTGCTCGCCGGCATCGCGCACACCCCCACCCCGGCAGACGGGTCGCTCGCCTGACCGACGGTCGTCCGCACCGAGCCACCAGGAGCACTCACATGACCACCCATCACCCGATCGCGATCGTGGGCGCCGGCCTCGGCGGCCTCACCCTGGCCCGCGTCCTGCACGTGAACGGCATCGAGACCA
This sequence comes from Kitasatospora sp. NPDC032121, assembly GCF_055580145.1. NCBI lineage: Bacteria > Bacillati > Actinomycetota > Actinomycetes > Kitasatosporales > Streptomycetaceae > Kitasatospora > Kitasatospora sp. NPDC032121. Next base: position 41,753 of record NZ_JBVILX010000007.1, on the reverse strand, counting down.
CCGTGTTCGACCTCGACACCTCACCGGCCGCCCGCATCCAGGGCGGCATGCTCGACATCCACGAGGACTCCGGCCAGGCCGCCCTGCACGCCGCAGGCCTGCACGAGGAGTTCCGGGCCCTCATCCACCCCGGGGGCGAGGAGATGCGGATCCTCGACCGGCACGCCACCGTCCACCTCGCCGAGGAGGACGACGGCACCGGCGGCCGTCCCGAACTCGACCGCGGCCACCTGCGCGACCTGCTGCTCGGCTCGCTGCCATCGGACACCGTCCACTGGGGCGCGAAGGTGACTGCCGCCCGCCCGCTCGGCGGCGGACGCCACAAGGTGACGCTCGCCAACGGCAGCACTTTCACCACCGACCTGCTGGTCGGCGCGGACGGCGCCTGGTCCCGGATCCGCCCGCTGCTCTCCGACGCCACCCCCACGTACACCGGCGTGTCCTTCGTCGAGTCGGACCTGCTGGACGCCGACACCCGCCACCCCGCGAGCGCGGCCGTGGTCGGCGGCGGCATGCTCTTCGCGCTCGGCGACGGCAAGGGCTTCCTCGCCCACCGCGAGACCGACGGCAGCCTGCACCTCTACACCGCACTGACCGTCCCCCGGGAGTGGATCGACGGCATCGACATCACCGACACCACCACTGCCAAGACCGCGGTGCTGGCACACTTCCCCGACTGGGACCCGAGCCTGCGGGCGCTGGTCGCCGACGCCGACGGCCCGCTGGTGCCGCGAGCGATCCACGCGCTACCGGTCGACCACAGGTGGAACCGCATCCCCGGCGTCACCCTGCTCGGCGACGCCGCCCACCTGATGTCCCCCTTCGCCGGCGAAGGCGCCAACCTCGCCATGCTCGACGCCGCCGAACTCGGCCAGGCCATCGCCGCCCACCCCGGCGACACCGAGGCCGCCCTCACCGCCTATGAACAAGCGCTCTTCCCTCGCAGCCAGGCGGCCGCCGCGATGTCCGCCGCCAACCTCCGCACCTGCTTCCGCGCCGACGCCCCGCAGGGACTGCTGGACCAGTTCACCGCCCGCCACCAGGCAGGCTGACCCGCCCGGCACCCCTCGCAGGAGACCACCATGACACCGCTCGGCGCGGCCACACCCCTGCCCGGCCTCCCCGTCACGATCCGGGAGGCCAAGGGCTGTTCCGTAATTAGTCCTTGAGTAGATCAGGACAGGGTCGACTGGCCTCCGTCCGCCTGGTTACGCGGCCTGGAGGAGGTTGTGCAGGCGGGCGATGCCGAGCACGGCGTGATGGACTCCGTCACCCTTGAGACGGCAGTCGCGCATGATCTTCCAGGGGGTTCAATTATTGTCGACAGCCGAGACCTCAAGATCTCGGCTTCTTTGTTGCTAAACTACGCTGGGAAACATATGAGTTGGCACTTCTCGGCGGGAACGACGCGGCGGTGTGCTGACGGACCGCCAGTGTTCACTTCGCACACAAGCGCCCGTCTTGACCCATCAGCGTTCATGAGTGCTCATCCGGTGTGGTCCCAAACTGTCCCCAGGACGGCCACCCCGCCGAAGCTACTGCCGGTGATCGAGATCTGTCGGCCCTTCAGCAAGCACCAGCGTGCGAGCCCGACAGTCGCTGTGCAGACGGCGCCGGCCGGCTCGCCGGGCCGGCTCCTGCGAGCGGATCATGGTCGCTTACCCACCGAATGCGGATCGCGATCTTCCGCGGTGTGTCGTCTTGAGCGTGTCTTGTCCGGCTGGTTCTGATGTGCCTCGCGCACCGCCCCGCGCGCTCTGCCACCACGCCCAGCGGGACGGCGAACCTTGCTCCCGGGATCACCCGGTCCGAGAGAAGGGGAAGCTCATGGGGCAGCGTGCGCAGCGTGGTGGGTGTGCGGGCCGGGAAAGAAGCTTCGGTAGGCGTTGAGGGCTTGGTGGCGGACGGCCCAGGCGTCCACGATCGCGGCGCCGCCGGCCTGTTCGCGCAGCGCCGCGAAGTCTTGGGTGGGGTCGGCCAGGCGTACGGCCTCGCGGAAGAGCGGCCTGGGGATGGTGGCAGGGGGCGCGGGGGCCCGCTATCCGCTCACCCGCGACCCGGACACCGGTCCCGAGCCGGTCCCGTCGGACGTGGAGACCTGCGGAACCCTCCGGGAAGAGCGCTGAAAGGCCTTTGCGCCAAGCCCGTTCGCCTGCCTACGGTGGACCCGTGCTGCCCTTGGTGCTGACGGACGAGGAGTGGGACGCGGTCGTCCCTGACGAGACGGTGATGCGCCCCGGCGCCGAGGCGCTCTGCGCCCGGCTGGGCGTCGGGGGCCTGCCCCTGGAACGCTTCGCGGAGGGCTCCGTCCCGGTCTACGCGGTCGGCGACGCGCTCGTGCTGAAGCTGTTCCCGGCCGCCAGCGCCCGGGACGGCATCGTCGAGGAACGCGTGCTCTCCCGGCTGGACGGCACACTGCCCATCCCCACCCCGTCCGTCCACGCGGCCGGCGAGTACGTCAACGGCTGGCGGCACATCCTGATGTCCCGGCTGCCGGGCGATGGCCTCGCCCCGGCCTGGCCGCGCATCCCGCGGGCCGACCGCGAGCGGATCGCCCGCGAGTGCGGCGAGGCGCTCGCCGCCCTGCACGCCCTCGACCCGGGGCCGCTCGCCGACGCCCTCGGCCCCGGTGACTGGCCGGACTTCCTGACCGGCCAACGGGCGGGCGCGGTCGCCCGCCAGCGCGACCGCGGGCTGACGGAGGACTGGCTGGAGCAGATCCCGGACTTCCTCGCCGCCGCCCCGCTCCCCGCCGCCCCCGAACGCGCCCTGCTGCACACCGAGTTCATGCGCGAGCACCTGCTCACCGACCCGGCCGACGGCTGGCGCCTGACCGGCCTGGTCGACTTCGAGCCCGCGATGATCGGCGACCCGGCCTACGACCTGGTCGCCGTCGGGCTCTTCACCACCCGGGCCGACCCGCACCTGCTCGGCCGGCTGCTGGACGCCTACGGCCGCCGCTTCGAGCCCCGGCTGCTGATGGCGTACACCCTGCTCCACTTGTACAGCGATCTGCCGTGGTACCTCCGGGAGTTGAATCCCTCGGCGCGAACGCTGGACGCCCTCGCCGAGGAGTGGTTCGGAACGGCCTAGGGTCTGCCTTCGCCCCGCGGGCACGGGTGCGAAGACAGGCCCTACGGCTTGGGGTCGGCACGCAGCAGGCTGTAGAAGACGACGACGCGCCATTCACCGGCCCGGAAGATGGTGGTGCGGGGTGTCGGGCCGGTCGAGGGCCGCGTCAACGACCTGACAATGCTCAAGCGCAGCATGTTCGGCAGGGCAAAACCGCTGCTGCTGCGCAAGCGGCTCCTCCTGATCGCGGCCAGCCGCCGCCCCTCACCACCGCCGTCTCGGACCTGATGGTTCCGGTTTGGGTCCGGGGGTCATGTGGCAGGGCGCCGGTTGACGGCGGCGTGGCCCGGCCCCGCCGCCGTGATCGCCGACGTGGTGTCAGGTCCTGGACGGGCGGGTCGGCTGGGGCCACAGGCTCGGGGTCTTTGTGGCAAGCCAGCGGGCGAGCGCGGCGTTGACGGCGGTGGGCTGTTCGAGCTGGGCCCAGTGGCCCGCCTCGATGGATTCCTCGGTGAGGTCGGTGCAGTAGCGCCGCATGGGCTCCGCGAGCCGGGACACGGACGTGTCGGCGACCTGGTCGTAGAACGCTTCGAGGAACAGGACCGGCATGTCCAGCCGTCCGCCGTTCAGCGAGGTGTCGCTGTAGGCGCGGTTGGCTTCGTCGTTGAGGTAGTAGGCGATCGAGGCCCCGAATCCCGTTCCGGTCAGCGAGGACGTCAGGTCCGCGAGCAGTTCCTCGTCCAGGACTCCGGCGTCGGCCGGGAGGTCCGGGACCGCGTCCGCGCCTGCGAACCATCCCCCGTTGCGGGTGATCTCCGAGGTCGGCCCCGGCTTGCCGTGAGCGGCCGGAACGCCCCCACGGAAGAAGGCCCTCACGGCGTTGGCCGGCCGTGCGTCGAGGACCTGCGCGGCTCGCTCCGCCCCGGACGCGTAGTAGTGCATGTAGTCGAACTGGGCGTACGGGTGGGTGTCCGGCGGATAGATCGAGCGGTTGACGTGTTCGAGAAGAGCCGGCACCCCTCGTTCGAGCGTGCGGTAGGGGACGCAGATGCTGGCCACGGCCGCGCAGCGCTCGGGATGGTGAGCGGCGAGGCCCCAGACGGTTGCGCTGCCCCAGTCATGTCCGATCCAGACGGCCTGTTCGCGGCCGAGCCGGTCGAGCAGGGCCACCATGTCGCCCACGAGGTGCTCCTGGGCGTACGCGTCTCGCCGCGGGTGCACGGTCGAGCTTCCGTAGCCGCGCAGGTCGGGCGCGATCACGCGGAACCCGAGCGCGGCGAAGGCGGTCAGTTGGTGCTTCCAGGTGCGGCCGTTGGCCGGCCAGCCGTGGACGAAGACGAGCATCGGACCGTCCTCCGGACCGGCTGCGAGGTAGGAGATCGAGTGACCGTTGCCGGCGGCTGTGCCCTCGGTCAGGGTGACGCGGGCACGTGTGAAGGTGGTCCGGGTGCTGGGGTCGTTCACGTGAGTACCTCCGGATGGTGGCGTTGGCGAGGCCGTCGGCCTCGCACGTCGCCTGCAGGGCACAGCGGGCGCCGCGCTGGTGCAGGGCATGGACGAAGGTGGTCATCGGTCAGGTGCCACTGGTGCCGAGGGGGTGGCCGACGGCGATGGCGCCGCCGTTGACGTCGACCTTCGCCGGATCGGCAAACCGGTCTCCTGCGGCCGGACGAGGACCACGCTCGCGAAGGCGCTCGTCGAGGGGAGTGTTCGGCCAGGTGTGCTCAGGGGCTCCGGCCGGCCGCTGTGCGGCATGGACACTGACCATCAGCCCGTCCATGCTCATCACCTCCACCAGCAAGTTGGAAAACCAGACTCACTATAGGAGGGCGAGTTGGAAAAGCCAACCGAGATCCTTACAATGAACGACATGACCACAGCCGCAACCCCCCGCCCCTGCTCGATCGCCGACGCGCTCGCAGTGGTCGGGGAGAAGTACTCGCTTCTGGTCCTGCGTGAGGTCTTCTTCGGTGTGCACCGCTTCGACGGCATCGCCCGCAACATCAGGGCGCCACGTGACATCCTCACCACCCGGCTGCGCCGCCTGGTGGACGCCGGAGTACTGGAGAAGGTCCAGTACAACGACCGCCCGACCCGGTACGAGTACCGCCCGACCCCGGCCGGCGAGGAACTGCGCCCCGTGCTGCTGATGCTGCTGCGCTGGGGCGACCGCCACCTCAACGACGTGCCGCCGACCGTCTTCGAGCACTCCTGCGGCGCGACGCTCGACCCGGCCGTCGTCTGCCGCGCCTGCGGCACGGAGGTGGAAAGCCACTCCCTCACCCCGCGCTTCACAACCCCCGGCTGGACCGCCGCCGGGCCGGAATGATCCAAGAGCCGGGCCCGGTCGGACAGGCGTCGAACCGGTGTGCACGACTCCGCGGCGCCACTGCTCATACCGCTGCTGATACGGCGTCCAGGAGCGCCCGGCCACCAGGTCCGGATCGGAGCCGGTGCCACGGACCATGCGGCAGTCGACCGCGACGGTGACGGCGTGGATGCCGCGCGGGCGATACACCTCGAAGAGCAGTTCCGTGAGCGCCCTCGCCCCGGCCCTGCCGAGCGAGAGGCTGGTGTACCGGGCATCGGGCCGCGGCATGCCACGGTGATCAACACCGCACCGCGGCCGTCACACGCCATCGCCGACGCGAAATGGACGGCCGCGATCAGCACCCCGAACACGCCGGCCGGCCCACGTGCCGGCCGGTCGTCAGCCCTCACACCCGGACGTCGTCCCCGCCGGGGACGGCCACGGGGCAGCCGTCCGGCAACGTCGTCGCCACCGCCGACACCCGGCGGGTGTGGCCGGTCATGGGTTGCCGGCCGACCTGCCGGCCGGTCACCGGGCTGCGTCCAGCGCCGGCAACTGCCGCCGCACGCCCGCACCGGCCGTACGATGCAGCTCCGCCGACACCCGGTACACCGCGCTCCCCACCCGTGCCGCCGGACTCGACGCCACATCGAGCAGCGCGATGACCCGTTCCGGGTCCGCGGTCACCAGGAACTCCGGGTCCGCCAACCACTCGTCGACTGCGATGGTTTCCGTGGCAATCGGCGTGGCGGCCGACGTCGAAGACGGCACGGGGTCCGTCCTGTGTGATGAGAGAGGGTGGCCGCGCGGGGGCCGGCCGCACGGGAGGGAACGTGCCGTTACACGCGGGGCCGGATTTCCTCGACGAGGGCGGCGAGGTATTCCTGGGCCGTACGCGGTCGGGTGAGCGGCGCGGCCTGCCCCGCCCAGAGGTTGAGGTAGTCGGGGAGCCCCCGTTCGACGGCCGCGCGGCGGATGGGCTCGGTGAGTGCACCCTGGACCGGATACGGCGGAAGGTCGCCCTCGTGCCGGGCCATGTCCCGCACGAACCGGTTGGCGATGGTCCGGGCCTGGCGGCCGGAGACGGCGCTGGTCAGCACGGTGACGCGGGCTTGCGGGCTGTGCAGGGCCCGCTTGTGGACGGGGCTCGCGCCGGACTCGTCGGTGGCGAGGAATCCGGTGCCGATCTGGACGGCGTCGGCGCCGAGTGCCAGTGCGGCAGTGATCCCGCGGCCGTCGGCGATCCCGCCGGCGGCGATGACCGGTACCGAGACGGCGTCGACGACCTGCGGGACGAGGGAGAACGTCCCGACCAGGGACTCCTCCACCGGCCGCAGGAACGCCCCTCGGTGGCCCCCGGCATCCGCCCCGGAGGCCACGACGGCATCGACCCCCGCCTCGTCGAGCGCGACCGCCTCGTCGACGGTCGTCGCCGTCCCGAGGGTGACGATGCCGCGCCGCCGGGCCTCGGCCAGGACGTTCCCGGGCGGGATGCCCATGACGAAGCTGAAGACCGGCGGCCGGGCCTCCAGCAGCGCGTCCACCTGCTGCTCGAAGTCCTGGCCGAACAACGCGGGGAACTGCGGGTCGGGCAGGCCGAGCCGCCCGAGGTGGGTGGCGAACTCGGACTCGGTCATGGTCAGTTCGCGTTCGCCGGGCTGCGGTATCCAGAGGTTCACCGCGAACGGGCGCGCGGTGCGGGCCCTGATCTCCGCGACGGTGGCCGCGATGTCCGAAGGGGCGAGGACGTGGGCGCCGTAGGAGCCCAGGCCGCCGCCGTTGGACACGGCGGCGGCCAGGCGGACGGTGGAGTAGCCGCCACCGAACGGCCCTTGCACGATCGGGTGGTCGATGCCGAGGAGCTCGGTGATGCGGGTACGGGTCGACACTCGGCCGACGGACATGTCCGCTCCTTCGTTCGGGCCCCTCGCGACGGCAGGCACGCCACCTGGGGGCCGGGGAGCCAACCGACCGGAGCATCGAGTTGGAAAACTGAACTTACCAGAGGCCTGGAGGGTTGGAAGAGCAAACCATCTGCCCTTCAGTCCGGGGCGTCCAGGTGTCGGCGGGCGGCGGTGAGGATCTCCTGGGAGAGGTCCGGGTCGTCGCTCGCGCGGGCGAGGAGGATGGCGCCGACCAGGGTGGACAGTTCGGCGAGGGCGGTGCCGCGGTCGTCCGCGTCGCCGCCGAGCTGCTGGAAGCCGTCGACGAGGTCGAGCAGGCCCTCCGTGAAGGCCGTGCGGATCGGGGCGCCGGGTTCGGCGCGGGCGGCGTCGGCGGCCAGGGCGGCGGCGGCGCAGCCGCCGGCGGGGGTGTCGCGGTGGAGGTCGGAGAGGTAGCGCGTCAGGAACTCGGACCGGCCGGCCCGGTCGGAGGGAGCGGCCTCGGCGACCCGGTCCATGGCTTCGCGGCGCTCGGTGAAGGCTGCCTGGAGGGCCTGGACGACGAGGTCGTCCTTCGAGGAGAAGTGGCGGTAGAAGCCGCCGTGGGTGAGCCCGGCGGCGGCCATGGCCTGGGGGACGCTGACCCGGTCGGCGCCCTTCTCCCGGATCAGCCGGGAGGTGTGGTCGATCACCTGCTGCCGGTGCTGTTGGGCCTCGGCTCGTGACACGCGGGGCATGGTCGGCGGTCCCTTCTTCGTCCTGAGCCTTCCGGAGCTCTTGAGGATCCTACTTCCGCACCCATATAGATGATGGTAATAATCTAAACGCCATCCTAGAGCGAGGAGAACGCACATGACCGTGATCGAAGGCTCTGTCGCACTGGTCACCGGAGGCCGGCGCGGTATCGGCAAGGCATTCGTCGAGGAACTGCTCCGGCACGGGGCCACGAAGGTCTACGCCACCGCCCGCAAGCCCGCCCCGAGCCCGGACGAGCGGGTCGAGGTCCTCCCCCTGGACGTCACCGACGACGTCTCCGTCGCCGCCCTGGCCGAGCGCGCACCAGACGTCGACCTCGTCTTCAACAACGCCGGCGTCCTGCACCCGGGGCCGCTGCTCACCGCGGACCTGCGGCTGGTCCGGGAGACGTTCGAGACCAATGTCTTCGGCCCGCTGCGGATCGCCCGGGCGTTCGCCCCGGTGCTCGCCGCCCGCAGCGGAGGCGCCCTCGTCGACATGCACTCCCTGCTGTCCTGGGGGGCCGGAGCCGGCGCGTACGGCGCGTCCAAGGCCGCCCTGTGGTCGCTGACGAACTCCCTGCGCCTCGAACTCGCCGCCCAGGGCACCCAGGTCGTCGGCGTGCACCTGGGCTTCGCGGACACCGACATGGTCGCGGCCATCCCGGTCGAGAAGATCTCGGTCGCCGACGTCGCCCGCATCGTCCTGGACGGCGTCGAGCGCGGGGAGAGCGAGATCCTCGTCGACGACGCCACCCGCGCGATCAAGGGCGCGCTGTCCGGGCCGGTGGAAGGCCTCGCCATCGCCATCCGCCGCTGAACCGCCACCACGTCCGAAGCCGCACCCCACCGCACCGAGGAGAACCATGCCGCTCTGGCACGTCTACCACCCTCCCGGCACCTACACCCCGCCGCAGAAGAAGCAACTCGCCGACGACATCACCGGGTTGTACACCCGCTTCGGGCTGCCGAGGTTCTACGTGGTGGTGCTCTTCCACGAGATCGACGCGGACTCGTTCTACGTGGGCGGCGAGCCCACGCCGGACGCCGTGCGCATCGTCGTCGAGCACATCGCCCGGCACACCAGCGACCCGGACATGCGCCGGCGCACCCGGGAGGCGCTCGCCGCGCTCCTCGCTCCGCACACCAAGGACCGCGGGCTGTACTGCGAATTCCACATCGACGAGACGCCGCGGGACCTCTGGATGATCGACGGCATGGCCCCGCCCCCGCCGGCGAGCGAGGCCGAGCAGCGCTGGGCTCGGGAGAACCGCCCGAGCCCGTGCTGATCACCTCGATACGGCCGGGGGTCGGCAGCGCTGCCGGCCCCCGGCCCCGGAAGCGCCGCGCGCGCACCCGCCACGCTGCGGACTTGAAAAGGGACCGGGTCGGCGTGGCCGGCAGGTCGGCAGCGAGGCCGACCACCCACCCGATCGATCCACCGGCCCGGTCCGGCCGCGTCGACGGCTGCTCCCAGGTCCGCGGCGGCGCACCGCTCTCCGGGGTGCGCCGCCGCGCTAGCGGGTCCGGAAGCGGCGGTGGAGGTTCCGCGCCACGTACACCCCCGGGCCGCCGAAGCCGACGAGGTCGACGCGCCCGTCGCCGGTGATGTCGGCGACGAAGCGGGGGTGCCGATCGACCCGCCAGGCGCCCGAGTCGTCGCCGTATCCGAAGCCGCGGCACACCAACTGTGCCTGCTCGAAGCGGCCTTCACCGAGGCCGTGCGACACCCAGACGCCCTCGTCGCCGAAGCCGACGATGTCCGGGATGCCGTTGCCGGTGACGTCGGCGAGGAAGCGGAGGTGTTTCCTGGGCGTCCAGCCCTGTGCCGTCCCGAAGTCGTTCAGGACGAGCTTCGCGGGCTCGAAGGTGCCGTCGCCGCGCCCGCGGGCCACCGCGACGCCCTGCGGGCCGAAGCCGACCAGGTCCGCGTGACCGTCGGCGGTGGTCCTGATCAGGAACCGGGGATGTTTCGCGACCGACTTCCAGCCCTGGGTGGTGCCGAAGTCGCCGAGGACGAGCTCGGGTTCGCCGAACGTAGCGGACGCGCCGGACGTGCCCTCTCCGGCCTGGCGGGAGACCCAGACGCCCTCGTCGTGGCAGCCGACGAGGTCGAGCCGGCCGTCACCGGTGGTGTCGACGAGGAACCGGGGATGCTTGTCGAGGAGCCAGCCGCCGGCCTCCTCGCCGTGACCGAAGGCCTTGAGCACCGGTGCGTCGGGGAGTTCGGCGAACGTGCCGTCCTCGTCCTGACGGGAGATCCAGACGCCGCCGTCGTGGCAGCCGACGAGGTCGAGCCGGCCGTCACCGGTGGTGTCGACGAGGAACCGGGGGTGCCGGTCGGCGAGCCAGCTGCCGACCTTCGGGTCGCTCCCGAAGGCCTTGAGGACCAGCTTGCCGGTGGCGGGGGCGAACGTGCCGTCCTCGCCCTGGCGGGACACCCGTACGCCGTCGGCGGCCAGCACCACGATGTCGGGCTTGCCGCTGCCCGTGGTGTCCGCGAGGGTCCACAGGTCGGCGGGTGCCAGGGCGGGGCCGGTCTTGAGCAGGGGCTGCTCGTCGTCGAAGGTTCCGTCGCCCCGGCTGGACGCGGTCACGGCTCCCTTGGCGGGCTTGAGTCCCACGATGTCGTGCCGCCCCGCCCCCGTGAGGTCGGCGAGGAACCGCGCACCGGTCCCGGCCCACCAACCCGGCTGCCCGGGAACGCGGTTGGGACCCTCACCGGTCCACTCCCCGGCGGCCTTGTCGCTGCCGAACTGCTCCAGGACCAGCAGCATGTCGCTGAACGAGGGCGTCGCGCCGGGTGCCGTCCGCAGTGCGGTCGACCGGACCAGCGGCCAGGACCGGCGCCCGTTCCAGTGGTCCCGGTGCGCGAAGCGCAGCACGAGGTCGCTGGTGCGCTCGGGTTCGGCGGTGACGAACCGCCAGCGCTGGGTCTTCGAGCCGTCGTCGTACGCGCGCAGGACGACCCGGGGTTCGGCCTCCGGCTCGTCGTCCTCGTCGCGATCGGGCAGGTCGAGGACGACGCCGTCGGTCGCGCTCTCGATGAAGTAGAGGCCCGCCTCGCCCTCGACGGGGACGACGTGCCACTGCTGGTTCTTCTTGCCCGCGGCGGCGGCCGCCTGGCGCAGGGCCCGGTCCTTGCCGCCGGGGTCGTCGAGTACCTTGCCCCCGGCCGCGTTGCGGATCACATAGCCCTGATCGTCCTGTTCGAATCCGCCCTGCGCGGTCTTCACAGGGGTGAGCTGCCATCGTTCCGGGCTCGGGCCCTCCGCGGCGAAGTCGCGGACGACGAGCGTCCCGTCCGCGTTCGGTACCAGGGGGGTGCCGAGGGCCTTCCCTGTGGCGGCGTTGACGATCTCCAGTTTCAGTTCTTGCGTGGGCACGGGCATCGTGGTGCCTCTTCCAACTCTTCCGGACGGTGCGGGCGTTGGCCCGGGACGGGGGCGGCGCGGCGGTGGTCGCGGCTCACGTGAAGACGTGGTGGTAGGGCACGTTCCACTCGTTGGGCAGCCGCGGATAGAAGGTGTTGATGATCGTCCCGGTGAAGTCCCCGCCCCAGTTGTAGGTGAGGCGCGCCTCGTTCTCGGGCGTCACCGCGTAGTCCTTGAAGCCGAGGATGGCATCGGGGTGGGTGATCGGCACGAAGGTGATCCCGCCCCACGGCGTCACCGTGACGACCCAGAGCTGGGTGTCCTCGGGCGCGCCGTTCCTGCCGCGCCACTTGTCGCCGACCTTGTCGGGCAGGCCCAGCTGCACGGTGTCGGCGGTGGCGGCCTTCGGGGCGTCCTGGTGGACGCTGATGCGCCGGCGCTGGGGCTTCGGGGTGCCGTCGTCACCACGCCCGGCGGCCTGGCCGGCCGGGTCGACGGGCTTGGGGACCACCTGGCCCGCGGCGCTCTCCAGGAAGTAGAGCGGCCGCTGCCCGAAGAAGCCGCCCGGGGTGATGTACCAGAGGTGGCCCTTGGCCTCCTTGGTGTCCGGGTCGAGCGTGGTCGCCAGCTTGACCCCCTTGTCGTGGACCGAGTCCTTCAGGTCGACCGGCCGCAGGTAGCCGCCGTTGAAGGCGTGCACGAGCATGACCGGCCGGTTCTCGACCAGTGCCGCCACGATCGCGTTGTCGTAGCTGTTCACCGCCACCGGGCCGCCGACCACCAAATTCGCCATCGCGGTGCGTTCTTGGGTGTACACAGCGCAAACCTCACCTGTTCTGAAGACGGGAGTGTTCTGGGATACGGGAGAACAATGCGTCGGGCGCCCAGTTCATGGGCATGGCCCGGAATTGCCGAGTTGCCAGGGTGACACACTCCCCAATTCATCGACAGGGCGAGGTGCTTGGTTCACCCGATCGAGTGTCATGCCCACAACGGCCGATCCCCGGCAGTGGGGCCGTGATAGCTTCCATCGCCGGAACGTGCACAATTCCGTTCCCAACCCACCGAATTCACCGAATTCATCCGAGCGCACATCGGCCGGATCAGTTCGAGGACATCATCCGAGGACGGGGAATGCCTTCCAACGCGTACAACCTGGATCGGGCCAAGCGCCGGCCGCTGACCAAGAAGAACCTACGGGAACTGGGCATCGAGCAGACCTGGCAGGCCGTCCTGGACCACCCCAGCCTGGTCTACGTCGACGACTACGGTGTGAAGCACAAGCCCGTCGGCTTCTCCGTGAACAAGTCCAGCTTCGGCACCTTCCCCGGAACCGCGCACCAACTCGGCTGGCTCGCCTACCTGAACCTCGGCGAGCCGCTGGTCGAGGAACGGCGCAACATCCATCAGCCGCCGCCCGACATGTTCTCCTCGCGCAGTTACGTCAACCGCAGCCAGACGGCCGAGATGGACTTCACCGACACCGTCGAGTTCACCGTGTCGAACGCGATCACCTGGTCGCTCCAGGGGGAAACCCAGCTCACCTTCGGCGGCAGCGTCAGCGCCGAACTCCAGCTGCAGTTGCAGAACCAGCTCCAGGTCGACCTCCAGGCGCAACTCCAGGGACAGCTCCAGGGACAGCTCGGAACCCAGCTGCAGAACGCCATGGAGAACAAGTGCACCAACACGGTGACCAATGAGAACAGCAAGGAGGACATCGGGGTGGACACCGCGAACGGCACCGAGAACGGCGTGAACAACTCGGTGGCGAATTCGGCGTCGGCCTCCGCGACGGCCTCCGCGACCAGCACGGTGACGGACTCGGTGGCTTTCACGACCACGGGCAGTGCCACCGGCAACGCGCAGCTCAACGCCCAGTTGATGGCGGGCATCACGGGCTCCGTCAGCGGCACCCTGACCACCAGCTGGATGTCCAACTCGCAGATCTCCGGCAAGGTCCCGGCGGGCTCCCGGGTGGAGACCCTGGTCAGCCAGCGGCGCACCCGCAAGCAGTACTCCTACGAGATCCCGGTGACCTTCTCCGGGCTGCTCGCGGTGCAGTACGACGTGCCGGTGGCGGTGCTGTCGCCACCGCAGTCCGGGGACTACCCCGGCCTCGATCGCCTGGTGGCCCGCGACATCGCCGACCTCGACCTGGCGGGCGGCGGCTTCCGGATGAAGGGGCTGGCCGAGGTGGTCTCCGCCCTGGAGGTCCAGCACACGATGTTCGACGGCGAGAGCCTGACCGACAGCGAACGAGAGCTGTTCAAGAACCCCTGACCGGGCGGGCGACGCCACCACGACGACCAGAGGTGACAACCATGGTGTTCGGCAACATCTTCGACTCCGCGGGCAAGGGCGCGGGGCTGTTCTCGGTGATCACCGGCGACGGAAAGCCCGTGCCGGGGGCGGACGTCGACTTCGAGGACTCCGACGACGACACGTACGACGACACGACCACGAGCCTGTTCACCAGCGGGATCCACGGGGCCAATGACCGCGCGAAGATCGTGCAGGAGCGTTCGCCGGAGGCACGGGCGGTGCTCGGATTCCTCGGCTCCTTCGTGCGGACCACCCAGGCCTCGGCCGGGGCGCAGGCGCAGTACTCCCAGGACCCCGGCTCGGTTTCCACGGCGGCGGCCGGCGGCATGCGGGCGTCCAGCCCGACGGTGGCGGAGCACAGCGGTCTCCAGAAGGACCCGGACCTGGAGAGCAGGCCGAAGAAGAGCGACTACACCAAGCCGCCCAAGCCGGCCAAGCCGACCGTGGAGGCGCCCGACGCACCCGCGGCGCCGGAAGCCTCCAAGCCGAGTGCCGACAAGCCGAGCACCGACACACCGCCGCGCGCGTAGCGGCGAACGCTCGACGAGGGGGGTCAGGGACGCTGCCGTCCCTGACCCCCTTCGCCTGTGTCAGACGTTGTCAGGCGGTGTCAGACGGGGAGCAGCTGCCACTGCCGGTTGCGCTGGTCGCCGTCCGACTCGTGCTGCTTCACCGCCGCGGGGGCGGTGGCGTCGACCCGCAGGAGCAGGCCGCTGTGCCGGTTGGCGATCTCGTACGTCCGCGGGCTGTCGGTCGCGGGGCCCACCGGGATCAGCCGCCACTGCTGGTGGTGCGCGTCTCCCCCCTGGTAGGCGCGTTGCGCCGCCACCGCCCCGGCCGCCTCCTCCCCGTCGACGATCTCCAGGACCTTGCCGCTGCGCAGGTTCTCGATCGTGTAGAGGACGTCGCCTCCGCTCCGGCCCGCCACGACCAGCCGCCAGCGCTGGTGCTCCCTGGGAACGGCGAGGGACTGGTGGATCTCGGCACCGTCCTTGGTGGACTCGCGCAGCACGCCCATCCGCAGCCGGCTGCGGACGTTGACCCAGGAGACCACCGTGCCGGACTCCGGAAGGCCGGCCATCAACGGTGAGGCGATCTTCCGGATCCGGTTGTTGGCGTGGTCGGCGATGTAGAGGGTGTCGACGCAGTCCACGGCGAACCCGATCGGGTTGTTCAACTGGGCCTTGGCGGGCGGGCCGTCGTCGCCGCCGAAGCCCTTGGCTCCGGTACCGGCGACCGTGCTGATCTTCCCGTCAGTGGTGATCTTCCGGATCCGCTGGTTGTTGTAGTCGGCGATGTAGAGGACGCCGGTACTGTCCACCACCATCCCCGTGGGGGTGTTCAGTTGGGCCTTGTCCGCCGGTCCGCCGTCGCCGCTGAAGCCGCCGGCGCCGGTGCCGGCGACCGTGCTGATCGTGCCGTCGGCCGTGACCTTGCGGACCCGGTGACCGGCGGCATCGGCGATGTAGAGGGTGCCCGCTCCGTCCACCGCCAGCCCGTGCGGGCCGTTCAGTTGGGCCTTGTCCGCCGGCCCGCCGTCTCCCTTCGCCCCCGCGGTGCCGTTCCCCGCGACCGTGCTGATCTTCCCGTCAGTGGTGATCTTCCGGACCCGCTGGTTGTTGTAGTCGGAGACGTAGATGACACCGGCGCGGTCCACCGCGATCCCCACCGGATAGTTGAGCCGGGCGGCGGTGGCGGGGCCGCCGTCGCCACTGAACGCGGCGGACCCCGTGCCGGCGACCGTGCTGATCGTGCCGTCTGCCGCGACCTTGCGGACCCGGTGGTTCGCGGCATCGGCGACGTAGACGGCGCCCGCTCCGTCCACCGCCACCTCGCGAGGGTAGTTCAACCGGGCGGCGACGGCCGGGCCGTTGTCGCCGCCGAATGTCGCGGCGCCCGTACCGGCGACCGTGCTGACCCTCCCGTCGGTCGTGATCTTCCGGAGTCGGTGGTTGTTGTAGTCGGAGAGGTAGAGGGTGCCGGTGCTGTCCACCGCGAGCCCGTACGGGAGGTTGAACTGGGCCGAATCGGCGGGCTCGTTCTCCCCCTTGAAGCCCGCGCCCCCCGTCCCCGCGAATGTCCTGATCCGCGGGTCGGACTGCTCGTTGGGAGTACTCATCGTCGTTCCTTCGCTCGTGGTGCCCGGGTGTCGAGGGTGGGTGGCTGCTCCTCGTGCGTCATACGGGGAGCAGTTGCCACTGCCGGTTGCGGTGGTCGCCGTCCGCGCCTTGCTGCGTGACGGCCACCGGGGTGTTGGCGTCGACGTGCAGGAGCAGGCCGCTGTGCCGGTTGGCGATCTCGTACACCCGGGGGCTGTCGGTCGCGGGGCCCATGGGGATCAGCCGCCACTGCTGGTGGTGTGCGCCGGCGCCCTCGTAGACGCGCTGCGCGACCACCGTCCCGTGTACCTTCAGCGCTTCGGGCACCTCCAGGACCTTGCCGCTGCGCAGGTTCTCGAACGTGTAGAGCACCTCGCCGTCCTCCTGGCCCGCCACCACCAGGCGCCAGCGCTGGTGCCCCCGGGGCGCGGCGAGGACCTGGTGGATCTCGGCCCCGTCCCTGGTGGACTCGCGCAGGGCCCCCATCCGCAGCCTGCTGCGGACGTTGACCCAGGAGACCACCGTGCCCGACTCCGGCAACCCGGCCGTGGTCGGCGAGGCGATCCTGCGGATCCGTTGTCCGCCGTACTCGGTGATGTAGAGGGTGCCGACGCAGTCCACGGCGAGCCCCAGGGGGTTGTTCAGCTGGGCCTTGTCCCCGGGGCCGCCGTCACCAGTGGAGCCCTCGGTGCCGGTGCCGGCGAGAGTGCTGATCGTCCCGTCGACCGTGACCTTCCGAACCCGGTTGTTGCTGTACTCGGCGATGTGGAGGACACCGGCACCATCCACCACCACCCCCGTAGGGACGTTCAGTTGGGCCTCGGCCGCCGGGCCGCCGTCACCGGCGAAGCCCGCGGTTCCGGTGCCGGCGACGGTGCTGATCGTCCCGTCCACCGCGACCTTCCGGACCCGGTTGTTGAGGCTGTCGGCGATGCAGAGGGCGCCCGTGCCGTCCAGCGCCAGCCCGTGCGGACGGTTCAGTTGGGCCTTGACCGCCGGGCCGCCGTCACCGCCGAAACCCGCCGCGCCGGTGCCGGCGACGGTGCTGATCGTCCCATCGGCCGTAACCTTCCGGATCCGGTGGTTGCCGGCGTCGGCGATGTAGAGGGTGCCCGCGCCATCCACCACCACCCCGCGCGGGTAGTTCAGTTGGGCCTTGACCGCCGGGCCGCCGTCACCGCCGAAGCCCGCCGTGCCCGTGCCGGCGACCGTACTGATCCGCCCGTCTGTCGTGATCTTCCGGACCCGGTGGTTGTCGCGGTCGGCGAAGTAGAGGGTCCCGGTGTGGTCCACCACGATCCCGAACGGACGGTTCAACTCAGCAGAGATCGCAGGGCCGTTGTCACCCTTGGGGCCCGCGGTCCCGGTCCCCGCGATCGTACTGATCGGAGGGGCGGGACTCTCGCTGCCCGTCGTTGCTTGCGGGGCGGTGCTCATCGCGATCCCTTCGCCGTTCACTGGCCGCCTGTTGCTCTTTTCAGGTGACTATCGGTTGATTCCAGCAAGTCAGAAGGGCAGGAACATGGCAATTGCCCGTACGAGTGCATTCCAGTGCAACAGGTTGACGGGATCGTTGCGTGAACCCGGCCGCAGCCCGGAATGCCCCGACTTCTCCGGGAGGTGGCCATGGACGCCCTCGGCCTCCACGGACCCACCGACCTCACCCGGATCCCGCCGAGCACCTGCCGCGATGCCGGGCCAGGTCCCCGATCGAGACCCGGGCCCGCTGCACGCCCGGTTACTTGCACAGGGCCTCGACCGTGGCGGCGTCGCCGTCGGACAACTCCGTGGCCTCACCCAGGACGACGCCCGCGGGGAGCTTCTGCTTAGGCGTGACGGTGTCCCTGCCGTTCTTGGGAACCACCCGGCCGGAGGGGAACCGAGAGCGTGGAATCACCGTTCCCGACGATGCGTCAGAATGCCGCGCAGCCGGGCGCGGTGCGCACGACGTCCCTGCGTCCCTGCGTCCCTACGTCCCTACGTCCCGTCCGACGGCCGACCGCCGCCGCGCGGTTCACCGGAACACCCGTGCGCCACTCGTCGGCGGTCGCCGGGAGCATCCACCGCACAGCGGGAAGCACGGCCGGAAGGGCTTCCGGCCGTGCTTCCCGCAGGACTTCCGGCAGATCTACCAGATGCGCTTCGAGACCGCCGCGTTGTCGGGGAACAGGCCGCTCCTGGCGCCGTTCCACCTGATCGTGATCGTCCACGAGGCGTTCCCCAGGGGCGTCGGGTACACCGCCGGTGTCGAGGCCGACGGGGCCAGAGAACCGGCCGGGCGGCGCCAGCCGTCGAAGGTGCGGCCGCCGTCGCTCGACGTGGTCTCCCACACGTATCCGTCGTTTCCGATGCAGGAGATCATGACGCGCTGCTGCTCGGCGTAGCCCGGCTGACCGGGGCCGACCACGGTGGACTGGTTCCCGAGTCGCGCCGCCCCCACGCCGCTGGCGCACTCGCCACCGCCGTTCACCTCGGACAGATCCAGGACCGCGCCGGTCGTGGGATCCGTCGTCTCGCGCCACACGTGGTGGTCGGTTCCCGTGAAGAAGCTGCGCAGCACCGATCGGTAGTACTCGGTGCCGTAGACGGCGATCTGGCTGTCACCCTCGATGTCCGTGGCGTTGGTGCCGAGGAGCGCGTGCGAGTCCACCCGCCAGCCGCTGGACGTCAGTGTTCCGTTGTAGTTCCTCAGGAACGTGGTGTTGATGCGCCGGTAGGTGTTCGGTGCCTCGATCATGAGGTCCCGGGTGGCCGAGCTGATGGTGAGGATCGGGCTGCCGATCGCGTTGGCGCCGGCCGGGAGCCGTACCCAGTCCGTCCAGAAGTTCAGGGACCCGTTGTTCGCCTGGCTGTACCAGATCTCCCCGTCCGTGCCTCGGATGACGACCATCGCGCGCCCCGGAGGGAACTCGACGATGCGCGGCGGCGACGTGGTCCGGGAGGCGTTGTTTCCGCCGAGCGGGTGCCAGCTCCCGCCGTTGTAGCGGAACCAGATGTTGTTGTCCGTGCCCCGGGCGACGTCGTACGTGGCACCGCTGATCGTCACCGAGTACACCGCCGACAGCACCCGTGACTGATTTCCGTCGAGACTGATCCACTCCGTCTCCGCGGCCTGCGCCGGACCGGGCGTGCCGGCCAGTACCAGGACCACCCCGGCGAACGCGGCCAGCACCGCGCGCCAGCCGCGGACCATGCGCTGACGAACCAAGGACACAACGACCTCCCTGCCGTTTACCTGCGACGTCCGACGTTCCGTACGCGGCGTTCGACGTTCCGTACGGACCGTTCGAGTGAGGAGTCTCGTCCGTCGTGGTCACGGAGGTTGCCGCTGCGCGCACTGGCGGAGGCCCCCCAGCGCACGAAGCCGCGCCGCCTCCCCGCCGCGCCACGCGCACCGTCGGACGAGGCGTCCACGCGCCCACCGGCGAGAGCTTCGCCGCCCTCGGCAGCAAGGACGAGACCTCGCAGCAACGCGCC
The DNA here is from genome assembly GCF_055580145.1 of Kitasatospora sp. NPDC032121. Lineage (NCBI taxonomy): Bacteria > Bacillati > Actinomycetota > Actinomycetes > Kitasatosporales > Streptomycetaceae > Kitasatospora > Kitasatospora sp. NPDC032121. Next base: position 22,481 of record NZ_JBVILX010000007.1, on the reverse strand, counting down.
GACAAGCGCATGACGTCCGACCGCCTCACCGGCAGACCGCCAACATTCTCACGGCCCGCCCCGCCTGACCCGCAAAGGACCTCACCTCATGGGCGAGACGAGATCCGCCGGAAGGTATCCGAGTTTTCCAGGGAGTCCTGCACCTGAACGGCTCCAGACCAGAAGGGAGTTGGGGTTTCTCGGTAAGTGGGGAGACTCCAGGTGTCCGCCGGGGCCGGTGTTGCGGTCCCGACGGCCGTCAGGGGTCGTGGGGGCCGGGTTCCGGCCTTTCCGGCCGGCCGGGCGGCGGGGGTTGTGCCCACGGCAGGCCTGGTCTTGCAGATCTGACGGATGCTCTGCATAGTTGCTTCACATCCGACCGAACGCTCCCTCAGGGATCGGTCTGACCCGGGCATGTCATGTACATGAACACTTCCGCCCTTGCTGCTCCGACGCTCCGACGTGCGGCAGACCCTTGTCCCGCCGCGGCCCCGACTGTCACCCGCGCCCAGGGCGGCAAGCCCGCCTCTCGACGCACCAGCCGGCTTCCCGGGAGACGTCCCGCGCCAGTACTTCCTTCCAGAAGAACAGGGGAAAGATCATGCGTAGCGCCACCAAGACCGTACGCCGTGCCCTGGCCGTCCTGGCCATCGCGGTATCAGCAGTGACCGCGGCACCGGCCGTCGGCCAGGCGGCGGCCGTGGAGAGCCCCCGCATCGCCGGCCCGGCCCCGGTGCCCGGAACGATCGCCGGCCTCGCCGTCGACGGCAGCCGCATCGGCGTCCTGACCACCGACGGCCGCGTGTTCGTCAAGGACGGCACCGTCGACTCCCGCGGATGGGTCCAGCAGTACGAAGGCGCGACCTCGCTGGCCCTGTCCGGCAACCGCATCGGCGTCATCGACAGGAGCGGCCGCGCCTACGTCAAGGAGGGCAGCCTGTTCGCCGGATGGGTCGACGAGGGCGGCGACGCGCTCTCGATCGTCCTGGACGGCAACCGCATCGGCGTCGTCACCAGCGACCACCACGCCTGGGTCAAGGAGGGCAGCCTCACCGCCGGATACTTCGACGTGGCCGTGAACGGCAACGCCCTCTCGCTGGCCCTGTCCGGCAACCGCATCGGCGTCCTCACCAACGAGCACCACGCCTGGGTCAAGGAGGGGGCCGTCACCGACGTCTCCCACTGGGTCGACATGGCCTCGGACGCCAATGCCACCTCCCTCGTTCTGAACGGCCGGCGCATCGGCGTCATCACGACCGACGGGCACGCCTGGGTCAAGGAGGGTGTCGTCGCCGACCTCACCAACTGGGTGGACGTGGCCGGGAACGGCAACGCCCTCGCCCTGGTCCTGAACGGCCAGCGCATCGGCGTCATCACCAGCGACCACCACGCCGCGGTCAAGGAGGGCGCCGTCGCCAACTTCACCAACTGGTTCGACGTGGCCGGGAACGGCAACGCCCTCGCCCTGGTCCTGAACGGCCTGCGCATCGGCGTCCTCACCAGCGACCACCACGCCCCGGTCAAGGAGGGCGCCATCGCCAACGTCACCAACTGGGTCGACATGGGCGCCGAAGCCTGACGCCACGACGCCGCCCCCGGTCGACCCGCCCGCCCGCCTTCAGCCGTGCAGGCGGGCAGGCGGGCAGGCGGGCAGGCGGGCAGGCGGGCAGGCCGACGCCGGCGTCAACCCGGTGGTTGCTCGGCCGAGGCGTCCATGGCGATCTCGTCCAGCCGGTGCCAGCGCGTCGGCAGTCGGCACCGAGACCGCCGCCCGCTTCGACACCGTCGGGCTGGACCGGTCGCGGGAGCCGGTCCTCCCGGGCGCCGTCGCGCGGGGCGGCTGGCCCCGTCGGGTGATCCCAGGGCGCGGGTTCCGCGTCGGCCGGTCGACGGCTCGCATAGTCGGACCGTCACACCCGCCGATCATGGGACGAGCCGATGATGCGATTCCCGCGCCGAGAGATCCTCACCGCCGCCAGCGCCCTCCTGCTCGCCCTCACGGGGTGCGGGGCACCGCAGGCCCGGCAGGCCGTGCCGTCGCCGCCCCGGGATCCCGGTACCACGGCCGCGCCGACCCCGCCGGGGCCACGGGCGTTCACACTGGTCGCGACCGGGGACGTGCTGCCGCACACGGAGATCATCCGGCAGGCCCGGGAGGACGCCGGGGGCGACGGCTACGACTTCACCCGGATGCTCGCCGGAGTCGAGCCGGTCGTCGGCGCCGCCGACCTGGCCATCTGCCACATGGAGACGGTGTACGGCGCCGACGGCGGGCCCTTCACCGGCTACCCGTCGTTCAAGTCGCCCCCGCAGGTGGCCCGGGCGCTCAAGGACACCGGCTACACCTCCTGCGACACGGCCTCGAACCACACCCTCGACGACGGGCCCGACGGCATCCGGCGCACGCTCGACGCCATGGACGCCGTCGGCCTGAAGCACACCGGATCCGCCCGCAGCGCCGACGAGGCCGGCCGCCCCGCACTGGTCACGGCAGGTGGCGCCACGGTGGCCCAACTCGCCTACACCTACGGAACCAACGGCATCCCGCTGCCGAAGGACCGCCCCTGGGCGGTCAACCTCATCGACCGGGAGCGGATCCTCGCCGACGCCAGGGCGGCCCGGGAACAGGGGGCGGACATCGTGGTGGTCAGTGTCCACTGGGGCACCGAGTGGCAGGACACCCCGGACGAGCAGCAGCTCGCCCTCGCCCGCGACCTGGCCGCCGGGCAGAGCCCCGGTCGGCCGGACATCGATCTGGTCCTCGGAACCCACGCCCACATCCCGCAGGCCTACGAGAAGATCAACGACACCTGGATCGTCTACGGCCTGGGCGACCAGCTCGCCGGACACATGTTCAACCCCACCGGCGCGGAGGACCCGCGGGGGAACTGGAGCTCGATCGCCCGGTTCACCTTCTCTCCGCCGGCCGCGCCCGGGCAGCGCTGGACCGTCACCAAGGCCGAGTTCCTCCCCCAGCTGACGGACCTCGGTCCGCCCTACAGGGTCCTCGACCTGACCGAGGCCGTCCGCCGCGAACCGGGCCGAGCCGACTACGCCCAGGCCCTGGACCACATCCGGTCGGTCGTGCTGAGCCGCGGCGGCGGCGCGGCAGGGCTGACCATGGCCTCCTGAGTCGCCGTTCAGGCACCGGCCCGGCCAACCCGTTCGCATGGCCCCCGTCCGAGCCTCACCGGGGCCGTGTGCCGGCGCCCCGCCGCGACCCGCGCCCGGGAGGAGTCCCCTGGTCAGCTCCGCCCCGTACCGGCAGCTCGTGGGCCGTCACGGCGCCGGGAACCGTTCGTCGCCGGTCACCGTCCTTGGTCGGACACCAGACGAAGGAGTGATCGTGAACGTCCTGCCCGATCTGTTCGCCGCGCTTCCGGCACTCGATGCCGGCCTCGACCCCGCCGCGCCATGGCCGCTGCGCCGAGCGGAGCTGCGCGTCCCCGCCGGCGTGACCCTGCACGTCGGTGACCCGCAGGGCAACGACGGCTACGCCTTCGAGATCCCGCGGTTGGTGGCGTACCTGGTCCTCGACGCCGACCCGGACGAGCCCGGGATCACGGCGGCCCTGCTGCGCCTGGACGACGCCTACCCCGTCGATGCGGACGAGGACGTCGACTTCCTCGACACCTACTCCGGAGTCCTCCTGGTCCACGCGCTGGCCGACAACCAGTCCGCCGTACGGTTCGCTCAGGTCTTCGCCGAGGCAGGAGACCGGGAGCAGGAGGCGAGCCCGGACGGACGGGCCGCCGGCGGAGCCGCGAAGCATTCCGAGGGCTGGCAGCTGGAGCCCGACGGACCCGTCCTGGCCCTGCGCGTCGACCCGGAGGGGCTGAACGTGATCACCTGCCGCGACGGGCAGGGGCGGGCCGTCGCCATGCTGCTGCAGGCCTGACGGCACCACGCCGCTCACGCCCGGCCGTCCCCGTCCGGCCATCCCGCCCGGCCGTCCCCGCCCGGACAGCAGGAGGCCACGGAGAGTGACCAACGGCGGTGTGAGCAAGGCCACCCCGACCGCAACGGCCGCCCTGGCAAGAGGACTGACGGTGTGTACGTCGACGGCGGGGCTCCTTCCCTTCCCTCTGACGCGAAGGCTGCCGACAATGGGCGACGCGGCGTCCCGTGCCGCGCTTCGGAGCGACCGTCCACGGCCGCCCCGGTTCTCCGTGCCGCTCGCGGGACCACGCCGTGCCGGACGGGGGCCGATCCTGCCCGTCCGACCCCCCAGAGAACCGTGCATTCCAACACGCCCGCGGCCCCCGCCGCCCACCCGACCCCGGCCGCATGCCCTCCCCACCAGCGGGCATCCGCCTCACCGGCCCCGGCGACCGACCCGGCCCCGGCGGCCGACCCGGCATCGGCGCCGGCCGCCGACCTGCCGACGCCCCGGAACGACCGTGCGCCCTGGCGCTCGCTGCGTCACCGTTCGATGCGCTGGTGGACGGTGGCGAATCTCCTGTCGAACGCGGGCACCTGGATGCAGCTGACCGTGCAGAACCTCCTGGTCCTGCAGCTGACCGGCTCAGCGGCCGTCACGGGTCTCTCCCTGGCCGTGCAGGCGGCGCCCGCGCTGCTGCTCGGACTGGTCGGCGGCGCGGTGGTCGACAGCTGGCCACGGAAGGTGACGGCCGCGGTGAGCCAGGCGGCCCTGGCCGCCATCGCCGTCGCCACCGCTGTGCTGCTGGCGGTCGGTGTGCTGAACGTGCCGCTGCTGCTGGTGCTCGGGCTGCTCACCGGCCTGGTCGCCACCGTGGACGGTCCGGCCTGCGCGCTGCTCGGCAACGACCTGGTCCCGCGGGAGGACGTGCCGTCGGCGATCGCGGTCGGCTCGGTCGCCCACAGTGTCGGCCGTCTGGGCGGCGTCGCCCTGGCCGGCCTCACCTTCGCTCCGCTCGGCCCCGTCGTCGCCTACGCGGTCAACGGCGTCTCCTTCGCCCTCGTCGCGACCACGATCCCCTTCCTGCGGCCCTTCCCCGGCGCGGCCGACGACCAGGACGCCCCGGACCCCGGCCACGAGGCGGGCGGCCGGACCCGAGGCGGCAGGGGCGTGCGTGACGGCATCGGCTACTTCTTCGGCCGTCCCCGCCTGGTGGCACTCGCCGCCATGTGCGCGCTGAGTTCCCTCCTCGGTCGGAACTACCAGCTGACACTGGCCTCGCTCGTCACCGGCTCCTTGCACGCCGGTCCGGGGGCGTACGGCACGGTGTCGGCCGTACTCGCGGTCGGTGGTGCGGCCGGAGCGGTCCTGGCCGGCCGGCTGCGCCGACCCACCGTCCGGTTGGTGGCGTGGGTGACGGCGAGCGGCGCGCTGCTCCAGGCCACCGCCGCGCTGGCACCGTCGTTGCTCCCGCTGCTCCTGCTGGTCCTGCCGATGGCGGTCCTGGAGTCGCTCTCCGACACCGCCGTCTCCACTCTTCTCCAGACCGACCCGCCCGCGCACCTGCGCGGCCGGGTGCTCGGTGCGTGGCGCAGCATCAGCACCGGGTGGGCACTCGGCGGCCCGCCGCTGCTCGGCCTGCTGATCCAGGTGCTGGGAGCCCGGACGGCGTTGCTGACGGGCGGCCTGGTGGTCGCGGTCGCCGTCGTCGGGGGCGTCCTGGCGCGCCGGCCGTCGGCCCTGCCCCGGGTGGCGTCGGCACCCGCCTGATCCCGCGGGGGGCCGGCCCACCGGACCGGCACGGCTCAGCGGACCGGCACGGCTCAGCGGACCGGCACGGCTCAGTGGCCGGCGCGAGGCCGCCGCCGGACCCCGGGGCGCCACTGACCGCGCCGAAGGCGCCGGCAGCGCGCCGACCGGATGCGCCGACCGGATGCGCCGACCGGTCGGCCCTGCCCCACCGCTCCCCCGGAGGGTCGGCCCTTCCAGCCAGGATCACCCGAGTGGCGGCCCGCCCCCGCGCCGCCGCCGCGGCCGTTTCGCCGCGCGGCGCGGGCGCAGGCACCGTCACTCCGCACGGGCAAAACCGCGGGCCCCGGTCGCGTCCTCCTCGACAGCCACAGATGCTGTTCGTGCTGCTACGTCCCCGATTGAGGATGGACATGCCATGAACTCTGTGCGAACAAGCGGTAAACATGCCGTGGTGACTGGTGGGGCCGGCTTCGTCGGCTCGCACCTCTGCACGGCGCTGCTGGCCCGGGGCCATGCCGTCACCTGCGTCGACGACTACTGCACCGGGTCACCGGCCAACGTGGCGCACCTGCTGGACCGGCCCGGCTTCGTCGTGCACCGCGCCGATGTCGCCGACGGCCTGGACATCGCACAGCCCACCGACATGGTCTTCCACCTCGCGTCCCCCGCGTCCCCCGCCGACTACCTGCGGCTGCCGGTGCACACCCTGGAGACCGGGAGCCTGGGCACGCGCAACGTACTGGAGCTCGCCCGGCGGCACGGAGCGCGCTTCCTGCTCGCGTCCACGTCCGAGGTGTACGGCGACCCGCTCCAGCACCCGCAGAGCGAGAGCTACTGGGGCAACGTCAACCCGATCGGCCCGCGCAGCGTGTACGACGAGGCGAAGCGCTTCGCGGAAGCGCTGACCACCGCGGAAGGCCGGGCGGACGACGTGAACACCGCGATCGTGCGGCTGTTCAACACCTACGGTCCCCGCATGCGGTCCCACGACGGCCGGGCCGTGCCGACGTTCATCCGGCAGGCGCTGGCCGGTGAACCGCTCACCGTCAGCGGCGACGGCAGCCAGACGCGCTCGCTCACGTACGTCGACGACACCGTCGAGGGCATCGTGGCCATGGCCGAGTCCGAACTGTCCGGACCGGTCAACCTCGGCAACGACGCCGAGATGTCCGTACTGGCACTGGCCGAACTGGTCATCCAGCTCACGGGCTCCCGCTCTCCCATCGAGTTCATCGAGCGCCCGATCGACGACCCGGCCGTCCGCCGGCCCGACATCACCCTGGCCCGCGGCAAGCTGCGCTGGGAGCCGCGGACCCCGGTGCGGGAGGGGCTGCTGCGGACGATCGCCTGGTTCCGCGAGCACCCCGAGGCCTGACGCGGACCATCCGGAGGTCCCATCCCGCAGGCCCGGGCAGGAGGGGCCCGGCGGGAACGGCCCCGCCCGAAAGAGGAAGCATGCGCCTACTCGGTATCAACGCCTTGTTCCACGACCCCTCAGCGGCCCTGGTCATCGATGGCCGTACGGTGTGCGCCGCCGAGGAGGAACGCTTCTCCAGACGCAAGCACGGCAAACGACCACTGCCCTTCTCCGCCTGGGAACTCCCCGAACAGGCCGCCCGCTGGTGCCTCGCCCGGGCCGGCCTGCAGCCGGCCGACCTCGACTTCGTCGCCTACGCGTACGACCCGGCCCTCGCCCGGCCGGCCGACGCGCTGGGCCTCGACGACCCGTGGGACGAGCTGCGGCAGCACTACGCCCGGGTGGCCCCCACGTTCCTCGCCGAGGCGCTGCCCGGCCTGCGCCCGGAGCAGGTGCGTTTCGTACCGCACCACGTGGCGCACGCGGCCTCGTGCGCGCTCGCGGCCGACGGGGAAGCCGACACGTGCTCCGTGCTGGTCCTCGACGGGCGCGGCGAGGCGACCTCGCACCTGGCCGCCCGGCGACGGGGCAGCCGACTGGAGCCACTGGCCGGGCAGGAGCTGCCCCATTCGCTCGGTCTGGTGTACGAAGAGCTGACCCAGCACCTGGGCTTCCTGCGCTCCAGCGACGAGTACAAGGTCATGGCGATGGCGTCCTACGGCCGGCCGCGGATGGCGGACGCGCTGCGCCGCCACGTCCACCCGACCGGGGACGGCGGCTTCCGGGCCACCGCCGTGCCGTGGGAGGAGTTCGCGCCGGCACTGCCGCCGGGCGGCGACTGGACACCGCTCCACGCCGACCTCGCCTGCTCCGCCCAACGGGTGCTGGAGGAGGTCCTGCTCGACCTGGCGCGCTGGCTGCACGGGCGCACCGGGGACCGGTTGCTCACCATGGCCGGGGGCGTGGCACTCAACTGCGTGGCCAACTCCCGGATCGCCCAGGAGGGGCCGTTCGACCGGGTCTGGGTGCAGCCCGCGGCCGGGGACGCGGGTACCGCGCTCGGCGCGGCCCTGTACCTGGCGGCCGTCCACGGCGACGAACCCGCGCCGATGCCCGGCGCGGACCTGGGCCGTTCCTGGCCGGACACCGAGTTGGAGGCGTGGCTGAACCGGGCCCGAGTACCGTACGAGCGACCGGCCTCGATCGCCGCCGAGGCCGCCCGGGTGCTCGCCGAGAACGGCATCGTCGCCTGGTACCAGGGCCGGTCCGAGTTCGGGCCGCGGGCCCTCGGGCACCGCTCGCTGCTCGCACACCCCGGATACGCCGCCAATCTGGAGCGGCTGAACGACGTCAAGGGCCGCGAGCAGTTCCGGCCGGTCGCGCCGATGGTCCTGGCCGACCGTGCGGCCAAGATCTTCGAGGGGCCGCTGCCCAGCCCGTACATGCTCTTCGTGCACCGGGTGGCCGACGAGTGGCGCGAACGCATCCCCGCGGTCGTCCACGTGGACGGCACGGCGCGGATCCAGACCGTCGACGCCGACGACGACCCGTCCACCGCCCGCATGCTGGAGGAGTTCGAACTGCTCACCGGCCTGCCGGTGGTCGTCAACACCAGCCTCAACACGGCGGGCCGCCCGATGGTCGACAGCCCCCGCGACGCCCTGGAGTGCTTCGGCTCCTCGCCCGTCGACCTGCTGGCGCTCGGGCCGTTCGCGGTCCGGCGGGCGTCGATGTTCGCCGACGCCGGGGAGGCGCGGCCGTGACGCGCTACGCCGTGGTCATCCCCACACTCGGACGGCCGAGCCTCGCCGCCTGCCTGACCGCGCTGGCCGCGGCCGAGGGGCCCGCGCCCGAGCGAGTGGTCCTGGTCGACGACCGGCCGCGCCCCGGTCCCCCGCCACTGGACGCCTCCGTCCCCGTGCTCCTGCGCGACCGGGTCGTGACCGTCGCCGGCGGCGGCAACGGTCCCGCAGCCGCACGCAACGCCGGCTGGCGGGTGACGACCGAACCCTGGGTGGCGTTCCTCGACGACGACACCGTGCCCGGCCCGACCTGGGCGAGTGACCTCGCCGCCGATCTCGCCGCCGCGGACGAGCGGACGGGTGGCGTCCAGGGCCGGATCGTCGTGCCGCTTCCGGCCGACCGCCGCCCCACCGACTGGGAGCGGGCCACGGCCGGCCTCGCCGGGGCCGCGTGGATCACCGCGGACATGGCGTACCGGCGCGAGGCCCTGGAGCAGGTCGACGGCTTCGACGAACGCTTCCGGCGGGCGTTCCGCGAGGACGCCGATCTGGCGCTGCGGGTCCTCGACGCCGGGTGGCGACTGGAGCGCGGGCGGCGGACCACCACCCATCCGGTGCGCCCCGCCGACCCGTGGACCTCCCTGCGCCTCCAGGTGGGCAACGGCGACGACGTGCTGATGACCCGTCTGCACGGCCGGGGCTGGTGGCGGCGCGCCGACGCTCCGCGGGGCCGGCTGCCCCGGCACCTCGCCGTCACCGCGGCAGCGGCGGGGGCCATGGTCTGCGTCCTGGCAGGCCGCCACCGGGAAGCGGCGCTGCTCTGCGGCGCGTGGCTGCTGGGCACCGGCGAGTTCGCGCTCGCCCGCATCGCGCCGGGTCCGCGGACGGCCGACGAGGTCGCGGCCATGCTCGCCACCAGCGTCGCGATCCCGCCGGCCGCCTGCTACCACTGGGTGCGCGGCCTGGTGCGCCACCGCGGGGCCGAGCGCCGTACGCACTCCCCGGCGAGCGGGCCTGCGGTACGTCGGCCCTCCGGCGGGGCGCCCCCCGTTCCGTCTGCGGCCCGGCAACCGGGCGGAGCAGGGAGTACGACGTGATGGCCCTCGTCACCCCGGCCTCCGGCCCTTGGCTGTACGCCGGTCCGAACACGGGACGGCCCGCCCCACAGCTGCCCGGGGCACCGGCCGCGGTGCTCTTCGACCGCGACGGCACCCTGGTCGAGGACGTGCCGTACAACGGCGACCCCGGCCTGGTCCGGCCCGTTCCCGGCGCGCGGCCCGCGCTGGCGCTGCTCCGGACGGCCGGTGTGGCCGTCGGCGTGGTCAGCAACCAGTCGGGCGTCGCCCGCGGCCTGCTCGACCGTGCCCGCCACGACGCGGTACGGGCCAGGGTCGAGGAGCTGCTCGGACCCTTCGAGGTCTGGGCGGTCTGTCCGCACGGACCGTCGGACGGCTGCGGATGCCGCAAGCCCTTGCCCGGGCTGGTGCTCGCCGCGTGCGAGGCGCTCGGCGTCCCGCCGGCGCGGGTCGCGGTGATCGGGGACATCGGCTCCGACGTGGAGGCCGCCCGGGCCGCCGGAGCCCGCGGCGTGCTGGTTCCCAGCCCGGTCACCCGACCGGAGGAGATCGCCGCGGCCCACGAACGGGCGGCCGACCTCGTCTGCGCCGTCCGGCTCCTGCTCGGACCGCTCACCGGGCACCCGTCATGAGGACACTGGTGGTGCGGCTGGACAGCGCCGGCGACGTGCTGCTCGCCGGACCCGCGGTGCGCGCGGCGGCCCACGGCTCGCAGGAGGTGACCCTGCTCTGCGGGCCGAGGGGCCTGCCGGCGGCCCGGCTGCTGCCCGGGGTCGACCGGATCCTGGTCTGGGACGCCCCCTGGGTGGGATTCGACCCGCCGCCGGTCCGCGCCGAGGACATCGAAACGGTGGTCGCGGACCTCGCCGCGCACCGCTTCGACCGGGCCCTGGTACTGACCTCCTTCCACCAGAGCCCGCTGCCCACCGCCCTGGTGCTGCGGCTCGCGGGCGTGCGGGGCATCGCGGCCGACAGCGAGGACTACCCGGGGACGCTGCTCGACCTGCGGCACCGGCGCGCGGAGGGTCGGCACGAGGCCCTGGCCGCGCTCGACCTCGCCGAAGCGGCCGGATTCGCCCTCCCGCCCGGGGACGACGGCCGGCTGCGCATCCGGCGGGCCACTGACACGGGTACGCTGACCGGCCCCGGCCGGTACGTGGTGGTCCACCCCGGTGCGGCCGTCCCGGCCCGGGCTCCCGGCCCGGCCACCGCCGCCGCCGTGGTCCGGGCCCTGAGCGCGGCGGGGCACCGGGTGGTGGTCACCGGTGGCCCGGGCGACAAGGAACTCACCGCGGAGGTGGCGGGCCCGTACGCCCTGGACCTCGGCGGGCGCACCGACTTCGGCGAGCTGGCCGGAGTGCTCCGGGGAGCCGACGCCGTGGTCGTCGGGAACACCGGTCCCGCCCACCTCGCGGCGGCCGTCGGCACGCCGGTCGTCTGCCTGTTCGCTCCCGTCGTCCCGGCCGAGCGATGGCGCCCCCACGGGGTGCCGCACGTGCTGCTCGGGCACCAGGACGCCCCGTGCGCCGGCACCCGCGCCCGGACCTGCCCGGTTCCGGGCCACCCCTGTCTGGACTCGCTGACCGGGCCCGAGATCGTCCGCGCCGTCGATGATCTGCTGCGCCGCGCCGAGGAGGCCCCGTGAACATCCTGCTGTGGCACGTCCACGGATCCTGGACGACGGCGTTCGTCCAGGGACCGCACCGCTACCTCGTCCCGGTCCTCCCGGGGCGGGGGCCGGACGGACTCGGGCGGGCCCTGACCTTCGACTGGCCCTCCTCGGTCGTCGAGCTCTCCCCGGACGAGCTCCGCCGCGCCGACGTCGACCTGGTGGTGCTCCAACGGCCCCACGAGCAGGACCTCGCCGAGCGCTGGCTCGGACGCCGGCCCGGGCGGGACGTGCCGGCCCTGTACCTGGAGCACAACAGCCCGCACGGGAACGTGCCCGACACCCGCCATCCGCTCGCCGACCAGGCCCGGGTGCCGATCGTCCACGTGACCCACTTCAACCGCCTGTTCTGGGACAACGGCCGGGCCCCGGCCACCGTCGTGGAGCACGGGATCGTCGACCCCGGCCACCGGTACACCGGCGAGCTGGAGCGAGCCGCCGTGGTGGTCAACGAACCCGTCCGGCGCGGGCGCACCGTCGGCTGCGACCTGTTGCCGATGCTCTCGGCCGCCGCCCCGCTCGACGTGTTCGGCATGCGCACCGACGGCCTGGCCGGGCACCTGGGCCTCCCCGAAGAACGCTGCCGGACGTACGAGCTGCCGCAGGCCCGCCTGCACACCGAACTCGCCCGCCGCCGCGCCTACCTGCACCCCGTCCGGTGGACGTCGCTGGGACTGTCGCTGCTGGAGGCGATGCACCTCGGCATGCCGGTGGTGGCACTCGCCACCACCGAGGTGGTGCGGGCCGTACCGCCCGGTGCCGGAGTGCTCTGCACCCGGCCGGAAGCGCTCGCCGAGGCGACCCGCCACTACCTTCGCGATCCGGCCGCCGCCGACGCGGACGGTCGACGGGCCCGCCGGGCGGCACTCGAACGCTACGGCCTCAAGCGCTTCCTGAACGACTGGGAACACCTGATCGAGGAGCTGACCCGATGACCACGACACCCCCTCTGCACATCGCCCTGGTCTCCGAACACGCGAGCCCGCTGGCGGAGTTGGGCGGAGTCGACGCCGGCGGTCAGAACGTCCACGTCGCCGCCCTCGCCGACGCGCTCGCCGACCGGGGCCACCGGATCACCGTCCACACCCGGCGGGATTCGCCCACCCTGCCGGCACACGTGCGCCTGCGGCCCGGAGTGACCGTCCACCACGTCCCCGCAGGCCCGGCCCACGCCCTGCCCAAGGACGAACTGCTGCCCCACATACCGGAATTCGGCGACCGTCTGGCGGAGCACTGGGACAGCGACCCGCCCGACGTGGTGCACTCGCACTTCTGGATGTCGGGCCTGGCCGCGCTGCGCGGCGCCCGAGACCGCGGCCTGCCGGTGGTCCACACCTACCACGCGCTCGGCACGGTCAAGCGCCGGTACCAGGGGTCGGCCGACACCAGCCCGCCCGACCGGATCGAGGCCGAGACCGCCGTCGGTCTGTCGGCCGCCGCCGTCATCGCCACCTGCCGGGACGAGGTGCGGGAGTTGCTCCTGATGGGCCTGCCACCCGATCGGATCCGGGTGGCGCCCTGCGGCGTCGACCCGGACCGGTTCGGCCCCGCCCGGCACCGCCCGCCCGCAGGGCCGCCGCGGCTGCTCACCGTCGGCCGGCTCGTCCCTCGCAAGGGCACGGACACCGCCGTGGCAGCGCTCACCCGGTTGCCCGGCGTCCACCTGCTGGTCGCCGGCGGCCCCCCGGCCGACCGGCTGCCCGCCGACCCGGAAGCCCGTCGACTGCGGGCTCTCGCCGTGGAACTGGGCGTCGCCGACCGCCTCACCCTGCTCGGCGCCGTACCCCGCGAGCGGATGCCCCGACTGCTGCGCGACAGCGACCTCGTGGTCTGCCCGGCCCGGTACGAGCCGTTCGGCATCGTACCGCTGGAGGCCATGGCCTGCGGTGTCCCCGTCGTGGCCAGCGCCGTCGGTGGGCACCTCGACACCGTCGCCGACCGCCGCACCGGGAGACTGGTACCGCCCGGCTCCGCGGAGGAGCTCGCGGCTGCCGTGGCCGGACTGCTCGCCGCACCCGCCGTCCGCGCCGCCTACGGGGCCGCCGGCCGCCGCCGGGTGCTCGCCAACTACACCTGGCGGGCCGTCGCCGACCGCAGCGAGGCGGTCTACCTCGACGTCCTCGCCACGGCCCGCCCCACCGTCCACCCGATGACGGGAGTCGTGCGATGACACCCCGATCCCGTGACCACCAGCCCGACGTGCGGCCGGCCACCGGCCACTGCCTCGCCCTGGAGGAGGCCGTCCGTCGACTGCGGACCGACCAGCTGCCCCTGCTCACCTCGTGGGGCACCGCCCTCGCCGGGCGGCTGCCCGCCGGCGGCCGGCTGTTGGCGGCCGGCAACGGCGGCAGCGCCGCCCAGGCCCAGCACCTCACCGCCGAACTGGTCGGCCGTTACGCGGCCGAGCGGCCTCCGTTCTCCGCGATCGCGCTGCACGCCGAGACGTCCAGCGTCACCGCCATCGGCAACGACTACGGCTTCGACGAGGTGTTCGCCCGCCAGGTGGCCGCCCACGGCCGACCGGGCGACGTACTGGTGCTGCTGTCGACCTCCGGCCGCAGTCCCAACCTGGTGCGCGCCACCGAGGCGGCCCGGCGCGGCCGTCTCGACGTCTGGGCGATGACCGGCCCGGCACCCAACCCGCTCGCGGCCGCCGCCGACGAGGTCCTCGCCGTCGCGGCCGACCGGACCGCCACGGTCCAGGAGGTCCACCTGATCGCCCTCCACCTGGTGTGCGAGGCCTTCGACGCGGCGCTGGCCCGCCCACGGCCGTACCTGCTGCCGGCCCACACCACCGTCGCGCGCACCGGCGGCGACGGGGGACGCCCCTCCAGGGAGTCGGCATGAGCACCGCCGAGACCCGGGTCACGAACCGACGCCGTCCGCTGGTCGTCGTCGGCGACAGCCTGCTCGACTGCGACATCGACGGGGACGCGACCCGGCTCGCCCCCGACGCGCCCGCGCCGGTGGTGGACGTGACGGCCGAACGGCACCGGCCGGGCGGTGCGGCGCTGGCCGCCTGGCTGGCGGCCGGCGGCGGCCGCGAGGTCGTCCTGGTGACCGCGGTCGGGACCGGCGACGCCTCGACCGAGCTGCGCCGCCTGCTCGCGGACCGGGTCACCCTCGTCGAACTCCCGCTGGACGGCGACCTGCCGGTCAAGACCCGGGTCCGCGTCGGCGGACGGCCACTGGTGCGGATCGACCGGGGCGGCGGCGTGCCCGGCGCGCCCGGAGACACCGCCCGACAGGCGATCGCGGCCGCCGGGGCGGTCCTGGTCTCCGACTACGGCCTGCGGACGGCCGACCGGCTCCGGCCGGAACTGGCCACGGCGACCGGCCACCTCCCGGTGGTGTGGGACCCGCACCCCCGTGGCGGCCCACCGGTGCCCGGTGTCCGGCTGGCCACCCCGAACGCAGCCGAGGCCCGTCTGTTCACGGTCGCCCTCGCCCCCGACGAGCCTCCCGGCGAGGACCTTCCCTCGCAAACCCGCCGAGCCGCCCTGCTCACCCGGCGCTGGGGAGCCGCCGGAGTCGCGGTGACCCTCGGCCCCCTCGGCGCACTGCTCAGCCGCGGCCCCGACAGCCCGATCCTGCTGCCCGCCCCGTACGAGGCGACGGGCGACACCTGTGGAGCCGGGGACTGCTTCGCCGCCACCGTGACCACCGCGCTCGCCGACGGCGCCCTCCCCGAAGAGGCCGTGCAGCGCGGGGTCACGGCCGCCACGGACTTCATCGCCCGCGGCGGCGTGGGCGATCCCGCACTCTGGCGGCACACGCCCCCGGCCTCCACCACCGAGGATCCGGTCACGCCCGACGCGACACGGCTGGCCCGTGCGGTCCGCTCCCGCGGAGGCACGGTGGTCGCCACCGGAGGCTGCTTCGACCTGCTGCATCCCGGACACCTGGCCCTCCTGGAATCCGCCCGGCGGCTCGGCGACTGCCTGATCGTCTGCCTCAACTCGGACGCCTCCGTCCGGCGGCTCAAGGGCCGCGGGCGTCCGATCAACTCCGCGGAGGACCGGGCCAGGGTCCTGGCCGGCCTCGGCTGCGTCGACGCGGTGGCGGTCTTCGACGAGGACACGCCCGAGCGCGTGCTCGGTCTGCTGCGGCCCCACCTGTGGGTCAAGGGAGGCGACTACACAGCCGAGACCCTGCCCGAACGGGCCGTCCTGCGCAGCTGGGGCGGCCACGCCGTCGTGCTGCCCTACCTCGACGGACACTCGACCACCTCGCTCGCCCGGCGGGCGGCCGCCGCGACGGGCGGCGGCCCGTGGCCGGCGCGGTGACGCCCGGCCAGGCGGTGCCCCGGCGGCGTACGCCCCGGCAGGGCGCCCACCGTCCGCGGGTCCTGGTGCTCCGGGCCCTGGGCCTCGGCGACCTGCTCACCGGCGTGCCCGTCCTGCGCGGACTGCGTCGGGCCCTGCCCGACCACCACATCACGCTGGCCGCACCCGCCCGGCTCTCCGGCGCCGTCCTGGCAACCGGCTGCGTGGATCGGCTGCTCGGCACCACCGCCGCCGGGCGCGGGGTCCCCTCCCGGCTGGCGTGGTCCGGTCCGCCACCCGACCTCGCCGTCGACCTGCACGGCAACGGCCCCGCCAGCCACGCCGTGCTCCAGGCTCTCGGCCCACGGCAGGTGTGGGGCTTCGGGCGCGTCGGACCGCCCGCACTGGCGGGTCCGGAGTGGGACGAGGAGGAGCACGAACGCGAGCGCTGGTGCCGCCTGGTGCAGTGGTACGGCATCGCGGCGGACCCGGCCGACCTGCTGATCCCCGCCCCCGAGTCGCCCTCGCCCGCCCCGCACGCCGTCCTCGTACATCCGGGAGCCGACGCCGGCAGCCGACGCTGGCCCGCCGAACGGTTCGCGGCCGTCGCCCGAGCCGTCCACTCGTCGGGCGTGCCGGTCGTGATCACTGCGGGCTCGGGCGAGGGGGCGCTCGCCCACCGGGTGGCCCGGGACGCCGGGCTGCCGGAGGGGGCCGTGTTCGGCGGAGAGCGGGACGTCCCGTTCCCCGTCCTGGCCGCCCTGGTCGCCGGAGCGCGCGCCGTCGTGGCCGGCGACACCGGCCTGTCCCACCTCGCGACGGCCCTCGGTACCCCGTCCGTCACCCTGTTCGGTCCGGTCGCTCCCCGCCTCTGGGGCCCGCCGTCCTCGCCCCGCCACATCGCCATCTGGCGGGGCGGACCCGACGGTGGGTCGCGCCCCGGCGACGCCGGCGGCCACGAACCCGACCCTCGGTTGCTGGCCGTCCACCCGGTCGACGTCCTGACCGCACTCGACGGGCTGCCGCCCGCCGTACTCGAACCGGAGGGGCGCCGGGACCGAACGATCCGGTGACGCACCCCGGAGGCCGGCGGATCGGACGCCGGTGAGCAGCCGGGGCGACAGGGTCCTGATCACGGTGTCGGTCCAGCGCATCCGACGCAGCGTCCCGGCGGCTTCCCGTGACAGCCGAACTCCCGCCCGCACCGGTGGTCTCCGGCGCGGGCGGGCCTGCGAGGGTTCAACCTGCCACGGGGAAGCGCTCCCAGACACGATGCGTGCCGAGTTGCTCCACCAGCGCCGAGACGGCCCTCCCGCCGTCCGTCTCGATGGACACGCCCGGTGCGTGCGGATCGACCCCCGCCGCGGCCCACAGGGCGCGGGCGTCCGCGAGACCGGCGATCGGCTTGGCGTGTCGATAGGCCTCGTTGACCAGCAGGACGACCCGGGAGTCGACCGTCCGCTGGCCGCCCGCCACCGCGCCGGACTTGGCGTCCCGTGCGCCGCGGTCATCCGCCCCCGGCCCGGGAGCGTGGGCCACCAGGAGCGCGTCGAACTCGACGGAGCGGGCGGCGGCGAAGGTCCGCTGCACGCCGAGGCCCTCGGCCAGTGGCGCTCCGGTGGGACCGATGACCAGCGGCAGCAGGCCCGCGGCACGCGCGGCGTCGCGCATTCCGAGGACCACGGCGGGGTCACCGCCACCGTCCGCGATGATGCCCAGCACACGGCCGGTCGCGGGCCACCGCTGCCCGAGCTGGGACAGGGCCGGACTGGGGGTGACGTCGGCGAGCGCGGCGGCGGTCGGTGCCGGCAGGCCGAGGCCGGTGGCGACCTCCCGGCAGAGTTCGTCGTCGATCCGTGCCAGGACGGTCAGCACGCGTTCCTTGATCGCCTGCTCGTAGACCTTGGACAGTTCGAAGGTGTAGGCGGCGATCACGTGCTCGCGCTCCACCAGGCTCAGGCTCACCCAGAACAGCCGGGGCTGGCTGAAGTGATCGTCGAACGAGGCGGGCGCCTCGCGGACCTTGGCTCCGGCCGCGATCGGTGTGGGGTGCTCCACGAAGGCGCGGTCGGCGGCGCCGGCGAAGAACGGGCAGCCGCCGTCGAGCGAGTTCGGCTTGTACGGCGCGACGCCGCTGTGGACGGCGTCCTGGTGGAAACCGTCGCGGAGCATGTCGTTGACCGGGGCGTGGGTGCGGTTGATCGGGATCTGGGCGAAGTTCGGACCGCCCAGTCGCGTGATCTGGGTGTCGAGGTAGGAGAAGAGCCGACCGGAGAGCAGCGGGTCGTCGGTGATGTCGATGCCGGGGACGAGGTGGCCGGGGTGGAAGGCCACCTGCTCGGTCTCCGCGAAGAAGTTGGTGGGGTTGGCGTCGAGCGTCATCAGGCCGATCGGCCGGACCGGGGCGAGCTCCTCGGGAACGATCTTGGTCGGGTCGAGCAGGTCGATGCCCTCGAAGGTCTGCTCCGGCGAGTCCGGAAACATCTGGATGCCGAGCTCCCACTGCGGGAACGCCCCGGCCTCGATCGCGTCCGCCAGATCCCGCCGGTGGAAGTCCGGGTCCGTGCCGCCGATCAGCTGCGCCTCCTCCCACACCAGCGAGTGCACGCCCGCCTTCGGCTTCCAGTGGAACTTCACCAGCGTGGTCGCGCCCTCGGCGTCGACCAGGCGGAAGGTGTGGACCCCGAAGCCCTCCATCATCCGGAAGGAGCGCGGGATGCCGCGGTCGGACATGTTCCACAGCGTGTGGTGGGTGGCCTCGGTGTGCAGGGAGACGAAGTCCCAGAACGTGTCGTGCGCGCTCTGCGCCTGCGGGATCTCCCGGTCCGGGTGCGGCTTGCCGGCGTGGATGATGTCCGGGAACTTGATCGCGTCCTGGATGAAGAACACCGGGATGTTGTTGCCGACCAGGTCGAAGACGCCATGGCCGGTGTAGAACTTGGTGGCGAACCCGCGGGTGTCGCGTACCGTGTCCGCCGAGCCGCGTGACCCCAGTACGGTGGAGAACCTCACGAAGACCGGCGTCTCCACGCCCTCGGCCAGGAACGCCGCCTTGGTCACGTCCGCCGCCGTGCCGTACGCGCGGAAGACGCCGTGGGCCGCGGCGCCGCGGGCGTGCACCACCCGCTCCGGGATCCGCTCGTGATCGAAGTGCATGATCTTCTCGCGCAGGTGATGGTCCTGCAGCAACACGGGGCCACGGGGGCCGGCCTTGAGCGAGTGGTCGCTGTCCGGCAGGCGTACGCCCTGCGCGGTGGTCAGGTACCCGCCGTTCTGGGCCCGCGCGGCCTCCGTGCCGGCGGCACGGCCTGTCGCCGACACCGCCGCGGGCGCTTCCTGGTCGGGCTTCGGCGGCAGCGGCGCACGCGGCTCGGTCGGTTCCGCCACGGGCGGCGCCTGCGGGCCGGGGGCACCGGGCAGCTGTTCGGTCGTCTTGCGCACGCGGTTGGGCTCGTCCATCAGTACTCCGATCGGATACTCGGCCCGCCCGGGATCGGCGGGGCGCCGGAGCACGGTTCGCCGCCACGGCGCCCGGGCACTGCGAGAAATGGTCGGCCCCTGCCCCGCCTCGACGGGAGCACCGCGCCCCGGCTTCGAAAGGTGCCGCCAGTCGCCCGACGAGCCTCCCCCGGGTGCGGCGTTCCATCTCGCACCGTGTCGGCAGTTCACCCGGGCGCTGCCCGATGCTCCCCAGCGTGACCTCCCGGGCCGGCGGGCGGGCCCCGCCGAAACCCCCGGCCATCCCGGCGGGGCCGGGACTCAGGCCCCTGTCGGCCGGGCGAGGGCACGCTGGGCGGCGGTGAGCACGGGCCCCGCGATCCGGCGTACGGCGGGTCGGCGCGCCCGCAGGGCCGCGCGGGCGGCGTTGGCGCCGCAGGCGCCGTGGACCCCGCCGCCCGGATGCGCGGAGGAGGAGGCGAGGTAGAGGCCCTGGATCGGGGTCTCGGGCCGTCCGGTGCCGGGGACGGGACGCAGGACGGCTTGCTGGTGGAGCGCGGTGGTGCCGCCGTTGATGGCGCCGCCGACCAGGTTCTCGTCCAGGCCCTGGAGGACGGGCGGGGTGAGGATGCGCCGGTTCACCACCCGGTCACCGAAGCCGGGGGCGAACCGTTCCACCTGGGCCTCCATCCGCCGGGCGAACACGGCGCTCTCGTGCCCGTCCCAGCGTCCGGTGAGCCCGTCCGGGCCGGAGTCCGCCGACACCCGCTGGGGGACGTGGGTGTACATCCAGGCGGACTCGGTGCCCGCGGGCGAGCGCGAGGCGTCGGTGGTGGTCATCTGGCCGAGCAGTCCGAACGGCCGGGCGGGGACGCGCCCGGTGATGACCTGGAGCGCGTAGTCGCTCAGCTCCGTCAGGTCCGCCCCCAGGTGGATCGTGCCGGCGCGGGCCGCGTCGGGGCAGCTCCACGGGATGGGGCCGTCGAGCGCCCAGTCGATCTTCACGGTGGAGAAGTCCCACTGGAAGCGGTGCAGGTCGCGGCGCAGCTGGGCGGGAAGGCGGTCCCAGCCGACGAGGCCGCCGTACAGGGTGGTGGCGGCCACGTCCGCCAGTACGGCATGCCGGGCCCGGACGGTTTCGCCACCGGCGGTGCGCACGCCGATCGCCTGCCCGGAGCGGATCAGGACGCCTTCCACGCGGGCGTCGCACCGTACGTGTCCGCCGTGCGCTTCCAGGCGGCGCACCAGGGCGTCGGTGAGCGCGCGGGCGCCGCCGACCGGAGCGGGCCAGCCGTACTGCTGGCCGAGCATGGCCATCAACCAGCCGAACACGCCGCTGATCGGGGACTCCGGCAGCAGGTCGGCGTGCAGGGCGCAGCCGGCCAGCAGCAGCGCGGGGCCCTGGGTGTCGAACTCCTCCTCGGCGAGGCGGCGCACCGGCAGGGTCGCGAACCGTGCCAGGCGCAGGCCACCGGCGGCCCGCACCCGGGCGGCCAGCACGAGCCCGGCGCGCACCGGCGGGAAGGGTGCGAACATCGCCCGGATCAGCCACGGGTCCAGGCGCTCCCACAGCTCCGACAGCCGTTGCCAGCCCTGGGCGTCGTGGGGGCCGAAGTCGCGGCCGATCAGCTCGGCCGTCTCCTGCGCGTCCTGACGCAGCTGGGCGCAGCGCCCGTCCGTCAGGGGATGGGCCAGCACGGCGGGTGCGCGGCTGAAGGTCAGGCCGTAGTCCTGGAGGGCGAGTGCCTGGATGGCGGGGGATGCCGCGGCCAGCGGGTAGAAGGAGCTGAACACGTCGTGGACGTAGTCCGGGTGCACGCCGCGGTCGCTGTGGACCGCGCCGCCGGGGTGGTCCTGGGCTTCGAGGACCTCGACCTGCCAGCCGGCGTCGGCGAGGACGTTCGCGGCGACCAGTCCGTTGGGTCCGGCACCGATCACGACGGCGTCGTTCATGCCGCGCCTCCTCGTGCCGGTGACCGGTGCCCGGCGTTCTCGACGGTCCGGTGGCCTGTGTTCTCGACGGTGTCGGCCAGGCGGGAGAGCATGCTGCGGTGGCGCAGGTGCAGCAGTGCCTCGGACGGGGCGGCGTGCAGGCTGCTGCCCGGTCCCTGCAAGGGGTGTTCGTCGACGATGACGAGGGTGCCGCTGCCCCAGGCCAGCAGTTCGAGGGCGATGCGCGCGGTGCCCAGGCGGCCGGCGACGGCTTCCAGTTCCAGGCGCTCCGGCTCCTCGCAGCGGCGCACGACGGTGTGCCCCTTCAGGTGTCAGGGGCCGGCCCTGACGGTGTAGCGCAGGCGGGCGCCCGTCCGGGGCCAGCTGCCGCCGGCCGGTTCGGTGCGGGAGGTGCCCGGAACCCACCGGGCGTAGCAGCGCGGGTCGGCCAGCACCTTCCACACGTCCCCGGGCGGCCGATCGATCAGGACATGACGGACGGCCATCGCGTCCTCCGCTTCGTTGTCGGTGGCGGCCCAGCCGCTCCCGGATCGTCTTCTCCTGCCTTCGCGGTCCCCCCGCTCCGTTCGGGGCGGGTGCCCGGACGGCGCGCCCTCTAACCCGCCGACCCGGCGTCCGGTGAGGCGAGGTGGCCCACGCACTGCGCGTGGGCCACCCCCGGGGCCTCAGCCCTCCTCGGGCTCGTCCGCCCAGCCGGGGGCGCCGCGGTCCTCCAGCTCCTCCCGCAGCCAGGCCAGCGTGGCGCTGAGCAGCCGCGAGACGTGCATCTGGGAGACCCCGATCCGCTCCGCGATCCGGGACTGCGTCCAGCCGTCCCAGAACCGCAGCTTCAGGACGGTCTGCTCGCGTTCCGGCAGCCGGGCCAGCAGCGGCCGCACCGCGATACGGAAGTCGACGAGCTCGATGCCGGGATCGCAGCCGCCCAGGCGGTCCAGCAGGGCACTGCCGGCCTCGTCGGTGTCCCCGTCACGCAGCGCGTCCAGCGAGTTGGGACGACAGACCCGGCCCGCCATCAGACCCTCGGTGGCCTGTTCGACGGTGAGGTGGAGATCCTCCGCGATCTCCCCCGGCTGCGGGAGACGACCGAGTTCCTGCTCGAGCCGGTCGGAGCCGCGGGTGACGGACAGGTAGAGCTCCTGCATGCTGCGCGGCACCCGCACCGGCCACGAGGTGTCACGGAAGAACCGCTTGATCTCGCCCGCGATGGTGGGGATGGCATAGGTGACGAACTCGACGCCGCGCCGCGGATCGTAGCCGTCGACGGCCTTGATCAAGCCGATCGTGCCGACCTGGAGGATGTCCTCCATCTCCTCGGCACGGTGCCGGAACCGGGCCGCGATGAAGCGCACCAGCGGCATGTTCAGCTCGAT
>NZ_JBVILX010000006.1:298575-399113 GCF_055580145.1 Kitasatospora sp. NPDC032121 | reverse complement strand
CGTCAACGTTCTCTGGGCCCTGATTCGTGACAGACGGTGCTACCACATCACACCCCCAGCGACCGAGACGGCTTGACAACGACATTAGGAAGCGACGGCCTTGGCTCGGTCGGCGGCGATGTTCACGGCGAGGCCGGCGAGGACGGTGCCCATCGCGTAGCGCTGGATCCGCAGCCAGCCGGGGCGACGGTTGAGGAAGGCCGCGATGCTGCCCGCGCTCACCGCGATCAGGCCGTTGACGGTGATCGCGATCGCGATCTGGGTCAGGCCCAACAGCAGGCTCTGCACGGCGACGTGACCGCGCTCCGGGACCACGAACTGGGGCAGCAGCGAGATGTACATGATGGCGATCTTGGGGTTGAGCAGGCAGGTCAGGAAGCCCATCGCGAACAGTCGGCGCGGCGGGTCCGGCGGCAGCTGCTGCGGGGCGAAGACCGCCGTGCCGCCCGGCTTGACCGCCTTCCAGGCCAGCCAGAGCAGGTATCCGGCACCGGCCAGCTTGATCGCGGTGTAGAGGACGGGCACCACCGAGAACACCGCGGCCACCCCCGCCGTCACGGCGACCAGGTAGACCAGGAAACCGGCCCCGACCCCGAGCAGCGAGATCAGCCCGGCGCGGCGGCCCTGCGCGATCGAACGCGACACCAGGTAGATCATGTTGGGCCCGGGCGACAGCACCATGCCCAGGGCGACGGCGGCGATCCCGAGCACGGCCCGGCCGTCCACGGCGGATGTCAAGGCGTCCATGCGAGGAGGCTAGGCCGGGCAGTCGGCTCGATGCAATGATGACTTTGCACTCGGTGCAATGCGAGCCGCTGGAGGGCCGACCCCGATGGACGACTACCGCCTGCTCGCCGACCGGATCGCCGCCGAGATCGCGGACGGGCGGCTGCGGCCCGGCCAACAGCTGCCGACCCAGCGCGCGTTCGCCCGCAGCAGGGGAATCGCCGACTCGACGGCCGGGCGCGTCTACGGGGAGCTGGCCCGGCGCGGACTGACCGTCGGGGAGGTCGGTCGCGGCACCTTCGTCCGGGCCGGCCACGCACCGGACGGCGCCCGGGTCGCGCTCGCGGAGCCGTCCGCCACCCCCGTGGACCTGGAGCTCAACTACCCCTCCGTCCCCGGGCAGAGCGAGCTGCTGACGGCCGGACTGGCGCCGCTGCTGCGGCCGGACGCGCTGGGCGAGGCGCTGCGGCCGGTCGGCGCGGCGGGAACGGGCGCGGCCCGGCGGGCGTTCGCAGGACTGCTCTCGGTCGACGCCTGCGACGCCTGTGACTCCTGCGATGCCTGCGATTCCGGTGACTCCTGCGGCTCCTGGCACGTCGACCCGGCGGACCTGCTGTTCGCCGGCAACGGGCGGCAGGCCATCGCCGGGGCGCTGTCCGCGCTGGTGCCGCCCGGGCAGCGGCTGGGCGTGGAGGAACTGACGTACCCGGTGGTCAAGGCGGTGGCGGAACGGCTGGGCATCGTGCTGGTGCCGCTGGCCATGGACGAGCACGGGCTGCTGCCGGACGCCGTCGCGGCCGCCCATCGGACCGCCGGTCCGCTGCGCGCGGTGTACGTCCAGCCGCGCCTGCAGAACCCGCTCGGCGTGAGCCTGCCGCGGGAACGGGCGGTGGCGCTCGTGGCCGTGCTGCGGCGGCTCGACCTGACGGTGGTCGAGGACGCCGTCTGGTCCTTCCTCCGGCCGGGGTCTGCGCCGCTGGCCGCGCTCGCGCCGGAGCGCACGGTGCTCGTGGACAGCCTCTCCAAGCGGCTCGCCCCGGGGCTGACCACCGGGTTCGCGGTCGTTCCCGCGGCGCTGCGCGAGCGGGTGGCGGGGGCGCTGCGCTCGGGCGGGTGGGCGCCGAGCGGCTTCGCGCTGGAGGCGGCCGTGCGCTGGATCGGGGACGGCACGCTGGCCTCGGTGGAGGCCGCGAAGCGGGCCGACGCGACGGCCCGGCAGCTGCTGGCGCGCGAGGTGCTGACGGGGCAGCGGCTGCGGTCCGACCCGGGCTCGTACTACCTGTGGTGGGAACTGCCTCCGGGCCTGCGGGCGGAAGCCTTCGTCGCGGAGGCGGCGCGGGCCGGGGTGTCGGTCACACCGGCGGCGGCCTTCGCCGTCGATCCCCGGCGCTCGCCCTCCGCCGTCCGGGTCGGGCTCGCCTCACCGCCGTTGCCGGTGCTGGCGCGGGCACTGGAGATGCTGGCGGTGATCGCGGCGGGGCTCGGCGGAGGGCGGCGAAAGAGCTAGGGGAGACGGATGACGGATGACAGCTGACAGATTTCGAAATCTGTCAGCTGTGATCCGTTCGCTGTCATCTGTCTGCTGTCATCTGTTCGCAGCCAGCCGCCGGCCGCCGGACTGTCAACCGTCAGCCGCCCGACCCGCTCCGGCTCCCCCGGGCCTCCGTGTCCGCCGCGCCCCCTGCACCGACGGCGCGCAGGCGGCTCGCGGCGGTGGCGGCGAGCTGGGGGGCGAGCCGGGCCACGTCCCGGGAGCCGACCACCGCGATCATGGTCGGCAGCAGCCAGCGGACCGGCTGCATCCCGCGCAGCCAGGCCTGCGCGTAGACGTGGGCGGACCGGCGGGCGATCCCGGCGACGATCCGCTCCACCGCGGGTTCCAGCGGGTACGTCTTGTTCGCCGGCCACGGCAGCCGGGATCGCATCTGCCTCAGCACGGCGTCCTGGTCGGCCCCGCGCACCATGTCGGTGTCGGTCCAACTCAGGTACCCGACACCCACCTTGACCCCCTGGTACGCCACCTCGGCACGGATCGAGTGGGCGAAGGCCTCCACCCCGGACTTGCTGGCGCAGTAGGCGCTCATCAGCGGCGCGGGGGTCAGCGCGGCGAGCGAGGCGATCTGGAGCAGGTACCCGCGGCTCTCGGCGAGCGCCGGCAGGAAGGCCCGCGCGGTGGCCACGCTGCCGAGCAGGTTCACCTCGATGACCCGGCTGAACGCCTTGTGGTCGCTGTCGGCGAGCGGCCCGCCGATGGCGATCCCGGCGTTGGCGACGACGGTGTCGATCCGCCCGTAGTGCTCCTTGATCCGGCGGGCGGTGTCCTCCAGCGCCTCGAGGTCGGTGACGTCCACCTCCCAGCTGGTGGCGGACGGGCCGCACCGCTCGGCGACGTCCTTCAGCTCCTCCGGCTCCAGCCCGAGCAGGGCCACCTTGGCCCCGCGCCGGGCGAGCTTGCGGGCCAGCGACGCGCCGACGCCGCGCGCGGCCCCGGTGACGACGACGACCTGCGCGGACAGCGGCGGGATGGCGTTCATGCGACGGAGGTCCTCTCGTCGACGGAAGCGGGAACGGTGCCGACGGGCTCGGCACCAGCGACGGAAGCGGCGGCGGGAGCGGCGGCCAGGTACGCCGAGGCCATCCGGTGGATCTCGGCGGCGACCTCGTCCGGGCGCTCCAGCGGCGACATGTGGCCGACCCCGGGGAGCAGCAACAGCCCCTGCGGGTCCTGGAGTTCGGCGACGATCCGGTGGGCGTGCACCGGCGGGGTCAGGCGGTCGGCGGTGCCGACCACCACCGCCGTGGGCGCGGCGAGCCGGGCGAGTCCGGCGTGGACGTCCAGCCGGTCCAGCACCGCGGCCCAGTTGGCGCGGACGGCGGTCAGGCAGGCGTGCACGATCCGGGCCGTCGCCTCGACCTGGCCGGCGGGCGAACCGGGCCCCATGGTCGCGTACTTGAGCGCCACCCGGCTGACCGGCGAGACCGGCCCGAGCGGCATCCGGGAGCGCAGCAGCTGCCGGTGCAGGAGGCGCCGCAGTCCCGGGGAGCGTACGGCCGGTGGCAGGACGGTGAGTTCGGCCACCAGGTCGCCGGGCCCGGTGGAGATCAGGACGGCCGCGGCGGTGCGTTCGGCGACGTCGGGTCGGCCGCCGGCAGCCATGATGGTCATCCCACCCATGCTGTGTCCGGCCAGCACGGCCCGCTCGCCCGCCGGAACGGTCCGCGCGAGCACGGCGGAGAGGTCCTCGGCCAGTGCCCGGGTCGAGTAGCGGGCCCGACTCGGCGGGATCTCGCTGCGCCCGTGGCCGCGCTGGTCGTAGGCCACCACCCGGTAGCGGTCGGCCAGTCGGCGGATCACCGGGGCCCAGAAGGCGGTCGAGCAGGTCCAGCCGTGCGCGAGCACCACGGTGGGCGCGCCGGGCCGGCCGTGCACCTCGACGTGCAACCGGATGCCGTCCGCCGATCGGATGCTCAACTCCTCCTCCGGAACCGGCGGTTCGTACCCCTCGGGGAGGTGGACGCCACTCACGCGGAGACCTCCTGGCCGGCGGTGCGGGCGGCGGTCGGCGCGGCGCGCATGATCAGTTCGTACTCGCCGAGGTCGACCTTGCGGGTGGCCCGGCGGAACGAGGTGGTGGAGCCGGGCCAGAGCACGGTGTTCTTGCCGTTCGGGTCGAGGTACCAGCTGAGGCAGCCGCCGGTGGTCCACACGGTGCGGTCCATCCGGTGCTGGAGTTCGAGGTTCCACTGCCGCTGGGCGCGCGCGGTGGGCTGCATCGCGGCGGCTCCGATCGAGCCGAGCGTGGTCAACGCGTCGATCATGTAGTTCAGTTGGGACTCGATCATCAGGATCATCGAGCTGTTGCCGAGGCCGGTGTTGGGCCCGATGACGAAGAAGAGGTTCGGGAAGCCGTTCACGGTCGAGCCGCGCAGCGCCTCCATGCCGTCCTTCCACTCCTCCGCCAGGCTGGTGCCGTTGACACCGAACACCCGGGCACCGATGGGCATGTCGGTGACGTGGAAGCCGGTGCCGAAGACGATGGCGTCCACCTCGTGCTCGCTGCCGTCGGCCGCGACCAGGGTGGAGCCGCGCAGTTCGCGCAGGCCGGAGGAGACGACCTCGGTGTTGGCCGCCGCGAGCGCCGGGTAGTAGGTGTTGCTGAGCAGGATGCGCTTGCAGCCGATCCGGTAGTCCGGGGTCAGCTTGGCGCGCAGCGCCGGGTCGGGGACGCCCTGGGCGATGTGGCGTTCGGCGAGTCGCTGGACCAGGCGCAGCAGTCCGGGGCGGCGCACGAAGGCGTCCACCTGGATCTCGCGGAGCGCGAAGAGGGTGCCGCGGCGGATCTTGGTGGTGACCGGCAGGCGGCCGTGCAGCCACCTCTCCAGCTGGGTGATCTCGCGGTCGCGGCGCGGCAGCACCCAGGCCGGTGTGCGCTGGAAGACCGTCAGCTTGCCCACCTTGGGCTGGATCGACGGGATGATCTGGGCGGCGGAGGCGCCGGTTCCGACCATCGCGACGCGCTTGCCGGTGAGGTCGAAGTCGTGGTCCCAGCGGGAGGAGTGGAACACCTTGCCGGGGAAACCGCTGAGCCCGGGCAGGTCGGGGATCTGCGGGTCGGCGAGCGGTCCGGCGGCGGAGACGATGGCGTCGGCGGTCCACTGGCCGGCCGAGGTGGTGATCCGCCAGTGGGTCCGCTCGCTCTCCCAACGAGCTTCCAGCACATCGGCGTTGAAGCGGAGGTGGGGTCGGAGGCCGAAGACGGTGGCAACCTTCTCCAGGTAGGCGCGGATGTCCGGCTGGCCGGAGAAGCTGCGCGGCCAGTCGGGGTTGGGCGCGAAGGAGAAGGAGTAGAGGTGCGAGGGCACGTCGCAGGCGCAGCCGGGGTAGCTGTTGTCGCGCCAGGTGCCGCCGACGGAGTCCGCGCGCTCCAGGACCACGAAGTCGGTGATCCCGGCGCGGCGCAGTCGGACCGCGGCGCCGAGGCCGCCGAAGCCGGAGCCGATCACCGCCACCCGGACGTGCGGGACGGACTCCTGCGCAGCGGCGGTGTCGGTCGCTGCGGACGCGCCGGAGCTGGGGCGCTTGCTGCTGGATGCCATGCGGCAACCTCCTGAGGGTGGGACGGTGATCGTCGCGCTCTCCCGGGGGTCTGCGGCCCCGGGACCTCCCGGGGGCTCGCCTCCGGGACCCCGCCAATCGCGCCAGTAATCACTGGCATCGTTGGCAGGGTAGCCCTTGCTGACACCGGATGGAAGAAGCACGACAGCTCCGGTTCGGGGATCCTTCCGAGCCGACGGTCCTATGCTGATCGCCGTGGACAAGGTCAGAGCTGCTGCGGGCGACAGAAAACGCGAGTACCGGGTGGAGGAACTGGCCGAGGCCGCCGGTATCACCACCCGCACCCTGCGCTTCTACCGCGAGCGCAAACTGCTTCAGCCGCCCCGCAAGGAGGGCCGCATCGCCTGGTACGGCGAGGAGCACCTGGCCCGGCTGCGGATGATCGGCGAACTGCTCGAGCGCGGCCACACCCTGGGCGGCATCGCCGAGCTGATCGGCGCCGGGGAGAGCGGGCGGGACGTCGCCGGGCTGATCGGGCTGGAGGCGGCGATCGTCGCACCGTGGTCCGACGAAACGCCGGTGCGGCTGGACTGGGAGGAGCTGAAGGCGGCCTTCGGCGACCAGCTCACCGAGGAGAACACCGCCGAGTCGATCGCCCAGGGCTACATCACCGTCGAGGAGGACGGCATCACCCACGTCAGCCGCCGGCTGATGGACGCCACCACCGCGTTGGTGGCGGAGGGGGTGCCGCTCTCGGCGGTGCTGGAGGCGAGCCGCCGCACCCGGGAGCACGTGGACGCCATCGCCGAGATCTTCATCGAGGTGGTCACCGAACACCTGCTCAGCGCGCTCGCCACCGACACCCCGCTGTCGCGCGGCGAGGCGGCCCGGCTCACCGAGCGCATCCTTCGGGTCCGGCCGCTGGCACGGACCGTCGCGGACGCCCAGTTCACCCTCGCGATGGACCGGCGGGTCCACGTCGAGTACGCCGAACTCCTGCGCCAGCGACGAGAGAACGGCTCCGAGGCGTAACCGGGCCACGGTCCGGGCAGGGATTCCGGCGCCCCGCCCGTACGTTGGAGGTGCCGTCGATGCCCCGACCGCTCAGCCGCCGCACCGCTCTCGGCCTCGCCGCCGGGATCGCCCCCGGGCTCGTGCTCGCCGCGTGCGGGGCCGGCGGCACTGGCGGGGCTCGCGACACCGGCAGCACCGGCGGGACCCGGACGGTCCGGCACGCGCGCGGCGAGAGCACCGTACCGGCGCGGGCGAGCCGGGTGGTGGCCCTGGACAGCGACGCGCTGGACTCGGTGGTCACCCTCGGGCTCGACCCGGTCGGCGCCACCACCGTCGCGGCGGGTGCCGCCTTCCCCACCTACCTGCCCGCCGAACGGCTGGCCGGTACGAAGCCCGTCGGGGCCATCGGCCAGCCCAGTCTGGAGACGATCGCAGCACTGCGACCGGACCTCATCCTGAGCAACCAGGTCCGCGACGACAAGCGGTACGACGAACTGTCGAAGATCGCGCCGACGGTGCTCACCCGGACCACCGGGCCGACCTGGAAGGAGAACGTCCGGCTGCACGCCGAGGCGCTGGGCCGGACGGCCGAGGCCGACGCGGCGGACGCGGCGTACCGGGCGAAGCTCCGGGACCTGGTCACCGCGCTCGGCGGGCCGGCCAGGGCGGCGGCCACCCGGGTCGAGATGGCCCGCTTCCTGGCGGGCGCGCCGACCAGGCTCTACCTGAACGACACCTTCGTCGGCTCCCTGCTCAAGGACCTCGGGCTCGGCCGGCCCGCCAACCAGGACAAGACCGGCTTCTCGATGGAGATCAGCCCCGAGCAGGTGGACCAGGCCGCGGCGGACGTCATCTTCTACTCCGTGTACGGGGACGAGGCCAAGTCCGACCAGGGGAGGATCACCGGAGGGGCGCTCTGGAAGAACCTGGACGCCGTGAGGAGCGGGCGGGTGTTCCGGGTGGACGACGGTTTGTGGATGCTCGGCATCGGCTACACCGGGGCCGGGCTGATCCTGGACGAGATCCGCAGGGATCTCGTGCCGACGGTCGGGTGACGGGTGCCGGGCGACGGGCGCGGGTGCCGGGTGCCGGGTGCCGGATTTCAGATGTCAGCCGACAGATGACAGCTGACAGATTTCATCATCTGTCAGCTGAACTCCGTCATCTGTCACCGACCGCCCGCCGGCGCCAGCCGCCCGGTGCACGCGAGGAAGGCCACGAACCCGCCGAGGACGATCCAGCCGGGCCAGCCCGCCAACGACATGGTGAGCGGGTCCAGCTCGGCGTCGGGGTCCGCGAACTCCCGGACCATCGACACGCTCATGCTGCTCGCGAAGGCGTGCGCCACCACCGCCGGGACGACCGACCCCGAGCGCAGCCTCAGCCAGGTGAAGACCGGCACGACGAGCACACAGCTCACCGTCAGCGCGGGCACCGCCAGGTACCAGGGCCGTCCCGGGTACTGGCCACCCATCAGCAACGTCGGCAGGTGCCAGAGCGCGAAGGCCGTCCCGGTGAGCAGGTACGCCCGCACCAGCACCCCCGCACCGCCGCCTCCGCCACCACTACCGTCACCGCGTCGCAGCAGCCGGGGGAAGAGGAAGCCCTGCCAGCCGATCTCCTCACCGAAGAACAGCGGCAGCGACAGCACCATCCCGATCACCCCCCGGACCGCCCACGCTCCGACCCGCTCCGGGTCCAGCGAGCCGAAGCCGGCGAAGGGGTAGCTGCCCGCCAGGGCGCCGAGCACCAGCGCCGCGGCCGTCAGCCCGCCGAGCACCCCGAGCGGCAGCAGGCAGGCCCGGACCGCGCGCCACCGCGGCCTGGGCAGGCGCAGCGCGAGCGCCTCCCGCACTCCGCCGCCGCGCTCGACGAAGCGGACCACGAGCAGCGCCGCCAGCGCCGGGGCCAGCATGGCGGCCCCGATGCAGAGTTGCTCCAGGGCACCGGTCTCCTCCCGAGCGTCGGCCCGCCGGTACCCGTCGGCGAGCAGCGGTGCCATCGCCGCCCACATCCCGGCGTAGGCGAGCACCAGGTAGACCAGCAGGCCGCGCCGCCGGACGGCGCTCGTCGGGGTTCGCGTCAGTAGCGTCATGTCGGGGACGCTACGGACCTAGGGCCCTTTCCCGGAACCAAGTGCACTGCCGCCCCCGGTAGTTGTCCACTACCACCGCGATGGTCGAGTTTTCTGGGTGTACGGGAGCCCGGCAGAGGTGCTACGTCGCGCCCCGCGCTCCGCCGCCCGCCACCCGTCGTGCCGCGAGTCACCACGAAAGCTGCACGAGAAGGAAAATTGACGTATCGTCAGGCGTCACACAGCGGGGGCGACGGTGGTCCGCTCACCGTCGCCCCGCCGTACTCCCCCGCCGGCCGGCACCCACGGTCCGGCGGGGCCTCGACACTGCCCCGGGCCGGGCCTGATCGGTTCAGGCCCGGGCCTTGACCTCGGTCCGGATCAGTTGACGTTGACCGCCGTCCACGTGGCGGCGACCGCGTTGTACTCCGCACTGCCCGAGCCGTACAGGTCGGCCGCCGCGCTGAGGGTGCCCGCACGGGCGCCCGCGTAGTCGGTGGTGGAGGTGAAGTACGTGGTCAGCGCGCGGTACCAGATCTGCGCGGCCTTGTCGCGGCCGATGCCCGCGAGCGTGGAGTTGTCGTACGTCGGGCTGTTGTAGCTGAACCCGTTGATCGTCTTCGCGCCGCTGCCCTCGGACAGCAGGTAGAAGAAGTGGTTCGCCACCCCGGACGAGTAGTGCACGTCCAGGTTGCCGACGTTCGCGTCCCAGTAGTCCGCCGAGCCGCCGTCCTTGCTCGGCTGGTCCATGTAGCGCAGCGGGCTGCCGTCGCCGCGCAGGTTGATCAGCTCGCCGATCCAGTAGTTCGGCGGGTTGGAGGGCAGGTTGGCGTACCACTCGACCATCGTGCCCATGATGTCCGAGGTGGCCTCGTTGAGGCCGCCGGACTCGCCCGCGTAGTTGAGGTTGGCGGTCGCCGCGGTGACGCCGTGGCTCATCTCGTGGCCGGCCACGTCGATCTCGGTGAGCGGTGCGGTGTCGTTGCTGCCGTCGCCGTACGACATGCAGAAGCAGCTGTCGTCCCAGAAGGCGTTGACGTAGTTGGAGCCGTAGTGCACCCGGCTCAGGGCGCCGACGCCGTCGTTGCGGATGCCGCTGCGGCCGAAGGTGCTCTTGTAGAAGTCCCAGGTGGTGGCGGCACCGAACTGGGCGTCCACGGCGGCGGATTCGCGGTTGTTGACGGTTCCGTCGCCGAAGCTGTTGCTGGTGTTGGCGAACAGCGAGCCGGTTCCGTCGGTGCCGTTCTTGAGGTCGCTGGTGGACTGGCCGCCACGGCTGTCGTCCTTCAGCTGGTACTCCGAGCCGCTCTGGGCGGTGGTCAGCGGGACCTGGCCGACGAAGACGCCGTTGCCGTTGCCGGCCGCGGTCTGGACGGTCTCGTGGCCGGCGAGGGTGCGGCCGTCGGTGGCATCGGTGACCAGGATCTGACGACTCGGGGTGCCGTCGGCGCGCAGGCCCTCGACGGTGGTGCGGTACGCCAGGCGGGGGTTGCCGTCGGTGGCCCAGACCACCAGCTCGGCCCGGCCGGCCTGGTGGACCTCGGTGAGCGGCGACTCGTCGGCATCGGTGGCCACCCCGACGGTGGCCCTGACCGCCGCGGTGACCTCCGTGACGGCCTGGTCGGCGGAGAGCTTCGGGGTCAGGTTCGGCAGCGCGATCCGTGCCGCGACCGCCTTGTCGACCGACTTCACCGAGCCGTCGGCCTTCTGGTGCACGACGAGGTCGCCGCCGATCACCGGCAGGCCGGCGTAGGTGCGCTCGAAGCGCAGGTGGCGGGTGCCGTCCTTGTCCAGCACGGCGTCCCTGGCGACCAGTTGCTCCTTGTCGCCGAGCTTGAGCGCCTTGGCGAGCGGGCCGGCCTGACCGGCCGCCAGCTTGAGCACGGTCGCGTGCTGCTGGGCGGCCTGGGCCTGCAGCAAGGGGGTGGGAGCGGCCTGGGCGGCGGTGCTCACCTGGATCACACCGGTCAACAGGGCCGTGGCCGAGAGTACGGCGACGGCCGCGAGCTTACGCTTCACGTACGAGTCCTTCCGGGAAACCGCGTCTGGGCGCGGTCGCACCGCGTCCCGGGGGGCCGGGTCGGCACCTGTGGGGCGGGACGGGCACTGACGTGCGGGAACCCCGTGCAGTCGAGCGGCTCGCCACCGAGGGGTGGGGGTGGGGCTACCGCCGGGGGATGACCAGAAGCATGACAATCCAGCAGATGAATTGACAGGTCTGGCTCAGCGATTGGCCAGGTCCCGCCATTGGGTAAAGGGCGTCCAATCGACGGGCATACCGGGGCGATTCACCACATCCCACCGCGGGCCTCGACCCGTGCGACGGCCGACCGCCTGCGCCTACGGGCACTCACCCGCCGAACGCCGGGGTGACTCGTGCGCCCGGCCGACCGTCGATCGACTTTTACATGTGTGTAGAAGATTCCATACGGTCCCTTGACACGCCGGTGGCGAGGTCCCGCCACCCGAACCCCCTTGCCCACCTCATGAGTTCCTGCTATCGGCGCGCATCGGCCCGCGCCTGCACCCTGCCCGTGCCTGCGCCCGGGCCTGAACCCGTACCTGCGCCCGGGCCTGTGGCCGGGCCTGAACCCGGGTCTGCGCGGCCTGGGCCGTCACTGGAGCCGCCACTCCTGGGCGGTGTTTCCAGGGGTGCAGGCGACCATGGTGACCGCGCTGCCGGGGCCGTTGTTGGTCATGCAGCTCTGGTTCTGGTAGTCGCCAAGCGTGTACGAGCCGGTCGAACTCCCCGTGCGAACCGTCCAGTTGGTGAGGAAGCTGAATCCGCTGTTCAGGACGACCTTCCCATCCATCGTCTGGACCATCAGCGGGCCGCCGTTGTTGCAGGCGTTGAAGAGGATCCACGAGCCGGGGTTGGTCGAACGCACCCAGCCGTACTGCGCGTGACCTCCGACCACGATCGGGTTGTCGCCGTTCAGGTTGTCGTCGCGCATGCCGATCGCGCGGCCGTCCTTCACGCTGACGATGGTGCCCCAGCTGTTGCCGCCACAGGAGGCGGGCCGGCTCGGGCTCTGCGGGGCGCCGGTGGTCTGGGCGGGGGGCTGCGGGTTCTGGTTGGCGGGCGGGTTGGCCGGGTTGCCGCCGCCGGGCTGGTTCGCCTGACCCGCCGACGCCCCGCCCGCGGCCGTTCCCGTACCGCCGGCCCGGTTGCCGCCGGAGCCACCCGG
This sequence comes from Kitasatospora sp. NPDC032121, assembly GCF_055580145.1. Classification (NCBI taxonomy): domain Bacteria; kingdom Bacillati; phylum Actinomycetota; class Actinomycetes; order Kitasatosporales; family Streptomycetaceae; genus Kitasatospora; species Kitasatospora sp. NPDC032121. Next base: position 387,055 of record NZ_JBVILX010000006.1, on the reverse strand, counting down.
GCCGCCGCTGCCACCCTGACCGGCGGCCGGGACCTGGGCGGCCGGGAGCTGCGGCTGGCCCTGGGCGGCGCCGGGCACCGGCTGGTCGGACCCCGGGGTGGCCGCCGGGGTGTCGGTCGGTGCCGGGGCGGCGGGCGCGGTCGTGGTCGCGGGCGCGGTCGCCGGCGTGGCGCCGCCCGGGTTCGCGGGGGCGGTGACCACCACGGTCGGCTGCGCGCCTGGCGGCAGGGCGGCATCGGAGCCGCCGGCACCGCGGTCGATCAGCAGGACGGTCGCCGTGCCCATCGAGATGACGACGGGGATGACGACGGGCACCAGCAGGGTGCGCCGCGAGCGCCGTCGGCCGGGTTCGGTGGGCGCCTGCGGCCCCACCTTCGCGACCTCGTCCGGCGCCGGGGTGCCACCCCTCGCCAGGTCCACCGCGGCACCGCCCCCGGCCGGCTCCGCTGCCCGGTCCTCGGGTCGATCCGCCGTGACCCGCTCGGCCGGGTCCGCCGCACGGGCACCGCCCGCAGCCCCCTCGCCCGCACCGGGCCGCAACGGGATGGTCCCGCTGTCGGCCGCGCCGGCCTTCCCGGGCACCCGCGCGCCTGCGGCGCCTCCCTCCCCCGCGAGCGCCGCACGGGCCGCACGCGCCGCCGACGCCATCGCGGCGGCGTCCGCGTACCGCTCCTCGGGCTTCTTGGCGAGCGCCCTGGCGACCAGTGCCCGCACCGACACCGGGAAGGTGTCCGGCAGTTTCGGCACCGGCTGGTTGACGTGCTTCAGCGCGATCTGGAGCGGCCCGTCACCGGAGTACGGCGGCCGGCCGACCAACAGTTCGTAGCAGACGACACCGATCGAGTAGAGGTCGGTGGCCGGCCCGAGGTCCGCGCCCTCGGCCTGCTCCGGGACATGTAGAGCGCGGTGCCGATGATCGCGAACGGGGCGGTGAGCTTGGTACTGGCGAGCGCCCGGGCGATGCCGAAGTCGGTGATGGCCACCCGTCCGTCGGCGCGCACCATCAGGTTGGACGGTTTGATGTCCCGGTGCACGATCTCCCGCCGGTGCGCGGCGTGCAGCGCGTCCAGCGCGCCGGCCACCAGGTCGAGGACGCGCTCGACGCCCATCGGGCCGGTGTCCTTGAGCACCCGGTCCAGCGGACGGCCGTCGATCAGCTCCATGACGATGTAGGCACAGCGCTCCTCGCCGTCGCCGCCGCTTTCGCCGTAGTCGTGGACGCCCACCACTCCGGGGTGGTCGACCGCGGCAACGAGCTGGGCCTCGCGGCGGAAACGCTGGGCCGAGGTCTCGTCCTCCAGCAGTTCCGAGCGCAGGATCTTGACCGCGACCCGCCGCGCCAGCACGGTGTCCTCGGCCTCCCAGACCGATCCCATCGCGCCGCCGCCGATCTTCTCGACCAGCTCGTACCGCCCACCGAGCACGGTGCCCGCGCCGCTCATACCCCTGCTCCCCCGTGTCATGACCCCGCCCCCGCGGGTCGTCGGCACACAGTGTGCCAGAGGATGTCGAGGACTCAGTCGCGCAGGTCTGAACGGGAATTGAGCATCGCTTGTCAGTCGGCGAGGAAGTACCGAGCACAGTCCGCGACCGTCCGACCGGCCGCGGCGACGGCCCGCGGCCGGTCGGACTGGATGGCGTGACCGGCGCCGTGAACGGTGCCGTGAACGGTGCCGGTGCGTTTCCCCGGACGGCGCTGCCGGCCATGTGCCGACGGGTCGCCGGGTCGGCCGGGTCGGGATCGGGCCTCAGGCCGGCAGGACCCGCTTCAGCAGGCCGAGCAGCGCCTCCCAGTGCCGTTCGGCGGCCACCGCGTCGTAGCGGGTGGTGTCGGCCTGGGTGTAGCCGTGCGGGGCGCCGGCATAAACCTCGGCCTTGTACCGGACGCCGGCGGCGGTGAGGGCCTCGGCGAGCCGGTCGATCTGCTCGGGCGGCAGCGCGGGGTCGTCGTCCGCGTGCCCGAAGTACAGCTCTGCGGTGATCCGGTCGGCACCCAGGTGCGGGCTGTCCGGGAGGTCGGTGGCGAGGCTGCCGCCGTGGAACCCGGCCGCGACGGCGATCCGGTCCGGGTGGCTGACGGCCGTGCGCAGCGCCAGCAGGGCGCCGCGGCAGTAGCCGGTCAGGCCGACCGGGCCGTCCTGGACCAGCGGGGACTCGGCGAGCCAGCGCAGGTATGCGTCCGCGTCGCGGGCGGTCGCCTCCGGGGTGAGCGTGTCGAGCAACGGGACGAGCCGGCCGAAGAGTTCGTCGGCCTGGTCCAGGTCTATGAGTTCCGGCAGTTCGACGACCGGCGAGCGGCCGTTGCGGTAGTAGGCGTTGGGGACGAGCACGGTGTACCCGGCGTCGGCCAGCCGGTCGGCCATGGCCTCCAGGTGCGGCCGGAGCCCGAAGGCGTCCATGTAGAGGATGACGCCGGGGTGGGCCCGACCGTCGTCGGGGTGGGTGAGGTAGGCGTCGGCGGTGCCGTCCGCCGTCGGGATGTCCACGAGGGTTCCGCGCACGGGCATGGTGAGGGGCGCTCCTTCCGGTTCGTCCGGCAGCGTATCCGGTGGGCCCGTGGCCCGCCCGTGCGCTTTCCGCCACAGCGCGGCCTCGCCCTCACAGCACGGCCTCGCCCTCACGGCGCGGCCCCCACACGCGGCGTGGTTTCGCGCCCCGGCGGAACCACGATGCACGGCCACGACGTGCCCGGGGAACGCCGGGGCCCCGCGGGGGCGTTGTGCGGGCATGGGGTGGATCGTGGGTGTGACGGCGGTGGTCGCGGCGGTGCTGGGGCTGGTCCTGCTGGCGGCGTGGCAGGTCCAGGACGAGGCCTCGTCACGGCCGCGTCAGCGCGGGCCGGGGACGGGGCTGGGTGTCGGCGGGCTGGAGGAGCTGCACGCGCTGTTCAGCCCGGGCAAGCAGGTGCAGATCGAGCAGAAGCACGAGCGGCTCGTGCTGCGGGACGACGCGCAGGCCGGCGCGCCGCCGCACTTCGGCGTGGACCTGGACCGGGGCGTGGCGGTGCTGCCCGACGGCGCCGGCGGGCGGACGCCCGGGGAGAAGGGGACTCAGGACTCCCAGGTGCGGGAGCAGAGCACCAACCGGTAGCCGTCCGGGTCGGCCATCGTCACGCCGTACTCCTCCCAGTACGGGTTGTGGGACTCGACCCGGGTGCCACCGGCCTCCTCCAGCCGGGCGACCAGGGCCTCGTCCACCGGGGCGCCGAGGTAGACGACGAACAGGTCCTCCACCGTCGGGGTGGGCTCCAGCGGCCGTTCCGGGTCGTGGGTCAGCTCGAAGTGCCAGCTGCCGCCGGACGGACCGACCATCAGCAGGTCGTGCTTGCCGGGCACCCGCTCGGTGCTGCGCCACTGCACGTCGAGGCCGAGGCCGCCGACGTAGAAGCGCTCGGCCGCCGCGAGGTCGCGCGAGGGGCGGGCGATCCGTACCCGCGTCGTGGAATCGATCACGCGGGTGACCATAGCCGATGCCACTGACAGCGAACGGGCCCGTACGGCGGCGCCGTGGACGGACCGTCAGAGGCGGCCCAGCCGCTCCTCGTCAGAGGTCCGCGGGCAGGTCAGGCAGGCGGCCGCGGCGGGACCGACGGCGTAGTAGAGGCAGCAGCCGAGCCGGGTGCGGGTGTGGTGGGCGCGCCCGTCGGGGGTGTGCAGGCGGCGGAAGTCGGCGCCACCGGGGAGCGGCAGGGTGCCGCCGGGCAGGACGGCCTCGGCGGCGGCGACGGAGGCGTCCTCCTCGCCGAGCATCCGGCCGAGGTACCAGAGGGCGGAGGCCAGGTCGTCCGTCACCATGCCCCAGAGCGCGCGGTCGCGGCGCCGGGTGGGCCCGGCGAACGCGGCGAGCACCGGTTCGAGGTGCGCGACCACGGCGGCCCGCAGTTCGGCGCGCAGTTCGTCGTCGCCGGGGAGGGTGACGTGTCCGCGCGGGCGCAGGGCGAGCGCACCGGTGGGGGCGTGCAGCCAGAGGTCGGCGGCCTCGACGACGGGGACCCGGCGGGCGAGGTACCAGGGCCCGGCGATCAGCAGGCAGGCCGACCAGGCGTAGTGGTGGAGCAGCCGGGAGGCGGTGACGTGCGGTCGCGGGGCGCGGCCGTGCTCGTCGGCGATGCGGGCCTCCGCGCCAGCCAGGACGGCGGCCAACGCCCGTTCGTCGGCGGCGAGTTCGGCTCCGGAGTACCAGCCGTCGGCGGCGCGCGGGTCGGGCTCGGCGGCGTCGAGCAGGCGCAGCTCGAGCACCGGGCAGAGCTCCAGCAGCCGCCGGTAGTCGGCGACGAGCGCCGAGGACGCGACGGACACCGCGGACGCGACGGACACCGACGACGCAACGGGCGCGACGGGCATGGGTGTTCCGGGAACCATTGACACTCCCGTGATCGATTCTGCATGATCGATTAAGGTGAGGCTCACCTTACAACGCTTCACGACGTCGAGCGGCGCCGGGTGATCCCGGGTAATCCCGAGCGGCCCCCGGCCGACCCGGCCGGCCCTATCGCCCCACAGCCCGACGGTTCGCCCCCCACGGTCGAGCCAACCGAAGCTTGACGAATTTAGGTAAAGCTAACCTAAGATATTGCTTCGTGCTGAGAACCGACCCGCCGGCCTCCACAGCCCCGGCGACGCCTCGTTCTCCGGCGATCCGGCAGCCCCTGCTGCTGCTCGCCGGCGTGTGCGCGCTCGTGCTGTGTGCCGCCCTGAGCCTCGCTCTGGGCTCCCGCTCCATTCCGCTCTCCACCGTGGTCGACGCCCTCACCGGTGCCGCCCACGGCGGTGACGCCGATGTGGTGACGGGCCTTCGGGTCCCGCGCACCCTCATCGGGCTGGCGGTCGGGGCCGCGCTCGGCGTCGCCGGGGCGGTCGCCCAGGGCGTCACCCGCAACCCGCTGGCCTCCCCGGTCACCCTCGGCATCAACGCCGGCGCGAGCCTCTTCGTGGTCGCCGCGATCTACGCGCTGGACCTCGCCCGCCCGGTCGAGTACGTCTGGTTCGCCTTCGCCGGTGCCGCCGTCGCCGCCGTCGGCGCGTACGCGATGTCCCGGCGCGGCGGGGACCTCGACCCGGTCCGGCTGGCGCTCGGCGGCACCGTGCTCACCGTGGTGCTCACCTCCTGGACCTCCGCGCTGATGCTGGCCAGTCACCGCACCCTGGACGAGGCCCGGTTCTGGCTGGCCGGCTCGATCGCCGGTCGGCACCTTGACACCCTCGCCCCCGTCCTGCCCTTCCTCGCGCTCGGTCTGGTCGGCGCCCTCGCCATCGCTCCCGCGCTCAACGCGCTGGCGCTCGGCGACGAGACGGCGCAGGCCCTGGGCGTGCCGGTGGCCCGGATCCGGCTGGCCGGCGGGCTGGCCGTGGTCCTGCTCGCAGGCAGCGCCGTCGCCGTGGCCGGACCGGTCGCGTTCATCGGGCTGGCCGCACCGCACCTGGTCCGTCCGCTGCTCGGCAACGACCACCGCTGGCTGCTGCCCGGCTGTCTGATCACCGGTCCGCTGCTGCTGCTCGGCGCCGACGTGCTCGGCCGGCTGGTGGTACGGCCGTCCGAGATCGAGGTCGGCATCGTGACCGCCTTCCTCGGCGCGCCGCTGCTCGCGGTGCTGGCCCGGAAGGTGGCCAAGTGAGCGCGATCGCGCTGCCCGTCCGGGGCCTCGCCCGCCGCCGTGCCCGTACCGCCGCCTGGTCGCTGGTGGCCGCCGCCCTGCTGGTGCTGCTGACCGGGATCGCGCTCGGCACCGGCCAGGTCGGCATCCCCGCCTGGGACGCGCTGCGCGCGCTGGTCGGGCAGGGCGAGCCCGGGAACGTCCTGGTGGTGCAGCAGTTCCGCGCGCCCCGGGTGGTCTCGGCACTGATCGCGGGCGCCGGGCTGGCGGTGGCCGGCTCGATGCTCCAGCGGCTGTTCCGCAACCCGCTCGCCGCGCCCGACACCATCGGCATCACCGGCGGCGCGTCCTTCGGCGCGGTCCTGATGCTCGCCACCGGCGCCTCCCAGCAGCTGATCCCGCTGGCCGCGGTCGGCGGCGGTCTGCTCGCGGCGCTGTTGCTCGGCGGCTTCGCCTGGCGCTCCAAGATGGCCGTCACCCGGCTGGTGCTGGTCGGCCTGGCGGTCCAGCAGGGCCTGGCCGCCGCCGTGAACCTGATGATCGTACGGTTCCCGGCCGAGCTGGCCTCCTCCGCACTCCAGTGGACCACCGGCTCGCTCTACGGCCGCAACTGGACCGAGGTGTGGATCGGCGGCACCGCGATCGCGCTGACCACCCTCGCCCTGCTGCTCTGCCAGCAGCGGGTAGCGGTGCTCGACCTCGGCGACGACTCGGCCGGCGGCCTCGGTCTCAACCCGGCCCGGGACCGGCTCTGGCTGCTGCTGCTCACCATCACCCTGGCCTCACTGGCCGCCGCGCTCACCGGGCCGGTCGCCTTCGTCGCGCTCGCCGTCCCGCACCTGGTCCGGCTGCTCGCCGGGCCGCCCACCCTCGGCACGCTCGGCCTCACCGCGCTCACCGGCGCCGTGCTGCTGCTCTCCGCCGACCTCCTCGTGCTGCACGTGATCCCCGTCCACGGCCTGCCGGTCGGTGCCGTCACCGCCACCCTCGGCGCGCCCTGGCTCCTGGTGCTGATGATCCGCCAGGGCCGGCTTCCCCAGAGGAGCAGCTGATGACCTCCGTCGAGACGACTGCCGGGACGGGCCCGGCCGCACGTGCGGCTACCGGTGCGACCGCCGCTGCCGGTGCTGCCGCCGGTGATGCCCCCGGTGCCCCCGGTGCCGCCGCGAACCGGCTCGCCGCCCGGGGCCTCGGCCTGCGCTACGGCGACCGGACCATCGTGGACGGGCTCGACCTCGACCTGCCCGGCAACGCCGTCACCGCGATCGTCGGGCCGAACGCCTGCGGCAAGTCGACGCTGCTGCGCGGGCTGGTCCGGCTGCTCGACCCGGCCGCCGGGACGGTCACCCTGGACGGCGCCGACATTCACCGGATGCCCGCCCGGGCGCTCGCCAAGCGGATGGGCCTGCTGCCGCAGCAGCCCGTCACCCCGGAGGCCGTCACCGTCGAGGCGCTGGTGCGGCTCGGGCGCTACCCGCACCAGCGGATGCTCAGCCCGTGGTCCAAGGCGGACCAGGCGGCGGTCGAGGAGGCGCTGGAGCGCACCGGCACCGCCGAGCTGCGCGACCGTCAGGTGGACCGGCTCTCCGGCGGGCAGCGCCAGCGGGTCTGGATCGCGCTGGCGCTCGCCCAGGAGACCGACCTGCTGCTACTGGACGAGCCGACCACCTTCCTGGACCTGCGCCACCAGCTGGACGTCCTCGACCTGGTCGCCGACCTGCACGCCCAGGCCGGGCGCACCGTCGTGATGGTGCTGCACGACCTCGGGCAGGCCGCCCGGTACGCCGACCACCTGGTGGTGCTCAAGGACGGGCGGCTCGCCGCCGCCGGTCCGCCGTCGGAGGTGCTGACGGCGGAACTGGTGGAGGCCGTCTTCCAGGTGCCGTGCCGGGTCGTGCCCGACCCGGAGACCGGGACTCCGCTGGTCGTGCCGCGGGCGCGCGGACGCGGCGGCGCCACCGCGTCCGCCTCCTGAACCCGGGCTCCTGAGCTCCGCCTCGTGACCTGCGGCCGATGACCTCCGCCCTGCCGAACTGCCCCTTCCCGTCCCCCTCCCCGTCCCCCTGTTCGGGCCGACCGCCCGAACCGATCCAAGGAACCCCGATGAACCGCCGACTCCCCGTCGCCGTCCTCGCCGTCGCCCTCTCGACCACCCTGCTCGCCGCCTGCGGCAGCAACGGGGACGGCACCACGTCGGGCGGCGACTCCGCGTCGTCCGCGTCCTCCGCCTCGGCCGCGACCGCCGCCGGGTTCCCGCGCAGCGTCAAGCACGCCGCCGGAACGGCCCAGATCAAGAGCCAGCCCAAGCGCGTCGTGGTGCTGGACAGCGGCGAGCTGGACGACGTCACGCTGCTCGGCATCACGCCGGTCGGCGCGGTGTCCCCGCACATGAAGACCGAGGGCGGGTTCCCGAACTACCTCAAGGACAAGATCAAGGACACCAAGGACGTCGGCCCGATGAACGAGCCGAACCTGGAGCTGATCGCCTCCCTCAAGCCCGACCTGATCCTCTCCTCGAAGGTCCGCCACGCCAAGGTGTACGACCAACTGAACGCGATCGCCCCGACCGTGCTGGCCGAGACCACGGGCTTCCCGTGGAAGGAGAACCTCGCGCTGTACGCCCAGGCGCTCGGCCGGGAGGACGACGCGAAGAAGGCGCTGGCCGACTACGAGGCGCGGGCGAAGAAGCTCGGCGAGGAGATCAAGGCGAAGAACAACGGGACGATGCCGACGGCTTCGGTGGTCCGCTTCGTGGCCGGCCCGACCCGCCTGTACGCCAAGGCCTCCTACAGCGGCGTGGTGCTCAAGGACGTCGGCCTGGCCCGTCCGGCCTCGCAGGACGTGGAGCAGAACATCGTCGAGGTCAGCGCCGAGCAGATCAGCCAGGCCGACGCCGACCTGGTGTTCGTCACCACCGCCGACGACCCGAGCAAGACCAAGGAGAGCGAGGTCCAGCAGACCCCGGTCTGGCAGGGCCTGAACGCCGTCAAGAACAACAAGGTGTTCAACGTCCCGGACGAGACCTGGATGTCCGGCATCGGCGTCCAGGCCGCCGACGCGATGCTCGTCGACATCGCCAAGGCCGCGGGCGTGGACGTGCCGAAGTAACCGTCGACAGCCCGGGCGAACAGATGACAGCCGTCGGACGACCGATGACCGATGACAAATGACAGATTTCAGATGACGGGTTTCAGATAACAGATTTCGAAAGTTGTCAGCTGTCATCTGTTCGCCCTCCCGTCTCCGCCAGCCCCGAGGACCCTCCATGCGGCTCTACCTGCTCGCGCTCAACCCCACCGACTCCGTCACCTCCGGCTTCCTGCCCGCCGCCGCCCGGCTCGGGCTCGACGTCACCGTCCTGACCGACGGCGCCGAAGCCCACCGTCGGGCCTACGCCGAGCTCCCCTTCCCCGCACCCGAGGTCCTGGAGTGCGACGTCCGCGACTTCCGCGCCGTCATCAGCCTCGTCTCCCGCCGCGCCCTGGCCGCCCCGGAGCACGCGCCCGACGCGGTGTTCAGCAACAGCGACCACCTCCAGACCCAGACCGCGCTGGCCGCCGAGTACTTCGGCCTCCCGGCCAAGGGCTGGAAGGCCACGTTGCGAGCCAAGGACAAGGGCCAGTTGCGCCGCCACCTCACGCTGACCGGCCTGGACACCGTCCGGTCCGCCGAGCTGGCCCCCGGCCAGGACCCGGCCGAGCTGGACGTGCCGTTCCCCTGCGTGGTCAAGCCCCGCGAGGGGGTGGCCAGCGAGGACGTCACCCTGGTCGCCGACGCCGCCGAACTCGCCAAGCGCTGTGAGGAGATCCGGCTCCGCAGAGCCGGCGCCACCCTGGTGGTCGAGGAGTTCCTGGCCGGGCAGCTGTGCACCCTGGAGACCCTCGGCGACGGCCGGCGACGGCACGTCCTCGGCGGCTTCCGTACCCGGCTCTCCCCGCCGCCGGACTTCATCGAGGAGGTACTCACCTTCGTCCCGGCCCACCCGCAGCCGGTGGTCGACCAGATCATCGCCCAACTCGACGCGCTCGGCGTCGGTTTCGGCGCCTGCCACACCGAGTTCGTGCTCCAGCCGGACGGCCGGGCCCGCATCATCGAGGTCAACTACCGCGCCATCGGCGACCAGTGCGACCTGATGCTGGCCGAGATCCTCGACATCCCCCTGTTCGAACTCGTCCTCGGCGTCCACCTGGGCCGCGACCTGCCCGCCGACCTCACCGAGCGGTGCGCCGCCACCCCCCGCCGGGCCCGCAACGAGGTGGTCTGCGCCGACCGCGCCGGCGTCCTCACCGCCGCGCCCGGCCCGTACGACGAGGAGGGCGACGGTGTCCGGCTCGCCTACCGGCCCCTGCGCCCGCTCGGCGAGCGCCACGAGCACTACCGCACCAACCGCGACTACCTGGGCGTCGTCTGGGCGATCGGCGCCGACCAGGACGCGGTGGACGCAGCCGCCGCCCGCTTCCTCGCCGCCAACCGCTGGGAGATCACCCCATGACCGCCGGACAGTCGTCGACCGGTGCCGCACAGCGCTGGACCGCGGCCGAGCAGCTCACCCTGCGCGTGCTCTCCGCCCTGCTGCGTGAGGATGTCCTCGGCCTGCGCACCCTCGGCCGCGTCGAGGAGCGTGCCGACGGCCACTGGCTGACCGTCCCCGGGCTTCGACTGGCCCTGCCCGTACGACCGGAGGGCTTCCAGTGCGAGTACGCGGCCCGGCTGCCGCTGCTGGAGCTGGCCGGTCGGCGGATCACCGGCCCGGACGCCGTCGTGGCGGCGCTCGCCGAGTCGGCCGAGGCCGAGGACCGGCCCGGCTGGGCGGCCTTCGCCGAGGAGTGCCGGCAGACCCTCGCCACCATGGAGTTGCACGAGCGGGTCCGCCCCGAGGTGCACGACCGGCTCGTCGACCTGTACGGCGAGGACCCGGCCGACTGGACCGGCCCCGCCGCCGCCCTCGGCCACGACACCCTGGCCGCCTACCTCGACCACCCCGTCTACCCCACCGCGCGCGGCCGCTCCGGCCTCACCGAGCCACAACTGCGTTCCTACGCACCCGAGTTCCACTCCCCCTTCGAGCTGCGCTGGCTGGCCGTGCCGGCCGAGGCGCTGACCGTCCACGGCGGGCAGCCGCTGCCGAGCTGGTGGCCCACCCCGGCCTGGCTCGGCCTCGGCGACCGGTGCCCCGGCGAGGGCTGGGCCACCCTGCCGGTCCACCCGCTCACCGTCGGCGAACCCCTGGACGAGGCGCTGGCCGCCACCGGCCTGACCGGCCGCGCGGTGCTCGCCGAACGGCCGTACCTGACCGTCGTCCCGACCCTGTCCATGCGCACCGTCGCCGTCGCCGACGACCCCTCCTGCCACCTCAAGCTCCCGCTCGCCACCGCGACCCTGGGGCGCCTCAACCGCCGCACCATCAAGCCCGGCACACTGCTCGACGGCGCCGCCGGCCAACGGCTGATCGAGGCCGCACTGGCGCGCGAGCCGCGTTTCGCCGGCCGTATCCTGCACGCCGACGAGCAGTCCTGGGCGCATGCCGGACACGAGCTGCTGGCCGTGCTGCTGCGCCGCTACCCGGCCGGGCTGGAGCAGGCCGTCACCGTCCCGTTGGCCGCCCTGCTGGCCCCCGCGCCCGGCGGCCGCCTCGTCCTGGACCACCTCGCCGACCGCTACTACCGCGGTGACGTCCTCGCCTGCTACGACGCCCTGTTGGAGCTGCTGCTGGACTGGCAGGCCACACTGTTCGGCCACGGTGTCGCCCTGGAGTCGCACCAGCAGAACACCTCCCTGGTGATCGACCGGGACGGCCTGCGGCTGCTCTACAAGGACGACGACGGTCCGCGCGTGCACACCGCCCGGATGACCGCATCGCTGGGCGAACTCGCGCCCGCACGGGAGGAGTTCGACGACGCACGGATATTCGGCGAGGACGACCGGGCGCTCACCGACCTGTTCGCCACCATCACCGGCCACCTGTGCACCGGCGCCCTCGCCTTCGGTCTCGCCGACCACGGCCGGGCCGAACTCGCGGACACCCTGGCTCTGTTGCGCAAGCGTACGGCCGAGGCCGTGGAGCGGATCGGGCCGGCGGGCGCACCGCTGCGGGCCGCACTGCTGGACGCCGAGCGACTGCCGGTCAAGGCCATGGTCACCGCCGGGACACTGCTCAGCAAGCAGCGTTCGGGCGCCGCCGACATCAACAAGCACTACACCAGCGGGCCCAACTATCTGCGCGAACAGACCGGAGAGCCCCCGCACGACCGGCCGGGCGGCATCGTTCCGGACGGCGCTTCGAGCCTCGATCCGGACGGCGTTCCGGTCGGCGTTTCGGATGACCATCCGCACGACCACCTGGACGGCCACCCGCACAACCACCCGGTCGGTCTTCAGGAGAACGGACTTCAGGACGGACTTCAGGACGGCCTTCCGAACAGCCGGCGACGCACGGACGAGGCCGTCCGGTGACCGCGGAGACCCTGTCGCCGCGGTCGCAGCCCTCGGCCGACCGCTCCGGCGGGCTCGGCCGGCGCCAGGTGCACGCCGTCGCGGCCTGCTACTTCGTCGCCTCCTTCGCCGCGCTCGGCCTGCCGCCCTACCTGACCGCGATCCTGCCCTCGCTCGGCGACCCGCAGGCCCGCTGGGCCGGTGTGCTGTACATCGTCCCGACGGTGTTCAGCGCCCTCGGCGCGCCGCTGTGGGGCCGACTGGCCGACCGCTTCGGCCGCAAGCGGCTGCTGCTGCGCGCCCAACTCGGGCTCACCGTCTCCTTCCTGCTGGCCGGAGCCGCCGACAGCCTGACCACGTTCACCCTCGCACTGGTCCTCCAGGGCTTCCTCGGCGGCACCTTCGCCGCGACCAACGGCTACCTGGCCGCCGCGCTCGACGGCCCCCGGCTCTCCCGCGCCCTCACCCTGATGCAGGGCAGCGCGCGGGCCGCGCTGGTGGCCGCGCCGATCCTGGTCGGGGCGCTCTCCCCGTGGATCGACCCGCACCGCCAGTACCTGATGATGGCCGTGCTCCCGCTCGCCGCGGCGGTGTTCCTCTCGCTGCTGCCCGAGCCGGAGCGCCCCGAGGCCGTCCCGGCGACCGGCGGCCGCCCCGTCGAGCGGACCGCCACGGTGTCCCTACTGCCGCTCTACGCCTTCGAGTTCACCTTCGTCTTCGCGACGGTGATCTCCTTCCCGTACCTGATCGCCCTCGCCGAACAGCGCCTGCCCGGCGTGGACGGCACCACCACCGGGGTGCTGTTCGCCCTGCCGCACCTGTGCTACCTGGTGTTCGCCGCCCGCACCCACACCGTGTTCCACTCCCGCCCGCACGCCGGCATCGCGCTCGGCTTCGGCTTCGTCGCGCTCGGCCTGGCCGGGCACGCGGTGGCGTACTCGCTGCCCGTGTTCGTCGCCGTCCGGCTGCTGCTCGGGGCCGGGCTCACGCTGGGGCTGGTCTGCCTCGCCGTGCTCGCCGCCGGCGCCGCCCAAGGGCGCCCGCCCGGGCGGATGTTCGGCACCCTCGAACTGGTTTCCAAGGGTGGCGCCGTCGCCGCCGGCGCCGTCGCCGCGCTGGCCAACGGGCGGTTCGGCGCCGCCGCCCCCGTGGTGGCCGGAACCGCCGCCGCCCTGCTGGCCGCCGTCGCGGCCACCACCCTCACCCTCCCGTCCCTCCGCCAGCGCTGGAGTCGCCGATGACCCCCGAGCAGTCCCCCCACTCGCCCAGGACCGACGACCCCCGCGGCACCGACGGCCGGCCCTTCGAGTCCGGAAGCCGAACCGGCGCCACCGACGAACTGCCCACCGCCGACGAGGCGGTGGTCCACACCCTGCTGAACTGCCTGTTGCGCGAGGTCTCCGCGCCCGAGCACCAGACCGCCGCCGACGAGGGCCGTCTGCTGCTGCGCCTGCCGCGCCGCGGCGTGCTGCTGCGGGTCGCACTGCGCCGCACCTCGCTGCTCGGCGCGCATCGCTTCACCGGCCCGGTCGAGGCCGAACGCGACGGCGGCTGGGTCGAGTTGGACTGGCTGGAACTGGCCGAGCACGTCCGACACGAACTGGAGCTGCGTACCGGCACGGTGAACGAGGAGTTCCTCGACCAGGTCGCCTCCAGTCACCACGGCGTCCGCGAGGGCCTGGCGGGCCGACCGGCCGCCGGAACCGACCGCTACCTGGAGTCCGAGCAGGCGCTGCTGTTCGGCCACCGCTTCCACCCGGCCCCCAAGTCCCGCTCCGCCGCCCGCGGCGACTGGCGCAGCTACGCCCCCGAGTCCCGTGCCGCCTTCCCGCTGCACCACCTCGCCGTCCGGGCCGACCTGCTGGCCGAGGAGTCGCTGGACGGGAGCACGACCGCCCTGCTGGACGGGCTCGGCGAGGTACCGGACGGCTACCGGCTGCTGCCCGCCCACCCCTGGCAGTACCAACTCATCGGTGACCACCCGCTGTTGCGCGCCGCCCTGGCCCGTGGCGACGTCCTCGACCTGGGTCCGCGCGGCGAACGCTTCACCGCCACCGCCTCGGTGCGCACCCTGCACGGCGCCGACGCCTTCCTCAAGTTCAGCCTGAACGTCCGCATCACCAACTGCCTGCGCAAGAACGCCGCTTACGAGCTCACCGGAGCCGTCGCCCTCACCCGGCTGCTCGCCCCGGCCCTGGCCGACCTCGCCCGGCGCTTCCCCGACTCGGCCATGCTGCGCGAACCGGCCTTCCGTACCCTCGCACTGCCCGGCGCCGACGGCCACCCCGACCGGGCACTGTACGAGGGCTTCGGCCTGATCGTCCGGGAGGGCTTCGGCGGTGTGCTCCGGCCGGGCGTCACCCCGCTGCTGGCCGCCGCCGTCGCCGACGAGCACCCGACCAGCTCCGCGCACGTCTCCCGGCTGCCGGCGGGCGGTTCGGACGGCGCGGCGGCGCTCGGCTGGTGGCGGGACTACCTGCGGCTGCTCGTCCCGCCGGTCCTGGCCGCCTACTTCGAGCACGGCGTGGTGCTCGAACCGCACCTGCAGAACGTGCTGATCGGCGTGGACCCCACCGGGCACCCCGTCCAGGTGCTCTTCCGCGACCTGGAGGGCACCAAGCTCGTCCCCGAGCAGAACGGGGACGTCCTCGCCGCGCTGCCGCCCGAGGTGGCCGGCCCGATGACCTACGACGCGGAGCGCGGCTGGGACCGGGTGGTCTACTGCCTGCTGGTCAACCACGTCGCCGAACTGCTCGCCGCGCTCGCCGACCGCCACCCCGACCTGGAGTGCGCGCTCTGGCAGGCCGTCCGGGACAGCCTGGAGGAGTACGCCGCCGCACACGGCTGCCCGCCCCGGCTGCGCGCGCTGCTCGCCGGTGTCCCGCTGCCCGCCAAGGCGAACCTGCTGACCCGCTGGGAGCGCAAGGCCGACCGCGAGGCGGGCTACGTCCGACTGCCCTCCCCACTGGCCGGCTCCGTCCTCGCCGAGGCCGCCCGCATGCCCGCCCGGACGTCGGCCCGCGCGTCCGCCCACGCGCCCACCCACACGTCCGTCCGCCTTCCCGCCGGGAGCACCGCCCGATGACGAACCAGACCGTCCGGCCGACCCAGCCCCTCCGGGCGACCCAGCCCCTCCGGGCGACCGAGGCGGCCCGGCCGACCGAGGCCGTCCGCCGCTTCAGCGCCGACCTGGCGGCCGAAGAACTGCCCTCCTACGTCTACGACTTGGCGGCACTGCGGGAGCACGCCGCCGCCGTCCGGGCCGCGCTGCCCGAGCGGGTCGAGCTGTACTACGCCGCCAAGGCCAACCCGGAGGCACCGCTGCTGACCGCGCTGCGCGAATCGGTGGACGGCTACGAGGTGTCCAGCGGTGGGGAGTTGGACCACGTCCGGGCCGCCGTGCCGGGCGCACCGCTGGCCTTCGGCGGCCCGGGCAAGACCCCGGCCGAGATCACCTCGGCGGTTGAGGCCGGGGTGCACCGCTGGCACGTCGAGAGCGAACAGGAGCTGCATCGGCTGGCCGCCGTCCTCGCGGACCGGCCGGACACGGTCGTGGACGTGCTGCTGCGGGTCAACCTGGCGGTCGAGACGGAGGCGCTCGACGCTGTGCCGCTCGCGATGGGCGGACGTCCGACGCCGTTCGGCCTGGACCCAGACCGGGCCGAGGAGTGCGCCCGGCTGCTCACCGGGGACGGCCCGCTGGGGCGACAGCTGCGGCTGCGCGGCGTGCACGCCCACCTGGCCAGCGGGCTCGCGGCAGCGGAGCAGCTGTCGGTCGCAGCGCAGATCACCGGTTGGTCGGCCGCGCTGGCCGAGCGGCACGGCTTCCCGCTGACAGAGGTCAACATCGGCGGCGGGATGGCCGTGGACTACGCGGACCCGTCCGCCCGCTTCGACTGGACGGCCTTCGGCGAGGGCCTGGCCAAGCTGCTCGACGCCCACCCCGGGCTGACGCTGCGGATCGAGCCGGGCCGGGCACTGACCGCCTACTGCGGCTGGTACGCGACCGAGGTGCTGGACGTGAAGGCGAGCCACGGCGAGGACTTCGCCGTGGTCCGCGGCGGCACCCACCACCTGCGCACGCCGGCGACCCGGGGGCACTCCCAGCCCTTCGCGGTGCTCCCGGTGGACGCCTGGCCGCACCCGTGGCCGCGCCCGGCCGTCACCACCGGCCGTGCCACCCTGGCCGGGCAGCTCTGCACCCCGAAGGACGTCCTCGCGCGCGCCGCCGAGGGAGCCGACGGCCTGCGGGCGGGCGACCGCGTGCTGTTCGCGATGGCGGGCGCGTACGCCTGGAACATCTCGCACCACGAGTTCCTGATGCACCCTCGCCCTGGCTTCCACCACCTGGACGGCGACGGGCCGGGCGCGGTGGAGGAGTGACGGAGGAGCCGACGAAGGACCGCTGACGGATGACAGCTGACAGATTTCGAAATCTGTCAGCTGTCATCCGTCATCTGTCAGCGGTCAGCCGTCGGTCATCCGCTGTGATCTGTCGGCTGTTGTCCGTCGGCTGTTGTCCGTCGGCCGCCGATCGCCCGCGCCGCCCGCCACCTGTACCGCCGCCCCCTTCCGCCACCTGGACCGCCGCCGCCCCCTTACGCCGCTCGTGGGAGAGTGGTAGGCAGCGAAGGGAGCGCGAACGTGCTGATGGACAAGGTGGCGGAGATACTCGCCGAGGCATCGGCCGAGGCGGTGGAACCGCGCTTCCGGGCGCTGACCGCCGGCGAGGTGCTGGAGAAGGCCCCCGGCGAGATCGTGACGGTCGCCGACCGCGAGGCCGAGGCGATCATCGCCCGCCGCCTGCACGAGCTGCTCCCCGTGCCCGTGGTCGGCGAGGAGGCGGTCGCCGCCGATCCGTCGCTCGCCATGGCCCTGCACGACGAGCCCGCCGTCTGGCTGGTCGACCCGGTGGACGGCACCGCGAACTTCGTCGCCGGCAGACCCGAGTACGCCGTGATGTGCTCACTGGTCCGTTCCGGCCGGACCGTCGCCTCCTGGATCTGGCAGCCCGCCACCGCCACCGCCTACCGCGCCGAACTGGGCTCCGGCGCCTGGCGCGACGATGTGCGCCTGACCCGCCCCCCGGCGCCGAAGGACGTCGCGAAGCTGCGCGGCTCGGTGAAGAGCCGCTACCTCGACGCCGAGCACAGCCGTCGGCTCCAGGACAACATCGCGGCCTTCGGCGAGATCTCCTCCGGTCGGCACGCCGCCGGGATCGAGTACCCGGACGTCGTCGAGGGCCGCTCCGACTTCGTCCTCTACTGGCGCACCCTCCCCTGGGACCACGCCCCCGGCTCCCTCCTGGTCACCGAGGCCGGCGGTGTCTCCGCCCGCCCGGACGGCTCCCCCTACCGCCCGGAGGCCCCCGGCTGCGAGGACGCTCTCCTGGTCGCCGCCGACCCCGAGACCTGGGAACTCACCCACTCGATCCTGCTGGTCGGCTGAGCCCGCGGCCGCGCCCGCCCGGAACCGTTCCGGCCGCGCCCTGGACCCATTCCGGCGCGCCCCGTTCCGGCCCCGCGCAGCCGGACCGGCGTCTACCCCGCCCGCTCGCCCGCCACCGCGCGGCCGGCGTCCGCCACCTCCCGCAGCAGCGCGCCGACCTCCTCCACCGTGGTGTGGGGGTTCAGCAGCGTGAGCTTCAGCCGAACCCGGCCCGGGCCGTCGCCCGGCAGTTCGGTGCGGCCGACCACCGCCCGTCCGGTGCGCAGCAGCAGGCGCCGCAGCCGCCCGTTGACCTCGTCCAGCGCCGTCTCGTCCGTCATGCCGGGCGGCCGGTACCGGAAGAGCAGGACGGTGAGCACGGGCTCGGCGTGGAGTTCGAGCGCCGGGTCGGCGCGCACCGCGTCGGCGGTGGCGCGGGCGAGGTCGTGGCAGGCGTCGACCAGCCGGCCGAGTCCGTCGCGGCCGAGGGTGCGCAGGGTGACGGCGAGCTTGAAGGCGTCGGCCCGGCGGGTGGTGCGCAGCGAGCGGCCGAGCAGGCTGGGGTAGCCGGCCCGCTCGTCGTCGGCCGGATTGAGGTACTCGGCTCGGCGGGCGAGCGAGGCGTAGGTCTCGGCGCGGCGGACCAGGAAGATCCCGGCCGCGGCCGGCTGCCAGCCGAGCTTGTGCCAGTCGAGGGAGACCGAGTCGGCGCGGGCGAGGCCGTCGAGCAGCGGGGCGAGCCGGTCGGAGAGCAGCGCCCCGCCGCCGTACGCGGCGTCCACGTGCAGCCAGGCGCCGTGGCGGCGGGCGAGGTCGGCGGCGGCGTGCAGCGGGTCGACGGCTCCGGTGTCGGTGGTGCCGGCGGTGGCGACGACGGCGATCGGGGTCCGTCCGGCCCGGCCGGCCTCGGCCATCGCCCGCTCGAGTGCGTCCTCGCGCATCCGCAGCCTCCGGTCGACCGGGACGGGGATGACGGCCCGCTCGCCGAGTCCGAGCAGGGCGGCGGCGCGCTGGACGGAGAAGTGCGAGGCCTCGGAGGCGAGGATGCACGGCCGGACGCCGGTCGGGATGCCGTCCAACTCGACGATGCCGTCGAGCTTCTGGTCGCGCGCCAGCATGAGCCCCATGAGGTTGGACTCGGTGCCGCCGGAGGTGAGGACGCCGGCGGCGCGGTCCGGGTCGTAGCCGACCAGTCCGGCGATCTCGGCGAGCAGGGCGCTTTCCAGGGCGGTGGCGGCGGGGGCCTGGTCCCAGGAGTCCTGGGAGGGGTTGAGGGCGCTGACCGCGAGGTCCGCCGCGGTGGCGACGGCGAGCGGCGGGCAGTGCAGGTGCGCGGCGCAGGCCGGGTCGGCGGGGTCGGCGGCGGCGTGGGCGAGCAGTTCGGTGAGCCGGGCGAGCGCACCGGGTCCGTCGGCGGTGGCCAGCGCGTCGTCGACGAGTGCGGCGATCTCGGCCGGGCTGCCCTTCGGCAGCGGTCCGGAGCGTTTGGCGGTGCCGCGCTCCAGGGAGTCGAGGACGGTGGCCAGCAGCGGTCCGAGTGCGCCCGGCCCGGCCGCGCCGCCCGCCAGGGCGTCCGTCGCGACGCTGTCGTGGGGGAGCCCGACGGGGCCGGCTCCGGCCCCGGTCACCGCTTCCCCCGAACCGCCGACGCTCCCGCCGGACCGCCTGCCGAACCATGGACCACCGCGCCCGACGACCCACCGCCGGGCCCGCTCGCGGAAGCCGCCGCGATCGCCTCCGCCAGCCGCTCCAGTACCGCCGCCACCTGTTCGTCCGTGATGGTCAGCGGCGGGAGCAGCCGCAGCACCGCGTCGTGGCGTCCGCCGAGTTCGACGATCAGCCCCCGGGCCAGGCACGCCTCCCGGACCCGCACCGCGAGCGCCGGGTCGGCCGGCCGGGCGCCGCACGCGTCGGGCTCGGCCGCCGGGTCGACCAGTTCGACCCCGAGCATCAGCCCCCGTCCGCGAACGTCGCCGATCACCGGCAGGTCGGCCGCGAGTTCGCGCAGCCGGGCCGCCATCCGCTCGCCGACGGCGGCGGCCCGCTCGGCCAGCCCGTTCGCCGCGACGTGGCGCAGTGTCGCGGCCCCGGCGGCCATGGCGAGGGTGTTGCCGCGGAAGGTGCCGGTGTGGGCGCCGGGCCGCCAGCCGTCGTAGTCCTCGCGGTAGACGACGACGGCGAGCGGCAGGCTGCCGCCGATCGCCTTGGAGAGGACCATGGCGTCCGGGACGATGCCACTGTGCTCGATCGCCCACATCGCCCCGGTGCGGCCGACTCCGGTCTGCACCTCGTCGACGATCAGCGGGATGCCGCGCTCGGCGGTGATCCGGCGCATCGCGCGCAGCCACCCGTCGGGCGCGGGGACGACCCCGCCCTCGCCCTGGACGGCCTCCAGGATCATCGCGGCGGGCGCCACCACACCGCCCGACGGGTCGTCCAGCAGCCGCTCCACGTACGTCTCGGCGAGTTCGGCACCCGCCTCGCCGCCGACCCCGAACGGGCAGCGGTAACCGTACGGGTAGGGCAGCCGGGCGACCTCGCCGCCGCTCGGCAGCGGCTCCTTGACGGCGACGTTGCCGGTGAGCGCGAGGGCGCCGGCGGTCATGCCGTGGTAGGCGCCGGTGAAGGCGAGCGCACCGGAGCGGCCGGTGGCGGTCTGCATCAGCTTGAGGGCGGCCTCGACGGCGTCCGTCCCGGCCGGTCCGCAGAAGTGCACCCGGGCGCGGGCGGCGAACTCCACGGGCAGGCTCTCGAACAGCGCGCTGGTGAAGTCGTCCTTCTCCGCGGTGGCGAGGTCGAGCAGGTGCAACGGGGCGCCGCTGTCGAGGGTGCGGCGGATCGCCTCCAGCACCACCGGGTGGTTGTGGCCGAGGGCGAGCGTGCCGGCGCCGGAGAGGCAGTCCAGGTAGCGCCGTCCGTCGGCGCCCTCGACGGTCATGCCGTGGGCGCGGACCGGGACGATCGGGAAGGAGCGGGCGTAGGTTCTGGCGGCGGACTCGCGGACGCGCTGACGGCGCAGGATCGCTTCACCGGCGGCCGGGGTTCCGGAGGTGGCCTGGACGGGTACGGCAGCGAGCGACACGAGAAACCCCCAGGGGAAGTTAGGTAAGCCTAACTTTACTGGCCGTGACCTGGCGGAATGCCCCCGGGGCCCCAGAACCACCCGCGCGAGTGAACCTCCCCCGGTTCGCCCAACGAGCGCCGCGTGGAAAGGTCACGGCCCGGACCTCGACGCCCCTCCGACCGACGGTCCGGGTCCGGATACGGCCCCGAGCCCGGACTCGGGCTCAGGGCCGGGCTCGGGCTCGGGGCCGGGCTCGGGCTCAGGCTCGGGGCCGGGGCCGGGCTCGGGCTCAGGCTCGGGCTCTGACTTGGTGAACCGTCAGGCCCGGCTCCTCCACCGGTAGCAGAGCTCCGGCCGCCCGACGCTGCCGTACTGCGGCTCCCGCACCGCGCACCCGGTCTCCACCAGGTGCTCCAGGTAGCGCCGAGCGGTGATCCGCGAGACCCCGGCGGCGGCGCCGGCGGCCGCGGCCGAGAGTCCGGTGGCCGCTTCGCGCAGGACCGAGGCGACGGAGTCCAGGGTGGGCGCGCTCAGCCCCTTGGGCAGGGTGGTGCGCTCCGGCGTGCGGAGCAGCGCGAACGCCTGGTCGACCTCCTCCTGGCCGGTCGCCTCGCCGGTGCGCCCGAGGCTGTCGCGGTAGCGGGCGTAACGCTCCAGACGGTCGTGCAGGGCGGCCGCGCTGAACGGTTTCAGCAGGTACTGCACGACGCCCGCGGAGACGGCCTGCCGGACCATGGCGAGGTCACGGGCCGAGGTCACCGCGATGACGTCGGTGCTGTGACCGGCCGCGCGCAGGGTGCGGCAGAGCTGGAGCCCGTGGCCGTCCGGCAGGTAGAGATCGAGCAGGGTGAGGTCGACGGGCGTCCCGGCCGCGCGGGCCCGGTCCAGGAAGCGCAGCGCGTCGGCGCAGCTGTGGACCGTCCCCGCGGCGTGGAAGCCGGGCTCGCGCCGCACGTACAGGGTGTGCGCTGCGGCGGCCACCGGGTCGTCCTCGACCACCAGGACGGAGATCTCCTTCCCGGCGGGGGCGCCGATGCCGGTGTCGGCCGTGCTGTCGGCGGCGCCACTCATGCCAGGGCCCCTTCCTGCTCCCGACCGGCGGACCGGGCGGCCTGGTCGGCCCGGTCCGCGGACTCCTCCGATTCGCCCGCCGATCCTCCCGGCTCCCCCGGCTCCCCCGGCCGGCCGGCCAGCGGCAGCCGCACCGTGAGCACCGCACCGCGCTCCCGTCCGACCTCGACGGTGCCGCCGTTGCGCCGCGCGGTCTGGGCGACCAGCGCCAGCCCGAGCCCGTGCCCACGGCCGTCCTGCTTGGTGCTCCAGCCGCGCCGGAACACGTCCTCGACCGCGCCCGGGTCGATCCCCGCGCCGGTGTCGGCGACCCGCAGCAGCAGGCACGCGCCGGGCGCCCCCACGTCCCCGTCGTCGCCCCGGCCGTCGCTCCCGCGATCCCGACCGACGCCGTCCCGACTGCCACCGCCCCGACCGCCGCCATCCCGAACGCCGCAGTCCCGGCCGTCGGCGATCCGCGCCGTGACGGTGACCTCCGGCGGGACGGGGCTCTCGGCCGCTCCGGCGATCGCGGCGTCCACGGCGTTGTCGATGAGGTTGCCGAGCACGGTGATCAGGTCTCGTGCGGAGAGCCCGGGCGGCAGCACCCCGTCGTCGATCCGGCTGTCCTCGGTGAGGGTCAACTCCACGCCCCGTTCGGCGGCTTGGGCCGCCTTGCCGAGCAGCAGCGCGGCCAGCACCGGCTCGCTCACCGCCGCGACCACCCGGTCGGTGAGCTGCTGGGCGAGTTCGAGCTCGGCGGTCGCGAACTCCACCGCCTGCTCATGGCGACCCAGTTCGATCAGCGAGACCACGGCGTGCAGCCGGTTGGCGGCCTCGTGCGCCTGCGCGCCGAGCGCCTCGGTGAAGCCGCGCACCGAGTCCAATTCTCCGCTGAGTGCCTGGAGTTCGGTGTGGTCCCGGAGGGTGACCACCCGGCCGAGGCCGGTGCCCGCGCCGATGGTGGAGGTGTTCAGCACGACGACCCGCTCGGCCGTCAGGTGCACCTCGTCCCGGACCGGATCCTTCCCCAGCACGGCCGCGACCAACGCCTCCGGCAGGCCCAGCTCCACCACCGGACGTCCCTCCAAGTCACCCGCCAGTCCGAGCAGTTCACGGGCGGCGTCGTTGCACAGCACCACCCGGTGCGAGCAGTCGACCAGGACCAGCCCCTCGCGCACCGCGTGCAGGGTGGCCTGGTGGTACTCGTAGAGGTGGCTCAGCTCGTCCGGCCCCATCCCGTGGGTGTGCCGCCGCAGCCGGGAGTTGGCGAGGTAGGTGCCGACGCCACCGAGCGCGAGCGCGGCCACCGCCACCCCGACCAGGGCGAGCAGTGGACCGCTCAGCTGCGCGGAGATCGACTCCACCGTGAGGCCTGCGCTGACCAGCGCGACCACCCGGTGCTGGTCGTCCCAGACCGGGGTGACCACCCGGACGGACGGGCCGAGCGTTCCGGTGTACGTCTCGCTGCGGGTCTGCCCGGCGAGCGCCCAGTCGATGTGCCCGAGGTAGGTCCGGCCGATCTGCTCGGGCAGCGGGTGGGTCCAGCGCACGCCGTCGGTGTCCATGACGGTGATGAAGGAGACCCCGGTGTCGGCCCGCACCTGCTCGACGTACGGCTGGAGCACCGCGGTCGGGTCCGGGCCGCCGACGGCCGCACGGACGGACGGCGAGTCCGCGACGGCGTGCGCGACCGCGGTCACCTGGCGGCGGGCGGCGTCCTCGGTGCGGCCGGCGGTGAAGAGGTACGCGAGCATAGCGCCGCCGGCGACCACGGCGGCGACGATCACCACCTGGACGACGAACAGCTGCCCGGCCAGGCTGCGGACCAGCCGCCGGGGCCCGCGGCCCGTCGACCGGTGCGAACGGCGGCGCGGGGCGGTGGGGGCGGTGCGCTCGGACATGCCTGCCAGTGTGCACCACACTCCCGGACGACCCCAGGGCACGGCGACGGGCGGCCGCAGCCCACCCGTGCCCGCCCGGCCCGCACCGTTCACGGCCCGCGCCGTTCGCAGCCCGCACCGTTAGCGGCCCGCCGTTAGCGGCCGGGACATCCGGGCCACCCGCACCGTTCATGAACTCTATGAACGCAAACGTGACCTCCGTCACCTCCGGGCCCATAGTCAGAGCGGCCCATCCCCCGGGGCCACCAGGACTGCACGGCAAGGGAGCCGCAGATGTCGATCACCGGAGCCGCCACGGCGGCAGGACCCAGACGCAAGGACCGGACCCACTACCTCTACATCGCCGTGATCGCCGCGGTGGTCGCGGGTGTGGTGGTCGGCCTGGCCGCCCCCGGTTTCGCCGTGGAGCTGAAGCCGGTCGGTACAGGCTTCGTCAACCTGATCAAGATGATGATCAGCCCGGTGATCTTCTGCACCATCGTCCTGGGCATCGGCTCGGTGACCAAGGCCGCCAAGGTCGGCAAGGTCGGCGGCCTCGCCATCGGCTACTTCCTCGCCATGTCGACCGTCGCGCTGGGCATCGGCATGGTCGTCGGCAACCTGCTGGAGCCCGGCGGCGGCCTGCACCTGACCGCCGCGCTCGCCAAGTCCGGCCACGCCCAGGCGGCCGCCGGCGGCGCCCAGTCGACCACCGACTTCCTGCTCGGGATGATCCCCGAGACCCTGTTCTCGGCCCTCACCCAGGGCAAGGTGCTCCAGACCCTGCTGGTCGCCCTGCTCGCCGGCTTCGCCCTCCAGGCGATGGGCACGGCCGGCGCGCCGGTCCTGCGCGGGATCGAGCACCTGCAGCGGCTGGTCTTCCGGATCATGTCGATGATCATGTGGGTTGCGCCGATCGGCGCCTTCGGGGCCATGGCCGCCGTGGTCGGAGCCACCGGCACCGCCGCGCTGAAGAGCCTGGCCGTCATCATGATCGGCTTCTACGTCACCTGCGTGCTGTTCGTCGTCGTGGTGCTGGGCACGCTGCTGCGCCTGGTCGCCGGGGTCAACGTGTTCTCGCTGCTGAAGTACCTCGGCCGCGAGTTCCTGCTGATCCTCTCCACCTCCTCCTCCGAGAGCGCGCTGCCCCGCCTGATCGCCAAGATGGAGCACCTGGGCGTCAGCCGCCCGGTCGTCGGCATCACCGTGCCGACCGGCTACAGCTTCAACCTCGACGGCACCGCCATCTACCTGACCATGGCCTCGATCTTCATCTCCGAGGCGATGGACAAGCCGATGTCGCTCGGCGAGCAGCTCTCGCTGCTGGTCTTCATGGTGATCGCGAGCAAGGGCGCGGCCGGGGTCACCGGGGCCGGACTGGCCACCCTCGCGGGCGGGCTGCAGTCGCACAAGCCCGCGCTGGTGGACGGGGTCGGCCTGATCGTCGGCATCGACCGCTTCATGTCGGAGGCCCGCGCCCTCACCAACTTCGCGGGCAACGCCGTCGCGACCGTCCTGATCGGGCACTGGACCGGCGAGCTCGACACCGAGCGCTCCCGGCGGGTGCTGGCCGGCGAGCTGCCGTTCGACGAGCAGACGCTGGTCGACGTCCACGGCGCGCCCGCCGGCCCGGCCACCGCGGCGGACGGCTCGACGGCTGCCGCCCCCGAGGCCGTTCCCGCCCAGGGCGCCGCTCCCGCCGGCGTCTGAGCCCGGCAGCGGCCCTCGCACTCCCCCGGCCCGGCGCCTCCACCAACCCCGGAAACGGCGCCGGACCGGGGTTTCTTCTTCCCCGGACCGGGGGTTGTGTCTTCCCCGGACCGGGGGTTTCGTCTTCCCCGAGCCGGGGCCTCGTCGTTCCCGGGCCGGCCGGTCAGCCCTGACGGGCCTCGCGACTCGCTCGTCACAGCTCCTGCGAGCCGCTGACCACCCAGGCCACCCCGCTGGCCGGATCCTCCAGCGCGACGTGCAGATGGTGCAGCCCGGCCGACGGCTCCTGCCAGGTGAAGCAGCGCATCCGGGCCACCAGCGCGTTCACCTCGGCGCGGTCCACTCCGCGCGTCCCGGTCGTCCCGGCTGCCCTTTCCCGAGTGCCTGCCCCGTCCGCCCCGTCGGCCGTGTCCGCCCCGTCCGCACCGTCCGCCCTGTCCGCACCGTCCATCGCAGCCATCTCGGCCAACGCCCGCCACAGCGCCAGCCGCCCGTGCGCGCAGCCCTGATCCCGCCCCACGGCGGCGGCCCGCACCAGCGCCGGATAGGCGAGCGGGAACGGCAGGTACCCGCCGATCACCCGATGGTCGCGGGCGAGCAGGGCGGCCGCCGCCGGGGCCGGACCGCGGACGCAGGCCGTCGCCGCCCACGGCGCGAGTGCCCCCAGTCCGGCCAGCGCCCGGGTGACCCGCGGCCCGTCCGGGCGTCCGGCCGACTCCTCCGCCGGCGGCAGTTCCACCTCACCCAGGCCCTCCCGGCTGGCAGGCAGGGTCAGCAGCGCGCAGCGCGCACCCCCGCCGGGCAGGTACTCGCGTACCCGGGCCGCCTCGTCCCAGCCCGACGCCTCCCACGGCTCCAGGCGCAACGGCACGCCCTCGGGGTCGGACTCGGGACCGTACGGCCCGGGGCCGCACGACTCGGACCGGTGCGACTCGGACTGGTGCGACTCGGACCGGTCCAGCTCGGACCCGTGCGAGAGGTCCTCGCCGAGCAGTGCCCGGGTGTGCGCGACCAGCCGTCGCACCGGGGCCGGGCCCAGCAGCGGGGCCAGCCGCGACCAGGAGTGCCTGGTCGCCAGCACCTCCCAGAGCGGGCCGGCGTCGTGGTCGGCCACCCCGGCCGCCGTCCCCGCGCCGCCGTCCCCGTCGAACAGCCGGACGGCCAGCTCGGGCGGCGCCGCGTAGGCGATCAGGTGGCCGAGCGGTGCCGTCAGCACGGCCGCGGCCTCCTCACCGGCCTCGGCCACGGCGGCCGCCCGGCCCTGCCGGTAGGCGGCGAGCAACTCGGGCCAGCGGCCGTCCTCGGCCAGTGCGCGCAGGCGGCCGTCCTCGTACGTGATCACGATTCGCAGGGTACGGGCCGGGGCGCCGCATCAGTTTGACTTGCCGTCAGCCCGGTGCGTCGGAGCGGCGATCGCACACCCATCCCGACCCCCTCGGCCGCGCCCGCGGTCACGCCCGCGGGCGCGTTCCCGGTCGCGCTCCCGGTCGCGTTCCTGCTGGAGGATCGCGCGCAGTCGGCCGTGGGCGCGGCGCCGGGTGACAGCGAGCGTACTGCGGTGCAGCCCGAGCAGTTCGGCGGCCTCGTCGATGCTGTAGCCGTCGATGTCCACCAGCACCACCGCGCGGGCCTGCTTGACCGTCAGTAAGCCCAACAGGCGCAGCACCTCCCAGCGCGCCTGCGACTCGGCCATCCCGCCGGCCCAGGAGTCGGCGGCGCTCCGGTCCCGCTCGCCGACGTCGCCCGCCTCCGGCACCTCGGGCATCGGCACCCGCCGACGCTCCCGGCGCCACTGGTCGCGCAGGATGTTCACCATCGTGGTGAACGCGTAGGCGTACGGCTGCGGATGACCGAGGAAGCGCTCCGGCCGGCGGGCGATCCGGAGGTACGCGTCGTGGACGACGTCTCCCGCTCCGATCGGGCCGCCGGCGAGGGAGGCCGCCGCCTGCTGGAGCCTGGGCAGCAGATCCGTGAACACCCGGTTGAACTCTGCCGATTGACCACTACTCACGCCCGGGGCGCAGTCCGCTTCCCGTCCGCCGCCCGCATTCCGACCACTGCAATCCGCCATGCCGCTCTCCCCGGAAATCGGCACCCCGAGCACCAGGCCGGCCTTGGCGACGGAGCACCGTAGGCCAACCGGATGACTTGTGACACAGGTCACATCATAGTTCGTCGTTTCACTGTGCGCAGTCAATCGTGTGCAACATGTCACCGGCCGCGCGGGAGGCGGGAGTTCACCTCCCGGCAGACTCCGGGCGGGCGGGGCGCCCCGCCCGACGAGAACCCCTCGGCAAGGAGAACCACCGTGCGAGGCTGCATCGCCAGGAAGTTCGCCATGTTCGGACTGGCGGCCACGGCCGCCCTCGGCGCACTCGGGACCACCACCCCGCCGGCCGCCGCGGCGACGGTCCGGATCCAGACCACGCCCCCCGACGCCATCCCGGCCTGGAACACCGTCGCGACCGACACCTACCGCTGCGTCATCACCGGCAACTACGGCTGGCGCTGGGAGGGCCGCTGCAACGTCTACTCCGGACGGCTGCGCACCATCACGTACTGCGCCGACGGCTCGTACAGCACCGGCCTGTGGATCGGCGCACGACCGGAGGCCTGGGCGGTCTGGGGCAACTGCCCCGGGTCCACCTGGACGCGGGTCGTGTTCCAGTGGCACAGCTGAACCGCTGACGCCCTCGGCGGAACGGCCGGAGCACCCCCGACCGAACGCGGACGACCGATCGACCGACCGCCGACGACCACCGCCGACGACCACCGCCGACAATCGACGGCGGACGATCGACGGCGGACAAATGACGGATAACAGATGACAGCTGACAGATTTCGAAATCTGTCAGCTGTCATCTGCCATCCGTCCGCCGCACGCTGTCCGCCCGTCGGTACTCGGCCCGCCCGCCCGCCTCAGCCCACCGGTGAGGCGTCCGCGAGCAGCCTGGCGGCGTGCACCCGGCCCGCGTGCTCGACCAGGTTGATCAGCACCTCCTTGCCCGAGGCCCGGTGGCGCGCGTCGCACAGCAGCACGGGTGTGCCCGCGTCCAGGTCCAGTGCGCGGGCGACCTCCTCCGGACCGAACTCCCGTGTCCCGGCGAAACGGTTCACCGCGACCACGAAGGGAATTCCCCGGTGTTCGAAGAAGTCGACGGCCGGGAAGCAGTCCGTCAGCCGGCGGGTGTCGGCGAGCACCACCGCACCGAGCGCCCCCTGGGCCAGCTCGTCCCAGAGGAACCAGAACCGGTCCTGCCCCGGGGTGCCGAACAGGTAGACCGCCAGCCCCTCGCGGATGGTGATCCGGCCGAAGTCCATCGCCACCGTGGTGGTGGACTTCCGCTCCACGCCGTCCAGGTCGTCCACCTCGCGCCCGGCCTCGGTCAGCCGTTCCTCGGTCCGCAGCGGCCGGATCTCACTGACCGCGCCGACCAGTGTCGTCTTCCCCACCCCGAATCCCCCCGCCACCAGGATCTTGAGCGCGAGCACCGTGCCGTCGGGATCCTCGGCGTCGAGCGGATCCGGTCCGTCGAACGGATCCGGCCTGTCGAACGGATCCGGCCCGTCGTACGGCGCGGGCGGCGCGGACGGGGCTGCCGACGCGGACGGGGCGGGCGGGTGGTCAGAGTGCGCGGAGTCCACGGATGACCTCCTGGAGGATGCGCTCGTCGGGGAGCAGGGCGGGCGGGACGGGGCGGCGGACCCGGATGAGCCCGGCCGCCAGCAGGTCGCCGAGCAGTACCCGCACGACGCCCACCGGCAGGTCGAGGTCGGCGGCCAGCTCGGCCACGGACAGCGGGGTCCCCCGGCACAGCGCGAGGATCCGCGCCTGTTCGGGGCCGACCGGCGGCTCGGGCGCGTCCGGCACGAGCACCGGGTCGGGCAACTCGGTGACCACCACGGCGATCAGGTCGAACTGCTGCTCCCCGGCCCCGGTGCGCCCCCGGGTCATCGCGTACGGGCGGACCACCGGCCCGGCGTCGTCGTCGTACCAGCGGGACCGGTGGGTGGCGGCGAGCGGATTGCGGGAGTGCCCGTCGGGTTCGGCCCTCGGGTGCTCCGGATGTCGCCCCCGGTACGGGCGGGGCACCGGACTCACCGGCCGCCCACCGCCCGCGGCGGGGTGCTCAGGTGCTCGCCGACCCGGCGGACCAGCCTGGCCATCTCGTAGGCGATCAGGCCGAGGTCGGCCCGGGCGGTGGCGAACACGGCGAGGCAGGTGCCCTCCCCGGCTGCCGCGACCAGCAGGTACCCGCCCTCCAACTCGACCATGGTCTGGCGGACTTCACCCGCGCCGAAGTGTCGGCCGGCGCCCTTGGCCAGGCTGTGGAAGCCGGAGGCGACGGCCGCCAGATGCTCCCCGTCCTCGCGGGCCAGGCCGGCCGAGGTGCCCATGGCCAGGCCGTCGGCGGAGAGCATCACGGCGAAGCGGAGTTCGGGGGCGCGCTGGACCAGCTCGTCGAGGAGCCAGTTCAGCTCCCCCGCGCGGTGGGTGGTGGCGATCACGGACGCTCTCCTTCGGTTCGGAACGGGTGTCGGGGGTGGCGTGCCGGCGGCGGCTGCGGAGGGTCGGCGGGTTGCCCGTCCGGCCGGCCCTCCGGGTACAGGCCGCGCGCCCATCCGCTCTGGAAGGCGGACATCGCCGCCCGCGCCTCCTCGGGGCTGCGGCCCGCGGCGCCAAGGCCGTCGCCGGCTCCGGGATCGGCCGAGGAGGCGGCAGCCGTACGGCGGCCGCGCGCGGTCGGGCGGGCCGGGGCCTCGCGCAGCTGCGGCGCGAGGCTCGCCTGCCGGGTCCGGCGCGGCAGCTCGGCGGGGCCCGGGTCGGCTGGGTGACCGTCCGGTACGTGGCCGCTCGCAGGTCGGGCCTCCGGTCGCCGGGCCTCCGGTCGGTGATCGTCGAGTCGGTGATCGTCCGGCCGGTGGCCGCCCGGTCGGTGGCCGCCCGGTCGGTGGCGCTCCGGTCGCTGGCCGCCCGGTCGTTGGCCACCCGGCCGCCGGTCCTCCGGCCTGGCGTCGCCCGCGCCGCCGGGCCCGCGCGCCGGTTCGGCCTGGGGTTCCGTACGGTACGGCTCCGCGCCATACGGCTGCGGCGGTCCGGACCGCGGACGGGCGGTCGCACCCGTACCCCCGCCCGCAGCCGGACCCGCCACCCGGGCGCCGTCGGCCCGGAAGGGGGTGCGGCGCACCGGCCCCGGGTCACTGCCCCGGACACCGAACGCCAGCAGAGCCCCACCCTCCGGCGGTGGCCCACCCACCGCCGGAAACCCGTCGCCGGTCCTGCCCTGCGGGTGCTCCCGACGCCTCGGGCCGCCGATCGGGCCGCCGCTCGGGCCGCCGCTCGACGCGTTGCCCATGGCGCTGCCCGGATCGCCCGTCGCCCCCTCCCCGCGGGCGTGCACCGCCGTGAACTCCCGCTCCGGGAGACCGGTTTGTACCCACTCGGCAGGCAGCGACCCCACCGGCGCCTCCCCGGCCGCCGCACCGCCCGGTGCCGCTGCGGACGGCAGGGGCGCCACCGGCTCGACGTCGTGTCGCACGTCCCCCGCCTCCATCGCCTCCGGCTCCATCGTCTCCGCCGCCATCGCCTCCGCCGCCGCCTCGTCGGCCAGCAGCGTGGTCGGCAGCAGGACCACCGCGGTGGTGCCGCCGTACGCGGAGGTCACCAGCGAGACCTTGACGTCCTGCCGCCGGGCGAGCCGGCTGACCACGAACAGGCCGAGCCGGTCGCTGTCGAAGAGGTCGCTCTGCTCGACGGCGGCGATCCGGCGGTTGGCCGAGGCCAGCACCTCCGGGCCCATGCCGAGGCCGCGGTCCTCGATCTCCAACGCGAAGCCGTTGCCGACCCGTTCGCCCCGGATGTGCACCCGAGTGTGCGGCGGGGAGAACCCGGTGGCGTTCTCGACCAGTTCGGCCACCAGGTGGGTGAGGTCCGCGACGGCGTGGCCGACCACGGCCGCGCGCGGCAGCGGGTGGACCTCGACCCGGGCGTACTCCTCGACCTCCGAGACGGCCGCGCGCACCACGTCCACCAGCGGGACAGGTCGGCGCCAGCCACGGCCGGGAGCCGCCCCGGAGAGGATGATCAGGCCCTCGGCGTGGCGGCGCATCCGAGTGGTGAGGTGGTCCAGCCGGAACAGGTCGGCCAGCTCGGACGGGTCGTCGGTACGGCGCTCCATCGCGTCCAGCAGGGTGAGTTGGCGGTGCACCAGGACCTGGCTGCGGCGCGCGAGGTTGACGAACACCCCGGAGACACCGGAGAGCACCTCGGCCCGCTCGACTGCCGCTGTGACGGCAGCCCGCTGGACGGTGCCCAGCGCCCGGTGCACCTGGCCGATCTCATCGTCCCGCCCCACCGGCCGGGGCGCCTCGGCCTCGATGTCCACCTCCTCGCCCGCGCGCAACTTCCGCATGGTCTCCGGGAGTTTGCGCCCGGCCAGCTCAAGTGCCGAATTGCGCAGGCCGATCAGCTCGGTGACCAGGCCGCGACCGATCTGCACCGAGATCACCAGCGAGGCCACCACGCCGACCAGGCCGAGCAGCACGGCCATCCCGGCCGGGGTGAACAGGCCCAGGGCATAGGGGTCCTGGCGCTCGGCGGCGACCCGTCCGGCCCGGTCCTCGACGGTCCGCAGGGCGCCGGCCACATTGCCCGCGACCATCGCCCAGCGGTCGGCCGGCACCGCGGCGACCGCGGTCCGCCCGTCGGCGGCCGTCCGCACCCTGTCCTCGTACCCGGCCAGCTCGCGGTGGTCCTGGCCACCGGTGACGGCGAGCAGCGACTCCCGGTCGGCGGGGCGCAGGTCGGCGGCGGCACCCCGCTCGAACTCCCGCCGGGCGAAGGCCGCGCCGGAGAACTCCCGCAGCTGGTCGTCAGCGAGCCCGCCGGACAACTGGGCGGCGCGCAGCAGCGAGTCCTCGCGGGCGAGCAGCTCACGGGAGCGAGCCAGCTCCAGCAGCACCCGGGCGTCGGCGGCCACCTGGCGGTCCTGGAAGGGCGCGACGGCGCCGGCGGCGGCGAGCGCCCGGTCCACCGCCTCGCCGTACACGGCGTACGCCTCGGGCCAGCCGACGCTCCTGGCCAGGACCCGGTCGCGCAGGACGGGCAGGGCAGCGAGCGAGCTGCCGAGGGCGTCCAGCCTGGCCGCCGCCTCGCCGCCCAGTCCCTGGGCGTCGGCGCGGTTGTAGCCCCGGTCGGGGCGGTGGGCGTCCGGGAACAGCGGGGTGAGCGCCCGGTCGGTGGCCGCCGCCGCCTCGCGCAGGGCGCTCTCCCGGACGGCGGTGGGGGCCGGCGCCGGGGCCGCCAGCAGCTGACCGACAGCGGTGCGTTCGGCCTGCAGCCCGGCGACGGTCTCGGCGATGGGGGTGAGCAGCGTGCGCTGGGCGTCGCGCTGGCGCATCAGGCCCCAGACGCCCTGGGCGGTGGTGACGGTGGCGAACCCCCACAGCGCGATGACGGAGACGACCGGGACCATCAGCAGCGCGATGATCCGGGCGCGGACGCTCCGGGGGCGCAGCCCGCGCAGCCACGGGCCGGGGCGCGGCGGACGGGCGGGCGGCCCGGCATGGGCACCCCGGCGGGTACCGGGGGCGGTACCGCGGTCTTCTCGCATGGGTGAGGAGCCTTTCGGGCGGGGAGAGCGGGAAAACGGAAAAGCGGGAAAGCGGAGGGCGTGCGGCTCATGCGGCTTGGAAGACGCGCCGCGGCGGATGCGCAGCTCAGGCGGCGCGCTGCCCGGCCCCCGCCTCGGCCGGGGCGGGCCCATGCGAGGCTGGCCCGTGCGGGGCCGGCCCGGGGTGCGGGGGCTCGCCGGGGTGCTCGCCGATGGACGGCTCGCCGGCCGCCCGGTAGCCGGCCCGCTCCTGGGCGGTCGGCGAGAGCGCCACGAAGGCGGAGGCGAGGAAGAGGAAGGAGCCGAGGCCGACGGCGAGCGGGAAGACGAACTCCATCGGGCTGACTCCGCCGAGCTCCGTGCGGGTCGGCTCCAGCCGGACATGGACGGCGGCCATGCCGGTGTAGTGCATGCAGCTGACGGCGAGGCCCATGGCCATCGCGGCGGCCGCGGCCGCGTACACGTTGCGGATGGTGACGGCGGACCAGAGCGCGGCGGTGGCGGCACCGACGGCGACCAGTACGGAGAGCGCGACCGTTCCGGGGTCGTAGTGCAGTCCGCCGTGCATCCGGAGGGCGGCCATGCCCAGGTAGTGCATCGCGGCGACGCCGAGGCCGGTGGTGACGCCGCCGGAGAGCAGGGAGAGGCCGCGGTGCCGGCCGTAGCAGACCACGGTCAGGCCGAGGCCGGTGACCAGCACCGCGACCACGAGGCTGAGGAGGGTCAGCGGCACGTTGTAGCGCAGCTCGGTGCCGTCGACGGTGAAGCCGAACATGGCGACGAAGTGCATGGTCCAGATGCCGGAGCCGATCGCGGCGGCGGCCGTGACCAGCCAGTTCCGCCGGGCCGGGCCGCTCGCGGTGAGGCCGCGCAGCGTGCAGCGCAGCCCGAGGGCGGCGCCGGCGCAGGCCATCAGGTACGAGAGGGCGGGGGTCAGCCAGCCGAGGCTGAGATTGTTGAGGGTGCCCATGGGACCTCCGGTCGACCGGTCGGGCCCGGGGGCGGTACGCGGTGCGCCCGGGCTCCCCTGGCCGGGCGGTCTGCACCTGAATGGCATATGCCAGCCGCATGTGCGCTTCCGGTCCGGGGTGCGTGGGACGCTACCGAGAGGCCGGAATCGGTCAGACAAAGATCTGAAAAGCTGCCCGTGACACACGGGCGGTGTGTTCGAATGGCCCGGTCGTGTACCCAGCGGACGGTCGACGAGCGCGCGGCGGGCGACGTACGGACGACAGCGGACAATCGACAGCGGACAGCGGACAGATAACAGAGTTTGAAATCTGTCATCCGTCCGCTGAACCCTGTCGGCTGTCAGCTGTCGCCTGCCAGCTGTCTCCCGCCTACCGCAAGCCGCCCGTCAGTCGCCCGGCGTCACCCGGATCCGCATCGGGCTCGCCGCCCGCAGCGTGATCCCCTGCGCCAGCGCCACCCGCCGGTCCACCGCCTCCAGCTCGAAGTCCCGCAGCAGCACCCCCAGGGCCAACACGGCCTCCAGCATCGAGAAGTGCTGACCGATGCAGGCCCGCGGCCCACCGCCGAACGGGAACCAGGCGTACCGGTGCCGCGCCCGCTCCGCCTCCGGCAGGAAGCGGTCCGGGTCGAACCGCTCCGGCTCCTCCCAGTGGTCCGGGTGCCGGTGGGTGACCAGCGGCGCGACGACCACCTGCGCCCCCGCCGGGATAACGTACCCGTCGATGACGGTCTCCTCGACCGCCCGCCGCCCGCCCAGGGCCGCCGACGGATAGAGGCGCATCGCCTCCTTCAACACCCGGGTGATGTACGGCAGCGCGTCCAGGTCCGCCGCCGTCGGCGCCCGCCCGGCCAGGACGGTCCGCGCCTCCTCCCGGGCGAGCCGCCGCTGTTCGGGGTGGATCGCCAGCAGGTGCAGCGCGAAGGCCAGCGCGGTGGCCGTGGTCTCGTGCCCGGCGAGCAGGAACACCAGGACCTGGTCGCGGAGTTCGGCCGGGTCGAGCCGCGCGCCGTCGTCGTCGCGGGCCCGCCCGAGCAGGGTGAGCAGGTCGTCCGCGGCCTCGTCGTCGCCGCGCGCGGCCCGTTCGGCGATGATCCGGTCGCAGACCCCGTACAGCGCCCGCTGGGCCTCGGTGCCGCGCCGGTTGGCCGGGGTCGGCCAGGTGCGCGGAAGGCGGACCGGGGCGTAGCCGCGTTCCTTCACGTACTCGCCGAGCACCGGGAAGCTGTGGTGCACCACCGCGATCGCCTCCTCCACGTCGGCGCCGAAGAGGATGCGCGCGACCGCCCGCAGCGCGAACCGGGACGTCTCCTCCGCCGCGTCCACCACCCCGTCGGGCGCCGCCCGCCAGCGCTCGACGAGCGACTGCGCCTCCTGCGCCAGCGCGTCCGCGTAGCCGTCCACCCGGCGCCGCGTGAACAGCGGCTGTATCATCCGCCGTTGACGCTGGTAGTCGGCGTCCTGGCTGGTCAGCAGGCCGTTGCCGACGCTGGTGCGCAGTTCGTCGTAGAAGGAGCTCTCCTTGCGGAAGTTCGCCGCGTCGCCGGCCAGCACCTGGCGGACGCCCTCCGGCGAGAACACCCCGTAGAAGTCGGCCCGCAGCCCGGGCGGCCCGGCCTGGAAACGCACCACGTCGCCGTGTTCGCGGTGGGCCGCGAGGTAGCTGCGCAGCGGGCGACGGGTGAGGTCGAACAGCGATCCGACCAGACGGTTCCCGGACGGTACGGGTATCGCGGAGGTGGGGGCGGGCACGGGCCCGGGGGCGCGCACGGGGATGACGTCGGTGGCCATCGGCACTCCTTCTGTACAGGGATGCGCCCGCCGTCTCTCCCGACGGGCAGTCAGCACCGAGAGGAGCCGCGCCCGGATCCGCCCGACCGGGCTGATCCGCCCGGTCGGATCCGGACCCGTCTCACTCGTATTCGGTGCCCCCCTTGCGGGTCAGGTAAGCGTCACTGACCACTTTGGCGATCGCCCGCCCGCCGAGCACCGGGCTCCACCGCTCGGTGACCGGCCGCACCACCACGCCCTCCCGCAGGTGCAGTTGACGTCCGGAAACGGTCTCCTTGCCCCGGGCGAACGCCAGCACGGTCTCCGGGTCGAACGGCCCGCGCCACAGTTCCGGAGCCAACGGCAGCTCACCGTCCAGGAGTTCGACCGACGACAGCCAGTTCAGCTGTCCGTCGATCAGGGCCGACACGTCGAAGGCCGCGTAGCCGGGGCGCTCGGTGCGCGCCGAGGCGCCGTAGCCCAGGTCCTGCACCCCCTCGCCGAAGACCTCGCCGAAGATGCCGACCCGCTCGGCCCCGAGGCGCTCGGCCAGCCGCGCCGCCACCTCCGGGATGCCGTACGCCCGCACCGCCCGCCAGTACAGGTTGCGCTCGTCCTCGGCCAGCGCCAGCCCCTGCGCGCCGATGCCCTTGGAGGACACCTGCACCTCGCCGGTGGCGGCGAAGTACGTGACCAGGCAGCAACTGCCGTGCAGCTTCTCGGTCAGCACCACGGGCTCGCCCGGCGCGAAGGCGTCGGGGTAGCGCTTGAGGTTCTCGATGTCCACCCAGGGCAGCAGGTCCGGCGCGCTGACCACGTCGCCGCTCATCGACGTCGGCACCGGCGGCTGCCACTTGACGATCCCGAGCAGCTCGGCGAAGTCCTCGCCGCGCTCGGCCGCGGCGGCCAGGTCGGAGCCGGCGAGCGCGGCGGGCCGGCAGACGATGCCCTGGGACAGCTCGCCGCGCAGCCGTACCGCCTTCACCCGGTTCGCCCGGGCGCCGGCCAGCTTGCCGGTCAGCCCCAGCTCGTCGATCAACCCCTCGGGGAGGACGGCCTGTTCGGGGATGTAGACGGCGTGGTCCCCGGTCCGGTAGGCGCCCTTCGCGACCACCGCGCGGTAGAGGCCGACCTGGGCGAGCTCCAGAGCATCGGCGTTCGGGTGCTCCAGGATGACCAGCTTCTCGGCGGTGACGCGCAGCGTGGACACGGACGGACTCCTCCCCTTGGTTCGGCCGCGGCGGCGCCTCTGACCGCCTCCGGCCGCATGTACGGACAGCGACCACTGTGGCCGTCCGGCCTTCCACGGCGCGACACAATTTCCGCGCGCCCCTTCCGGCGCACGCACGCCGAGGACGCACGCCGAGCACGCACGCACGCCGGGCACTCACGCCGGGCATTCACGATCCCGGACGCGCCGTTCCGCGGCAGCCCGAGGGCCGCCACCCGGCTGTCACCGGCCGCCACCCGCCGCCATCGGCCTGCGCCATGCGAACCGACAGGGGGTTCATTGCTCGCATCTGCGGCACTATGATCGCCGTAATGGCCGCACCTGCGACCAGGACTCCGCGCCCCTTCCGGCGCGCACCCTGGAGGGGAAGCACCGATGAGCACCCGCACGCCGACCACCCGCAGGCTCGCCGTCGCCACCGCCGCGGCCCTCGCCGTCGCCCTCGGGGTCACCGCCTGCGGCAGCGGCGGCGGCTCGTCCTCCGGTTCCGCGGCCTCCTCGAGCACCTCCCCGAACGCCGCCGCGGACGCGGGCGGTGCGGGCGGCGGCGTCCCGAAGG
This sequence comes from Kitasatospora sp. NPDC032121, assembly GCF_055580145.1. Classification (NCBI taxonomy): domain Bacteria; kingdom Bacillati; phylum Actinomycetota; class Actinomycetes; order Kitasatosporales; family Streptomycetaceae; genus Kitasatospora; species Kitasatospora sp. NPDC032121. Next base: position 349,753 of record NZ_JBVILX010000006.1, on the reverse strand, counting down.
CCTCCGGCACCGTCACGGTCTTCGCCGCCGCCTCGCTCAAGGAGACCTTCACCGAGCTCGGCAGGAAGTTCGAGGCCGCCAACCCGGGCAGCAAGGTCACCTTCAACTTCGGCGGCAGCTCCAGCCTCGCCACCAGTATCAACTCCGGTGCCCCGGCTGACGTGTTCGCCGCCGCCAGCCCCGCCACCATGAAGACCGTGAGCGACGCGGGCGGTGCGAGCGGACAGCCCACGACCTTCGTGCGGAACACCCTCACCATCGCCGTCCCCAAGGGCAACCCCAAGCACGTCGCGGGCCTCAAGGACCTCACCGCCTCCGGCGTGAAGGTCGCCCTGTGCGCGAAGGAGGTGCCGTGCGGCGCCGCCGCCCAGACCGCGCTCAAGGCCGCCGGCGTCGACCTCACCCCGGTCACCCTGGAGCAGGACGTCAAGGGCGCGCTCACCAAGGTCGAACTCGGCGAGGTCGACGCGTCCCTGGTGTACCGGACCGACGTGCAGGCCGATGCTGCGAAGATCGACGGCGTGGACTTCCCCGAAGCCGACAAGGCCGTGAACGACTACCCGATCGCCGCGCTCGCCAAGGCACCGAACAAGAACGGCGCCGCCGCCTTCGTCGCGTACGTCCGGACGCCCGAGGCCAGGCAGGTGCTGACCGCGGCGGGCTTCCAGGCGCCGTGAACGACCGCACTGCCGGCTCCGGGGCGAACAGCCGCCCGGGCCGGGACCAGCAGGCCCGCACCGTCGGCGGCGACCCGGCAGGACCCGCGCAGGCCCTGCCGGGCGCCCACCCGCGAAGCCGCCGCCCCCGAAGCCGTCCGCGAAGCCGGCCGCGGAGTCGCCCCCGAAGCCGGCCCCACAGCCGTCGCCCGCGCACGCAGCGCGTCCCTGTCGCACTGCTGCTCCCGGCTCTGCTCGGACTGGCCTTCCTGACCCTGCCACTGGCCGGCCTGCTGATCCGGGCGCCCTGGAGCAGCCTGTCCGAGCAGCTCACCAGCGCCGCGGTCTGGGAGGCGCTGCGCCTGTCGTTGATCAGCGCGACCGCGGCCACCGCAGTGTCGCTGGTCCTCGGCGTCCCGCTGGCCTGGCTGCTCGCCCGCACCGAGCTGCCCGGCCGACGGGTGATCCGGGCGCTGGTCACCCTGCCGCTGGTGCTGCCGCCGGTGGTCGGAGGCGTGGCACTGCTGCTGGTGCTCGGGCGGCGCGGCATCGTCGGCTCCTGGCTGGACTCGGCCTTCGGCATCACCCTGCCGTTCACCACCACCGGGGTCGTGATCGCCGAGGCGTTCGTGGCGATGCCGTTCCTGGTGATCAGCGTCGAGGGCGCGCTGCGGGCCGCCGATCCCCGCTACGAGGAGGCCGCCGCGACCCTGGGCGCCTCCCGACTGACCGCGTTCCGGCGGGTCACCCTGCCGTTGATCGCCCCGGGGATCGCCGCCGGGGCCGTCCTCGCCTGGGCCCGGGCGCTCGGCGAGTTCGGCGCGACGATCACCTTCGCGGGCAACTTCCCGGGCCGCACCCAGACCATGCCGCTGGCCGTCTACCTGGCCATGGAGTCCGACCCCCAGGCGGCGATCGCGCTGTCGCTGGTGCTGCTGGTGGTCTCCGTGGCCGTCCTGGTCGGCCTGCGCGACCGCTGGCTGTCGACGCCGTGACTTCGCCCGCACCGGAGACACCGCCCGCACCGGAGACACTGGCCACACCGGAACACTTCGAACGCCCTGGACACTTCCAACGCCCTGGACACTCCGGACACCTGGACGCCGCACCGATGAGCACCGCCAGCCGCCCCGGCCCCGCCCTGGACGCCCGTCTGAGGGTCGAGCGTCCCGGGTTCGCCCTCGACCTCGACCTCACCGCCGCCCCCGTCGAGGTGGTGGCGCTGCTCGGCCCCAACGGCGCCGGCAAGTCCACCGCCCTGCGCGCCCTCGCCGGACTGCTCCCGCTCACCGGCGGCCACCTGCGCCTGGACGGTCACGTCCTGGAGGACCCTGCGCAACGCGCGTACACCCCCGCCGAGGAGCGGCCGGTCGGCGTGGTCTTCCAGGACTACCTGCTGTTCCCGCACCTCAGCGCGCTCGACAACGTCGCCTTCGGCCCGCGCTGCCAGGGCCGCCCCAAGCGCGAGGCGCGGGCCGAGGCGGCGGCCTGGCTGGAGCGGATGGGCTTGGCCGACCACGCCTCGGTCCGCCCCGGCCGGCTCTCCGGCGGCCAGGCCCAGCGGGTGGCGCTCGCCCGCGCCCTCGCCGTACGCCCCCGGCTGCTCCTGCTGGACGAGCCGCTGGCCGCCCTGGACGCCCGCACCCGGCTCGACGTACGGTCCCAGCTGCGGCGCCACCTGGCCGAGTTCGAGGCGGTGGCGGTGCTGGTGACGCACGACCCGCTGGACGCCATGGTGCTGGCCGACCGGCTCGTGGTGATCGAGGACGGGCGGGAGGTGCAGTCCGGCAGCCCGGCGGAGGTCGCCCGGCGTCCGCGCACCGACTACATCGCCCGGCTGGTCGGCCTGAACCTGTACCAGGGCCGGGCCGACGGCACCCGGGTCACGCTCCCGGACGGCACGGTCCTGGCCACCACCGAGGAGCTGGACGGCCCGGCCTTCGTGGCCTTCCCGCCCTCCGCCGTGACGCTGTACCGGGAGCGCCCACAGGCCAGCGCCCGCAACCTGTGGAAGGCCGAGGTCACCGGGCTGGACCTGCACGGCGACCAGGTCCGCGCCGAACTCGCCGGCGACCTGCCGCTGGCCGCCGACCTCACCCCGGCCGCCGTCGCGGAGCTGGAGCTGGCGCCCGGCGTCGCGGTCTGGGCCTCGGTCAAGGCGACCCAGACCCACGCCTACCCGGCCTGACGGCCCACCGCCGGAGCGGCACCGGCAGGAGCCCTCCGGCGGGGCCGCTCCGACGGGATCGAGCCGACGGGATCGAGCCGGCAGCGTCACTCCGCCGGTTCGACGAACCCCGACTCGTACGCCGCGATCACCGCCTGGGTGCGGTCCCGCGCGCCCAGCTTCGCCAGCACGCTGCTGACGTGCGTCTTCACCGTCTGTACGCCGAGGAACAGCTGCTCGGCGATCTCCCCGTTGCTGAGGCCGCGCGCGACCAGCCGCAGTACCTCCGCCTCGCGCTCGGTCAGCGCCGCCCGCTCCATGGCCGCCCGGGCGGTCGGATTGCCGTGCCCGGCCGCCAACCGGCGGATCGCGGCCGGGAACAGCAGCGACTCGCCCGCCGCCACCAGCCGCACCGCCTGGGCGATCTCGGCCGGGCGGGTGCGCTTGAGCAGGAAGCCGTCGGCGCCCGCGCGCAGCGCCTGGTAGACGTAGTCGTCGTTCTCGAAGGTGGTCACGACCAGGATCCTCGGAGGGCGCTCCCCCGGTGCGCCGGGGCGCAGCAGTTCCCGGGTGGCCGCCAGGCCGTCCAGTACCGGCATCCGGACGTCCATCAGCACCACGTGCGGGCGCAGCGCGCGGGCGAGGGCGACCGCTTCGGCACCGTCGGACGCCTCGCCGACCACCCGCAGGTCCCCCTGCGCCTCCAGGACGGCCCGCAGGCCGGCCCGGACCAGTTCCTCGTCGTCGGCGAGCAGGATGTCCGTCATCCCGGCGGCTCCTCCGGCCGCACCTCGGGTCACAAGATCGTTCGTCACGAGCCCAAGCGTAGGGGCAGCCGGACGGTCAGCACCCATCCCCCGTTCCCCTCCTGCGCCTCGGCCGCCCCCGGCCCCGTCCCCTGCACCGTCGCCGCTCCCGACCCCGTCCCCGGTGCCACTCCCCACGCCGGCCCCCGCGCCGGCCCCGCCGTCGCCTCCCCGCCGAGCAGGGTGGCACGCTCGCGGATGCCGCGCAGTCCCTTGCCGCCCTTGCGCGTTGCGCCCCTGCCCGCGCCGTAGGCCGCCGGCCGATCCGCCCCGGCCGGTGAACGACCGCTTCCGAGTGGCCGGTTGGCGCAGCGCAGCTCCAACTGGCCGTCCCGTACGGCGATCCGGATGTCGATCGGCTCGCCGGGCGCGTACTTGAGCGCGTTGGTGACTCCCTCCTGGACGATCCGGTACGACTCGCGGGAGAGCACTCCGGGCAGGGTGCCGGGAGGCACCTCGATCCGTGCCTCCACCGGGCTTCCGGCCGCCCGGGCGGTGTCGAACAGCGCGGGCAGCTGGTCGATCCCGGGCTGTTCGGTGGCCGCGCCGCTCGCTCCGGCCGCGCCGCTCGCCCCGGTCGGGGTCTCGCGCAGCAGCACGAGGGTGCGCTCGAGATCCTCCATGGCCTGTCGGCCGGTCTCCTCGATGACTTCGAGCGCCTTGGCGACGAACGCCGGATCCCCGACCTCGCGCGCCGCTCCCGCCTGGAGGACCGTCACCGTCAGGGCGTGGCCGATCGAGTCGTGCAGCTCCCTGGCCAACCGGTTGCGCTCCAGCAGCCGTTCGGCCCGCAGTTCCGCCTCGGCCAGGCGCTCCGCTGGCGACGGGCCCAACAGTCGCACCGCCATGGCGAGTTGGAGGCGCCCTGCGTACACCAGGAACCAGCCGAGGCCGAGTGCCGCCAACGGCGTGAACGGGAGGTACCAGAGGACGTCCGGACCGGTCAGCCGCTCGAAGGCCCCGGCGATTCCGAAGACCACCGGGAACCCGACCGCCGAACCGAGCGCGACCCGTCCGATCAGCCAGCCGGCCGTGCGCCGCCGGTCGGCCCAGGAGCGGGAGGGCTCGGTGGCGATGTCCTCCTCGCGGTCGGGCACCAGCAGCAGCCGGGCCTGCACCCCCTCGGCCCGGCGCGCCGCCGGGATGAGCGCGGCGAGCGCGAGCAGCACGACGTCCGTCGAGACGCTCGCGATCAGGATCTCGCCGACGCCCTTGTGGTACGTCCCCGGATAGACCATCAGCACGACGCCGGCGAAGATCCACCCGACCAGCAGGTGCAGCAGTCGTGCGTACGTGGCGCCGGCCACCAGGGGCGCGACGAGCCTCGGCACCGCGCTTCCCGGCGCAACGCTCCCGGACACCGCGCTCTTCAGCGCTGCGATCTTGGACATTGGGCCATCCTGTCAGGCCGTCCCGTGCCCCGGCTCCCGCGTCGGTCTCCGGCCGGCTCCCTCTCGGGAGGGAGGCGGCTCCCCGCCCCGGCGGGATCCGCCGCACCGGCCCGCTCCGGTCGAATGGAGCCACCGCCCGGGGCCGACCACAGCGAGCCCCGGCGGAGACCGACGACAAGGCGAGACGAGACGAGGGGAGCGGGCCGTGATCGAGATCCAGGGCCTCACCAAGGAGTACGACGGCCGGCGCGTCGTCGACGACCTGACCTTCGAGGTCCGGCCCGGCGTGGTGACCGGCTTCCTCGGCCCGAACGGCGCCGGCAAGAGCACCACCATGCGCCTGGTCCTCGGCCTCGACCGGCCGACCGCCGGACACGCCCTGGTCGGCGGCCGGCCGTACGTCGAACTCCCCGACCCGCTGCGGACGGTCGGAGCGCTGCTGGACGCCCAGGCGCTGCACGGCGGCCGGACCGCGCACGGCCACCTGCGCTGGCTCGCCGCGAGCAACGGCCTGCCGGCCCGCCGGGTCGACGAGGTGCTCGGCCGGGTCGGCCTGGCGGACGCCGCCGGACGGCGGATCCGGGGCTTCTCGCTCGGTATGCGCCAGCGCCTGGGGGTGGCCGCCGCGCTGCTCGGCGACCCGCCGGTCCTGCTGCTGGACGAGCCCGTGAACGGCCTGGACCCGGAGGGCATCCGCTGGATCCGCACCCTGCTGCGCGGCTTGGCCACCGAGGGCCGGGCGGTGCTGGTCTCCTCCCACCTGATGACCGAGATGGCTCTCACCGCCGACCACTTGGTGGTGATCGGGCGCGGCCGGCTGCTCGCCGACGCCGCCACCCCGGAGTTCATCGACCGCCACGGCCGGACCCGGACCAGGGTCCGCGCCGTCGACCCGACCAAGCTCGCCGCCCTGCTCGGCGACCCCGGCCACGGCCTCGACGCCACCGAAGTCGGCGACGGTGCCTGGGAGGTGAGCGGCGCCGAACCCGAGCGGATCGCCGCGCTCGCCGCCGCCGGCGGCGTGGTGCTGTACGAGATCGCCGTGCAACAGGACTCCCTGGAGGAGGCGTTCATGCGGATGACCGCCGACAGCGTCGAGTACCGCGCGGAGGCCGCCGCGTGAACACGCCCACCCCTGCCGGGACTTCTGCCACCGGCGCTCCTGCCACCGGGGCTCCTGCCGCCAACGCCCTGCGCGCCGAGTGGATCAAGCTCGCCACCCTCCGGTCGCTCTGGATCACGCCCCTGCTCGCCCTGGTGCTCACGGCGGGCGTCACCACCGCCATCGGCGCGGCCCTCGGCGACAAGGACCACAGCCTCACCGGCGACCCCGGCGTCGGCATCTTCTACGGCCTCAACTTCGGCCAGGCGGCACTGATCTGCTTCGGCATCCTGCTGATCGGCCAGGAGTTCAACACCCGCATGATCGACGTGTCGTTCACCGCCGTACCGAGGCGGGGCCGTTTGTACGGCGCCAAGCTCGCGCTCGGCGCACTGGTCGGACTCGCGGTCGGCGCCGTCGGGACGGCGGGCGCCTTCGCCGGGTACGCGGCCACCGTTCCCGCCGAATGGGACGGGCCCGCCTTCGTCCGCACCGCCGTGGCCGGGGTGCTCTACCAGACGCTGCTGGTGGTGCTCTGCCTCGGGACGGCCGCCCTGCTGGGCAATCTCACCGCCGCCATGGGGCTGCTGGTCCCGTCCCTCTTCCTGCTCTCACCGCTGCTCAGCGGTGTGCCCGGGTTGCGGAAGGTGGTTCAGTTCCTGCCCGACCGGGCCGGCCAGTACGCCCTGCGGTACGCCGACGACCCGGCGGTCGCCTACGGCCACTGGACCGGACTGCTGATCATGGCGCTCTGGACGGCCCTGGCGGCGTACGGCGGGCTGCGGGCACTGCGACGCACCAAGTGACCCCGAGCGAAAGGGACAGGGGAGATCGGACATGGGAAACCGGAGTTGGGAGCGACAATGAGCACGATGGCCGACGCCGTACGCGCCGAACGGGTCAAGTTCACCACCCTGCCCTCGCAGTGGGCGGCCCCGCTGGTCGCGCTCGCGCTGACCGTCGGGGTCACGACAGCCGTAAGCGCCGCCTACGGGGCGAAGGACCACACGCCCGGTGAGGACCCGGCCGGCGGGATCTTCTACGGGCTGCTGTTCGGCCACGTCGCGGTGGCCTGCCTCGGGATCCTGCTGATCGGGCAGGAGTTCAACACCCGCATGATCGGCACCTCACTCACCGCCGTCCCCCGGCGCGGTCGGCTGTACGGCGCCAAGCTCGCGCTCGGCGCCGCCTTGGGCCTGCTGCTCGGGCTGGCATCGACGGCGGGCTCGTTCCTGGCCGTCGGCACCACCGTCGGCCTGGACCTCTCCACCCCGGGCCTGGCCCGCAGTTTCCTGGCCGGGTTGCTGTACCACCCGATGATGGTCCTGCTCTGCCTCGGACTGACCGCGATGCTGGGCAACTTCAGCGCCGCACTCGGCCTGCTGACCCCGATGGTGTTCCTGGGCACCACCTGGCTGGCCGCCATCCCCGGCGTCCGCGAACTGGGCCAGTTCCTGCCCGACCGGGCCGGCCTGTACGCGACCCGCACCCAACCCGAGCCGGGCGTCCACTACGGCCACTGGACCGGACTGCTGATCATGGCGCTCTGGACGGCCCTGGCGGTCTACGGCGGGCTGCGGGCGATGCGGCGCTACGAGCGGAGCTGACGACCGACGAGGAACGGCGAACGGATGACAGCTGACAGATTTCGAAATCTGTCAGCTGTCAGCTGTCAGCTGTCATCCGTTATCCGTTCGCCGTCATCTGTTCTCGGAAGCGGCGACGGCCAGGCTCTCGGGGGTGAGCACGACGGCGCAGACGATGGCAACCGCACTGGCGGCCGTGCGAGACCGTCCGCCCGGCTGACTACAGCGGGGGCAGTTCGAAGGTCGGGGTTGCGTAATGCTTGTCCTTCACCTCGCACGCCAGGAGCACGTCGGCAAGGGCCAGCAGCTGGCGCATCCGGCCGATGGCCCGGTCGACCAGGTCCGGATGCCCCTTGAAGCCGGAGTCCAGGTCCATGATCATCTTCCGGTACGACTCGGTGAAGTCCTCGGCGGCCCGATGAGCCTTCGGGTAGTTCGCGTAGGCCGCCACCTTGGGGTCGGGCAGGATGTCCACCACCTCTTTTTCCGTCGGGACGTGAAAGCTGTCGCCAGTGGGGTGGAGCGGCTTGTCGCCCGGCTTGTAGTACTTTCCGGCGCTCAGCTCGTGGAACGTGAAGTAGTGCGACAGATCCCGGTTCGAGTCCAGGATTCCTCCGCCGTCCCCTTCGCCTTCCCAGATGACGTCCCACATCAGCGTCTCCGCGTCCTTGTGGTTCGCCACGGTGATGCAGTCCTGCCCGAAGTAGGCGTACTGGCGGTCAACGCGCCCGCCGTCCGGGAAGACCCTCTCCTCCCCGTACCGGTTGACGCACGCCTCCATGTGCTTCATGAGGACCTCGTAGAACTGACCGATCGTCTGCTTCTCACCCGGGGTGATCAGGGTGTCCCGCTGCGAGTCGAACGGGGGCGACGGCGGCAGCGCGGCTCTGAGTGCCTCCGGCAAGGTGGTCGCGGTGACATCGCCAGGGGACTCGATGCACATGCCCATGGCCAGGAAGGCCTTCCCGAAGGGCAGGAGCTGGATCGTCATGGGACCGGGGGCCTCGAAGTGGCGCGGATACGGGACGGTGGCGACCTTGAAGATCTCGGGTGTGCCGCCGGTGGCGATCAGGGTGTTCGCAGCGATCGACAGGTGCCGCATCTCGACGGTCACCACCTCCCTGATGAGCTTGGCCGCCGTGCTGCGCCGGTCCTTGATGGACCACCAGCCCGTCAGATAGGCGGGAATGGTGGAAAACTCGACCAGGCAGGCAGCCTGCAACATCTTGTGCAGGTTCGCGATGTCGTCCTCGACGGTCATGACGCAACCACCTCCGGCTTTCCGGTCTTGATCAGGTTCCGGTACATCGCCAGGACCTTGCGCTTGCCATCGGACAGATCCCTGGTGACGGGCATGTAGAGCGACGAGTGCACCATGTCGGGCGCGCACAGTTCCAGGATCTGGTCGATGTTCCGGTCGACCGCCGTCTTGTCCCCCAGGTCGAGCGCGGCGTACTGCTTCATGACCGGGAAGATCATGTCGTACAGGTAGAGCACCCGCTTGTAGACGAATTCCCAGGCAGCCTGCGGATCGTTGTTGTGCTTCTTGCAGTCCTGCTCGAACTCCCCGGGGAGTTTGTCGTCGAAGGGCAGCATCCGCACACAGCAGTAGAACGCCGAGACGGTGGACCAGGGCGATCCGACCCACGTCACCTTGTCCGGCGGAACGTCCGGACCCGACCCGCTGTAGTGGGGGAAGAAGGCGATGACCGGGAGGTTGGGGGTCATGCCGGGGCCGGTCACCGGCTTGAACTCGATCTCCGCGCGGCCGCCGGACACGGGCGTGACACTGGTGATGGCGAGGACGTCCGGCTTCGCCTTGACCCAGGTCACCGCGTTCTGCATGGGCGGTGCCGGGTCCGGCACGTACTGCTGGAGGAGCAGCCCGACCGCGCGGGTGGGAATCGCGCCCCGTTCCCTGACCTCGATGACGACCTTTCCTGTCCCGCTCTGGTTGACGTAGGTCGAGCGGGCGTCGGTCTGGGCCGTGAGCACCTTCTCCGTCAGCATCGTGATCTGCTCGGAGTTCGGCTTGCACCGAATGCCCAGGACGCCGGTGGCCAGGTCCGTATCGGTCACCTTGCTGTCGATCGACACGTCGATGATGCCGGAGGTCAGCTCGTAGCCGTTCCTGCCGTAGGTCTCGGGCTTGATCTCCGCCACGGTCTTGGGTGTGGCGACGCCGGGCACCTGGACGAACAGCTCCAGGGTGCCGAAGGAGGTCTCCTTCTCCCCGGCGGCGTCCGTCTCAGGAACGGTGGCTCCCAGGTCGAGGCTGACGTAGCGGGTGCCGCCGGTGGCCTTGTTGATCTCCGCCGCCGCCGGCCCGAACCAGGCGTCCACCTCCTCTCCGCTCTCCTTCTTCACCCTCATCGACTTCTCCGGCGCCAGGAACCGTCCGCCGGGCACCGTGATCAGCTCGGTGTCGTGCCACAGGCCGATCGTGCCGACCACCCGGGAAAGACAGGGATTGCGGCGCGGCGGCTTCCCCGAATCGAGATCCTGTTTCCACAGCAAGAGCAGTCGGGTGAACCGCTCCTCCTGTGACGTGCAGTCGGCGAACTCGGGCGCGGTGAAGTAGTGGGTCAGATAGACGGAATACCGCATCATGATCCCACTGGCCTTCCGGGCCTCCATTTCCTGCTTGAGCCTGTTCAACAGCGGCGATTTGTCCGAGGTGAACCGGAGGTTTTCCCGGCGCACGCAGGCCTGGACGACGGTGGCACCGACTCCGTCACGGAAGACGTCGTCCCGCAGGTTCAGATTGCGGCTGAAATTCATCCAGCGCGCGGGCAGCTGGACATCGTCGTCGAGGTCTCCGAAGAAGAATCCCTCGGGCTCCGTCCTGGTGCCGATCTGGATTCTCCTGGCGAAGAAGGAGGGGCTCCAGATCGAGTCCGGGTTGTTGTCCGCCATGGTCGCGTTGGTGTGGTAGGCGGCCCTCGGGAAGTGGTCGTCGCCGACCTGCTCGTCCATGGAGAGGTCGGCGATCGGGAACGAATCGCCGGCCACGTTGACGACGGCACCGAACAGCGGATCTCCCGAGGTCGACACCTGCGATCCGTACTCGGTCTGCCCTCCGGTCACCGTGGTGATGACGCCCTTGCCGTCGCGGGTGTGGCGGGGCTCCACGTGGAGCCACCAGTCGTTGGCGCCGTAGGCGCTCCATCCTGACGGCGGCTCCTTCGCAGGCTTCCCACCGCTCTCGCCCTGCTGCATGCTGAACGCCCAGGCCGGAAAGGTCTCCCTGAAGTTCTCCGGGGTGATCTGGAACTTCTTGAGATATTCCCAGTTCAGATCCGCCGTCCGGAAGTCGTACGTCGGAAACAGGCCATTGTTGTTCATGGTCGCCGGATTGAAGGTCATCTCACCGCGGAAGAAGACGCGCGGGACGGAGAGAACACTCACAGTACCTCCTGGGGAGTTGACGGACAACCCTGTGCGTATACCCTCGACCCCTGATCCACATCTCTCCTCGACCCGGATAGCCGCGGGCATTCACCCGGCATCAGCCATCCACCCACCCCCGCGATTCGGCCTGGGTTCCTTCGGGTGATTCTCGCTGCGTGGAGTGGCCGGACCGGCCGCCTACTGCATAGATGGATCGTGGGTGATTCACGAACGGATAACCGCCCGCGGAATTTCCAGTCGCAGCGACGGTCGGAAGGAGCCTGGCACATGCCGGAACCGGGAACGGGGCCCCGGACAGGGGTCTGGCTGGTGGGAGCACGCGGCTCGGTGGCCACCACCACGGTGGTGGGCGCGGCGGCGGTCGGGTCCGGTCTGGCCGCGCCGACTGGGTGCGTCACCGCGAGCGAGGGCTTCCCCGGTACCGGACTGCCGTCGTTCGCTGCCCTGGTGTTCGGCGGGCACGATGTGGGCTCCGTCCCGCTGCCCGTGCGCGCCGCGGAGCTGGCCGCGGCCGGGGTGGTGCCGCAGCGGCTGCTCGAACCGCTGGAGAAGGCCGTCCTCGCCGCCGACCAGGAGATCCGCCCGGGGTACGCCGCCGGCCGGAGCACTCGGCCACAGGCCGTGGCGGCCCGGGCGCTCGCCGCCGACATGGAGGGCTTCCGGCGGCGGCTGGGACTCGACCGGGTCGTGGTCGTCAATGTGGCGTCCACCGAGGCCCCGGTGCCGGGCCGTCCCGAGCACCACGACCTCGACCTGCTGGAGGCGGCCCTGCACACCTCCGCCGACATGCTGCCGCCCAGCTCGCTCTACGCCTACGCGGCGTTCACCGCGGGCTGTCCGTACGTGGACTTCACCCCCTCGACCGGAGCCAGGCTGCCCGCGCTGGACGCCCTGGCCCGCGACCGCCGCCTGCCCTACGCGGGCAGCGACGCCAAGACCGGCGAGACGCTGGTGCAGTCGGTGCTGGCCCCGATGTTCGCCGTGCGCGCGCTGAGAGTACGGGCCTGGTCGGGCACCAACCTGCTGGGCGGCGGCGACGGCGCCACCCTGGCGGATCCGGGCGCGGCCGGCAGCAAGACGGCGTCCAAACGGCGGGGCCTTGGCCACATGCTGGGGCACCCGGTGGAGGGCGCGGTGCACATCGACTGCGTACCGGCCCTGGGCGAATGGAAGACGGCCTGGGACCACGTGGCCTTCGAGGGGTTCCTCGGGACCCGGATGACCCTCCAGTTCACCTGGGAGGGCTGCGACTCGGCCCTCGCCGCACCACTCGTGCTCGACCTGGCCCGGCTCACCGCCGCCGCACACGCGGCCGGCCTCTCGGGCCCGCTCGGGGCGCTGGGCTTCTTCTTCAAGGACCCGGTCGGCGCGGGTGGTTACGCCCTGGCCGACCAGTACCAGGCCCTACGGGCATTCGCCGCGGCGACCGCGAGCCGTGAGCCGCGCGCATGAGGATCCCGGCCCTCCGCGCGGTCGCCGAGCTGGTGCGAGCACCGGCCGCGCTCACCGTGCCCGGTGACCCCCTGGTCGGCGCGGCGCTCTCCGGCCGGCCGGCGGGCCCCGGCACCGGCCTGCTGGCCCTGTCCTCGGTCAGCCTCTACTGGGCGGGCATGGCCCTCAACGACTTCGCCGACCGGCACACCGACGCGGTCGAGCGCCCCGGCCGCCCGATCCCCTCCGGCCGGGTCGAACCCGCGGCCGCCCTCGCTCTGGCCGCCGGCCTCACCGGAGCCGGACTCGCCCTCGCCGCGGCCGGCGGCGGACGCGGGGCGCTGTCCGTCGCGGCGCCGCTGGCGGCCGTGGTGTGGGCGTACGACCTGGGCATCAAGGGCCACCCCCTCGCCGGGCCCGCCACCATGGCCGCCGCTCGCGGCCTCGACGTCCTGCTGGGCACCGGCGGTCGCCGGCTGCGCGCGGCCGCCCCGGCCGCCGCCCTGGTCGGCGCCCACACCCTCGTGGTCAGCGCGCTCAGCCGCCACGAGGTGCGGGGCGCGCGCGGGCCCCTCCTCCCGGCCACCACGGCCGCCACCTGTGCCATCGCCGCCGTGGCCACCGCCGACCGGAGCGCCACCCCGGTCCGGCGGGCGGTCCGCCTCGGCGCGCTCACCCTGTACGTCGCCGGCTTCGGCGGTGCCCAGGCCGCGGCGGGCCGCCTCGACCCGCACCGGCTCCAGCGGGCCGTCGCCGCCGGCATCGCCGCCGTCCTCCCGCTCCAGGCCGCCTGCGCCAGCCACGCCGACGCCCTGCCCGTGGCGCTGTCCCTGCTCGCCGTCGTGCCGGTGGCCCGGCGCCTGTTCCGGAAGCTGTCCCCCACATGACCGGCCCGGACGCGGCGCACGCGGACGCAGGACAGGCGGACGCGTGGCAGACGGACCCAGGACAGCCGACCGCACCCCGGGCGGACGGAAGGCACCCGGACGCAGGCCTGCGGTTCGGCTACGGCACCAACGGCTTCGCCGGACACCGGCTGACCGAGGCCATCGCCGTCCTGGCGGACCTCGGCTACGACGGCGTGGCCCTGACCCTGGACCACTGCCACCTCGACCCCTTCGCCCCCGGACTCCCCCGCAGGGTGGCCCGGGTGGCCCGACAACTCGCCCGCACCGGACTCGACATCGTGGTGGAGACCGGAGCCCGCTACCTGCTCGACCCCTGGACCAAGCACGCCCCCACCCTCGTCGACGAGGACCCGCGGCGCCGCCTGGAGTACCTGGGACTGGCGATCCGGGTGGCCGCCGAGCTGAACGCGGGAGCCGTCTCGCTGTGGAGCGGCGTGCCCCCGCCCGGGCTGTCGCCACAGGTGGCCTGGGACCGGCTGCTGCGCGGCTGCGCCCGGGCGCTGGAACAGGCCGAACGCCACGACGTCGTCCTCGGGTTCGAGCCCGAGCCCGGGATGCTCGTCGACACCCTGGACGCCTACGAGCAGCTGCGCCGCCGCCTCGGCGATCCGCCGCGCCTCGGGCTGACCCTCGACATCGGCCACTGCCGCTGCCTGGAGCCCTCCTCCGTACCCGACTGCGTCCTGCGCTACGCCCCGCACCTGGTCAACGTCCAGATCGAGGACATGCGCAGGGGCACCCACGAGCACCTGGAGTTCGGCGAGGGCGAGATCGACTTCCCGCCCGTCCTGGACGCGCTGCGCCGCAGCGGCTTCTCCGGGCTGGTCGGCGTCGAACTGCCCCGGCACAGTCACGCCGCACCGCAGGCCGCCGCACGCTCCCTGGCCTTCCTCCGCGCCGCCGCCGGGGCGTCCCGATGACCATCGGCAACGCCGCCCGGGTGACCGTCCACCGACTGCGCGCCGCCCTCGACCGACAACTCACCCCGGACGCCGCCCGCTGGCTGGCACCGGCCCTCGCCGAGGTCGCCGCCGAACCCGACACCGCGCTGCCCCGGCGCTTCGCCGAGGCGGGCCGCCGGGGCGGTCGGGCGCCGCTGGACCCGCCCGCGGCACCTGACGGCCACCCGCCCGCGGTCCCCGCCGAGGCGCTGACCTGGACCGTGGACGACGCCGTGCGCACCCTGCTGCTGGCCGCCGCCCCGGCACACCCCGACGGCCCGGCCGTCCGGGCCTCGGCCGTCTACCACGGCGGAGACGCCGCGGAACGGCGCGGCGTGCTCCGCGCGCTCGGCCCACTGGACCTGCTGGGCCCCCACGGCCTCCGGGCCGACGCAGTCCCCCTGGTGTGCGACGCGCTGCGCACCAACGACCCCCGGCTGCTGGCCGCCGCACTCGGCCCCTACGGAGCACGGCACCTGACCGCGCACGCCTACCGGAAGGCCGTCCTCAAGTGCCTGCACCACGGCGTCCCGCTGCGGGCCGTGGCCGGACTGCCGCACCGGGCCGACCCCGAACTCGTCAGGATGGCCCGGACCCACGCCCGTGAACTCACCAGCGCCGGCCGCCCCGTGCCGAGCGACGTGCGGTCGCTCGCCACGACCAGGACGGCCGGGACCGACCCCCTTCCGCCCCCTCACCCTGCCGGGACCTGATGCGCATCTTCGACCCCCACATCCACATGACCTCCCGGACCACCGACGACTACCAGACGATGCGGGACGCCGGCATCCGAGCCGTCGTGGAACCCGCGTTCTGGCTCGGCCAGCCGCGCACGGCCGTCCCCAGCTTCGCCGACTACTTCGACTCCCTCATCGGCTGGGAACCCTTCCGCGCCGACCAGTTCGGCATCCGCCACCACTGCGCCCTGGCCCTCAACCCGAAGGAGGCCAACGACCCGCGCTGCACCGCCGTCCTCGACCTGCTGCCCCGCTACCTCGACAAGGACGCGGTGGTCGCCGTCGGCGAGGTCGGCTACGACTCCCTCACCCCGGAGGAGGACCACGCGCTCGCCACCCAGGTCCTGCTCGCCATGGACCACGAACTGCCCGTCCTGGTGCACACCCCCCACCGGGACAAGGCCGTCGGCACCCGCCGCACGCTCGCCGTGCTCCGCGAGTGCGCGATCGCCCCCGAACTGGTCCTGATCGACCACCTGACCGAACTGACCGTGGCGGAGGTCGCCGACACCGGCTGCTGGATGGGATTCTCCGTCTACCCGGACACCAAGATGGACCCCCAGCGCGTGGTCCAGGTGCTCAAGCGCCACGGAACCGGGCGGATGCTGGTCAACTCCGCGGCCGACTGGGGCCGCAGCGACCCGCTGGCGACCCGGCGCACCGCGGAGGCGATGCTCGCCGCCGGCTTCACCGCCGACCAGGTCGACGAGGTCATGTGGCGCAACCCGGTCGCCTTCTACGGCCAGAGCGGACGCCTGACGCTGCCACCGGACGACCTCGGCACACCGGACGACCACGAGGCCCCCGGCGGCGCCGTCTACCTCGGAAACTCCATCGCCCGCGGCGGCGAATAGCCCCCGGAGCCAAGGAGACCACCCGATGCGCCTGCGCCACCCCGACGGCAGCACCGTCCACCTCGCGTACTGCACCAACGTCCACCCCGCCGAAGACCTCGACGGGGTCCTGCGCCAACTCGCCCGCTACGCCGAGCCCGTCCGCGAACACCTCGCGGCACCGTCCCTGGGACTCGGCCTCTGGCTCGCCTACGACGTGGCCCGCGCCCTCGCCACCGACGAGACGGCCCTGGCCCGGCTGCGCCGCGAACTGTCCACCCGGGGCCTCGAAGTCGTCACCCTCAACGGCTTCCCGTACCGCGGCTTCCACCGGCCCGTCGTCAAACACGCCGTCTACCGGCCGGACTGGAGCGAACCGGCCCGCCTCGCGTACACCCTCGACCTCGCCCGGGTCCTCACCGCACTGCTGCCCGAGGACGCGGCCCGCGGCAGCGTCTCCACGCTCCCCCTCGGCTGGCGCACCGGCTGGACCTCCGAACGCCACGGCCAGGCCCGGCGCAACCTGGACGCGCTGGCCGAAGGACTCGCCAAGCTCGAAGCCCGCACCGGGCGCACCGTCCGGGTCGGCCTGGAACCCGAACCCGGGTGTCTGGTCTCCACCGTCAGCGACGCCTGCGCCCGGCTCACCGGCCTCGACACCGAGCGGATCGGCGTCTGCCTCGACACCTGCCACCTCGCCGTCGACTTCGAGGACCCCCGAACCGCCCTGCGCGGCCTGGCCGCCGCCGGACTGCCCGTCGTCAAGGCCCAGCTCTCCAGCGCCCTCCAGGCCGACGAACCCGCCGACCCCGCCGTACGACGAGCCCTGGCGCGCTTCGCCGAGCCGCGCTTCCTGCACCAGACGCGCGCCGAACCGGCCGGCCCCGGCCAGGACCGGTGGGACGACCTCGACCAGGCGCTCCGCTGCCCGTCCCACGACGACGATCCGCGACCGTGGCGGGTGCACTTCCACGTCCCCGTGCACGCCGCACCGCAGCCACCCCTCACCGCGACCGGACCGGTACTGACCGAGGCCATCCGCGCCCTCGCCCGCGGCCCGGGCGCCGTCACCGACCACCTGGAGGTCGAGACCTACACCTGGTCGGTGCTGCCCGACCGCGACCGTCCGGCCGACGACCAGGCGCTGATCGCCGGCCTCGCGGCCGAACTCTCTTGGACTCACGAGCAGTTGCTCGCCGCCGGACTACGGGACGACACCCCGTGACCACCCGCCTGCTGGTGCTGAACGTCGCCGCCCTCACCCCCCGCCTACTGCGCCACATGCCCCACCTGCGGGCCGTCGCCGCACCCGACGGTCCCACCCCGGGGCACACCGCCCACCTCACCCCGGTCTTCCCCGCGCTCACCTGCTCCGTCCAGGCCAGCCTGCTGACCGGCCTGCCCCCGAGCCGCCACGGAATCGTCGGCAACGGCTGGTACTTCCGCGACCTCGGCGAGGTACTCCTGTGGCGCCAGCACAACCGCCTGGTGCGGGGCGAGAAGGTGTGGGACACCGCCAGGCGCACCCGCCCGGGGTACCGCGTGGCCAACATCTGCTGGTGGTACGCCATGGGCGCCGGCACCGACATCACCGTCACCCCGCGCCCCGTCTACCACGCGGACGGCCGCAAGTCCCCCGACTGCTACACCACCCCACCCGGCCTGCGCGACGAACTCACCCACGCCCTCGGCCCGTTCCCACTGTTCGACTACTGGGGCCCGCGCGCCTCCATCGCCTCCAGCCGGTGGATCGCCCGCGCCACCGAACACGTCATCCGCACCGCGGACCCCGACCTGACCCTGGCCTACCTGCCCCACCTCGACTACGACCTCCAGCGCTTCGGCCCCGACGCACCCCAGGCCGCCGCGGCCGCCAGGGCCCTCGACGCCGTACTCGCCCCGCTGCTCCGCCTGGCCCGGGAGCGCGGAACCACCGTGGTGGCGCTCTCCGAGTACGGCATCACCGCGGTCGACCACCCCGTGCACATCAACCGGGCGCTGCGCGCGGCCGGCCTCCTCACGGTGTACACGCAGGCCGGGATGGAGTACCTCGACCCGTACACGTCCCGGGCGTTCGCCGTCGCCGACCACCAGGTGGCCCACCTCTACGTGCCCGACCCCGCCGACCTGCCCCGGGTGCAGGACCTCGTCCGCGCCCTGCCCGGAGTGGAACGCGTCCTCGACACCGCAGGCAAGACCGCGTACGGACTCGACCACGCCCGCGCCGGCGAACTCGTCGCCGTCGCCTCCCCCGACGCCTGGTTCACCTACTACTACTGGCTCGACGACGCCCGCGCCCCCGACTTCGCCCGCTGCGTCGACATCCACCGCAAACCCGGCTACGACCCCGCCGAACTCCTCCTCGACCCCGCCGACCGCCTGGCCGCACTCCGCGCCGCCACCGCCCTCGCCCGCCGCCGCCTCGGCCTGCGCTCCACCCTCTCCGTCGTCCCGCTCGACGCCACCCACATCCGCGGCAGCCACGGCCGCCTCCCCGACCACCCCGACGACGGCCCCGTCCTCCTCCTCTCCGACACCACCCGCCTCCCCCGCCTCCACCCCCGGTACGCGGCCACCGACCTGCCGGCCCTCCTCCTCCACCTCGCGGGCAACCCCGGCGGTGAACCAGCGGAAGCGTCGGCTCCTTGACGGACCCGGCGATCTCCCGCACCACTCACCAGGCCGTACCGGGCCCGACCCCCTCGGCTCCCCAGCCCCGCCCAGTAGAACCCGCCGCAGGCCTGGGACTGCCGGGGACGCGTGCCTCACCTGCTACGTTGCCGTGCCGAGGTCAGAGTGATGCGTTCACGGACGTCGTAGGCGTGGGAGGGGGCAGTAGCGCTCGCCGCCTTCGACTGCAACAGTCGGCCCGGGGGCGATCTCGGTGAAGCCCGCGTCCTGGACCACCGGCAGACCGCTGCGCAGGAGGTCCTGCCACGTCTCCGGCGCGGCCGTCCGGACCGCGAGCGCGAACCCGGCCTCGGCCCACTCCTTGCGCTGCGCCTCGTCGAGCCGCCACCACGCGAGCTGGGCGGCGTGCCCGGTCTGCGCCATCGTCTTGCCCGCGCTCATCTCCAGCTCGGGGTTGAGCCACAGCACCGGCAGCCCCGGCTCGGGCGTCCCGACCTCGGCCGTCTCCTCCAGGTCCGTCCCGGACACCTGGAGCTTGGCGAGTTCCTTCGGCCAGCCGTCCAGCGGGATCGGCGGGAACACCCGCACCTCGGCCTCCCGCCCCCGCACCGTGACGCCGGGCAGCTCGCCCGCCCGCCGCCACTCACCGCCCCGGGCCCGCCGGACCACCTTGCGGATCCGGGCGTCCTCCCAGGCGGCGACCCGCTCCGCCCACTCGCCGTCCACCTCGGTCACCCGGGGGTCGGCGAGCAGGGTGAGCACCGCCCGCGCCGAGGTCTCCAGCGCGTCCGTCCGGCTCGGCGGAGTCGCCCGCTCCACCCGGACGACCAGCGGCAGCACGTACTGCGGCCGCTCGTCGCGCTCCTCGCGCGACGGGGTGTCGCCGGGCTCCGCCGCCGGGGCGGGGGCCACGGCGGCCGGCGACGGGGCCGGGGCCGCGGCCGGGGCCGGGGCCGTGGGCAGGGACGGGGAAACCGGAGACGAAGGAGCCGGGGCCGGAGCGGCGGAAGTCGGGGCGTCGGAAGGAGAAGTCACCCGACCAGGATGCCAGCCCCGCCCCGACCGACTCGGCCCGCCCCGTTCACCTCGACGGTTCGACTCGACGGTTCGACTCGACGGTTCGACTCGACGGCGAGCCCCCGGCACTCGCCGTCCGCACCGCCGCACCGCAACCGCGACGCCCGGTCAGCGCCGGTAGCCGCGCTGCGGGTCCCGCTCCTCCGCGTCCTCGTACATCAGGAACCAGCCCTCCGGGTGGGTGGCCGCCAGCAGCAGCTCCGTGCGCTGCTCCGCCGCGAGCTCCGGATCACCGTCGTCCGGCCCGTAGACGCCGAACAGCTCGTCGTGGCAGCCGTCCCAGTCGTAGTCGTACAGGTCGGCCGGGAGGTCGCCCATCATGTCCGCCACCGACTCGGGCTGCGCGCCGAGCAGCGCCCTGGCGTCCACCAGGGCCATCCGCAGCGCTATCTCCTCGGCCAGGCAGCGCGGCAGCGGCCACTCGCCGAGCGCGAGGTCGTCGGCGAGGTCGTCGAAGGCCCGGGCCATCGCGCGGCGCCAGCCCCGGTGCATCCGCCAGGTGCGCTCGGGTAGCCGGGAGAAGACCGTCCAGTCCGTGTCGTCGCCGTCGGAGACCGCCTCGTCCCCGTGCTCGTCGAAGTCGTCGTACGCGGCGTCGGCCAGACCGATCAGCTGGGCGTGGAGCAGGCAGGCGGTGCGCGGGGTGAGCGTCCAGTCCGCGCCCGCGCCGCCGTCCTCCTCGTCGCCCTCCAGCGGGAACAGGTCCGCGAAGTCGGGGGTGAAGTCCTCCGTGACGCTGATCTCCAGCGTGCCGCCGAGCGCCTCGACCCCGGGGATGGCGGCCACCAGCCGGTCCGGGTGCAGCAGTGCGCCGAGCGCCGCGTTGGCGTCCTCGGCCACCTCGCGCAGCAGTTCGCGGCGCTGGCCGGCCGGGTCGATGCCCTCGAAGTCCAGCTCCTCGACGGCCCTGATCGCGGCCGCGCGCAGGGCCGGCCAGTCGGTGATCCGAAGGCCCAGCACCACCGTCGCCTCGATCTCCTGCGCACCGGAGTCCTCCGCCGCGCCCGGCCCCTGTGGATGATCGCTTCGCTCGCCCATGGGGCTAACGGTACGGCCTTTCGGGCGCCCGATCACGGGTCCGGACCAGCTTACGGAAGCCTTCTCGGCCACCGCCCGGCCCCGCCTCGGTCACTCGGACGCACGAACTGGCAGGATGCGTCCCATGGCAGACATCAACGAGTACGGCGGCGGGCAGGGCCCGAACGCAGACGTCCTGGTCGTGACCACCAACGACATCCCCGGTTTCCGGGTCGACCACGTGATCGGCGAGGTCTTCGGGCTGACCGTCCGCAGCCGCCACGTCGGCAGCCAGATCGGTGCCGGTCTGAAGTCGCTGGTCGGCGGTGAGCTGCGCGGTCTGACGAAGACCCTGGTCGAGAGCCGCAACGAGGCGATGCAGCGGCTGGTCGAGCAGACCAAGGCGCGTGGCGGCAACGCCGTCCTGATGATGCGTTTCGACGTCACCGAGGCGGCCGCTGTCGGCACCGAGGTCTGCGCCTACGGCACCGCCGCGGTGATCTCCCCGGTCTCCTGACGCCCCTCCGGCCCGGGACGGGACGGCCTCCAGCCCGGGTCGGACGGCCTCCGGCCCGGCTCGGACGGCCTCCGGCCCGGTTCGCGGGAACACCCGCCGGTCCTTCGATGTTTCACGGGCGTGACTGTTTACGGTGCAACTAACGGTGTTCCGCAACGCGTGGACGTCCTGGTGGTGGGCGCCGGGCAGGCGGGCCTGTCCGCCGCCCACCACCTGCGCCGTCGCGGCTTCGCCCCGTACCGGGCGGGTATCGACGGCGGCTTCGTCGTCCTCGACGCCAACCCCGTACCAGGCGGTGCCTGGGCGCACCGCTCGCCGTCCCTGCGGATGGCCACCGTGCACGGCGTCCACGACCTCCCGGACGCCGAACTCCCGCCGCCGGACCCCGAGGCCCCCG
Organism: Kitasatospora sp. NPDC032121; assembly: GCF_055580145.1. Classification (NCBI taxonomy): domain Bacteria; kingdom Bacillati; phylum Actinomycetota; class Actinomycetes; order Kitasatosporales; family Streptomycetaceae; genus Kitasatospora; species Kitasatospora sp. NPDC032121. Next base: position 328,145 of record NZ_JBVILX010000006.1, on the reverse strand, counting down.
CCCGCGAGGTGGTGCCGGAGTACTTCGCGGCGTACGAGGCCCGGCACGCGCTCCCGGTCGTACGCCCGGTCGTGGTGCGTGCCGTACGGGCGGAGTCCGAGCGCCCGGACTCCCGGTTGCTGGTCGAGACCGACCACGGCACCTGGTCCACCCGTGCGCTGGTCAACGCCACCGGCACCTGGACCCGCCCCTTCCTCCCGCACTACCCGGGCCACTTCGCGGGCCGTCAGCTGCACTACGCCGAGTACCGCGGCCCCGAGGAGTTCACGGGCAAGCGCGTGCTGGTGGTGGGCGGCGGGGCTTCGGCGATCCAGGTGCTGTCGGAGGTGGCCGCGGTCGGCGAGACGGTCTGGGTCACCCGCTCCGAACCCGTCTACCACGACGGACCGTTCACTCCCGAGTACGGGCGCGCGGTGGTCGCCAAGGTGGCGGAGCGGGTCCGGCAGGGCCTGCCGGTGCGCAGCGTGGTGAGCGTGACCGGGCTCGGCCCGTCCGTCGCCTACCGGCGCGCCGAGGAGCTGGGCGCGCTGCACCGCCGGCCGATGTTCGACCGCCTGACCGAGCACGGGGTCGCCTGGGGCGACGAGGAGCTGGCGGTGGACGCGATCGTCTGGGCGACCGGTTTCCGGCCCGAGATCGGGCACCTCGGACCGCTCGGGCTGCGCTCCCCCGGCGGCGGCATCGCGCTCACCGGTACCCGCGCCACCGCCGACCCCCGCGTCCACCTGGTCGGCTTCGGCCCCTCCGCCAGCACCGTCGGCGCCAACCGGGCCGGGCGCGCGGCGGTCAACGACCTGGTCAGGCTCCTCGGGAACCCGGCCCTCGGTGCTCCGGCCCTCGGTGCTCCGGCGCTCGGTGGCGCGGTGACGGAGCCCGCCGCCGTCTGAGGCTCAGCGGTCGTAGTCGACGGTCACCCGGTCGGTGAGCGGGCGGGCCTGGCAGGTGAGGACGTAGCCGGCGGCCAGTTCCTTCTCCTCCAGCGCGAAGTTGCGGCGCATCTCCACCTCGCCCTCGGTGACCAGGGCGCGGCAGGTGCCGCAGACCCCGCCCTTGCAGGCGAACGGCAGGTCGGGGCGGGAGCGCTGGGCGCCGTCCAGGATCGAGCGGTCGCGCGGGAGGCAGAGCGTGCTGCCGCGGCCGTCGAGGACGACGGTGACCTCGCTCTGCGGGCCCGAGGCGCCACCGGACGACGCGCCGCCCGACGAGGCGTCCGTCCGGTCCCAGTCCTCGTCGCGTTCCGGGAGCGGCTCGTCCTCGGCGTGGAACAGCTCCTGGTGCACCCGCTCGCCCGGCACGTCCAGCTCCGCCAGCAGTTCCTTGGCCCCCGCGACCATGCCGAACGGGCCGCACAGCCACCAGTGCCCGACGCTGCCGACGTCCACCAGCGCCGCCAGCAGCGCGCGAACCCGCTCCGGGTCCAGCCGGCCGCTGAGCAGCTCGGCGTCCCTGGTCTCCCGGGAGAGTACGTGGACCAGCTGGAAGCGGCCGAGGTAGCGGTCCTTCAGGTCGGCCAGCTCGTCCGCGAACATCACGGTGTCGCTGCGCCGGTTGCCGTAGAGCAGGGTGACGGTGGAGTCGCGGTCGGCGGCCAGCACGGAGGCGGCGATCGACAGCATCGGGGTGATGCCGGAGCCGGCCGCGAGCAGCACGTGGTCGGCCGGGACGCCGAGTTCGGGGGTGAAGAGGCCGGACGGCGTCAGCACCTCGACCTCCTCGCCCGGCACCGCCTCGCGCACCAGCCAGCGCGAGAACAGCCCGCCGGGCACCTCCCGGACGGCGATCCGCAGCGGCCCGCCGACCGGGGCGCAGATCGAGTACGAGCGGCGCTCGTCGGTGCCGTCGACCAGCTTGCGCAGGGTCAGGGTCTGCCCGGGGCGGAAGGCGTACTCCTGCACCAGTCCGTCCGGCACCGCGAAGGTCACCGCGACGGCGTCCTCGCACAGCCGCTCGACCCGGTCGATCCGCAGCCGGTGGAAGGTCGGGCGGCGGGCGGGGCGGATGCCGGTCGCCCCGGTGTCCGAGCCGGTGTCCGCCCCGGTGGCGGAGGCGGAAGCCGCAGTGGCGGAGGCCGGGCCGGCGGAGGCGGAAGCCGGGGCGGCGGGGGTGGGGGCCGGGGCGGCGGGGGTGGGGGCCGGACCGGCGGTACCGGCGGACGCGGCGGCGGGGGAGGCGGCGGGCATTCAGATCTCCTTGACGCGTTCGAACGGCTCGCGGCAGGCCCGGCAGCGCCAGAGCGCCTTGCAGGCGGTGGAACCGAAGCGGGACAGCTCCTCCGTCGCGGTGCCACCGCAGTGCGGGCACGGCACGGGGGGCGGGGTCGCGGTTCCGGTGCGGGTCGGGCCGAGGGTGAGCGCCACCGGACCGGCCGCGGCGACGGCGGCGGTGGGGCTCGGCGGGGCGATGCCCGCCTCGGCGAGCTTGCGGCGGCCCTCGGCGGTGATCAGGTCGGTGGACCACGGCGGGTCCAGCCGCAGCCGCACCCGGACGTCCGGGTACCCGGCCGCGCGCAGCCGGCGGTCCACGTCGGCGGCCATCTCGGCGACGGCGGGGCAGCCCGAGTAGGTCGGGGTCAGCCAGGCGGTCACCGTGCCGTCGGCGCTGCCGCTGCCGCCGTCCACCTCGACCTCGGCCAGGACGCCCAGGTCGGCCAGGGTCAGCATGGGCAGCTCCGGGTCCGGGACGGCCGCGGCGACCGCCCAGGCCAGGTCCCGGGTCGTCCTGCCCGTCGGGTCCGCAGCGCCCGTCGGGTTCGCGGCGCCCGTCGGGTTCGCGGCGCCCGTCGGGCCCGCTGCGCCCGTCGCGGTGTCGCCCGTCACCATGTCGCCCCCGGGTGGGCCCGGGCCACCACCTGGAGCTCGGCGAGCAGCGGGCCGAGCGCCTCGGTGTGCACGCCGTCCCGGCCGGCCCGGCCCAGGACGGTGGCCAGCGGCGGCACGTCCGGTACGGTCAGCCCGGCCTCGGCGAGGACGGCGGCGAGCGAGCGCAGCACCGGTTCACGCAGCGTCGCAGGGTCGACGCCCGCGCGCTGCTCCACCGGGTGTGCCGTGAACAGCTCCTCCAGCAGTGGCCAGACCGCGTCCAGACCGGCCTGCATCCGCTCGGCGGAGTACGGCGTGCCATCGCCCAGGCGCAGCGTCCAGGCGGTGGCGTACTCCCGGTGGTAGGCCAGCTCCTTGACGCCCCGGGTCGCGACCGCGGCCAGTACCGGGTCGGGGTGCGTGCTCAGCGCCTCGTACAGGGCGCCGCGCGCGGTGGCGAACAGCAGCAGCCGGGCGATCGAGTACGCGAAGTCGCCGTTCGGCGTCTCCACCAGGCGGACGTTGCGGAACTCGTGCTCCTCGCGCCAGTACGCCAGGTCGTCCTCGGTGCGGCCGGTGCCGTCCGCCTGACCGGCTCGGGTGAGCAGCAGGCGGGCCTGGCCGAGCAGGTCGAGGCCCAGGTTGGCGAGCGCGACCTCCTCCTCCAGCTCGGGCGCCCGGGTGCACCACTCGATCAGCCGCTGGGCGAGGACCAGGGCGTCGTCGCCCAGCATCTGGCAGTAGGCGGCGAGGTCCGCGCCGTCCACGCCTGCGGGCAGCGCCGTGTCCACGCCGAGCAGCGGGTCGGCGAAGCCCGTCCCGTACGCCCAGCGGCCCTCGCCCTCGGGGCCGGGGGCGGCGTCGGCGAGGCTGAGGTAGACGTGGTCGTCCTGGTCGGCGCCGGTGGTGGTGTCGTTGTGCACGGTGGCTCCCCCGTCAGATGTGCGGGACATCCTCGGGGATGTCGTAGAAGGTCGGGTGGCGGTAGACCTTGTCGCCGCTGGGCTCGAAGAACGGGTCGCGCTCGTCCGGGGTGGAGGCGGTGATCGCGTCCGAGCGGACCACCCAGAGGCTCACACCCTCGTTACGGCGGGTGTACAGGTCGCGGGCGGCGAGCAGGGCCATCCGGTCGTCGGAGGCGTGCAGCGAGCCGACGTGGACGTGGTTCAGCCCGCGCCGGGGGCGCACGAACACCTCGTACAGCGGCCAGCCGGCCTTGGACCCGGCCGGGGAGCCAACCTGGGGGTCGGTCACTTTCCGTTCTCCTGTTCGGTGGCTGCGGTGGCTTCAGCGGCCTCGGGGACTGCGGTGGTCTCGGGGGCTGCGGTGGCCTCGAAGGCTGCGGTGGTCTCGGGGGCTGCGGCGGCTTCGGCGGCGCGCTTGGCCGCGTAGGCGACGGCCGCCTCGCGCACCCAGGCACCGTCCTCGTGGGCGGCGCGGCGGCGCTCGACCCGCTGGGCGTTGCAGGGGCCCTGGCCGTGGATGACCCTGGTCAGCTCGGACCAGTCCGGCTCGCCGAAGTCCCAGCCGCCGCGCTCCTCGTTCCAGCGCAGCTCGGGGTCCGGGAGGGTGACGCCCAGGTGCTCGGCCTGCGGGACGGTCATGTCGACGAAGCGCCGGCGCAGCTCGTCGTTGCTGTGCCGCTTGATCCGCCAGGCCATCGAGCGGGCGCTGTTCGGCGAGTCGGCGTCCGAGGGGCCGAACATCATCAGCGACGGCCACCACCAGCGGTCCACCGCGTCCTGGACCATCCGGCGCTGGGCCTCGGTGCCGCGCATCAGCGTCATCAGCAGCTCGTAGCCCTGGCGCTGGTGGAAGGACTCCTCCTTGCAGATCCGCACCATCGCGCGGGCGTACGGGCCGTAGCTGCAGCGGCAGAGCGGGACCTGGTTGCAGATCGCGGCGCCGTCCACCAGCCAGCCGATCACGCCGACGTCGGCGAAGGTGAGGGTCGGGTAGTTGAAGATCGAGGAGTACTTCTGGCGGCCGGAGATCAGCTTCTCGGTGAGCTCGGCGCGGTCGACGCCGAGGGTCTCGGCGGCGGCGTAGAGGTAGAGGCCGTGGCCGGCCTCGTCCTGGGCCTTGGCGAGCAGGATCGCCTTGCGGCGCAGGGACGGGGCCCGGGTCAGCCAGTTGCCCTCGGGCTGCATGCCGATGATCTCGGAGTGGGCGTGCTGGGCGATCTGGCGGATCAGGGTGGCCCGGTAGGCGTCGGGCATCCAGTCCCTGGGCTCGATCCGCTGCTCGGCGGCGACGACCGCCTCGAACCGGTCCTCCGGCGTCTGCGCGGGGACCGCCTCGGCCACCTCTGCTGTCACCACGGTCCCCTCTCGTGTCCTACCCGGTCGGGCGGGCGTCTGGGCGCCGACCAACCGACTGACCGTTCGGTCGGTACCATTCTGCGCGGCGGGACGGAGGGATGGCAAGGTGCGGAACGGATAACAGCTGACAGATTTCAGAATCTGTCAGCTGTTATCCGTCGATTCTTCGCTGTTTGCTGTTCGCTGTCCCCTGTTCGCTGACTACTGTTCGCTGACTGCTGTTCGCTGTGAGTTGGTCGCTGTTCCCTGTCCGCTGTCGACTGTCTGCCCGTCGTCGACCGTCAGCGGTCGGCCGTCAGCGGCTCACCGGCGGCTCATCCCTCCGCGCGGTCCCGCAGTCGCGGCAGCGGTACGGCAAGAAGTGCTGCCAGCAGGGCGACCCGGGGGGCGATCTGGTCGAGCCGGATGTGCTCGTGCCGAGCGTGTGCTCCGGCGCCCACCGCACCGAAGCCGTCCAGGGTCGGCAGCCCGCGCGAGCCGGGCAGATTGGCGTCCCCCGCCCCACCCGCCGGGGCGCCGTCCAGCTGCTGCCCGAGCGCGGCGGCGAGCGAACGCACGTGCCGCAACAGCGGGTTGCCCGTCCGTTCGGGCCACGCCGGACGGCTGGACAGCACCTCCGTACGGACCCGGGCGCCCGGGCGCAGCGCGGTGAGCCGGGCGAGGTCGTCGAGCGTGCGGCGCTGCGCCTCTGCGGTGGCGAAGCGCAGCCCCAGCTCGGCCTCGGCCCGGCCGGCGACGACATTGGCGCGCGTACCACCGCTGATCCGCCCGGTGTTGAGCTCGGTACCGGGTTGGCCGGCGAGATCGCGCACCAGCACGAGCTGGTCCACCAGTTCGTCGACCGCGGACACCCCGTCGTGGGCGTCGTTGCCGGCGTGCGCCTCGCGGCCGGTCACGGTGAGCCGCACCCGGGTGCTGCCGCGCCGCGCGGTCTTCAACCGGCCGTCGGGGTGCGACGGTTCGAGCCCCAGGACCGCAGCGGCGCCGCGCAGCTGGCGCTCGACCAGGCGCCGCCCGTCCGGACTGCCCACCTCCTCGTCGGAGACCACGACCAGGCGGACGGTGCGGTGCGGGCACTCGCCCAGGTCCGCGAGAAGCGCCAACGCGCCCTCGAGGATGGCGAGTCCACCCTTCATGTCGACCACGCCGGGGCCGGTGAGCCGGCCGTCCTGCTCGGTCACCGGCCAGTCCGCGAGGGTGCCGACCGGCCAGACCGTGTCGTGGTGCCCGACGATCAGCAGGTGCGGCAGGGACTCGTCCCGGCCTTCCCACTCCAGTACCAGGTGGTCGCCCGCCGGTCCGGGTTCGCGGCGGGCGGTGGCACCGGTGGTACGGAACCCGGCCGCCAACTCCTCGGCCAGGGCGTCGAGTCTCGGGGCGTCACCACTGGGGGACTCGATCCGCGCCAGGTCGGCGCAGCGGCGCCGGACGGCGCCGGCGAGGCTACGGGCACGGGTGCTGAGTGCCTGCGGCACACCGGACAACGCCGTGGTGGCGGTTGCGGTCCCCGGGGTGGCGGTGGCCGCCGGTCTTGCCGTGGGCTTCGCGACAGCGGTCTTCGCCACCGCGGTCTTCGCGACGCCGGTTTTGGTGAGGGCTGATTTCGTGAGGGCGGTATTGGTGAGGGCCGACGTGGCGGCCGTGGTCTTGGCGACCGCCGCCTTGGTGGCGGCCGTCTTCGCGGTGGCGGTCGCGGTGGCGGTCGCGGTAGCGGTCGCGGTGGCGGACGCGGTGGCGGTGGCCTGCCCCGAGGCGGTCGGCACCGTGGTGGCCGGAGCCGGAGCGGCAGTTGCCGTGCAGGCGGCGGCAGCGGTACCGGTGGCAGTGGTGGCGGTGGCGAGGGCCTCGCCGTCGGTGGCGGCCGGGACGGTGGCAGGTGACGGGGCGGGTTCCCCGGCGGCGCCCGGCACGGCGTGCGACCCGATGGTCTGGGAACTCAACGCTCGCCTCCGCGGCCGCCGCCGGTATACAGCGGCCGTACCGGCCGACCGTTTCCGCCCGGGCGCCAGGCCCGGCCGGACCGCACCGATCGAACGGGATGATGGGCGGCCCACCGGAGCGGCCCGACTGGCCCAAGTACGGTGGTACGGCATGGCGGCGTGCTTGGCATGATGCGTCCTCCTCGCTCGATCCGGGGCCCCCGGTCCGCCCGGAGCCCCCGTGGACGGCGGCCTCCTGACAGCGGGCGCAGTGGCCGGACCGCCGCAGGGAAGCCGAGATGTGAGCCTAGAAGAACCGTCCGGTTTCCTGCGAGGTGGCCCTGCTCCCAGCGTGCCGGTACCGGGCCCCGCTTCGGAGGCCGCCCGTCCGCGATCGGCGCGGGCGCTCGGCGCGCGGGCCTGGATCGGCGCGCGGGCGCGGTCGCCGGATCGCGCCCATCTCCACCATGGACCCGCCGCCCGAGTTCGGCAGCGCAAACGGCCAAGGCACGGCATTTCCACGCCGGATGGGTGACAGCGGCTCAGCACGCGGTACGAACCGGGGGCACGCGACGGCTCAGGGAAGCCCGCTTCGGGTCCCGCCCTGACTCCGGAGGAACGTCCGGGGAACGCCCGCGTGTACACCGGACGATGCCGTGCCCCGATGTGCCCCACCGAGCCTCGACGTGCCTCGACTGCTACCCCGGGCACGGCGGGACGGCAGCCGGGCACGGCGGGACGGCTGGACGGCGTGCCCTTGGGACAGCGACTCGCTCAGCCACCGTCGCCCACCAGCCCGGCGTCGCGCGCGAGCAAGGCCGCCTGGACCCGGTTGCCGACTCCGAGCCCGGTCAGGATCCGGCTGACGTGCGCCTTGACGGTGCTCTCACGCATCCCGAGCACGCCGGCGATCTCCGCATTGGAGAGCCCGTCGGCGAGTTCGCGCAGGACCTCGGTCTCCCGCGGGGTGAGCCCGGCGACCCGACTGCGGGCCGTCACCGACCGGGGCGCCCCGACCCGGTGGTAGCGGTCGATCAGCCGTCGCGCGGCCGCCGGGTGCAGCATCCCCTGGCCGCCGGCGACGATGTGCACGGCCCGGGCGATCTCCGCGGGCGGGGTGTCCTTCAGCAGGAACCCGTCCGCCCCGGCCGCGAGCGCCTGGTACACGTACTCGTCCAGGTCGAAGGTGGTGAGGGCGATGACCCGCGGGCCGTCCGGGAGTTCGCGCAGCCGCCGGGTGGCGGCGATCCCGTCGAGCCTGGGCATCCGGATGTCCATCAGCACGACGTCGATCCGCCGGCTGCCGGCGAGTTCGACGGCCTGCAGCCCGTCGGCGGCCTCGGCGACCACGGTGAGTGCCGGATCCTGGGCCAGCAGGTCGACCAGGCCGAGGCGGACCAGCGCGTCGTCGTCGACCACCATCGTTCGGATCATGCGATGTCCTTCGGCTGAGGCTTCGCGCCCTGCTCTGACCGTTCTGACCGTTCTGATTGCTCTGATTGCCCCGATCCCTCGGACTGCTCCGAGCTCGGTGACACCCGCCCCGGGTGGGGCCGCGCGGCCCCCGGTGGTGAAGCCGGACCGTCGCCACGGGTGGGCCCCGGGTCGGGCGCCGCACGCGGCGGGCGGTCCGGCGCGGGTAACCGGGCGGAGAGCCGGAAGCCGCCGCCTCCGTCCGGGCCTGCGTCGAGATGGCCGCCGAGTGCGCCGACCCGTTCGGACAGCCCCACCAGTCCGTACCCGCCACCGGTGCGGGGCTCGTCCGGCGGCGCCTCGCCCGGGCCGTTGCGGACCTCGACCGTCGTCGCCGGAGCCCCGTAGCCGACCCGGACGGTGACGGGTGCGGCGTGGGCGTACTTGCGGGCGTTGGTCAACGCCTCCTGGACCAGCCTGTGCACAGCCAGTCGGTGGGTGGTCGGGACGGTCTCCGGGTCTCCGGAGAGGGCGAGTTCGACCCGCTGGCCGGCCTGGGTCGCCTCGCCGACGAGCTCGGTGAGGTCGCGCAGGGCGGGCGCCGGGACACGGCCGCCCCCGGCGGGCACGGACGGCTCGACTCCCGTGGCGGACGGGGCAGGTGGGTGGTCGGCCCGCAGCGCGCCCAGGACGTCGCGCAGGTCGTCGAGCGAACGGGCGGCGGTGGTGCGCAGCAGTTCGAGGCGGTGGGTGAGCCGGTCGGGGTCGGCGGCGACGGTGCCGGCTCTGGCCTGGTCGCGCAGCACCCCGGCGTGCAGCACGAGGAGGCTGAGCCGGTGGGCCAGCACGTCGTGCATCTCCCGCGCGATCCGAGCGCGTTCGGCGGCCCGGGCCTGTTCGGCGCGCAGCTCGCGCTCTCGGCGCAGCGCGTCGACCTGTTCGTGCAGGGTGCGGATCAGCACCCGTCTGCCGTGCAGCCACAGGCCGACCGCCAGGATGGCGGCCTGGACCAGGAGTTGGGACCCCGTGGCACCGACCCAGCCGAGCAGCGTATCCGCGCGCGTCGCCCCGGCCACCGCGATGACCGCGCCACCCGCCATCGCGGGGCCCGTCCGGCCGAGGTAGGCGAGGTGGAAGACGCTGAACAGCCCGGGGAAGGCGCGGTTGAACAGCCCGCCGACGAGCACCGGCAGCACGGCCGAGGCCACCGGGTGGCGGCGGGCGAGGAAGAGCGAGAGCGAGGCGAGCGCGGCCGCGGCCGTGCGCGGCAGGCGCAGCGGATCGTCGGAGTGCGCCCACTGGACCAGGGCCTCCTCGATGGCCAGGCCGAGCACGCCGATCAGCAGCAACGTGTCGATCCCGGCCCGGTGGTCCGGCTCGTACCAGCCGAGCACACTCCTGCGCATGCCCTTCCTCCTTTCCTCGCTTCGCGCTCCGAATGCCTTCCGTGGGGCCGGCGTTCGGAACTTCGGGCTCGATGCTAGGGGCGCTGCGCCGCGCAGCGCCTCTGTCTTCCGGCTACCCGCGCCCTCGACTTTCGTCGGGGGTCGGCGTCGCTGACCGGCCGATTCGCGGTGGCTCCGCCCTGCCTAGCGTCGACGGCATGACCGAAGACCGGCTCCGCCACCTCCCCGACTCCCCTTCCCTCCGCCACAGTTCGCCCGTCGGCGGGGACCACCTGCTGTTCCTCGCCGAGGCCCTGCGCACCTTCCACGACACCGGCGCGCTGGCCCCGAGCGGCCCCGAGCTGGTGAACGCGCTGGTGGTACCGGTCACCAGCCGCCCGAACCGTCCGATCTCGGTGCTGGAGGTGGGTGCCGGTACGGGCGTGGTCACCCGCCGACTGGCCCAAGTGCTGCGTCCGGGCGACCGGTTGCACGTCGTCGAGGCCAACCCGCGGTTCGCCGACCGGTTGCGGGAGGATCCGGTCCTGGCTGCCCGGCACCCCGGGGTCGGGTTGCGGCTGTCGGCCTGCCGGGTCGAGGAGCTGCCGGAGTGCCGGCCGGCGGCGCCGGACGGGGCGCGGCCGGAGGACGGTCCGCACCGGTACGACGTGATCGTGTCCGGGCTGCCGTTCACCAACTTCGAGCCCGCTCGGGTGCGGGACATCCTCGACCTCTACCTTCGGCTGCTGGTGCCCGGAGGCGAGCTGACGTACTTCGGGTACCTCGGCACGACGACGGCGCGCACCCTGACCTCGGGGCCCCGCCAGGGCGCCCGCCACCGGGCGGTGGTGCGGCTGCTGCGCCGGTTCGAGGCGGAGCACGGCCTGGGCCGGCGCACGGTGTGGCGCAACGTGCCGCCGGCCCGCGCCCACCTGCTGCGGTCGCCGGGCGGGCGCGAGGCCTGGGCACCGGCGACGGAAGCGACGGGCCCGGGCGCGACGGAGCGGGACACGGCGAGGCCGAAGAACCCGGCGGGCGGCGAGGAGGTGGGGCGTCACCCGATTCCGAACAACTGACAATCGACAGATGTCAACTTTCAGATAACAGACGACAGCGAACAGATTTTGAAATCTGTTCGCTGTCGTGCCATAGTGGCACCCGGGTCACCCTGCCCCCGCCTCCCCGGCACCGCAGCCGCCCCCTGGAGCCTCCCGTGTCCTCTCACACCCGTCCCGCCCAGCGCCCCCTCGGCACCACCGGGCCGGTCACCTCGGCCCTCGGCCTCGGGTGCATGGGCATGTCCGACCTGTACGGCCCGGCCGACGAGGCCGAGAGCATCGCCACCATCCACGCCGCCCTCGACGCCGGGATCACCCTCCTCGACACCGGCGACTTCTACGGCATGGGCCACAACGAGCTGCTGATCCACGAGGCACTGCGCGGCCGCGACCGCGAGAGCGTGCAGATCAGCGTGAAGTTCGGTGCCCAGCGCACGCCCGACGGCCAGTGGCTCGGGTACGACGCCGGCCCCGCCGCCACCAAGACCGCGCTCGCCTACACCCTGCGCCGCCTGCGCACCGACCACGTCGACGTCTACCGCCCGGCCCGGCTGGACCCGAACGTCCCGATCGAGGAGACCGTCGGCGCCATCGCTGACCTGGTGCAGGCCGGCCACGTCCGCCACATCGGGCTCTCCGAGGTCGGCGCCGACACCCTGCGCCGGGCCGCCGCCGTCCACCCGATCAGCGACCTCCAGATCGAGTACTCATTGCTGTCCCGCTCGATCGAGGCCGCCGTCCTCCCCGCCGCCCGCGAACTCGGCATCGGCGTCACCGCGTACGGCGTGCTCTCCCGCGGCCTGCTCGGCGGCCACTGGGACCGGGAACGCGCCCTCAGCGGCACCGACTTCCGCAGCCACAGCCCGCGCTTCCAGGGCGAGAACCTGGCCCACAACCTGGCGCTGGTCGAGGCCCTGCGCGAGATCGCCGCCGCCCGCGGCACGACCGTCGCCCAGATCGCCATCGCCTGGGTGGCCTCGCGCGGGCAGGACGTCGTCCCGCTGGTCGGCGCCCGCCGCCGGGACCGCCTGACCGAGGCCCTCGGCGCACTCGACGTCACGCTGACCGAGGCCGACCTCGCCGCCATCGAGGCCGCCGTACCCGCCGGCTCCGCCGCCGGCGACCGGTACGGCGCCGCACAGATGGCCCACCTGGACAGCGAACGCTGACCGCACCACCCAGCCCCACACCCCGACCGCCCCGACCGCCACGCCCGACCACACGATCCCAAGGACGGACCTCCCCGTGACCACGGACACCACACTCACCGCCGAGCAGATCCTGATCGCAGCGGAGGACGTCCTGCGGCGCTTCGGCCCGGCCAAGGCCACCGTCGTGGACGTCGCCCGCAACCTCGGTGTCAGCCACAGCAGCGTCTACCGCCACTTCCCCAGCAAGGCTGCGCTGCGCGAGGCCGTCACCCAACGCTGGCTGGACCAGGCGCACTTCGACCTGGCGGCCATCTCCAACGAGGGCGGCCCCGCCGCCACGCGGCTGCACCGCTGGCTGAAGACGCTGTTCGCGGCCAAGCGGAAGAAGGCGCTGGACGACCCGGAGCTGTTCGCCACCTACATGGTGCTGGTCGAGGAGAACAGCGGCCTGGTGGAAGCCCACATCGACACCCTGGTCGACCAGATCGCGCAGATCGTCCAGGACGGCACGGAGGGCAAGGAGTTCAAGCTCGCTCACATCCGGAACACCGCCCGCGCCGTCTTCGACGCCACCGGCCCGTTCCACGACCCGGCCTATGCGGCCACCTGGTCCACCCCGGGGATCGACGACCGGTTCGAAGCCGTCTGGCGGCTCGTTCTCGGTGGCCTGAAGGCCAAGTGACGGAACATCAGTGATCGGGGGCGCCGGCGAGCCGGGGGAAAACCGCTGGCCGGCGCCCCGCCCGTCGGCCAGACTGCCGCACACGGTCGATCTCACCTGGAGGATGACATGCGTGCGGCCCGCCCGGTCCTGGACAGCCTGGAGGGGCTCGCCCTCGGCGACGCCTTCGGCGACCGGTGGTTCGCGGTGCCACTGGACGAGGCGCCCGCCGCGCTGGCCGCCCGGTTGGTCAGGCCGGCGCCCTGGCACTGGACCGACGACACCGCCATGGCGCTCGTGCTGGTCCGCCACCTGCTCGACGGGGGCGAGGTCCGACCGGACGCGCTCGCCCGGGAGTTCGCCGCCGAGTACGGGCGCGAGTACGGGCGCAAGTACGGCCCGTCGATGCACCGGGTGCTGCGCGGGATCGGCGCCGGCGGGGACTGGCGCACCATCACCGCGGGCCAGTTCGAGGGCCAGGGCTCTTACGGGAACGGCGCCGCGATGCGGGTCGCACCGCTGGGGGCCTGGTTCGCCGAGGACCTCGACCTGGTGGCCCGGCAGGCCGAACGGCAGGCGCTCACCACCCACTTCCACCCGGAGGCGGTCGCCGGTGCGGTGGCGGTCGCGCTCGCCGCGGCGCTGGCGGTCCGCAGCCGGGGCGAAGACCCGCCCACTCAGGCCGAGTTGCTGACCGAGATCGCCGGGCGGCTGCCGGACACCGACGTCCGCTCCGGGCTACGGATCGCCGCCCGGCTGCCCGAGCACACCAGTGTCCGGCACGCCGCCAACGTGCTCGGCTCGGGAACGCTGATCTCCGCCCCGGACACCGTGCCGTTCGCCCTCTGGTCCGCGGCCGGGCACCTGGACTCGCTGCCCGAGACCGTCTGGCACACCCTGGAGGGCTGGGGCGACAAGGACACCACCTGCGCCATCGCCGCCGGCGTGACCGCCGCCAGGACCGGGCTCGCGGGCGCGCCGCCCGAGTGGCTCACCGCGCGCGAGCAACTCCCGGGCTGGGTCGGCGAGGTGTCCCTGACCACCGACCGGTGATCGGGCGCAACGGTCGGTGACCAGAACACCCGCTGACCGGAACACCTGGAAAGCCGGGCCCCGCTTCGGGGCCCGGCGGTCAGCGCCGGGAGACGAAGCGGAACACCCGGTAGGCGAGGAGCAGGACCATCGCGCCACCGATCGCCGACACCCAGGTCGTGACGTCGAGGATGCTCAGTCTCACCGTCCCGTGCATCCAGTGCGAGACGATCCAGGTGCCGATGTAGGAGCCGGTGATGCCGATCAGGGTGCTGCCGATCAGGCCGCGCTCACCCCTCGACATCGCCATCCTGGCCACGGTCCCCGATACCAGGCCCAGCACGATCCACGCCATCCAGCTCATCCGCCGCCCCTTGCGTCATCGGTTGACGACCCCGCCGAGCCCCCTGGGTCCGACCGGAAGGACGTACGAGGACGCCGTGCCGTTCCAGCGAACGGAAGGACCGGTACGAACCGGCCACCCGCGTGCCGGAGCCGCGGCCGAACTGCTCCGTCAGCGGCGCGAGTTGCCGAACAGCAGCCGGTAGACGATCAGCAGCACCAGCGCGCCGCCGATCGCCGACACCCAGGTCGCCGCGTCGAAGAAGTGCGCGGTGACCGAGCGGTGCAGGAAGTGCGACGCGATCCAGCCGCCGACGAAGGACCCGGCGATGCCGATCAGGGTGGTCACGATCAGGCCGCCAGGGTCCTTCCCCGGCAGCAGCAGCTTGGCCAGCCCACCCGCCAGCAGGCCCAGCACGATCCACGCGACGATGCTCATCCGCGATCCCCTCCCGTCCGAGGCGCGACGGGCCCCGTCCCGTCCGCTCTTGCCCGCAAGGACGCCATCGCACGCCACCCGGTTCCGGCACCCGCGGAGCCGCGGTCGAAGCAGCCGACCAGCCGGGCCCGCGCCATGCCGGGCCGTGCCGTGCTGGCCTGACCATCGGCGACACCCCGCACGACTGGCTCTTCCCGCGCACCGCCGCCGTGGTCCACCACGCGGGCGCCGGCACCACGGCCGCCGCCCTCCGCTCCGGAACGCCCACCGTGCCCGTGCCGGCCCCACTCGACGCGCCGTTCTGGTCCGCCCGGCCGGCCCTGCTCGGGGTCTCCCCCGACCCCGTCCCCCTGCGCGCCCTCACCCCCGCCCGCCTCGCCGCCGCCCTGCGCCTCGCCCTCGACGACCCCCGCTACCGCGCCCGCGGCCAAACCGTCGCCGCCGCCCTGGCCGCCGAGGACGGTGCGGCCAAGGTCCTGACCGCCGTGGAACGGGTGGCGGCAACGGCCGGGTGACGAGTGGCAGCCGACAACGGACGGCGAACAGCAGACAGCTGACAGATTTCAAAATCTGTCAGCTGTCCGCGGCCACCCGTCATCTGTCAGCCGCCACCCGTCAACCGCCTTCCGTCATCCGTCAGCGCCCCCACCCCACTCCCTCCCGACGCCCCTCTCCCGAACACCCCGGTCAGCCCCAGGTACACCACGGCCGCCGCCGTCAGCCCGACGGCCCAGCCGTAGTCGGCGAGCGGCTTGAGGACGGGGATCAGACCGTCGGCCGGAAAGGGGCCCTGCTCGGCGCCGTCGGCGTCGAGAGCGGAGTACGAGCCGCCGACGGCCAGCACCCCGCCCACCAGCAGCGCCGCGACGGCCCGCCAGTTCCAGCCGGCCGCGTACCAGTAGGCCCCGCCCGGCCGGTACAGCTCGGCGAGCCGGAGGCGGGTGCGGCGAAGCGCCCAGTAGTCGGCGATCAGCACTCCTCCGACCGTGCCGAGCAGGCCACCGACCACGCCCAGCCAGGTGAAGATGTACACGTGGGGGTCGGAGATCAGCCGCCACGGGAAGATCGCGATCCCGACCACTCCCGTGATCAGCGCCCCGGTCCGGAAGGTGACGAGGCGCGGCAGCAGGTTGGCCAGGTCGTAGGCGGGTGAGACGACGTTGGCGGCGATGTTCACCGACAGCGTCGCAACCAGCACGGTCAGCAGCGCGAACAGGATGCCGACCGGGTTCTCCATCTTGGCGGCCAGTTGGATCGGGTCCCACACCGGAGCCCCGTAGACCGCCTCGGAGCCCGAGGTGACCAGCACGGACAGGAAGGCGAACAGCGTCATCGTGGTCGGCAGGCCGAGTGCCTGCCCGCGGATCTGGGCCCGCTGGCTGCCGCCGAAGCGGGTGAAGTCGGGAATGTTCAGCGAGAGGGTGGACCAGAACCCGATCATGCCCATCAGAGCCGGGAAGAAGACCTTCCAGAAACCGCCGCCCCACCCCAGCCTGGACGGCTGGTCCAGCAGCGGCCCGAGCCCGCCCGCCTTGACGGTGATCCACACCAGCAGCGCGAGCGCGCCGACCATGACGAACGGCGCCGCCCAGTTCTCGAACCGCCGCAGCGCCTCCATCCCCCGCGCGATGACGGCCATCTCGATCAGCCAGAACAGCACGAACGAGAGCCACTGCGTCCACGGGTAGCCGCCGAACTCACCGGCCGTGCGCCAGGATTCACCGAACAGCTTGCCCGCCAGCAGGAAGATGCCCTCGCCGCCGATCCAGGTCTGGATGCCGAACCAGGCACAGGCCACCGCCGCCCGCAGCAGGGCGGGCAGGTTGGCGCCGCGCAGCCCGAAGGCGGCGCGGGCGAACACCGGGAACGGGATGCCGTACTTCGTTCCGGCGTGGCCGGTGAGCAGCATCGGTATGAGCACGAGGAGGTTGGCGAGCGCGATGGTCAGCACCGCCTGCTTCCAGTCCATGCCGAGCGTGACGAGGCCCGAAGCCAGCGTCCAGGACGGGATGTTGTGGGCCATGCCGACCCAGAGCGCGAGGAAGTTGTACGTGGTCCAGGTGCGCCGCGCCACCGGGACCGGCCGCAGGTCGTCGCTGGTGAAGCCGTTGGGGGGCAGGTCCCCGGCGGCCGGGTCGAGTTCGACCCGGCCGTCGGGGTGGTGCCACTGTCTTCCGCCACTGGTCGCGGTGTCGGGCATGGGCAACTCCCGTCCGCCGCGGGCGAGTCCGCGGCTGGGCTCAGGTGGAGGTCACAGGCGGATTCGCGGGCAGGTTCACCAGCCGGCTCGGGATCGGCACCACAGCGGGCCGCCACCGCAACGGATCGCCACCGCAACGGATCGGCACCACAGCGGGTCGCCATCGCAACGGATCGGCACCACAGCCGGAGGGGCATCACACGGACATCACAGGCAGAACATCACGAACAGGGCGTCACAGGTGCGGGATGACGTCCGTCCCGTACGCGTCGATGGTCGCCTCGATGGCGTCGTGCATGGCGTAGACGGCGAACTGGTCGACGCCGAGCGAGCGGAGCTCCGCGAGCCGGGCCCGCTGCGCCTCCACCGGGCCGATCAGGCAGAAGCGGTCCACGATCTCGTCGGGGACGAAGGCCGTGTCGGGGTTCCCGGCCCGCCCGTGGTGGCTGTAGTCGTAGCCTTGGCGGCCCTTGATGTAGTCGGTGAGCGCCTCCGGCACCAGGTCGGAGTGCTCGCCGTAGTGACCGACCAGGTCGGCCACGTGGTTGCCGACCATGCCGCCGAACCAGCGGCACTGCTCCCGGGCGTGGGCGAGCGCCTCGGGCGAGTCGTCCGCGGTGACGTAGGCGGGGGCGGCTACGCAGATGGTGATCGAGTCCGGGTCCCGGCCGGCCTCGACGGCGGCGGCCCGTACCGCCTTCACCATGAACTCCGTGAGGTAGGGGTCGGCCAACTGCAGGATGAACCCGTCTGCCTGCCGTCCGGTCAGGTTCAGCGCCTTCGGCCCGTACGCCCCCATCCAGATCGGCAGGGAGGCACCGGCGCCGACCCACGGCAGGTGCATCTCGGTGCCGTCCACCTCGGCGGTGCGCCCCTCGGCCAACTCCTTGATGGCGTGCATGGCTTCGGAGAGCCGGGCGAGGGTGGCGGGGCGTCGTCCGGCGACCCGCATGGCGGAGTCGCCGCGGCCGATGCCGCAGACGGTCCGGTTGCCGTACATGTCGTTGAGCGTGGCGAACATGGAGGCGGTCACCTCCCAGGTGCGGGTCGAGGGGTTGGTGACCATCGGGCCCACGACCATCCGCTCGGTCTCCGCGAGGATCCGGCTGTAGATGACGAAGGGCTCCTGCCACAGCACGCAGGAGTCGAAGGTCCAGCCGTGGCTGAACCCGGCCCGCTCGGCGCGGATCATCCGGTCGATGAGCAGCCGGGCGGGCGGGTCGGTCTGAAGGACGAGGCCGATGTCCATGAGGGGCTCCAGGTAAGGGTTTCGACCGCCGCCGCCCGGTCGCCGGTCGGGTCGGAGCGACGAGCGCGCGGGCGGCGGCGGGTGGACGTCCAGAGCGGGAGAGGCGGGCGGACGTTCCGGACGGGAGGAACGAGAGGGGCAGGAGGTATGGAAGGAACGGGAGGGGCAGGAGGGATGGGAGGGACGGGAAGCGGAGGGGGTGTCAGAGCAGGTACTGGCAGGTGTCCCGGCGCAGGAAGGTGCCGTGGCCGGCCCGGCCCAGCCAGTGGCCGTCGTCCAGCACGACGGTGCCGCGCGACATCACCGTCCGTGCCCGGCCGGTGAGTCGGCGGCCCTCGTAGGCCGAGTAGTCCACGTTCATGTGGTGGGTCGCGGCGGAGACGGTCTGCACCGCGGTGGGGTCGTAGACCACCAGGTCGGCGTCGGCGCCCGGGGCGATGGTGCCCTTGCGCGGGTGCAGGCCGAACATCCGGGCCGGGGTGGTGCAGGCGATCTCGACCCAGCGGCGCCGGCTGATGTGCCCGTCCAGCACGGCCTGGTGGAGCAGGTCCATCCGGTTCTCGACGCCCGGCAGGCCGTTGGGGATCTTCGAGAAGTCGCCCCGGCCCAGCTCCTTCTGGCCGACGAAGCAGAACGGGCAGTGGTCGGTGGAGACCACCTGGAGGTCGTTGGTGCGCAGGCCGCGCCAGAGCGCGTCCTGGTGCTCGCGCGGCCTCAGCGGCGTGCTGCACACGTACTTGGCGCCCTCGAAGCCGTCGGCCCCCTCCTCGGCGAGGTTGTCGGTGGAGAGGAAGAGGTACTGGGGGCAGGTCTCGCCGAAGACGTTGAGGCCTTCGTCCCGGGCCCGGGCGAGTTCGGCGAGCGCGGCGGCGGCGGAGACGTGCACCACGTAGAGCGGGCTGCCGGCCACCTGGGCGAGTCTGATCGCCCGGTGGGTGGCCTCGGCCTCCAGCAGTTCGCGGCGAACCTCGCCGTGGTGGCGGGGGGCGGTCCTCCCGGCGGCGAGTGCCTGTTCGACCAGGACGTCGATGGCGATGCCGTTCTCCGCGTGCATCATGATCAGCCCGCCGTTGGCGGCGCCGCGCTGCATGGCGCGCAGGATGCGGCCGTCGTCGCTGTAGAACACGCCGGGGTAGGCCATGAACAGCTTGAAGGAGGTGGACTCGCCGGAGTCCACGAGGGCGTCCATCTCCTTCAGCACCGCGTCGTTGACGTCGGAGACGATGGTGTGGAAGGCGTAGTCGATCGCGCAGTTGCCCTCGGCCTTGGCGTGCCAGGTGTCCAGGCCCTCGCGCAGCGAACCGCCGACCGGCTGGACGGCGAAGTCCACGATGGTGGTGGTGCCGCCCCAGGCGGCGGCCCGGGTGCCGGTCTCGAAGGTGTCGGAGGCCGCGGTGCCGCCGAACGGCAGTTCCATGTGGGTGTGGGCGTCGACGCCGCCCGGGATGACGTAGTGGCCGGTGGCGTCGATGACGGTGTCGGCGGTCCAGGCCTCGGCGGCGGAGCTTCCGGTGGCGGCGAGGGCGGCGATGCGCTCGCCCTCGATCAGGACGTCGGCGTGGAGTTCCTCGGTGGCGGTGATGACGAGGCCGCCGCGGACGACGGTGCGCTGCTGCGGGCCGCGGGCGGTCCGCACGTCGTTGGTGGTCATCGGGCTGCTCCTCACGCCTCGGCGAGCGGCCCGTAGGCGTCGGGGCGGCGATCGCGGTAGAACGCCCACTGCTGGCGGACCTGTTCGATCAGGCCGAGGTCGAGGTCGCGGACGACGAGTTCCTCCTCCTTGTCGGAGGCGACGTCGCCGACGAACTGACCGCGCGGGTCCACGAAGTAGGAGGTGCCGTAGAAGTCGTTGTCGCCGTACTCCTCGGTGCCGACGCGGTTGATCGCGGCGACGAAGTACTCGTTGGCGACGGCGGCGGCGGGCTGTTCGAGCTGCCAGAGGTAGCCGGACAGGCCGCGGCTGGTGGCGGAGGGGTTGTAGACGATCTGCGCGCCGGCCAGGCCCAGGGCGCGCCAGCCCTCGGGGAAGTGGCGGTCGTAGCAGATGTACACCCCGACCTTGCCGACGGCGGTGTCGAACACCGGCCAGCCGAGGTTGCCGGGCTTGAAGTAGTACTTCTCCCAGAATCCCTTGACCTGCGGGATGTGGTGCTTGCGGTACTTGCCGAGATAGCTGCCGTCGGCGTCGATGACGGCGGCGGTGTTGTAGTAGACGCCGGTCTGCTCCTCCTCGTAGACCGGGACGACCATCACCAGCCCGAGTTCGCGGGCGAGGTCCCGCATCCGGCGCACGGTCGGGCCGTCGGGAACGGCCTCGGCCCAGCGGTAGTGCTCGGCCTCCTGGACCTGACAGAAGTAGGGGGAGTTGAAGACCTCCTGGAAACCGATGATCTTCGCGCCCTGGGCGGCGGCCTCGCGGGCGTACCGCTCGTGGAGCGCGATCATGCTCTCCTGGTCACCGGTCCAGCGGGTCTGGACGAGCGCGGCACGGACGATCTGCGACATGGGTACCTCCGCAACTCCGCGGCCCGGCCGTGTGGTCGGGCCTGCGGTCTGAGGGTTGACGGGGCTGGTCCGACCCGCGGTTCCGCTCGGGGAACCACTGGGTCTACGTGCGTAGAAAGCGATCTGTAGACGGTAGGCCCGGCCTCGGTGGCCTGACAATACGTCGGCTGAAACGCGTCTGGGGCGATCTTGTTGCGCGGACACGCGGACGGTCCCGGGTGGGATGAAAAGCTGATCTACCCCGGGAGTTGCCCCCTTACTCGTTCGAGTGAAACCAGGCACTCCTGGTGCGCAATCGGCGATGGTGGGGTAAGACCCGCGTGGACATCGTCGCGGATCACTACGAACCGTCAGTTCACCGTGGTCTCCTACGAGTTCACGGCCCGGTCACGGGGGATCGGGCCGACGAAGCGGGGGTGTGGTGGTGAGGAATTCCGCGGCGGACACCGCGAGATCGGCGGAACCGACGGGCACGGCGCCCACGGCGGCGGGCGCCCCCGCGGCACGGCCGCCCTCCCTGCCCGCCTGGGCGGGCCTGCTGCTCGCCCTCGGCGCGCTGCTGCCGCTCGTCCTCGGCGGGCTGCTCTTCCACCGCCAGGCACCGCCCGTACGGGACGTCGCCCTCCAGTTGGCCGGTTCCCGCACGGCAGCCGAGGCGGTGGTCGGCGGGCGGGTCGCGGACCACCTGGCCGCCCTGCGCGCCGACGGCTGGCTGATCGGCGGCTACGGGCTGACGCTGGCCGCCGCGGCACTGCTGGGCGGGTACGTGCTCGGGCCGGCGCGCCGGCGGTCGCAGGCGTTCGCGGTCGGCGGCGCCGGGCTGCTCGCGGCCTGCTGCGACCTCGGCGAGGACGCGCTGCTGCGCGCGGGGCTCGACGGCCTCCACCCGGGCGCGGGCGGCTCCGACGCCCCCTTCGCCGCCGCCACCGCGCTCGCCACCGTCAAGTGGCTGCTGCTCCTGCCCGCCGGGGCGGGTGCCGCGGGGCTGTTGCTGGTGACGGCCACCCGGGCGGCGCGCGGGCTCCGGCGGTCGCGCGTGGACGCGAAGGCCTTCGGCGCCGACTCCCCCGACCGGCCGGCACTGATCCCGCCCTGGCCGATCGCCACCCGGCACGCCGCCCCGCCACCCGCCCGCGCGGCGCCGGGTGCCTGCGCCACACCCGACGCCCGGGAAGCACCCGTCCGGCACGCCCACTGGCGCGACGCCGCCCGGGTGCCGCCCGGCCGTGAGCCCGCCGAGCTCGGCTTCTGCGCGTCCGGCGGCGGCATCCGCTCGGCCTGCGTCACGCTCGGCGCGCTCCAGTCGCTGCGGCCCTGGCTGAAACGGGCCCGCTACCTGGTCTCCGTCTCGGGCGGCGGCTACACCGTCGGCGCGCTCCAGCTCGCACTCAGCGACTCGGCCCCCGGCAGCCCGGTGCGCGCCGTCTCGGGCCTGACGGCCGACACCGTGCTGGAGCCCGGCTCCCCCGAGGAGGACCACCTCCGCCGGCACGGCAAGTACGTCGCCGACGGCGCCGGGGAATGGCTGGTCGCCCTCGGGACACTGCTGCGCGGCCTGCTGTCCGCCCTCACCCTGCTGCTGGCCGCCGTCCTGACGCTCGGCCTCGGACTCAGCCGCTTCTACCGGGCCGTGCCGCTCACCGATCCGGGCCGGCTGGCGGCGGCCGGGCTGCGCCACGCCGGGGCCGTCGCAGGGCCGTTGGAGTTCCGGGCGCCGGCGCTCGCGGCCCTCGGTGCCCTACTGGCGTCGGCGGCCGGGTGCTGGCTGCTCTGGCTGCTGGCCTTCCCGTCGCTCGGCTGGCAGGCGCTGCTGCCACGCGTGCTGCGCCGGGTCAACCTCGGCCTGCTCGGGCTGGCCGCCCTGCTGGCCGTCGGGCTGCTGGCGGTGCCGGGGCTGGCCTGGGGCGCGGTGCGGCTCCAGCAGGCCCTGGCCGCGGGGCCGCAGCTGACCGGCGCGGGGCTCGGCCTGACCTTGGCGCTCAGCTACCTGGCACTGCTGCTCGGCATACTCTGGCGCGACCGCCGGGTGCCCGGCCGGGGTGCCGGCGCACCGGGCGCGGCGGGCCGCGGCGCGGTCCGGCCCTGCGGCGTCCGCGCCGCCAGCCTCCCCCAGACCCTCGTGGTGTGGTCCGCCCTCCTGGCGCTGACGGCGGGTGCGCTGCTGGCCCTCGGCTGGGCGGTCGCCACCGGGTACGCCTGGCCGGCCGCCGTCCAGGTGCTGCTGCCGCTGCTGCTCGTCGCGGTCGGGCTGAACCTCGACCAGACCTGGATGAGCCTGCACCCGTTCTACCGGCTGCGGCTGGCCTCGGCGTTCGCGGTCCGGCGGGTCACCGAGGGCGGCCGTTCGCTGGCCCGCCCGTACCACTTCTTCCGGGAGCAGACCTGGCTGAGCCACTACGGCGCCCGGCGCCCCGACTTCCCGCAGGTGATCTTCTCGGCGGCGGCCAACCTGTCGGGCAACTCCCGCACGCCACCGGGCCGTCCGGCGGTCTCCTTCTCGCTCTCGTACGACTACGTGGGCGGTCCGGACGTCGGGTACGCGCGTACCGACCTGCTCGAGCGGCGCACCCGTCCGCACATCGCCAGGGACCTCACCGTGCAGTCGGCGATGGCCGTCTCCGGCGCGGCCTTCTCCTCCGCGATGGGACGGGAATCCCGGGTCTACCAGCGGCTGTTCGCGGTCACCAACGCGCGTCTCGGCACCTGGCTGCCCAACCCCGCGGTGCTCGGTCCGGACTGGTCCGGGCCGCCGGACTGGCGCCGCTCCGCGCAGCCCTCCGTCCGCCGCCTCCCGTACCAACTGCGGGAGCTGATCGGGCGGTTCCCGGCCGACGACCGCTTCCTGCTCACCACCGACGGCGGCCACTACGAGAACCTCGGGCTGGTCGAGCTGCTGCGGCACCGGGTGCGCACCGCGGTCTGCATCGACGCCAGCGGGGACGCCGGCTACGCCACCAACCTGGCCGCCGCGATCACCCTGGCCCGTGAGGAGCTGGGTGTCACCATCACGCTGCACGAGCCCGAGCTGCTGATCCCGGGCAGCGCCGCCGACCGGCCCGCCGAGGGCGGCGTCGCGCACGACGGCACGAACGACGGCCCCGACGGTGGCCCGGACACCGGTTCGGACAGCGGTTCGGACAGCGGCCGGGGCTCCGGTGCGAACGGCCGCACGGGCCGCCGACCGCCGCTGCGCGGGCTGGCGGCGCAGCTGTCCGCCAGGCTCTCGGCCCGGGCGGTGGTCACCGGGGACATCCACTACCCCGACCTGGGCGACGGCCCCGGGGCCGTCCGGCACGGCCGACTGATCGTCCTCCAGGCGGTGCTGACTCCCGACATGCCGTACGAGCTGCACGCCTACGCGATGGCGAACCGGGCCTTCCCGAACGACCGCACGAGCGACCAGTGGTTCGACCACCAGCAGTTCGACGCCTACCAGACGCTCGGCCGCCACTTGGGCGAACAGGCCGCACCGCTGGTCGAGCGGGCCCTGGCCGGCCCCGCGCCGGACAGCACCGCCGGGTCGCTGCCCGCGCAGCCGGCGGATGACGCCGTGCCGGCACCGTCGGCCACTGCCCCGCCGGCGCCGCGCGGCCGGGCCGAGGGGTAGCGGCCGACGGGTTGTCGACACGTGGTCGAGGGGCGGTCCGCGGGTGGCCGAGGGGGCCGCCCGCGGACCGGCGGTGACCGGCGGCGGGCCGTCGGCTCGGCTTGACTTCGTCCGGTTCGCTCGGGAAGGATCCGGCGCATGGAATCCGGCACCACTCTGGTCTGCCGCCTGCACGTCGATCTGCGACGCCAGGCGAGTTCCATCTGTGCCTGTTGACCTTGCTCTTCCCCGCCGGTCCCGCCCTGTGACGTATGCCAGGGCCCGTGCCGCGCGATCGCACCCGCATTCCTGACTTCCGCCTCCGTCCCGGCGCACCCGTGCGTGGCCGGCCGCTCCGTCGGCCCGCGCCCGTCCACGGCCGCCGGACGGCGGGCGCATCCCACCGACGTTCCCCGCCGCATCCGAGGACGCCCCCCATGAGCCTGAGCCCGAGCATCAGCCCCGACGCCCGACCGGCCGCCGACCCCGGTCCCGCCCCCGGTCCCGACTCCGCCACCGCCCCCGGCACCGTCCATCGCGCCGCCCCCGGCACCGCCCCCGTCCATCACGCCGCCCGCGGCACTGCCCCCGTCCATCGCGCCGACACCGGCACCGGCACCGCGCGCCCCGCCGACAACGCGGGCAAGGCCGGCAACGCGGGCACCGCGAGCGCCGCCGCCAACCCCGAGCCGCCACCGACGCCGCCCGCCGAGTCCACCCCCGCGCCGCTCACCCCCGGCGCCCTGCGGACCATCGTCCGCGAGCTGGCCGAGCGCCCCGAGGAGTGGATCCACCACGTCCGCCTCTCCACCGAGGAGCGCTGGTACCGGCGACTGGCCGTCGACGGGGACCACGAGGTGTGGCTGATCAGCTGGTTGCCCGGCCAGTCCACCGGTTTCCACGACCACGGCGGCTCGCGCGGCGCGTTCACCGTCGCCCTCGGCGAGTTGGAGGAGCTGTCCCTCGGCGGCCCGGACCAGGGCCTGCTGATCCGGAGGATCCCGGCCGGCACCACCCGCGCCTTCGGCCCCGAGTACGTGCACGACGTGCGCAACACCGCCGTCGGCCCGGCCGTCACCCTGCACGCCTACTCGCCGCCCCTGAGCTCGATGGCGCACTACGACCTGCGGGCCGGCGGGCTCGTCCGCACCTCCGAGGAAGGACCCGAACAGTGGTGACCACGATCGACGACCTGGTGGAGCGGGCCCGCGAGGGCGTCCACCGGCCGCGCGCCCGGGAGGCGTACCAGGCCCAGCTGGACGGCGCGCTGCTGGTGGACATCCGTCCGGCGGCGCAGCGGGCGGCCGAGGGGGAGATCCCCGGCTCGCTGATCATCGAGCGCAACGTGCTGGAGTGGCGGCTCGACCCGACGGGCAGTCACCGGATTCCCGAGGCCTCGGGCTATGACGTCGAGGTGATCGTGGTCTGCTCCGAGGGTTACGCCTCCAGCCTGGCCGCCGCCTCCCTGCGCGAGCTGGGGCTTCATCGGGCGACCGACCTGGACGGTGGTTTCGTCGGCTGGGCGGCCAGCGGCCTGCCGACCCGTCAGGGCGGCTGAGCGCGCGGGCGCACCGCGTGCCGGGGCGGTAAATCAAGGACAGGAGATGATGCAGGTCATAGTCTGATCAGAGTTTCCGCCGGTCCAAAGCTGGGCAGCTACGCGGGCGGAAGTACGCCTGGGCGCTAGAAACTGCCGTCACCGAACGACCCGACCGAACGACCGAACGACCCAGGCGCCACCTCCCCGGGGCGCCCTGACGAGGAAACTCCACGTGATCAGATTCGAGGGCGCGGGAAAGCGCCACCCCGACGGCACCGTCGCCGTCGAGGGCCTGGACCTGGAGGTCCCGACCGGTCGGATAACCGTCCTGGTCGGGCCTTCCGGCTGCGGGAAGACCACCCTGCTGCGCATGGTCAACCGGATGGTCGAGCCCACCTCCGGCCGGGTCCTGCTGGACGACACGGACGTCGCGAAGCTGGAACCCGCCAAGCTGCGCCGTGGCATCGGCTACGTGATCCAGCAGGCCGGGCTCTTCCCGCACCGCAAGGTGATCGACAACATCGCCACCGTCCCCTACCTGCTCGGCTGGGACCGCAAGAAGGCCCGCGCCCGCGCCGCCGAACTGCTCGAACTGGTCGGGCTCGCACCGGAGACCGCCAAGCGGTACCCGTTCCAGCTGTCCGGCGGCCAGCAGCAGCGCGTCGGTGTGGCGCGCGCGCTGGCCGCCGACCCACCGGTGCTGCTGATGGACGAACCGTTCAGCGCGGTCGACCCGGTGGTACGGGCCGGGCTCCAGGAGGAGCTGCTGCGGCTCCAGTCCGAGCTGCGCAAGACGGTGCTGTTCGTCACCCACGACATCGAGGAGGCCGTCCGGCTCGGCGACCAGGTGGTGGTGCTCCGCGAGCACGGCCGGATCGCCCAGCTGGCCGACCCGCACACCCTGCTCACCACCCCCGCCGACGACGGCGTGGCCGCCTTCCTCGGGCGCGACCGGGGCCTGCGCGGCCTCGGCCTGCGCCCCGCGAAAACCGTCGAGCTCCGTCCCCTGGACGGAGGGCTCCGGTACGGCGGCTGGGAGTTGACGCTGGACGACGAACGCCGCCCGATCGGCTGGATCGACCGCGACGCCGTCACCGCCGAACTGCACCCGCCGGCGGGCTTCCGCCCGGACACCGACACCCTGCGCACCGCGCTGGACGCCGCCGTCCTCTCCCCCGCCGGGGTCGCGGTCGCGCTGGACGCCGACGGACGGGTCACCGGTACGGCGAGCCGCGACGCCGTCCTCGCCGCGCTGCGGCCCGACGGCTCTGGCTCCGGCTCCGGCTCCGACTCGTCTGAGGCCGGCCAGGGCGCCCGCGTCGACAAGTCCCCGGCCGGCGCCGGAAGCCGGCCGAACGACACTGGCGGACAGCACGACGTGGCGGGCGCGGACGGAGTCGACGGTGGACGATGAACCGATCGTCCGCTGGTACTGGATCGGCGACCACCTCGGCTACCTCGGCGACCTGCTCGCCGACCACGCCCTGATCGCCCTCGTCCCCGTGCTCATCGGCCTGCTGCTGGCCGTCCCGCTCGGCCTGGCCTGCGCCCGCTACCCCAGGCTGTACCAGCCGCTGTCCGCCGTGTTCAACATCGTCTACGCACTGCCCTCGCTGGCCGTGTTCGTGGTGCTGATCCCGTACACCGGCCTCGCCACCCAGGCGACCGTGATGATCCCGCTCACCTTCTACGCCCTCGCCGTGCTGCTGCCGACCACCGTGGACGGGCTGCGCGCCGTCCCGGACCCCGTCCGGCAGGCCGCCACCGCGATGGGGTACGGGCCGTGGCACCGGCTGACCTCGGTCGAGCTCCCGGCCGCCGTGCCGTACCTGATCGCCGGACTGCGGGTCGCGGCGGTGTCCAGCATCTCGCTGGCGAGCGTCGGCGCACTGGTCGGTCGCGGCGGGCTCGGGTACCTGTTCGTCGACGGCTTCCAGCGCACCTTCCCGACCCCGATCGTGGCCGGCATCGTGCTGATCGCCGTCCTGGCCCTGGCCGTCGACCTGCTGCTGGTGGCCGCCCGACGGCTGCTCGCGCCGTGGGCCGTCCGGGAGAAGGGAGCCGGCTCGTGAACTGGCTGAACTGGCTGAGCGACTTCTTCACCGCTCCGAACCACCTCAGCGGGCCGGACTCGATCGTGCACCGGGTCGCCGAGCACCTGGTGCTCTCCGGCGAGGCCCTGCTGTTCGCGGCGCTGCTCGCCGTCCCGCTCGGACTGCTGATCGGCTACACCGGGCGCGGCGTCACCGCGGTGACCGCGCTCGCGGGCGCCGCCCGCGCCCTGCCCACCCTCGGCCTGGTGACGCTGGCGGTGCTGCTCGCCGGGGTCGGCGACACCGCCGTGCTGGTCCCGCTGGTCGCGCTCGCCGCACCGCCGCTGCTGGTGGCCGCCGTCGAGGGGGTGCGCGGCACCGATCCGGACGTCCGGGACGCCGCGCGCGGCATCGGGCTGACCCACCCCCAGGTGCTGCGGCAGGTCTGCCTGCCCTCGGCAGCGCCGACCCTGCTGGCGGGCTTCCGCACCGCGACCGTGCAGGTCATCGCGACCGCCACGGTGGCCGCCTACGTCGGCCTGGGCGGTCTCGGCCGCTACGTCATCGACGGGCTGGCGACCCGCCAGTACGCGGTGACCGTGGGCGGCGCGCTGCTGGTGGTGCTGCTCGCGGTCGCCGCCCAGCTGTTCTTCGCGCTGCTCGCCCGGTTCGCGCTCCCGCCCGGGGTGCGTGCCCAGCAGCAGCCCAACTGACCCCGTCCGCCCTCCTCTCCAACTCCGGAAGGACATCTGTCACCATGTCGACAATCAACCGAAGCCGCCGCGTCGCCGCCATCGGCGCCCTCGCCGCGCTCGCCCTCGGCGCCACCGCCTGCGGTTCCTCCGGCGGCAACCCGCTCGACGGGGGCGCGGGCGCCTCGGCCTCGGCGGGCGGCTCGGGCGGCTCGGACGGCTCGGGCGGTTCCGGGTCGACCGTCGTCGTCGGCTCGGCGAACTTCCCGGAGAACGTCCTGCTCGGATCGATCTACTCGCAGGCGCTCAAGGCCAAGGGCGTCAAGGTCCAGGAGAAGTTCAACATCGGCAGCCGCGAGGTGCTCTACGGGCAGCTGCAGAGCGGCAACCTGACCGTCCTGCCGGAGTACAACGGCTCGCTGCTCGCCTACCTGGACGCCAAGTCCACCGCCGTCACCACCCAGGACGTGAACGCGGCGCTCACCAAGACGCTGCCGGCCTCGCTGGGCATCCTCGACTCCTCCCCGGCCGAGGACAAGGACTCGCTCAGCGTCACCCAGGAGACCGCCGACAAGGACAACCTCAAGAGCATCGCCGACCTCGCCGCCAAGGGCGGCGAGTTCACCATCGGCGGGCCGCCAGAGTTCAAGACCCGCCGCGAGCAGCAGCTCAAGGACGTCTACGGGCTGACCTTCAAGGAGTGGAAGCCCACCGCCGACACCACCGCGAACGCACTGAAGGACGGCAGCATCCAGGTCGGCAACGTGTTCACCACCGACCCGAAGATCGCCCAGTACAAGCTCGTCCCGCTGGCCGACCCGAAGAACATCTTCGGGGCACAGAACGTCACCCCGCTGGTCCACAAGGCGGGCGTGGACGCGACCGCGACGGCGGCGCTCAACGCGGTGTCGGCCAAGCTCGACACGGCCGGGCTGATGGCGCTGATGAAGCGCGTGTCGGTGGACAAGGAGGACCCGTCGGCCGTCGCCAAGGACTGGCTGAAGTCCAACGGCCTCGGCTGACGGCTGACGGCCGGTCGGCAGACGACCGACGGCTGACGGCTGACGGCCGGTCGGCAGGGCCGGCGGTCCGGCCTGCGACAGGCGGTCGGCAGGTCGACCGGCAGGCGGGCGCGGCCCGGGGGGGGGGGGGGGGGGGGGGGGTGGGGGTGGGGGGGGGGGGGGGGGGGGGGGGCCCGTCAGAGGACCGGCAGCAGCCGGGGGAGCTGGCCGACAGTGGAAGTGGG
>NZ_JBVILX010000006.1:91893-298565 GCF_055580145.1 Kitasatospora sp. NPDC032121 | reverse complement strand
CTTCTCCGTGCACCGCTCGTCGACGACAAGTCTGGCTGCGATTGCCGCCCCCCCACCCCCCCCCCCCCCCCCCCACTCCCCCCCCCCCCCCCCCCCTCCTCCCCCCCCCCCCCCCCCCCCCCCCACCCCCCCCCCCCCCCCCCCCCCCGCGCTGTCGCTCCGGAGATCGCCCTCCGACCTTCGGGGACCTTCCCTTCCACGCCGCGAACATGACAGTCTGGGCGCCATGCGCACTCGTCTCCTCGCCGCCACCCTCACGGCACTCGCCGCGGTGAGCCTCGCTGCCTGCTCCAGCTCCGGATCGGGCTCAGGATCGGGCTCGGGCTCGGGCTCGGACAAGGCCACCTCCACGGCCGGCTCCCCCACCGCCGCCGCCTCGGCCGCCGCGCCGTCCGGCGCCGCCACCACGCCCGCGGCCCCCGCGCCCGACTCGGCCGCCCCCACGGCCGACGGTGCCACCGGCGCGCCCGCCCCCGACGGCGGCGCCTCGGGAGCCCCCGCACCGGCCAAGCCCGCGCCGCCCGCCGACGCCGGACTGCCCGCCAAGCCGGGCACCGACCTGACGGCCAAGCTGGTCTCCGCCCTGGACGCGATCGACCCGGCGATCGTCGACGGAAAGCCGGACCAGGCCGTGGACCGGGCGCGCAACCAGTGCCAGTCGATCTACCAGTTCCCCAAGGACAAGCAGAAGTTGACCGAGCTGGCCAACCAGCGCTTCACCTCGGCCGCACACCCGCAGGGCTTCGGACCGGACACCGCCGCGAAGATCAACGAAGCGCTGCTCGCCACGCTCTGCCCACCGGGCCGCTGATCCGGGCGGCGGCCCCGCCCGCCGCCCGTCGACCCGGGGGTCCGCATGTCCACGGATCCCCGACACCATGAACCGCCCGGCGTCCTGAGCGCCGGGCCGCCGTGGCCGCGCCCCCTCGTCGGGTGCGCGGCCACGGCTTTCCGGTTTCCGGCGCCTCCTGCCGCCATCGGCCTCCCGATCGCCCGGGGCCGCCAGAGCGCCCCCTTCCGTCGAACGGACCGTCCGCTGGCGAACTGTTAGGTCTCTTGACAGAGCAGTGGTCTAGTCCAAACATAAGCATGTCGATCCGACCGGGATGCACTGTGGGGGTGTGACCACCGGCGGCTGAGGCACTGCCCTGCCATGCACCGCTCCACCCCCGCCCCGTACGGCGCACGCGTCCGCACGCCGCCC
This sequence comes from Kitasatospora sp. NPDC032121, assembly GCF_055580145.1. Taxonomy (NCBI): domain Bacteria; kingdom Bacillati; phylum Actinomycetota; class Actinomycetes; order Kitasatosporales; family Streptomycetaceae; genus Kitasatospora; species Kitasatospora sp. NPDC032121. The sequence goes on along the minus strand of NZ_JBVILX010000006.1, from coordinate 297,361 downwards.
GCGTCCGCGCGAGTCGGTGGGCCTTCGCACGCCCGAACTCCCGAGCTCACGCACGCACCCCGATGTCCGACCCGGTCCCGGGATCACGGCCGACCCCACACGGCCGCCCCTCCAGGACCGGCCGCACCTCCCCAACGTCCTGCCCCACCACGTCTGTTGGAGAATTCATGCGCCTTCGCCGAACAGTCCAGGCCGTGTTCACGGCCTGCGCCACGCTGGCCGCCTCGGCCGGCCTGGTCGCCGCCGGGACGAGCTCCGCCCAGGCCGCCACCCCGCTCCCCAGCCGGGTCTTCGCCCCCTACTTCGAGGCCTGGACCGGCCAGAGCCCGGCCCAGCTGGCCGCGCAGTCCGGCGCCAAGCACCTGACCATGGCGTTCCTCCAGACCGCCACCAAGGGCTCCTGCACGCCGTACTGGAACGGCGACTCCTCGATGCCGGTGTCCTCCGCCACCTTCGGCGCCGACATCGCGACCATCCGTGCCAACGGCGGGGACGTGATCCCGTCCTTCGGCGGCTACACCGCCGACAACACCGGCACCGAGCTGGCCGACAGCTGCACCGACGTCAACCAGATCGCGGCCGCCTTCGAGAACGTGATCACCACCTACGACGTCAGCCGGATCGACCTCGACATCGAGGACAACTCGCTGACCAACACCGCCGGGATCGACCGCCGCAACAAGGCGATCAAGATCGTGGAGGACTGGGCCGCCGCCAACGGCCGGACCATCCAGTTCTCCTACGCGCTGCCCACCACCACCTCCGGGCTGGCCGGCAGCGGGCTCGCGGTACTGAAGAACGCGGTCAGCAACAACGCGCGGATCGATGTCGTCAACATGATGACCTTCGACTACTACGACAACGCCGCCCACGACATGGCGGCCGACACCCAGACCTCCGCGCAGGGCCTCTACAACCAGCTCGCCAAGCTCTACCCGTCCAAGACCCCGGCTCAGCTGTGGGGTTCGATCGGGATCACCGAGATGATCGGTGTCGACGACTTCGGCCCGGCCGAGACCTTCACCGTGGCCAACGCCACCACCGTGTACAACTGGGCGGTCTCCAAGGGCATCAACACGCTGTCGTTCTGGGCGCTCCAGCGCGACAACGGCGGCTGCCCGGGCACGGCCGGCAGTGACTCCTGCTCCGGGATCTCCCAGAACACCTGGGACTTCACCCACATCTTCGCGCCGTTCACCAGCGGCTCGACGGTGAACAACGACTTCTCGGTGTCGGTCAGCCCCAACTCCGCCACGGTTGCGGCCGGTTCGTCCACCTCGGCGACCGTCGCGACGGCCGTGACGGCGGGCTCGGCGCAGAGCGTCAACCTCACGGTCAGCGGCGCCCCGGCCGGCGTCACCGCCACCGTCACCCCGGGCAGCGTCACCGCCGGCAGCAGTGCCACGCTCAACATCAGCACCACCTCCTCGGTGGCGTCCGGGAGTTACCCGATCACCGTCACCGGCGCGGCGGCCTCCGGCAGCCACACGAGCACCTTCACCCTGAACGTCACCGGCACCCAGCCCGGCAACGACTTCTCGGTCGCGGTGAACCCGACCTCCGGTACGGTCGCGGCCGGCTCGTCCACCTCCGCCACCATCGCGACGGCGGTCACCGCGGGCTCGGCGCAGAACCTCAACCTCACGATCACCACCGTTCCGGTCGCCGGCATCAACGCCACCGTCACCCCGGGCAGCGTCACCGCCGGCAACAGCGCCACGCTCAACATCTCCACCACCGCGGCCGCGAACCCGGGCTCCTACCCGCTGACCGTCACGGCCACCGGGGCCTCCGGCAGCCACAGCGCGACCTACACGCTGACCGTCACCGGGACCGGCCCGACGACCGGACTGGTCAACGGCGACCTGGAGAGCGGCAGCCTCGCCCCGTGGACCTGCCAGAGCGGCGGCGCCGTGGTCTCCACCCCGGTCCACTCCGGCACCAAGGCGCTCCAGGCCGCGGCCACCGCCGCCCAGACCGGCGAGTGCTCGCAGACCGTCACGCTGAAGCCCAACACCAGCTACACCCTGAGCGGTTGGGTGCAGGGCAACTACGCCTACGTCGGCGTCAGCGGCGGTGCCACCGCCAGCGCCTGGGCCAACTCCGCCGGCTGGACCAAGCTGTCCGTCCCCTTCACCACCGGGGCCAACGGCACCGTCACCGTGTACCTGCACGGCTGGTACGGCCAGGGCAACGTGTACGGGGACGACTTCTCCATCGCCTGAGTCCGCTTCGGGTGGCGAGAGACCACCGACGATTGACTGATGACGAACGACGGATGACAGCTGACAGATTTCAACATCTGTCAGCTGTCATCCGTTTCCCGTTCTCTGTTCGCTGTTCGCCGTTCGCCGTTCTCTGTTCGCCGTGTTCCGCTCGCCGTCAGCTGCCCGCCGCTCGCATCCGCTCCGGGCGGCACAGCGCCAGGTACGCCACCGTCGCCAGCACCCCGCACACCAGGACCACCAGCGCCAGCAGCACCGCCGACGGCCGACCGCCGAGGCTGCTCAGCGGTGCGACCACCGCGCCGCACAGGAAGTTGCCCGTCCCGAGCAGCGCCGACGCCGTGCCCGCCACCTGCGGCTCGACCAGGCCGAGCGCCTGGGCGGCGGTGTTCGGCAGCAACACCCCCAGGCTGCCCATCATCACGAACAGCGGCGGACAGAAGCCGGCCAGTCCGAAGTCCCACACCGTCGTCAGCAGCACCAGCGCCACCCCGGCGGCGACCGCCGCCGCGAGGCTGCCCAGCATCAGCGTCCGCTGCGTGAAGCGCGGCGCCAGCACCCGCCCGTTCAGCTGGGTCATCACCACGATCGCGAACGAGTTCAGCCCGAACAGCAGGCTGTAGGTCTGCGGCGAGACCTGGTACACGTTCTGGAGCACGGTCGACGACCCGCTGATGTAGCCGAACAGCGCCCCGAAGGCGAGGGAGCTGGTCAGCGCCAGCCCGAGGAACGGCAGGTTGCGCAGCAGCCGCCCCATCGTCCGCAGGGCCGCGCCCACCCCGCCGCGGTCCCGGGTCTCCGGCGGCAGCGTCTCGCGCAGCACGCCGAACGAGACCAGGGCGAGCAGCAGCCCGAGCGCCGTGAGCACGCCGAAGGTGCCGCGCCACGAGGTGAACCGCATCAGCTGCGCGCCGATGATCGGGGCGAGGATCGGCGCCAGCCCCGATATCAGGGCGATCGAGGCGAGGAAGCGCAGCAGGGCGACGCCCTGGAAGCGGTCCCGGGAGACGGCGCGCCCGATCACCAGTCCAGCGGAGCCGGCCGCGCCCTGGACGAACCGGCCGGCGATCAGCACCGACAGGTTCGGCGCGAACACGCACACCAGGCTCGACAGGGTGTAGAGGACGAGCCCCGCGAGCAGCGGAGTGCGGCGCCCGAAGCGGTCACTGAGCGGCCCGAAGAGCAGCTGCCCTGCGGCGACCCCGAGCATCGAGAAGGTCAGGGTGAGCTGGACGGCGGCCGGCTGGGCGACCAGGTCGTCGGCGATCGCGGGCAGGCCCGGCAGGTAGAGGTCGGTGGTGAGCGGGCCGAGCGCGGTGAGTCCGCCGAGGACCGCGATCACGGCCCAGCCGGGACGGGCCTGGCCGGTGGCGGGTGCGGCGGCGGATGCGGGGGTGGGTGTGGTGGCGGCAGCGGTCGACGTGTCGTCGGTGGGGCCGACGGTCGGGCCGGGCATGGTGCTCCTTACGGACGGGTGACGTGGGGTTCGTTCGCGCTCCGTCCTATCGCAGCCCGGTCGGGTTCCGACAGCGGGGGTGCGCACTGTTCGGCCGTCGGCGTGCGTCGCGGGCGGATCGTCCGCCACCGCCGCGGCCCGCACACGACGGCGGCCCGCCCGCACCGGAAGGTGCGGGCGGGCCGTTGCGTTCTCCGTGCCCCGGGGTGCGACGCGCCGCCCCGGCGGCCGGCCTCGGCGCCTGGCGACGTGCTCGCCGGTCTCGGCGCCTGGCGACGTGCTCGGCGGCCTCAGCGCCTGGCGACGTGCTCGGCGCGCAGCGCCGCGTGCATCGCCGCGCCGTCCTGCCACGCGTAGAGCTGGTTGCCGGTCAGCGCCACGTTGTAGTGCCCGCAGGTGCCGGTGGCCTTGGTCACGACGTTCTCGGGGAACCAGCCGGCCTTGAGCGCCTCCGGCACCGGGTGCGCGCTCTTGCCCGGCAGCCCGGTGCTGCAGCCGGCGGGCAGGCGGCCCTCCGGGAGGGTGGCGAACAGCAGGCGGTCGTCACCCCTGGTGGACATCATGTACTTCACCCCGGAGGCGTTGTCGGGGAGCCAGCTCGGCATCGAGCGGCGATCGGCCTTGGCCTGGACGCCGGTCTCGTACGAGCCCTGCTGCTGGTGGTGTTCGTCGTACCAGTCGGACACCCGTGGGCCGATTGCCACGGCCGCCACGGCGACGGCCATGCCGGTGCCCGCGACTCCCATCGCGACCTTGCTCACGATGCTCTTCATGCCCGACTGCCCTCTCCGTGTCGTGACCGGTGCGGCTGTTGCCGCTCGTCTCCGCCGCCGACGGCCGCTCAGGCGGCACCGCCGGCCCGGTCGGCGTGCTCCGCCGTCCGGTGCAACCATCCTGGCCCGTCCGCACCCGTCGGATCGTCACCACCAGGTCGCGATCCTGTCTCCGACCCACGGGGTACCGTCTCCACCTTCAGACGTACGCCCGTCGGCGGGGCCCCTGAGGTCTTCGGGTTCCGGGCCCCGATCGAGCCTCGCCGAAGCCCGGGGCCGCCGCAGCCCGACCTGCTGCACCCGGGGCACCGGCGGCTCCCCGGTGCGGCCGTCCGGGTCTCAGACCGACGCCGGCACCGGCCGGGCGACCGGGAACGGGCGGCCGTCGAGGGTCCAGTGCGGGTCGATCGGGCGCAGCAGCGAGGCGTACACCTGCGCGGCGACGTCCGGGTGGCGGATCTCACCGGTGGGCGGGCCGGCCGGGATGTCGTGCCCGGCGCAGGCCACCCAGGCCGTCCGCTCCTCGGCCGTACGGCCGCCGTGGCCGCCGGCGTCCACGTGCCCGTGGTCGGTGACGACGATGACCGTCCACTGTTCCTCGGTGTAGGTCTCCCGGCCGCGGACGGCGTCGAGGAGGCGGCCGAGGCGCTCGTCGGCGGTGCGCATGGACGCGCGGTACTCGTCGCCGCAGCCGAGGAAGTGGGCGGTCTCGTCGACGGCGCCGAGGTAGACGAAGGAGGCCTCCGGGTCGGCGGTGCCGAGGACGTGGACGGCCTCCCGGGTGACCTCCTCGTCCACCGCCTCCCAGGCCTCGGGGGCGTCCTCGGCGGGGGCTATGTACGAGAGCCGGCCGGGGGCGCGGAACAGCGGGCCGCCGGACTCGTTGATCATCAGAGGGTCCCAGCCGGCCGCGACGAAGGTACGGCGGCGGTCGCCCCGGGCGAGGCGGGTGGCGAAGTCGGGGAACACGTCGAGGCGGTTGCCGCCCAGGTGGTTGCCCCAGACCCCGTGCTTGGCGGGCTCGACTCCGGTCACGATGGTGGCCCAGCACGGCCCGGACATGGTGGGCGTGGTGTCCGCGACGGTGACCGGAACCAGGAACCCGGCCTCGGCGACTTCCCGTAGGCGCGGCATCGGCACCTGCTCCAGGTAGTCGTGGCGGACTCCGTCGATCCCGACGACGAGCACGCGGGGGCGGGGCCACTGGGCAGCGGACATGGGTGGTTCCTTTCGGTCGTGCGCACCCGGCCGCGCCCGCCGAGGGCGCCGCCGACCGCGCCATGCTCCACCGGCCGCCGTACCGGTCGGCGTCGCGCCACCGAACACGGGGTGGCCACCAGGTGTCGGGAAGTCGCCATTCCGCTCGCGGCCGGTCGGCGCGCGGCCGGTCCGCGCGCGTCGGTTGCCGTCAGCCGGTCGGTTCGCGGTCGGCTGCCCGCCGGCCGGTCGCCGACGGCCGGACGAAGCGGCGGTCGGCCGCGTCGAGTTCGGCGGCCGGTCCAGCGGCGCGCGGCACCACGCCGAGGACCCGCTCCGGGTCCGCGGCATAGCAGTGCGCGAGCCGGGGCAGGTTCGCCTCGACCACGGCCCAGTGCTCCGCCGGGTCGTACGGATCGGCGATCGGGCCGACGTCCAGGACGGCGGCGCTGGGCAGGGCGTCGGCGGCCTCGGCGAGCAGGACGGTGGTGCTGGTCCGCTGGGCCGAGGTGAGCAGGACGCGCTCCCCCGTGCCCAGGGCGTCGGCGGGCGACGTCACGGGTGCGGGCGGAACTCGTGGACGAGCTCGATGCGGCCGACGATGTGGCGGTTGAACTCCGCCAGCTCCTCGGCGGGCACCCAGAGTTCGAGGATCGTCCGGCCGCCCGCCTGCTGCACGGGGTAGCGGGCGAGGAAGGCGGTGTCGACCTTGAAGCGGGTGACGTAGCCGACCCCGGAGGCGGGGACGTTCCAGTCCCGGGCGATGCGGATCGCGTAGTCCTCGTTGAGGACGGGGTAGAAGATCGGCTGCTCGGGCAGGCGGGGCGGCCAGGCGCGCCAGTCGGCGGCCTCGACCAGGGCCAGCTCCTCGGGGCCGGTGGGGCGCCAGAGGGTGGTGGTCGGGGGCGGCGTCGGGGCGAAGCGGCTGGTCATGGCAGGGACGGTAGCCGGGCCGCGACGGGCCCGGCCACCGGTTTTCCCGGGCCGCCGCGGGGGCCGTGGGGGAAGGTCCAGGGAGAAGAGGGCGGGGGTGGGGCAGGGCCGTCAGCGGTAGGCGGACTCGCCGGTGATGGCCTCACCGAGGACCAGGGTGTGGATCTCGCTGGTGCCCTCGTAGGTGAGCACCGACTCCAGGTTGTTGGCGTGCCGCAGCACCGGGTACTCGGTGGTGATGCCGTTGGCCCCGAGGACGGTCCGGGCGCTGCGGGCGATCTCCAGCGCGGTGCGGACGTTGTTGAGCTTGCCGAAGCTGACGTGCGGCGGGCGGGCCGCGCCCTGCTCCTTGAGCCGGCCGATCCGCAGGGCGACCAGGTACGCCTTCTCGACCTCCAGCATCATCTCGACGAGCTTCTGCTGGGTCAGCTGGAAACCCGCGATCGGGCGGTCGAACTGGATCCGGGTCTTGGCGTAGTCCAGGGCGGCGGTGTAGCAGTCGCGGGCGGCGCCGACGGTGCCCCAGAGGATGCCGTAGCGGGCCTCGTTGAGGGAGGAGAGCGGTCCGCGCAGGCCGACCACCCCGGGCAGCACGGCGTCGGCGGGCAGCACCACCTCGTCGAAGGCCAGCTCGCTGGTGACGGAGGCGCGCAGCGAGAGCTTGCCGTGCACGTCGGTGGCGGTCAGACCGCGGGTGCCGCGCTCGACCAGGAAGCCGCGCACGCCCTCCTCGGTCTGCGCCCACACCACGGCGACGTCGGCGATGCTGCCGTTGGTGATCCACATCTTGCTGCCGGACAGCACCCAGTCGCCGCCCTCGCCGCCCTTGCGCACCGCCCGGGTACGCATGTTGGCCGGATCCGAGCCGAAGTCCGGTTCGGTCAGGCCGAAGCAGCCGATGAGTTCGCCGGCGGCCATGCCGGGCAGCCAGCGCTGCTTCTGCTCCTCGGAGCCGAAGGCGTGGATGGAGCGCATGGCCAGCGAGCCCTGGACGGAGACGAAGCTGCGCAGCCCGGAGTCGGCCGCCTCCAGTTCCATGCAGGCCACCCCGTACGCCACCGCGTCGGCGCCCGCGCAGCCGTAGCCGTCGAGGTGCATGCCGAGCACGCCCAGGGCGCCGAGCTCGGGGGCGAGTTCGCGGGCCGGGAAGACCCCGCGTTCGAACCAGTCGCCGATGTGCGGGCGGATGCGCTCCTCGGTGAACCGGCGGACGGTGTCGCGGATCAGCCGCTCCTCGTCGGAGAGCAGGTCTCCGACGGCGAGCAGGTCGGACGGGTCGATCCGGGTCGGCTTCGTCATCGAAGCTCCTTGTACTCTCGGCGGAATACCGGCGAGTATCGCGCACCCGGCCGGGCTGTGGGCGGGCGCGAACGAGTGAGGATGGCGACATGTCCGACGACGCGTACGTGGTCAGCGAGCTGACGGCCGGGGAGCTGGACGACTCGGCCGAGGAACTCGCCGCACTGCTGGTGGAGACGGTGCGCGCGGGCGCCTCGGTCGGGTTCCTCGCCCCGCTCGCGCCCGAGGAGGCCGCGGCGTGGTGGCGGGCGCTCGGCCCGGACGTCGCGGCCGGGCGCCTGGTGCTGTGGACCGCGCGGACCAGGGTCGGCGGGCGGCTCGCCAGCACGGTGCAGCTGCGGCCGGCCACCACCGCGAACGGCCGGCACCGGGGCGAGGTGGCCAAGCTGATGGTGCACCCGGCCGACCGGGGGCAGCGGCTGGCCGGGCGGCTGCTGGCGGCCCTGGAGGCGCGGGCGGTGGCGCTGGGCATCCGGCTGCTGGTGCTGGACACCGAGACCGGCAGCCCGGCCGAGCGGCTGTACGAGGGGGCGGGTTGGAGCCGGGTCGGTTCGGTGCCGGACTTCGCGGCCGACCCGGCGGGTACGCTCCGGCCGACCACCATCTTCTTCAAGTCGCCGACGGACCGGGCGGCGGCGACGGACCGGGCGGCGGCGACGGACCGGGCCGCGGTGACGGACTGACGGGCCGACGGGCTGACGGGCCGGGCGGCCGGATTGGCGGCCGGCGGGGGCACAACGGATCGGATCGGGACCGAGCGGGGGCAGGGCATGGCACGTTGGGCGCTGGTCGTGGAGGAGACGGTCGGCAGCGGGCACGACCGGACCTGGGGCAGCAAGGTGCTGGCCGAGGTCGAGGGCAGCCGGGAGGAGGCCGTCGAGGAGCTGAAGCGACTCGTCCCCTCCTACACGCCGCAGCACCCGTTCAACAGTCGGCGGCGGACGCTGCTCCGCGACGGGGACACCTACCTGCTGATCTCGCAGGGGAGCATGCGCGACTACCACTGCGTGTTCAAGGTGTGGGAGCTGCTCTGGGACAGCAAGCGGCCGGAGGTCCAGGCGGAGCGCCTGGCCGAGGGGGCCAGGGAGGAGCAGTGACCGGTGGCCGACGACTGGCGCACGGATGAGAGCGGACGGACGGCGGCCGACAGGTGACGGCGAACAGATAACAGCCGACAGATGTCAGCTGACAGATTTCAAACTCTGTCAGCTGACATCTGTCATCCGCCCGCCGTCACCCCACCCCGCACAGTCGCAGCACCGCTGTCGTCGCCGCACCCGCGACGACCACCGCCGGGAACGGCGCCCGGCGCAGCGCGAGCACCCCTGCGACCAGTACGCCCGCCGGTCGGGCCCATCCCGCGAAGCCGTGCCCCTGGGTCAGCGCACCGGTCGCGACCAGGGCCACCAGCAGCACCGCCGCCGCGACCGCCAGCAGGTGCCGCAGTCGCTCCGAGAGGGCGAGTCGGCCGGCGAGCAGCGGCCCGGCCAGCCGGTAGGCGTACGTTCCGGCCGCCAGCAGCAGGATCGCGTACAGCGGCATCATCGGACCGCCTCCTTCTTCCCGTTCGCCGCGCCCGCGTCGTCCGCCGCCTTCCGGTCCGTCTTCCCTGCGGCCGGCCGTCCGGCGAACAGCAGTCCGACGAGGGCGAGCAGCACCGGCAGCCCGGCCGGGACGAACGGCGTTGCCGCCACCGCGACCACCGCGCCCACCAGCGCCGCCGTACGGGTGCGGCGGTCCGCGAGCGAGGGCAGGACGAGCGCGAGCAGCACCGCGGGGAAGGCCGCGTCCAGGCCGAGCGCGTCCGTGTCGCCGATCAGCCCACCCGCGAGCGCTCCGAGCAGCACCGAGATGTTCCAGACCACGAACAGCGCGATCCCGCAGAGCCAGTAGACGGCCCGGCGCCGACGCGGTTCGTCCTGCTGCAGGGCGAAGGCGGCGGTCTCGTCGGTGAGCAGCTGCGCGCCCAGCAGGCGTCGCCACCACGGGCCGTCGAGCACGTCGGCCACGGTGAAGCCGAAGGGCAGCATCCGGGCGTTGAGGACCAGTCCGGTGGCGACCGCGGCGAGGGCGCCGCCGCCGGAGAGCACCACGCCGACCGCCGCGAACTGGGAGCCACCGGCGAACACCAGGACGGAGAGGGTGACGGGTACCCAGAGGGGCAGGCCGCCGGAGACGCTGATCGCGCCGAAGGAGGCGCCGACGAGGGCGTCGGCCAGACAGACCAGAGCGACGTCCCGAAGGGTGGCACGCTCCAATGTTCGGATTAGCGAACGCATGTTCATTAGAGTGAACTGCCCCGGCGCCGTTCGTCAAGGCGAACAGGTAGACCGATCGGGCGAACGATGGTCGACTTGGCCGACCGTGGCAGCATGAACGGCGGCATCAGCCGCACCGGCAGCCGTGGAAGGGGCCAGGAGGAAGCGTGAGTGGCGAGCATGAGTGACCAGACCACCCCGGCCACGAGCCCCGGCGGGGCCGGCGGCTCCGGCGGCACTGGCGGGCCCGGTGGCCCCGGCGGCGTCGAGCTGATCGGCCAGATCGCCGCCTCGATCCGGCGCGAGCGTGAGCGCAGCGGCCTGTCGATGGCCGAGCTGGCCCGGCGCGCCGGCATCGCCAAGTCCACGCTGTCCCAGCTGGAGTCGGGCTCGGGCAACCCCAGCGTGGAGACGCTGTGGGCGCTCGGGGTCGCGCTGAACGTGCCGTTCAGCCGGCTCGTCGACCCGCCGCGCCCGGCCGTCAAGGTGATCCGGGCCGGCGAGGGCCCGGTGACCCACTCCGAGCGCGCCGACTACGCCGCCACCGTGCTCTCCTCCTGCCCGCCCAACGCCCGGCGCGACATCTACCGGATCGAGGCGCAGCCGGGCGAGACCAGGGCCTCCGACCCGCACATGCCCGGCACCGTCGAGCACGTGATGATCGGTGCCGGGCGGGCGCTGGTCGGGCCGACCGAGGCGCCGGTCGAGCTGGGCCCGGGCGACTACGTGAGCTACCCGGGCGACGCTCCGCACGTGTTCCGCGCACTGTCTCCCGACACCCTCGCGGTGATCGTCATGGAACACATCTGACGCATCTGACACACAGTCAATATCTGGGGTGGTGCGAGATGCTACTTCAACAGGCCGTCCAGGAAGGGGTTTCCGAACACCCGGTGCGGGTCGTGGCGGTCCAGCACGGCGACCGCCTCGTCCCAGCCCGGCCCGCCGCCCGCCCGCAGGCTGTCGGGGATGACCCGGCCGAGCAGGTCGGGATCGGACCAGGCGGCTTCGTCGGTGTACGCCCAGCCCTTGGACCACTCGACCCGCAGACCCGCCCTGGTCCCGTCGAAGGTGCGCAGCAGCCACTGCTCCAACTCCCGGGCGAAGCGCTCCAGTCCGGGCGTGCCGGGGAAGGCCAGGACGTCCAGCCAGATCGCCGTGTCCCAGTCGGGCCGGTCGGCGCGCGGGCGCAGCGCCGACAGCAGCGGGGGCCGGGCGCCGGGGACGCCGGAGGAGGCCGGGTCGTCCAGGCCGGTGACCCGGATCTCCACCGCGCCGTTCACCGGGAACTCGCCTCGGGCCTGAAATGTGTCGAGCAACTCCCGGTAGTGGGCGGCGAATTCGCTGACCGCCCACTGGAGGTCGGCGCGCTTGACGAGGATCGCGTAACCGTTGGCGGTGACCCGCAGGGTGGTCGGGCGGACGTACTGGAGCAGGGTGCGCGAGGGGCCCCAGAGGTCGGAGCGCAGTCCGCCCGCGAGCAGGTGGGTGAGCACCTCGCCGCTCAGCAGCCGGCGCAGCAGGTCACCGGAGAGCAGGACGTCCGTGATGTCGCCGGTGAGCGCCACCTTCGCTACCAGGTACTGGAGTTGGCCGAACAGCGGGGCCGAGGCCCAGGCGCCGGTGACGATCTCGCCGGCGAGCCGGGCGACCGGTTCCGGAACGCTGTCCGAGAAGGGGTAGTTGTACGGGTGGTCGACGGCCAGCGAGGCCAGCGGCTTCGTCGGGGTGACGGCCCAGGTCTTGAGCCACGGGTACTCGGTGTAGGCGAACCAGATCGCCTCGACCCGTCCGTCGCGTTCCACGAAGTCGGCGAGGGTGCGCGGGCCTCCCCCGGTACCGAGGACTCCGCCCAGCACGCCGCCGACGACTCCGCCGAGCACACCCCCGAGCCCACCGCCCTCGCCGCTCCCGGCTCCGACTCCGGCCCCGGCGCCGGCTCCCGTTCCGGCGACCGGGCGGGCGAAGAGCTCGCTCGCCGGGATGTCGAGCCGGCTGACGCAGCGCAGCGGCCGGTCGGCGCCGGCCCGCAGCACCACCTCGGTGAGGAAGGCGCGGCCCAGGTGCACCAGGAAGGCGGCACTGTCGGCCTCGGAGCGGTCGAAGGTGCGCAGCGTGTAACGGCCGGTGGCCGGGTCGAGGACGACGGCGGTGAGCCGGACGACCTGGTTGCTGACCGAGCCGTAGCCGTGGCCCTGAGGCCGCACCTCCCCGGCGGCCGGGACGGCGGTGCCGTGGCCGCCGATGGCGAGCACGCCTCCGACGGTGATCTCGCCGGGGGCCGGGCAGGCGGTCAGGCCGAGGCCGCGGTCGGCCAGGTGGGCGAGCAGTGCTTCCATGGTGGCGCCGGTCTGCACCCGAACGGTGTCGGCCGAGTCGGCGCTGATGGCGGTCAGGTACCGGCTGGTGTCGACGAGCAGGACCCGGGCGCTCTCCGGGGTCCCGGCGGCGACGGTGAGCGGCGCCCAGGTGTGCCGGTAGCCGGAGGCGCGCAGCCGCCAGCCGTTGGCGTGCGCCCAGTCGGCCAGCGCCGGGATCTCCTGGGGGGTGCGGGGCGCGCAGGTCCACAGCTGGTCGGTGCGGATCTCGCCGGACCAGTTCTGGAAGACCCGCTGGTAGAGCTCGGTGCCGGCGGGCAGTCCGGGCGGTACGGGCGTGGCCGCCTCGGCGCTGTCGGGTCCGACGGTGCCGCGCAGCAGCCACGCCGCGCCGCCGAGCGCCGCCGACGCACCCAGCAGCTGCCGACGGGTGAGGCCCCTGGGGGTGCTCGTCGGGGGCCTCACCGGTGCGTCCGTCCGGGCGTTCATCGGGATCATTCCGTCCGGTTTCGCCCCGCCGCCCGTTCCGCCCGTTCCGCCCGTCGGGCCGTGTCCTGTGGTCATCCGCGTCTCCGCCCCCTCGTGCTGGTCCCCCGGGCCGAGCTGCGGCGATCCGGGTCCGGCCGGAGTCCGCCCGGCCCGGTTCGGAGCGTATGAAGGGGCGCACGGCAGTTTGAAGCGCCTGACCGGGATCTCACTCCTTCGAGTGAGATCGGCCCGATCGACCCCAGGGGACCCGTCTCACCTGCCCCGCTCCTCGCCCGGACCCGGTTGCCCGCCCGCTCGGCGGGCGCATAGGTTGATCACGATCACCCCACCCGCCCGCCGGAGGCTCCGCCATGCCCTCGTCCGCGAACTCTTCCGTGCCCACGCGTCCCGAGCCCGCGCACCCCCTGCCCGCGCACCCCCAACCCGCGCGTCCCGTCCCCGGAGCACGGACCGGCCCCGGAGCGCTGACCGTCGCCGTCGCCCAGCCCCTCTGTGCCGCCTCCGGCCGTCCGGACACCGTGTCCGAGAACGTCGCCCGGCACTCCGAGGCGGTGCGCGAGGCCGCCACCCGGCTGGTGGTGTTCCCCGAGCTGTCGCTGACGGGCTACGACCTGACCGCACCGGCCGTCGACCCGGCGGACGCCCGGCTCGCGCCGCTGGTGGCGGCGTGCGCCGCGACCGGCGCCGTCGCCCTGGTCGGGGCGCCGGTCCTCGAGGCCGACGGGCGCGAGTCCATCGCCACGCTGGCGGTCACCGGGGAGGGCGCCGAGGTCGTCTACCGGAAGACGCGCCTGCACGGTGCCGAGGTGAAGCGCTTCGCCCCCGGCGAGAAGCCCGTCGTCCTGGAGCTGGACGGCCTGCGGCTCGGCCTCGCCGTCTGCGCGGACGCCGCCGACCCGGCGCACGCCGAGGAGACCGCCGCGCTCGGCATCGACGCCTACGTCGCCTCCACCCTCTACGGGCCCGGCGCCGCCCAGGCCGAGCGCCGGGACGGCCACTTCCGCGACCGGGCCGCCGCCCACGGGGTGTGGTGCGTGCTCGCGACCTGTGCCGGGGCCACCGGCGAGTACCCGGACAGCTCGGGCGGCTCCGGTGTCTGGGCCCCGGGCGGGGGCCTCGTCGTCCAGGCCGGCACCGCCCCGGGGGAGCTGGTCCGCGCCGAGCTGCCCCGGCGGTAGGCCCCGACGGTGGGCCCGGGCGGTGGGCCCGGGCGGTAGGCCTCGGGGGCAGGCCCCTCGTCGACCTGTTCCCCGGCGGGCACCGGGCCCGGAACCGGGTCCCCCGAGCGGACGAACCCGGCCCGAGCGGAAATACCCGGGCCCCGCGCGCGGCTGTGGTGACCGAAGATCCGTTCCGGGCCGCTCCGGCCCGTACAGGAGGTGCAGCGCGCGATGAGTGGCGAGCAGGCGAAGCCGCAGGAGTACCGGATCGAGCACGACTCGATGGGCGAGGTCCGGGTGCCGGCCGACGCGAAGTGGCAGGCGCAGACGCAGCGGGCAGTGGAGAACTTCCCGGTGTCCGGTCAGCGGCTGGAGCGGGCGCACATCGCCGCGCTGGCCCGGATCAAGGCCGCCGCGGCCCGGGTGAACGCCCGGCTCGGGGTGCTGGACGAGGAGACGGCGGAGGCGATCGCGGGGGCCGCCGAGGAGGTCGCGGAGGGGCGCTGGGACGACCAGTTCCCGGTGGACGTGTTCCAGACCGGCTCGGGCACCTCCTCCAACATGAACACCAACGAGGTGATCGCCACCCTGGCCGGGGAGCGGCTGGGCCGGCCGGTCCACCCGAACGACCACGTCAACGCCAGCCAGTCGTCCAACGACGTCTTCCCGTCCTCGATCCACATCGCCGCGACCGCCGCCGTCACCCACGACCTGGTCCCGGCACTGGAGCACCTCGCGGAGGCGCTGGAGCGCAAGGCCACCGAGTTCGCCGGGGTGGTCAAGTCGGGCCGCACGCACCTGATGGACGCCACGCCCGTCACGCTCGGCCAGGAGTTCGGCGGCTACGCGGCGCAGGTGCGGAACGGGTGGGAGCGGCTGCTGGCCTCCCTCCCCCGGGTGGCCGAACTCCCGCTCGGCGGCACGGCGGTGGGCACCGGCATCAACACCCCGCCCGGCTTCCCGGCGGCCGTCATCGCGGAGGTCGCCCGCGCCACCGGCCTGCCGCTCACCGAGGCGCGCAACCACTTCGAGGCGCAGGGCGCGCGGGACGCCCTGGTCGAGCTGAGCGGTCAACTGCGCACGGTGGCGGTCGGGTTCACGAAGATCGCGAACGACCTGCGGTGGATGGGCTCCGGCCCGCGCACCGGGCTCGGCGAGATCAACCTGCCGGACCTCCAGCCGGGTTCGTCGATCATGCCGGGCAAGGTGAACCCGGTGCTGCCCGAGGTGGTGCTGATGGTCGCCGCCCAGGTGGTGGGCAACGACGCGACGGTCACACTGGCGGGCGCCAGCGGCAACTTCGAGCTGAACGTGATGCTCCCGGTGATCGCCCGCAACGTGCTGGAGTCGGTGCGGCTGCTCGCCAACAGCGCCCGGCTGCTGGCCGACCGGACGGTGGACGGCGTCACCGCCAACGTCGAACGGGCCCGGGAGTACGCGGAGTCCTCGCCCTCGGTGGTGACGCCGCTGAACCGCTACATCGGGTACGAGGAGGCGGCGAAGGTCGCCAAGCAGGCGCTGGCCGAGCGCAAGACGATCCGTCAGGTGGTGCTGGAGCGCGGCTACGTCGACCAGGGCAGGCTCACCGGGGAGCAGCTGGACGAGGCCCTGGACGTCCTGCGGATGACGCACCCGTAACGGGTGCCGGACCGCGCCGGCGCCCGGGGCGCGCGGGGGCGTACGCCGGGGCGCGGCCGACGTCCCGGCAGGCGTCTGCGCCCCCGTCCCGGCAGGCGTGTCGGGACGCACGCCGGGGCGCGGCGGGCGGTTGGGCCCTCCGCGCCCCGGTCATGGGCTGTGGGGAAGATCAGCCCTTGGCGCGGCCGGCCCGGCCGCGCCGCATCGACGCTCCGTTCGCCGTCATGGTCGCCATCGAGATCGCCGCGAGGCCGAGCAGGAACATCACGGCGCCCGCGATGATGCAGGTCACGATGTTCTTGCCGTGCGCGACGGACCCGGAGACGAGCCACGGGGAGATGATCGTCCAGACACCGAGTGCGGCGGCCGCCCAGGCCCGCGCGTGGGTGCGTTCGTAGGCCGATCCGTAGCCGGCCATGAGGGCCGTGTAGGCCAGACCCACGATCAGGCAGGTCACGGTCAGGGTGTTGTACGCGGTGAAGCCGACGATCCATGGCGATGCCGCCAGGAAGAGACCGGCCAGGACGGCCAGGGCTTCGATGCCCTGGGCACGGGGGGTCGAAGTGACCCGCTCGTAGCGTTCGCGGAGTTCGACGATGTCCGGATGGTGCTCCATGCCCGTCGTCGGGATATGGGTTGCCACCGATACCACCTCCTGTGGTCGGAACCGGTAAGGCGCTTGCCCCGTACCCATTCTGGCCCTTATCCACCGTTTTGCACCCGATGGCCAGGAATGGTGGGTAACCATCCGATCACGCCGGTGACCTGCGTCTCAACCGCCCGGGCCGCCATTGCCTATGCAACTCGTTGCATAGCAGGATGCGGGCCATGGCACTGGAGCACGCGATCCTCGTCTCGCTGCTGGAGCAGCCCGGCTCCGGCTACGAGCTGGCCCGGCGCTTCGACCGCTCGATCGGACGCTTCTGGACCGCCACCCACCAGCAGATCTACCGGGTGCTGCGGCGGATGGAGGCGGACGGCTGGGTGGCCGCGCAGGAGGTCCCCCAGGACGGGCGCCCGGACAAGAAGGTCTACTCGGCGGCCGAGGCCGGACGCGCCGCACTGGCCGGCTGGCTGCGCGAGCCCGTCGAGCCGGAGACCGTCCGGCACGAGCTCGCGGTCAAGATCCGGGCCGCCGCCTTCGACGACCCGGCCGCGCTCGTCTCCGAGGTCGAACGGCACCGCGAGAGCCACGCCGCCCTGCTCGCCCGCTACCTGCACGGCGAGCAGCGGGACTTCCCCGACACCACCGCGCTCGACGCCCGCGAGCAGCTCCAGCACGTGGTACTGCGCGGCGGCATCGAGTACGAGCGGATGACTCTCGCCTGGCTCGACGACGTGCTCGCCACCCTGCGCCGCCTCGCCGCCGACCGGCCTGACCAACCGGCCTGACCGGCGGTCCGACCGGCAGTCAGGCCAGCGGTCAGGCCGGCTCGCCCTCCATTTCGCACCCTCGACCTCTCACACCCTCGACCCCCGGGAGCCCCTCGATGCTCTTCAACCCGCGAAGCTACGACCCCGTACAGTTCGACGAGCCGACCCGCCGACTGCTGCGCGCGACGGTGGACTGGTTCGAGTCCCGCGGCAAGAAGGCGCTGATCGACACCTACATCGACCGCAGCTGGTACGCGGACTTCCTGGACTTCGCCGCGAAGGAGGGCCTGTTCGCGGAGTTCCTGACCCCCGCCGCGGCCGACTCCGACAAGCGCTGGGACACCGCGCGGATCGCCGAGCTCAACGAGATCCTCGGCTTCTACGGCCTCGGCTACTGGTACACCTGGCAGGTCACCATCCTGGGCCTCGGCCCGGTCTGGCAGAGCGAGAACGAGGCCGTCCGCGCCCGCGCCGCCAAGCTCCTTGCCGACGGCCACGTGATGGCCTTCGGCCTCTCCGAGCGCACCCACGGCGCCGACATCTACTCCACCGACATGATCCTCACCCCGGACGGCGAGGGCGGCTTCACCGCGAGCGGCTCCAAGTACTACATCGGCAACGGCAACGTGGCCGGCCTGGTCTCGGTGTTCGGCCGCCGCTCGGACGTCGAGGGCCCGGAAGGCTACGTCTTCTTCGCCGCCGACAGCCGCCACGACGCGTACCACCTGGTCAAGAACGTGGTGAACGCGCAGATGTACGTCAGCGAGTTCCGCCTGGAGGACTACCCGGTGCGCGCCGAGGACGTGCTGCACACCGGCCAGGCCGCCTTCGACGCCGCACTGAACACCGTCAACGTCGGCAAGTTCAACCTCTGCACCGCCTCGGTCGGCATCTGCGAGCACGCGATGTACGAGGCCGTCACGCACGCCCACAACCGGGTGCTGTACGGTCGGCGGGTCACCGACTTCCCGCACGTCAAGCGGGAGTTGACCGACGCGTACGTCCGCCTGGCGGCGATGAAGCTGTTCAGCGCGCGGGCCGTGGACTACTTCCGCAGCGCCTCCCCCGAGGACCGCCGCTACCTGCTGTTCAACCCGATGACCAAGATGAAGGTCACCACCGAGGGCGAGAAGGTCATCGACCTGATGTGGGACGTCATCGCGGCCAAGGGCTTCGAGGCGGACACCTACTTCGACAAGGCCGCGAAGGACATCCGCGGCCTGCCGAAGCTGGAGGGCACCGTCCACGTCAACCTGGCGCTGATCCTCAAGTTCATGGGCAACTACCTGTTCGCGCCCGCCGACTACGCCCCCGTGCCGACCCGCCTGGACGCCGCCGACGACGCCTTCCTGTTCCGGCAGGGGCCCGCCCGCGGCCTCGGCGCGATCCGGTTCCACGACTGGCGCGCCGCCTACGACCGCCACGCCGAGCTTCCCAACGTCGCCCGCTTCCGCGAACAGGCCGACGGATTCTGCGAGTTGCTGCTCGCGAACGCGCCGAGCAAGGAGCAGCAGGCGGACCTGGACTTCCTGTTGGAGATCGGCCAGCTGTTCGCGCTGATCGTCTACGGGCAGCTGGTGCTGGAGCAGGCCGAGCTGACCGGCCTGGACGCGGACGTCCTGGACCGGATCTTCGACGCGCTGGTCCGCGACTTCTCCGCGCACGCCACCGAGCTGCACGGCAAGGCCTCCGCCACCGAGGAGCAGGCCGCCTGGGCTCTGGCGAACGTGCGCCGCCCGGTCGCCGACACGGCGCGGGACGCGCGGGTGTGGGCGCGGGTGGAGGCGCTCTCCGGCGCGTACGAGATGCAGCCGTAGGGCTGCGCGGCAGGACCCCGGGGGTGCCGGTCGGCGGGCCGGCACCCCCGGTTCATCCCTCCGGGGAGCGCCGGCACCCCCGGTTCACCTCTCCGGGGAGGACCGGCCGTCCCCGAGGCCCATGTCGCGGGCCCGGGCGACCGCCTCCGCGCGCGTCGCGACGTGCAGCTTCTCGAAGATGTGGGTGATGTGGTTGCGGACGGTCTTCTCGGCGACCACCAGCTCCCGGGCGATCCGCCGGTTGTCCAGCCCGCGCGCGACCAGGTCCAGCACCTCGGCCTCGCGGGCGGTGAGCTCGGGAAAGAGCTGTCCCGCCTCGCGCATCCTCGCCCCGGCCAGCAGGGCGGTGATCCGCCCGGCCACCTCGCCGCCGAACACCGCTCCGCCCGCCGCGACCGTCCGCACCGCGTGCAGCACCTCCTCCCGGCCCGCGCCCTTGACCAGGTAGCCGCGCGCGCCCGCCTGGAGGGCGCCGAGCAGGTTCCCGTCGTCGTCCGACATGGTCAGCATCAGCACCGGCGGCGGGGCTTCCTGGGTGGTGAGCTGCCGGACGGCCTCCAGTCCGGAACCGTCGGGCAGCGAGAGGTCCATGATCACCACGGTCGGGCGGTGCCGGGCGACCGCCCGCGGGACGTCGGCGACCCGCTCGGCCTCGGCGACGACCGAGATGTCGTCCGTGCTCTCCAGGGCCGCCCGGAGGCCCTCCCGGAAGAGGGGGTGGTCATCGACGATCAGTACACGGACGGCCCTTTCCGCGCTGGGGTCCGGAGGTTCCACTGGCTGCTCCTCATCCACGCGGGCGACACTATCAGCGGCGATAGCATGACTTTCCGTGACATGCTGGTGAACACCTCGGCGTGTCGGCCCGCCTGCGCCAGGATCCGAGACCGGTGCCTCAGGCACCCGGGACACCGGGCCGCCGAGGCTTGGGTCCCCGGGACCGGTGCCCTGTGACCGAGCCCGTCCAAGAGGTGATGCCATGGCCACGGCGATCTCTCATCCGCACCGCACGCGGGCCGAGCGGCAACTGACCGCCGCGGCGGTCGTCACGGCGGTCTGCTTCATCGTCGCGACGCTGTGGATCTGCTACGTGCTCGTGCACGTGGGCGATCCGGGCGTGTCCGTCCCCCGGGACGCACTCTTCAACCTGCTCTCCATCCTTCCGGCCGCCGCCTCGGGCATGCTGCTGCATGCCCACCGCCCCGGCAGCCCGCTCGGCTGGGTCTTCCTGATGTGGGCCTTGAGCTTCGTCCTGACCCTCGCCCCGACCGCACCGGCCTGGGTCGAGGTCACTGCCCCTGGCCTCATCGGCGCCATCCTGGTCGTCGAGGTGATCGGCCTTGCGGTCAGCTCGACGATCATCTACGCGCTACCACTATGGCTACCGAACGGTCGGCTGACGACCCGACGATGGTGGTGGTACATCGCGGCCGTCTCGCTGTACACGGTTCCGGCCGCGGCTGCGCTGCTCGACCGTCCACGTTCCTTCGGACGGCCGAATCCGCTGGCGGGCACCCCTCCGGCACGCTTCTTCAGCACCGTCGCCGGCACCTGGGCCGACCACGACCGGCTGATCAACGACTGCCTCCTCGGGTTCCTGGCGGTCGTCCTGTTGACTCGAATGCTGCGCTCTCGCAGCCGGGGCAGCGACGCGGAAATGACTCGCAGGCGCCGGTTCCGGGTGCTGGCGATGCTCGGAACGTATTCGCTCTTCGCTGCGACCGAGGCCCTGTACGCCCGGCTGTCGAGTGTGCACTTCTGGCTCACCTATGTGCTCTACGCCGTCGCGGGTCTGGTGTGGGCCGTCGTAGGTTTCCTGGTCGTGCAGCATCACGGCTGGCGGCTCGACAGAGCGGCCCGCAACGTCCTGATCGGGCTGTTGCTGGGGACAGGCGTCACCGGGCTGTTCGTGGTGGCCGCCGCCGTGCTGTCCGACTGGCTGGTCCCCGGCCACGGCGCGGCAGCCCTGGTGTTGATCGCCCTGGTGTACGCGCTCGGCGCGGCGCTGCCCCGTGCGGCGCGGGGAGCCGTCGCCCTGGTCGACCGGCTGTACTTCGGCAAGCGCGCACAGCCGTACCAGGTGTTGCGAACGCTCGCCGGGAGGTTGCGGCAGGTCGTCGATCCGGAGC
Organism: Kitasatospora sp. NPDC032121; assembly: GCF_055580145.1. Classification (NCBI taxonomy): domain Bacteria; kingdom Bacillati; phylum Actinomycetota; class Actinomycetes; order Kitasatosporales; family Streptomycetaceae; genus Kitasatospora; species Kitasatospora sp. NPDC032121. The sequence goes on along the minus strand of NZ_JBVILX010000006.1, from coordinate 276,295 downwards.
ACATTCCGGAGACACTGTGCTCAACGGTCGCCGAGGAACTACGACTGCCCGGAGTCGCCCTCTCCGTCATCACCCAGTCCGGGCACCGCTCCCTGGCCACGACCGGAAGACTGGGCGGACTCAGCCAGGACTTCCTGCTGTTCCACAACGGGATGAAGATCGGCACATTGACCGTGGGACTGCGCTCCGGCGAGCAGCGACTGGACACCAGCGACGTCGACATCCTGCGTTCGCTCGCCGACCAGGCCTCGCCGGCAGTCGCCTCGCTTCGGCTCCAGGAGGACCTTCGAGCCAGCCGGGAACAGATCGTCTCCGCGCGGGAGGAGGAACGCCGGTGGCTGAGGCGGGACATCCATGACGGGCTCGGGCCGGCCCTGGCCGGACTGCGACTGCAGGTGGACAATGCGGGCTCGGAGGCCGACGGCAGGCTCGCGGGCACCCTGCACAGGGTGTCGGACGGCCTGGGGATGGCGATCAAGGAGGTCCGCCGGATCACCGACCGGCTCGGGCCCGCGCCGGTCTGCGAGTTCGGCCTGACGCGAGCGGTACGCCGACTCGCGGAGACCTTCAGCGGGACCGGGCTGACCGTGACGGTGGAGCTGTCATCGGATCCACTACCGGACCTGCCGGCGGCAGTGGAGAACACGGCGTACCGCATCACGGCAGAGGCGCTCAACAACGTGTTGCGGCATGCCCGAGCTCGAACAGCGCGTGTGACGCTGCGGGTGGACGCGGAGGAGCTGACACTGATCGTGCATGACGACGGCGTGGGGTACCAGGCCGACCAGCGTGTGCGAACGGGTGGCGGCGGAGTCGGAATGCGGTCGATGGCGGAACGGGCGGCGGAGGTCGGCGGCCGGTGCACCATCCGGTCGCTGCCGGATGACGGGGGAACCCAGGTGGTGGCCGTACTGCCGTGCTCTCCGATGACCAGGAACAGTTGAATGACGGGTGACGAATGACGGACGGATGACAGATTTCAAAATCTGTCATCCGTCATCTGTCATCCGTCTCAATGACTTGCAGGTCGCCCTGTTCTCTCAACTCTTCTCTCAACTCTGCGGATCGACCTGCCCCAGGCGCGTGGGCCCGCCCTCCCGCTCCGGCGCCGCTCCGGCGCCGGGGGCGCCGACGCGGCCGAGAACGGCGGTGACCGGTCCGCGCCGCCCGGCCCGCAGGCCGTACCGCTCGCCCGCCCTGGCGTAGACCAGGTCGCCGGGGATCAGCGGTACTTCACCGAGTTCGCCGAGGAAGACCGCGGCCCCGGAGAGGAGCAGCAGGAAGGTGTCGGCCGAGCGGTCCGTGTACGGGCCGCAGGTGGTGCCCGGGTCGAGGCGGACGGTGCCCACGTCGACCTGGCGCCAGTCCCGGGCGGGCGCCGAGTCCGATCGCTGGGCCGGGATGGCGGCCCGGGCGGGGTTGGGGCGGACGGTGAGCACGGCGGTCGGTGTGCCGCGGACGGCGGTGAGCCGGTAGGAGGTGCCGGGCCGGTGGTGCAGGGCCTCACCCGGGGAGAGGATCCGGCCGGCCGCGAACAGCCGGCCGGAGAGCACCACGGTCACCGACTCGACGGACTTGTACGGGAGTTGTTCGACCCGGACGCCCGGCGGCAGCGCCTCGACAGTGAGTCCGGCGCGGACGGCCGGCCGCTGCTCGGGGTCGATCAGCCGCTGGAACGCGGGCGCGGTGCGGGGAACGGCGGCGGGGACGAGTATCACGAGGGGTTCCTCCGACGAGGACTGGTGGGACCGGTCAGGGCCGGTTCCGGCGGGTGGCGCGGCGCCGGGCCGGGGCGGCCCGGGTGCCGGCGGAGTGCCGGGGTACGGCGAGGGTCAGGCAGAGCAACTCCGCACCGAGCGGCCCGGCTTCGAGGTGCAGGGCGCGGCCGCGGCGGGCCAGCAGCAGATCTCCTTCGGAGGCCAGGTGCTCGGGCTCGTCCGAGAGTCGGCCGACGACGGCGGCGCCGCGCAGCACGTGCAGGACGGTCTCGCTGTCGGGCCGGCCCGGGAGGACGTGGTGGGCGCCCGGGCTCAGGCGCAGGTGGTCGAAGGCCTCGCAGGCGCTGGCGAGCATCGGGCTCCGGGCCAGGGAGCGGATCCGTACGCGCTCGCCGTTCGGGCCGATGAGGACCATGGCCGCGCCGGTGTCCGTGGTGACGATCACCTGGGGTCACCTCCTCGGGAGGGGAGCGGGACGGCGAGCAGGGCGTGGAAGAACTCCAGCCCGGCCGTTCCGGCGGTCAGGACGGTCCGCGAGCCGAGCGGCAGCACCACCGCGGTGCCCTCGACCAGCGGCAGGCCGGCCCCGGCACGCTCCGGGTGGTCCGGGTGCACGGCGCTCTCGGGCAGTTCGGCGAGCCCGGAGCCGGCGGTGACGTAGATCGCGTGCTCGATGCCGTCGGCGACCAACTCGGTGCACCAGCCCGGGTCGAGCCGTTGCAGGCCGACGCCGCGCAGCGGTCCGGCGAGCAGGCGGCCGGGGTCGACGGCGCCTCGGCGGCGCAGGTCGGTGATGACGGTGCCCGACATGACGGGCGCTCCTTCCGCTCGTGGGCGGGCTCTGCGGCCCACCTACGCGATCCACCGTGCGCCGCCCACTGTCCCGGCCGCACGGGGGTGTCGTCCCGTCCGGCTCCCGACCCGATCCCGGCCGGGATCCCGGTTCGATCCCGGCCCGCTCCCACCCCCGGTCCCGGCCCGCTCCCATCCCCGGTTCCCGGCCCGCTCCTGGTCCTCCCCCGCCAGGAGGGCCGCCCCGGTCCGGACCGGTTTCCCCCTCGCACGCACCCCGCAAGCCCCCTGCCCGCGACCGCCCCGAGCCGAGCGGAACGACGTACGGTGGAACCGGAGGCCGTGTCATGCACGTCACCGGAACCCACTTCACCCGCTTCGCCGACCGGACCGAGGCGGGCCGTCGGCTGGCCGCCCGCCTGGGCCACCTGGCCGGCCCAGACACCGTGGTCGTGGCGCTGCCGAGGGGCGGTGTGCCGGTGGCCGCCGAGGTCGCCGCGGCGCTCGGCGCCCCGCTGGACATCTGCGTGATCCGCAAGCTCGGCGTGCCGTACCAGCCAGAGCTCGGCATGGGGGCGATCGGCGAGGACGGGGTCCGGGTGCTGAACGACCAGGTCATCCGGTTCTCGTCGGTCACGGACGGGCAGCTGGCCGAGGTGGAGCGGCGTGAGCGCGCCGAGCTGGCGCGCCGCGCCCGTCGCTACCGGGGCGACCGGCCGCCCGCCGACCTGCGCGGACGGACGGTGGTCGTGGTGGACGACGGCATCGCCACCGGGTCCACCGCCCGGGCGGCCTGCCGGATCGTCCGCGAGCGTGGCGCGGGCCGGGTGGTGCTCGCGGTGCCCGTCGCGCCCGTGGACTGGGCCGAGCGGCTCGGCGAGGTCGCCGACGAGCTGGTCTGCGTCGACACGCCGTCCCCGTTCTACGCGATCGGCGAGTTCTACGCCGACTTCTCGCAGACCGAGGACGAGGAGGTGCTGCGGTTGCTGGCCGCGGCCGGTGGCGACCGGCCCGCGGCCTCCGCCGGGGTCGACCGCGAGCTGCAGCTGCCCGTCGCCGGGGCCCGCCTCGCGGGCCGGCTGACCGTCCCGGCCGGAGCGCGCGGGGTCATCCTGTTCGCGCACGGCAGCGGAAGCGGCCGGCACAGCCCGCGCAATCGGCACGTCGCCGAGTACCTGAACCGGACCGGGCTGGCCACGCTGCTGTTCGACCTGCTCACCGAGGCCGAGGAGGCCGACCGGCGGAACGTGTTCGACGTGGCGCTGCTGGGCGGCCGGCTGACGGCCGTCGCCCGGCAGCTGGGCGCGGAGCGCGACCGCGCGGGGCACGACGGCCCGGAGCACGACGGCCTGGAGCACGAGGGCCGGGGGCACGAAGGCCTCGAGCACGACGGCCCGGAACGAGTCGGCGGGGAGCGCGGCGCCGAACGAGCCGGCCCGGGAGCCGTCATGCCCGAGACCCGGTCGCTGCCGCTCGGCCTGTTCGGCGCCAGCACCGGCGCCGCGGCCGCGCTGCACACCGCCGCCGAGCTGGGCCCGGCGGTGCGCGCCGTGGTCTCCCGGGGCGGTCGCCCCGACCTCGCCGGGCCCGACACGCTGGCCCGGGTCCGCGCCCCGACGCTGCTCGTCGTGGGCTCCCTGGACCCGACCGTGCTCGACCTCAACCGGCAGGCCCGCAGCCGTCTGCGCTGCGAGACCGGGCTCGCCGTGGTGCCGCACGCGAGCCACCTGTTCGAGGAGCCGGGGACGCTGGACAGGGTCGCCGAGCTGGCCGCGGACTGGTTCCTCCGGCACCTCCCGCGCCCCGTCGGCCCCGGAAGTACGTGAACGCCCCATTGCACAGACTTCGGGCATCATCCCCGGTCAGCAGCACATTTTGCGCAGCCGACAGCGGGATTTTCTGATCAGCTTGTACACATTGAGCAGTCAAAATCCGACCTGTTGCCCAAGGCCCCCGACAGTAGCAAGCTCTCCGCAACCACACCGCCCACCCGTTCGCGGTGCGGTCGCGATCCAGCGGAAGCCTCGACGGCGAGGCCCGAAGTGGAGGAACGAGCGATGACCCCGCAGACCCACGCCCTTGAGCTGACCCCCGAGGAGCGCGAGGCCGGTCTTGACGCCGACCAGCTGCGCCGCCTCGTCGGCCTCGTCGAGCACGACGCCGCCGCCGACCCGTTCCCGGTGACCGCCCAGGACGCGGTCGTCTTCGTGGTCGGCAACGCCACCCAGACGGCCCAGTTCTACCAGGTCGTCTTCGGCATGGAGCTGGTCGCCTACTCCGGCCCGGAGACCGGCCGCCGGGACCGCAAGTCATACGTGCTCCGCTCCGGCTCCTGCCGCTTCGTGATCAAGGGCGGCGTCCAGCCGGACAGCCCGCTGCTGGACCACCACCGCCGCCACGGCGACGGCGTCGTCGACCTCGCCCTGGAGGTCCCGGACGTCGACAAGTGCATCGAGCACGCCCGCGCGTCCGGCGCCACCGTCCTGGAGGAGCCGAACGACGTCTCGGACGAGAACGGCACCGTGCGCCGTGCGGCCATCGCCACCTACGGCGAGACCCGCCACACCCTGATCGACCGCTCCCGCTACCACGGCCCGTACCTGCCGGGCTACGTCGTCGCGGAGAGCAGGGTCACCCACCCGGAGGGCTCGCCCAAGCGCCTCTTCCAGGCCCTCGACCACGCCGTCGGCAACGTCGAGCTGGGCCGGATGGACGAGTGGGTGTCGTTCTACAACCGCGTCATGGGCTTCGTGAACATGGCCGAGTTCGTCGGCGACGACATCGCCACCGAGTACTCCGCGCTGATGTCCAAGGTCGTCGCCAGCGGCAACCACCGGGTGAAGTTCCCGCTCAACGAGCCGGCCATCGCCAAGAAGAAGTCCCAGATCGACGAGTACCTGGAGTTCTACACCGGCCCCGGCTGCCAGCACATGGCGCTCGCCACCAACGACATCCTCACCACCGTGGACGTGCTGCGGGCGCGCGGCGTGGAGTTCCTCAACACCCCGGACGCCTACTACGACGACCCGGAGCTGCGCGAGCGGATCGGCAAGGTCCGGGTGCCGATCGAGGAGCTGAAGAAGCGCGGCATCCTGGTCGACCGCGACGAGGACGGCTACCTGCTGCAGATCTTCACCAAGCCGATCGGCGACCGTCCCACCGTCTTCTACGAGTTCATCGAGCGGCACGGTTCGCTCGGCTTCGGCAAGGGCAACTTCAAGGCGCTCTTCGAGTCGATCGAGCGCGAGCAGGACCGCCGCGGCAACCTGTGAGCGTCTTGAGCGTCGGAGAGCTCTGACGAACGGTCGAGGAGGACCACGGAGATGGCGTACTACCGGCAGCTGGGCAGCATCCCGCCCAAGCGGCACACCCAGCACCGCACCCCCGAAGGCGGGCTCTACTACGAGGAGTTGATGGGCGAGGAGGGGTTCTCCTCGGACTCCTCGCTGCTCTACCACCGGGGCATCCCCTCGGCGGTGGTCAACGCGGTGCCCTGGGAGCTGCCGGACCAGTCCACGGTGCCCAACCACCCGCTCCTCCCGCGCCACTTCAAGCTGCACGAGCTGTTCGCGGACCAGGACTGGAAGTCCGCGGACGTCGTCGGCAGCCGCCGGCTGGTCCTCGGCAACGGCGACGTGCGGATCTCGTACGTCGCCGCCGGGGCCCCGAGCGAGCTCTACCGCAACGGGCTCGGCGACGAGTGCGTGTACGTGGAGTCCGGCTCCGGCACGGTCGAGACGGTGTTCGGCTCGATCGAGGTCGGCCAGGGCGACTACGTGATCATCCCGCGCGCCACCACCCACCGCTGGGTGCCGGCGGGCGACGAGCCGCTGCGCGCGTACTGCATCGAGGCGAACAGCCACATCACCCCGGTCAAGCGCTACCTGTCCAAGTACGGGCAGCTGCTGGAGCACGCGCCGTACTGCGAGCGGGACTTCCGCGGACCGGTCGGCCCGCTGGTCGTCGACGCCCCCGGGGACGTCGACGTGCTGGTCAAGCACCGCGGCCCGAACGGGATCGCGGGCACCCGCTACACCGTGCCGCACCACCCGTTCGACGTGGTCGGCTGGGACGGCTGCCTGTACCCGTACGCCTTCAACATCAAGGACTTCGAGCCGATCACCGGCCGGATCCACCAGCCGCCGCCGGCCCACCAGGTCTTCGAGGGCAACGGCTTCGTGATCTGCAACTTCGTTCCGCGCAAGGTGGACTACCACCCGCTGGCGATCCCGGTGCCCTACTACCACGCCAACGTGGACAGCGACGAGGTCATGTTCTACTGCGGCGGCGACTACGCGGCCCGCAAGGGCTCCGGCATCGGCCAGGGCTCGATCTCGCTGCACCCGGGCGGGCACACCCACGGGCCGCAGCCGGGGGCGTACGAGCGCAGCATCGGCGCGGAGTTCTTCGACGAGTTGGCCGTCATGGTGGACACCTTCCGCCCGCTGGAGCTCGGCGAGGGCGGCCGGGCCGGCGAGGACGCCGACTACGCCTGGACCTGGGCCGGTCGGGGGCCGGGCCGATGAGCGCGCCGGCCACGGGGGGCGCGCTGCCCGAACCGGTTTCCGCACCGGTTCCCGCACCGGGTCCGGCAGCGATCCCCGAGCTGTTCCGCGGGCTGTTCGACGACGCGGCGGTGTTCCCCCCGGGGAACCTGCCGGTCGCCGAGGCGGTGCCCGCGCACCGGGCGCACCGCGCGGCCTGGTACGCCGAGGCGGTCGGGCCGTTCCTCTGCGGGGCGGGCCGACTGGCCGAACTGGCCGCGGTGGTCGCGGATACGGCTGCCGCGGTGGGTACGCCCACCTGGGCGGCGGGGGCGGACGACGCGGCGGCGGCGGGCGACCGGCCGCTCAAGGTCGGGCTGGTGCTGCCGGGGGGCAGCGCCGAGCTCGCCCCGGCGCTCGCCGCCGCCGCGTCGTTCGAGCTGGCCGGCGTCGAGCTGGCCGTCCGGGACGCCGCCGAGGCGGTGGCCGCGCTGGACCGGCTGCTGCCGCCGCACGTCCCGGCCGCCGTCGAGCTGCCGCGCGAACTCCTGCGCGGGGACGGGCTGGACGCCGTCCTGGACGCGCTGGTGGACAGCCCGTACCGGGCGAAGTTCCGCACCGGCGGGCTGGTCGCCGAGGCGTTCCCGGACGAGGACGAGCTGGCCGCCTTCCTCACCGGCTGCGCGCGGCGGGGGCTGCCGTACAAGTGCACGGCCGGGCTGCACAACGCCGTCCGGCACACCGACCCGGAGACCGGCTTCGAGCACCACGGCTTCCTGAACGTGCTGCTGGCCGCGCAGGAGACCGACCGGGCCGCGGCCGCCGCGGTGCTGGCGGAGCGCGACGGCGAGGTGCTGGCCAAGGCGGTGCACCAACTGACGGAGCATCAGATCACGGTGATCCGCAACTCGTTCACCGCGTTCGGCACGTGTAGCATCGCCGAGCCCCTGGGCGACCTGGCCGCGCTCGGCCTGCTGTCCTCGCCCAGTCCACTGCACCAGGAGGACCGTTGAGCACCACCCCCAGCAGCACCGGCAGCTGGCTCGCCAGCGCCCAGGACTCGCCGTTCGGCGTGCACAACCTGCCGTACGGCGTCTTCACCGCGGCCGACCGGCCCGGTCGGCGCCGGATCGGCGTGCGCGTCGGGGACTTCGTGCTGGACGCCGGGGCGGCCGCCCGGGCGGCCGGGGCGCCGTCGGAGCTGCTGGACGCGGACTCGCTCAACCCGCTGATGGCGGCGGGGCGTCCGGTCTGGACCCGGGTGCGGGCGGACCTCACCACCTGGCTCACGGACGAGTCCTTCCGCGAGGCGCTGTCGCCGGCGCTGCTGGCGGCCGACGAGGTGGAGCTGCACCTGCCGTTCGAGGTCGCCGACTACGTCGACTTCTACGCCTCGGAGCACCACGCCACCAACCTGGGCCGGATCTTCCGCCCGGGCTCGGAGCCGCTCACCCCCAACTGGAAGCACCTGCCGATCGGTTACCACGGGCGGGCGGGCACGGTCGTGGTCTCCGGCACGCCGGTGGTGCGGCCGCACGGGCAGCGCAAGGCGCCCGCCGACGCCGCACCGGCCTTCGGGCCGTCGCGGCGGCTGGACATCGAGGCCGAGGTCGGCTTCGTCGTCGGCGCGCCGTCCGAGCTGGGCCGGCCGGTCACGCTGGACGACTTCCGCGAGCACGTGTTCGGCGTCTGCCTGCTCAACGACTGGTCGGCGCGCGACATCCAGGCCTGGGAGTACGTGCCGCTCGGCCCGTTCCTCGGCAAGTCCTTCGCGACCTCGGTCTCGCCGTGGATCGTGCCGCTGGACGCGCTGGAGCACGCCCGGGTCACGCCGCCGGAGCGCGACGTCGAGCCGCTGCCGTACCTGGACGACCGGGACGGCGAGCCGTGGGGCCTGGACCTGGCGATGGAGGTCCGGCTGAACGGGCACCCGGTCTCCCGGCCGCCGTTCGCCACCATGTACTGGACGGCGCAGCAGCAGCTGGCCCACATGACCGTCAACGGCGCTTCGCTGCGCACCGGCGACCTGTTCGCTTCGGGAACGGTCAGCGGGCCCGAGCGGGACACCCGGGGCGCGCTGATCGAGCTGACCTGGAACGGCGAGGAGCCGCTGAAGCTCCCGGACGGGACGACCCGCACGTTCCTGGAGGACGGCGACGAGGTGACCATCACCGCCACCGCGCCGGGGCCGGACGGCGCCGTGATCGGCTTCGGCGAGGTCACGGGGCGGGTCCGGGGCTGAGAGTCCGCGGGGCTGCGGCCCCGGGGCACAGCTGACGGGCAACAGCTGACGGGCAACAGATAACGGATAACGGATAACAGCCGACGACTGACAGCTGACAGATTTCATCATCTGTCAGCTGTCAGTCGTTCGCCCGTCTCCGACCGGACGGTCCGCCCCGCCCGCGCCCCGCCCCGCCCTGCCCCGCTTACAGTCGCGAGCCGCCGGTGGCGTCGACCACCCGCCCGGTCATCCACCGCGCGTCGTCCGAGGCGATGAACGCGACGATGTCCGCGATGTCCTCCGGCGCCCCGACCCGGCCGAGCGCGGCGAGCGAGGCCGCCTGGGCCCTCGCCTCCGGGTCGCGCAGCCAGTCCGCGTTGAGGTCGGTGTCGATGATCCCGGGCGCCACGGAGTTGACGGTGATCCCGCGCGGCCCGAGCTGCTGGGCGAGGTTGAGCGAGAAGGTGTCCAGCGCCCCCTTGGTGGCGCCGTAGGCCATGATCTCCGGCATGGCGAGCCGGGCCAGGCCGCTGGAGACGTTGATGATCCGGCCGCCGTCGCGCAGCCGCTCCAGCCCGTGCTTGACGATGAAGAACGGCGCGCGGACGTTGACCGCGAAGACCTCGTCGAACTCCTCCTCGGTCAGGCCGGCGAGGTCGGAGCTGCGCCCGATCCCGGCGTTGTTCACGATGATGTCGACGCCCCCGGCGGGCGCGTGCTCGCCGATCCGGGCGTCGAAGGCCTCCCACAGCGCGACGGCGTCGCCACGCCGCCCGAGCGCGGCGGGCAGCGCGAAGGCCCGCCCGCCGTCCGCGCGGATGCCCGCCACCACCTCCTCGGCCGCCGCCACGTCCCGGGCGTAGCCGACGGCGACGGTGGCGCCGTCCCGCCCGAGCCGGCGGGCGATGGCCCGGCCGATCCCCCTGCTGGCACCCGTGACCAGCGCCGTCCTGCCCTGAAGCCTGCCCTGAAGCCTGTCCTCGCCCATGTCGAGCCCCCTCTGCTGCCACGGATAATTGTTGAGCGACCGCTCAAGAAAGAAGCTAGCACACATTTCTTGAGTGGATGCTCTAAAATTCAGCGCATGGCAGAGGACCACACGGCGACAGCGGCGTCCGGAGGCGGGACCACCGGCTCCACGCCACCCCCGCGGCGCGGTCGCCCGCCGGCCTTCGACCGCTCCGAGGCGCTCGCCGCGGCCACCCGGCTGTTCTGGCAGCTCGGCTACGAGGCCACCTCGGTCAGCGACCTCACCACCGCCATGGGCATCCGCCCCGGCAGCCTCTACGCGGCCTTCGGCGACAAGCGGTCGCTGTTCGAGGAGGTGGTCCGCCAGTACGGGCACTCCCCCGTCGGCGCGTTCGCGACCGTCGCCCTCGCGGAGGAGCCCACCGCGTACGGCGCCTTCGCCCGCATCCTGCGCGAGGCCGCCGCCGTCTACGCCGACCCGTCGCACCCGGCGGGCTGCCTGGTGATCTCCGCGGCCACCAACGTCACCCCGCAGGACGCCGGCATCCAGGACCAGCTGCGCGAGCGGCGCAACGGGAACCTGCGGACCTTCGAGGAGCGGCTGCGCCGGGCGCGGCAGGACGGCGAACTGCCGCCCGAGGCCGACCCGAAGGCCCTGGCCGGCTACTTCGGCGCGGTCCTCCAGGGCATGTCCCAGCAGGCCAGGGACGGCGCCACCGCCGCCGACCTGGCCCGCACCGCCGAACTCGCCCTGCGCGCCTGGCCCTGAGCCGCGACCGCACACCCGCCCCGGCGCACGCGGCCCGGTGATCAGGGCTCCCCACTGCCCCCGGTACGGTGGACTCCAGGATTCCGGCAGGGACCAGGTCGGCATCGCCGAGGGACGGGAGCGGACCCGATGGACACAGATGTGGCGGAGACGGCGGAGGTCCGGGCGTTCCTGGACGGCGGCGTCGGACGGCTGGTGCTGAACCGTCCACGGGCGCTCAACTCGCTGACCCGCGGCATGGTCACCGCCCTGCGTGCCACCCTGGACGACTGGGCCGCGGACGACCGGATACGCGCCGTCGTGCTGACCGGCGCGGGTGAGCGCGGCCTGTGCGCGGGCGGCGACATCCGCGCGATGCACGACGACGCCAAGGCGGGCGGGGCCGGCACCCGGGCGTTCTTCCGCGACGAGTACCGGCTGAACGCGCTTATCGCCCGCTACCCGAAGCCGTACGTCGCGGTGATGGACGGCATCACCATGGGCGGGGGCGTCGGCGTGTCCGCCCACGGTGCGGTGCGGATCGTCACCGAGCGTTCCACCGTCGCGATGCCCGAGACCCGGATCGGCATCGCCCCGGACGTCGGCGGCAGTCGGCTGCTGGCGCACGCCCCGGGCGAGTTGGGCACCCACCTCGGTCTCAGCGCGGCCGCGATAGGCCCGGGCGACGCCCTGCTGTGCGGGTTCGCGGACCACTTCGTGCCCTCGTCGCGCGTCGCGGAGCTGCTGGACGCCCTGGGCCGGAGCACCGCCGCGGCGACCGGGAGCGGCACCGCCGAGGTGGCGGCCGTCGTCGCCGCGCACGCCGAGCCCGCTCCGCCCGCCGCACTGGCCGACCAGCGCGCCTGGATCGACGCCTGCTACGCGGCCGACACGGTCGAGGAGATCGTCGAGCGGCTGCTGAACTCCGGTGTCCCGGAGGCGAAGGAGGCCGCGGAAGCCGTCCTGTCGAACTCCCCCACCGCCGTCAAGACCACCCTGGCCGCACTGCGCCGCGCCCGCACGCTCCCCTCGCTGGAGGCCGTGCTCGACCAGGAGTACCGGATCTCCTGCGCCGCGCTGGAGGGCCACGACATGGTCGAGGGCATCCGGGCACAGGTGATCGACAAGGACCGCAACCCCCGCTGGCGGCCCGGCACGCTCGCCGAGGTGACGGAGGCGGACGTCGCCCGCATCCTCGCCCCGCGCGAGGGCGACGAACTGGGCCTGGCCTGACCCCCGCCCCTCCGCCGCCCGCACACCTGGAGCCCGCCGTGAGCCACCAGGTCCCGCCATCGCGACGGGAGGCTGTTGCGGAGCCGGGAGATCCTCGGGGTCGAGGCGTGGATGGTGCCGTCGCCGCACCACGTCCGGCCAGAGCCGCACGGGAACGCCTCCGAGCACCGGCCGTTGATCGAGGGCGGCGGCCCGTGCCCCGTACGGCGGGCCGCGGAGCGCCACGGCGTCCGCTTCTGACCGGCACGCGCACACTCCTCCACCGACTGGTGACCGGCGTCTCGCATACCAAGACTGGCGCGAGGCGGGGCGCGTCGTAGATCGTTGGGTGGTCAGGCGCGCCCACGGGCGCCGAGCAGCGGAAATGGGAGTCGACGGCGATGACCGAGACCGAGACCTACGAGACGATCCTGGTCGAGCGCAAGGGGCGGGTGGGGCTGATCACGCTCAACCGGCCCAAGGCGCTCAACGCGCTCAACACCCAACTCATGAACGAGGTGGTCGCCGCCGCGACCGCCTTCGACCGGGACCCGGAGATCGGCTGTCTGGTGATCACCGGCTCGGAGAAGGCCTTCGCGGCCGGCGCCGACATCAAGGAGATGCAGGGCAACCGCTTCCCGGACGTCTACCTGGACGACTGGCTGGGCCCGTGGGACCGGCTCGGTGCCCTGCGCAAGCCGGTGATCGCGGCGGTGGCCGGGTTCGCGCTGGGCGGCGGCTGCGAGCTGGCGATGCTGTGCGACATCCTGCTGGCGGCGGACACCGCGAAGTTCGGGCAGCCGGAGATCAAGCTCGGCGTGATCCCGGGCATCGGCGGCTCGCAGCGGCTGACCCGGGCGGTCGGCAAGGCGAAGGCCATGGAGCTGTGCCTGACCGGCCGGATGATGGGCGCCGAGGAGGCCGAGCGGGCCGGCCTGGTCTCCCGGATCGTCCCGGCGGACCAGCTGCTGTCCGAGGCGCTGGCCACCGCCGAGACGGTCGCGGCGATGTCCGCCCCGGCGGCGATCATGATGAAGGAGAGCGTCAACCGCGCCTTCGAGACCACGCTCGCCGAGGGCGTGCGCTTCGAGCGCCGGCTCTTCCACGCGGCCTTCGCCACGGCGGACCAGAAGGAGGGCATGGCGGCCTTCGCCGAGAAGCGCCCGCCGGAGTTCCAGAACCGCTGACGACGAGGGGCTGCCACGGGGAGCAGCCGGGGAGCGCGACGGACGGATGGCGGATGACAGCTGACAGATTTCAGATGTTGAAATCTGTCAGCTGAACTCCGTCCGCTGACCGCTGTCGGTCGTCAGCCGACCGACTGCCTCCAGCTGCCCGCCGGCCCCGCCTTCGTCGCCGTCGCCGCGCTCAGTCCTCTCAGTCCTCTCAGTCCTCTCAGTCCTCCTCCACCGCCACCGTGTTGAGCCGGGCCAGCCCGCTGCGGGTGGCGGCGACGACGATCTGGTCACCCGGGGCGAGCCGCCGGGTGCGGTCGGGGAAGTTCCACTGCAGCTGCCCGCCGTGGGCGAAGCGCACGGCGATCACCCGGACGCCGCCCGGGTCCTCCAGGTCGTGCCGGTTGAGCCCGATCAGCCCGCTGCCGTCCTCCACCTTCAGCTCGGCGATCAGCAGCACGTGCCGGAGCACCGACAGCGTCCCGCGCACCTCGCGTCCCATCAGCGCCGCCGCGAAGGCGGGCGCGGCCAGGTAGGACACCGACCGGGAGGCCGCGTTGTCCAGCGTCTTGTAGAAGTGGCCGGCGAAGTCGTCCTCGAACAGCCGCACCACCACCCGGATCTCGGGGTTGCCGTGGCGCGCCTCCAGGGCCGCCTCCAGGTTGGTGGCGTCATCCCCGCTGACCGCGACCAGCGCCCGGCTGTGCTTCAGCCGGGCCCGGCGCAGCTGCTGCTCGAACGGCCCGTCGCCCATCACCACCGGGATGCCGAGCGCCCGTACGGCGGCGATGCCGCGCGCCTGCGGGTCCCGTTCCATGCAGACCACCGGCACGCCCATGTCGTGCAGTTGGGCCGCGACCCGGGTGCCGACGTTGCCGAGGCCGACGACGATCACGTGGTCCCGGGTTCCCGCCCCGGGGTTGCGCGGCTGTCCGCGCCGACCGGAGCCCAGCACCTCGACCGCGATGGCGGTGGCGACCGGCGCGAAGGTGATCCCGCAGATGGTGATCACCACCTGGGCGACCCGCTGCCAGAACCCGCCGGTGCCCGTCCCGGCGGAGATGTCGGAGAGCTGGTCCGGCTGGGCGGCGCCGGCCAGGTCGAGCAGCGCGATGTAGACGGTCCAGCCGAAGTTCCGGTTGAGGTACCAGAGCACGCCGAAGGCCAACAGCACCGCCGCGAGGGCGGTGAGCAGCACCAGCCGCATCCGGGCGCTCGTGAAGAAGCGCATGGTGTCGAGCAGTCGCCAACGCAGCCGTCGCATCCAGTCGATCGGCTCCCGGGGTTCGATCCGCAGCACCTGGAGCGCCGCCCGGCTGCCCGGTTCCCGCGCCACGGCGGAGGCGTCCGTCGGGGCCGGTTCGCGCCGTGCGCCACCGGGCCGGATCGGCCCGTCGTCTCCGAACTCGCTGGCGAGACGGACGAATTCGGCCGAGTCGCCCTCCTGTTCGGGCAGCAGCCGGATCCTGCCGAGGTCCTGCCGGTCGATCTGGTCGGCGACCACGCAGATCCGGTCGGAGGTGATGTCGTCGTCGAACGCGATGTGCAGGTAACGCCCTTCGATCTCCACCGAGTTGGGCCGGTCGAGCGCCGCGGAGGCGAAGGCCGGAGCGGCGGTGGCGGAACCGGAGAGCGCGGCACCGTTCTTGAGCAGCCGTTCGATGTTCTCACCGAGCCGCTGGTTGAACATCCGGAACACGATGCGGATGTCCGGGTTGTGGTTCTGGGCGCTGAGCGCGGCGTGGATGTTCTCCTGGTCGCTCCCTTCGACCAGGGCGAGACCGCGCGCGGTGCCGATGGACACCGCGCGCAGTGCCTCCTCGGTGACGCTGGCGTACTCCACGACCGCGGCGACGCCCGAGAGTTGCTCGATCTGCGGCGCGTGGTCGCGGGTTCGGTCGGCGACCAGGACGACGACCGGGACCTCGTAGTGCTCGACGAGTTCCAGGACCAGCCGGTGTGCCAGCGCGTTGCCCCCGCAGACGATGTAGTGCTGACTGATCGGCTCGACCGGAGGGGTCCCCCACCCTTCAGAAGTCATACCGACAGACGATATCTACGGAAAGTGTCCGGGGGGTGACGTTCCGGCGACCGAGGCGGATCCCCCGAACGGCCGTATCCGGCGCGCGGTCCGACCGTGGCGGCGGAGAGGCTGGGGTACGTTCCCTGCCCGCCAGCCGGCCGACCCGACCCGACCCGCCCGTTCTGCGTCACCCGACCAACGTGTCACCCGACCAGCACGGTGCCCGTCACGCGTCACCCGTCGCCCGGCGTCAGCCCGAGGAGGACACCACAGTGGCCTCTCCGATCGTCACCCCCGACGGCACCCCGGTCCAGGGTCCGCTCGGACTACTCGCCAAGGCCGCCTGGCAGGTCCTGCTGGTCGCCGGGCTCGCCTCCCTCGCCCTCGGGATCGTGGTCTTCGCCTGGCCCCGGGAGACGCTCCTGGTGGTGGGCGTGCTGTTCGGCATCTACCTGCTGGTGATCGGCATCGTGCAGCTGGTCGCCGCCTTCGGCACCCACGCCACCACCGCGCTACGGGTGCTGGCCTTCATCAGCGGTGCGATCTGCGTCCTGCTGGGGCTGCTCTGCTTCCGCAGCGCGGCGCAGTCGCTGCTGCTGCTCGCGCTCTGGATCGGAATCGGCTGGCTGTTCCGCGGCATCACCCAGATCGCCGCCGCGATCTCCGACCCGCTGATGCCCGCCCGCGGCTGGCAGGCCTTCGCGGGCGTGGCCAACACCCTGGCCGGCGTGCTGCTGATGGTGTGGCCCACCGGGTCGATCACCGCGCTGGCCGTACTGGCCGGGTGCTGGCTGGTGATCCTCGGCGTGATCGAGATCGTGACGGCGTTCCAGGTCCGCCACCGGGCCAAGGAGATCCCGTCGGGGGTCTGACCGCACACGCCGGTGCGCCGGGGCCGTGTCCCACGGGGGGGCACGGCCCCGGTGCCGGGCGGAGCGGCTCAGCGGACGGAGTTGCTCAGCGGGCGGAGCGGCTCAGGGGTGCGGGTGCGGGGCGTAGCCGATCCGGAAGGTCGCGGCCTCCAGCCGGTGCGGGTCGAGCCGGACGTCGGTGAGCCGCTCGGCGAGCGCGAACGCGGCCTCGGTGTGCAGTTCGAACTCCTGCGACTCCAGCTGGAAGCCGCAGTCGGCCAGCAGCTGGGGGATGCCCGGGGCCTCGGCATCCGAGCCGTCCCGCTGGTCGGGGAAGAGCGGCTCGAAGTGGAGGCGCTGGATGCCGTGCTCCCACCAGTGGAACTTGTCCACCGCGTTGACGTTGCGGAAGTGCGAGACCAGCCGGACGTCCCCGCCGAGCCGGGCGATCACCTCGTGCAGGCAGCCGAGGTAGCCGTTCGGCTCGATGGCGACGGCCCAGCCGTCGAGTTCGGTGACGGCGACGAACAGCCGGTCGTCCTCGTCTTCACCCCCACCGTCCTCCTCGCCCTCACCGGCCTCCTCGCCCTCGCCGTCCTCGCCGTCCTCGTCATCCTCGCCGTCCTCGAAGGCGCACCAGGCCTCGATCGCCGCGTCCAGCCCGGTCACCTCCCCGCCGGGCACCGCGTCGAGGCGGCGCAGTAGTTCCTCGGCGGAGATCCCCTGGACCTCGGTGAGGCAGTAGGCCTCCCGCAGGACGGGATAGTGCTGCCCGAACCAGGTGTAGTCGGTGGCGTGTGCGGTCATGACGGCGATGCTGCCAGACGCCTCGGACAGTGTTCGCGCGCGGCCGTCAGAGCCAGACCGGCTCGTCCGTCCCCCAGCGCCCGGGCGGGCGCGACCAGTCGGCGGGAGCCCCCTCGTACCCGATCGGCGGCAGGGCGTGGCACAGCCGCCCGTACGCGGAGTCGGTCTCGACGAGCCACCGGGAGGGGTCGTACGGCTCGGGCGAGGCGGTGTGCGGTGCTTCCGGTTCGATGCCGTGGAGCAGCCAGGAGGCCGTGCCGGCGAGGGAGAAGCGCAGGTGGCGGCCGCCGGGGCGGCGGGTGCGCTGCTCGACGAGGGAGCGCAGGACGCCGGCGGCGATGAGGTAGCCGGTGCCGTGGTCGAGGGCCTGGGCCGGCAGCACGCCGGGACGGCCGTCGGGGTCGGGTCCGGCGGCATCGTCGACGGCCTCGTGGGCGGCCTCGTGGGCGGCGATGCCGACGCCCACCTGGACCAGGCTGTCGAAGCCACGCCGTCCCGCCCAGGGGCCGGTCCAGCCCCAGGCGCAGAGCTGGGCGAGGACCAGGTCCGGGCGGCGGGCGAACAGCGCCTCGGGGCTGAGGCCGTGGACGTCGAGGGCGCCGGGGCGGTAGCCGGTGACGACGACGTCGGCGGTGGCGAGCAGGTCCTCGAAGACGGCGCGGTCGGCCGGCGTGGCGAGGTCGAGGCGGGTGGAGCGCTTGCCGAAGCCGGTGTCGGCGTGGGCGTCATCGGCCTCGGGCAGCCGTGGCGAGTCGACGCGCAGGACGTCGGCGCCGAGCAGGGCGAGGGTGCGGGTGGCGACCGGTCCGGCGATCACCCGGGTGAGGTCGAGGACCCGGATCCCGGCGGCGGGCCGGTCCAGCGGGGCCGCGCCGAGCGGGCGGGCCGGTGCGGGCCCTGCCGTGGTCCCGACCCCGGCGGTGGCTTCGACCTCCAGGTGCTCCACGAGGGGGTGCACGGTCGGGCTCACCGGCGCGACGGCCACCGCGAGCGCTCCCGCCTCGTACGCGCGCTCCTGGATCCGCTCGGCCGGCAGCCTGCCGAGCGCCTCGGCGAGTTGCTCGGGCCCGGCGTCGGCGGCGAGGCCGAGGGCGGAGAGCAGCCGGGTGCGGTGGTGCGGGTAGTTGGCGTGGGTGCGCACCCAGCCGTCGGCGGTGCGCCAGAAGCCGGAGTGCGGGGCGAAGGTGACGGGCGCGCGGCCGTCGACCGTCAGGTGCCGCTCGCTGACGAAGGCGGTGGCGACCGCCCCCTGGTCCACCCGGACGGCGGGGACGGGTGCGCCGGTGCGGTGGGCCGCGAGTTCGGCGGCGGCCAGCGAGCAGACGGCCACGGTGGCCCGGGCGAGCCGGCGCACCGGGAGACCGGAGGGCAGGACGTCCTCCGGTCCGTGGAAGGCCACCCGCTCCAACAGCTCGGGCGGTCCGCCGAGAGCCGCCCAGGCGTGGGCGGTCGGGCGGTCTACGGACCCGGTGGTTCCGGCGGCTCCGGTCGTTCCGGTGGTTCCAGGCACTCCGGCGGCTCCGGTCGTTCCGGCAGGTCCGGTCGTTCCGGCGGCTCCGGTCGCTCCGGCGGTTCCCTCTGACAACGGACGATCAGTCATGCCGGAATTGTGCTCCCGTTCTCAGGCGGTCGCCGTGACGCCCGCCACCAGCATCAGCAGCACCGCCGAGACCACGGTCATCCGGCGGGCCGCCCGCGGGCTGCCTCCGAAGCGGCCGCCGAGCCGCCCGCTGGCGTGCGCGACCAGCCCGTACACCACGGCGCAGGCCAGCACGTTGAGCGAGCCGAGCGCGAGCACCTGCCCGCCGACCGGCAGCGCGGCGTCCGGGTCGACGAACTGCGGCACCAGGGAGAGGTAGAGCAGCAGGCCCTTGGGGTTGAGCAGCGCGGTCAGCATGCTCTGGCGCAGCACCGTCGCGGTGGGCTGTGGCTTGGGCTCGGCCAGGGCGGAGGAGCCCCCGCCCTTGCGCAGCGCCAGCAGCATCATGACGGCCAGCACCAGCAGGTACGCGGCGCCGGTGAGGCGCAGCACGGGCAGGGCGGCCGGGACGGCGCGCAGCGCGGCGGCGAGGCCGGCGCTGGACAGCAGGGTGTGGACGGCGTACCCGGCGCAGACCCCGCCGACCGCGGTCAGTGCGGCGCGGCGTCCCTGGCCGAGGCCGCGGGCGGCGATGTAGAGCCAGTCGGGACCCGGGGTGCAGACCAGCAGGAGGTCGACTCCGAGGAAGAGGAGGAGGGCGTGGGTGTCCATGGGCGTGGGCGTGGCCTGTCGTGCTCGTCGCGGTTCGGCCCGGCGGTCGGCCGGTGCGGTCACTGAAGGTAGCCGGATCGGGCTGGCACGCGATGGCGACTTCGCGCTGGTCGGAGCGGTGTTTTGGCAGAATGTTGCGCCATGGACCGAATCGACCGCAGAATCCTCCGCGAGCTCCAGCAGGACGGGCGCCTGACCAATGCCGAGCTGGCCTCCCGGGTGGACCTCACTCCCTCCCCCTGCCTGCGCAGGGTCCGCCAGCTGGAG
Source organism: Kitasatospora sp. NPDC032121 (assembly GCF_055580145.1). Classification (NCBI taxonomy): domain Bacteria; kingdom Bacillati; phylum Actinomycetota; class Actinomycetes; order Kitasatosporales; family Streptomycetaceae; genus Kitasatospora; species Kitasatospora sp. NPDC032121. The sequence continues at coordinate 256,774 of NZ_JBVILX010000006.1, read as the reverse complement.
CAGGACGGCGTGATCCGCGGCTACCGGGCGGTGCTGGACGGCGCGGCGGTCGGACGCGGCTTCCAGCCCTTCGTCACGATCACCATGCGTCACGAGGATCAGGTGACGGTCGCCGAGTTCGAGCGCCGGGTGGCCGAGCTGCCGGAGGTGGTGGAGGCGCACCGGCTCTTCGGCGAGCCGGACTACCTGCTGCGGATCGCGGTGGCCGACATAGCCTCGTACGAACGCTTCATCACCGACGTGCTGTCCGGTCTGCCGGGCATCGCGCAGGTCAACTCCCACTTGACGATGAAGCAGGTGAAGGCCGACCGGGGGCTGCCGATCGGCGGGTAGGGTGCGAACCGGGGCCCGTGCGGCGCACGTACGGGGCAAGAGCGACGCACTGCGACATGGGGGCTGAATTGCGCGTGATCCGCCGTCTCGACCTGGGGTACATCGTCCGGCCGGCCGCCGAGGTGGGCGGCCCGGAGCCGCGTGTGGAGCCGGTGCTCGCGTACCTGGTCCGGCGCCCGGAGGGACTGCTGCTGTTCGACACCGGGATCGGCGGCGGCGAGCCGGAGACCGAGGCGCACTACCGCCCGGTCCGCCGACCGCTGCCGGAGGCGCTCGCCGCGGCCGGGGTCTCCGTCGCCGACATCGACCTGGTGGTCAACTGCCACCTGCACTTCGACCACTGCGGCGGGAACCCGCTGTTCGCCGGCACGCCCGTCCTGGTCCAGGCGGCCGAGCTGGCCGCCGCCCGACGCGGCGGGTACACCATCGACGCGCTGGTCGACTTCCCCGGCGCCGAGTACCGCGAGCTCGACGGCGAGGCCGAGGTCTGGCCCGGCGTCCGGGTGCTGCCCACCCCCGGCCACACCGGGGGCCACCAGTCGCTGCTGGTCGACCGCCCGGGCAGCGGGCCGGTCCTGCTGGCCGGGCAGGCGTACGACTTCGCCTCCGAGTACGGGCAGGCGGTGCTGGCCCGGCGGGCGGCGCGCGACGGCGTGGCCGCGCCGCTGCCCGGGTACCGGGCCTGGCTCGACCGGATGGCGGAGCACGCGCCGCACCGGGTGCTGTTCGCGCACGACCACGCCGTCTTCGAGCCGACCGACTAGCGGCGGCTTCCTCCGGCCCGGGGTTCGGAACGATGTCGTGCTGCTCGGCGCTCCGAACGGCTTCGTCCTGCTCGGGGCCCCGGGCGGCTCCGTCCCGCCCGCCGAACCTCAGAAGGTGAAGCGCAGCGAGCGGACCCGGTGGTCGAAGCTGGACGGGACGATCTGCGGCTCGCCGACCGACCGCACCTCGGGCAGGCGGGTGAAGAGCTCGCGGAACAGCGCCGTCATCTCCTGCCGGGCCAGGTGTGCGCCGAGGCAGTAGTGCGGGCCCCCGCCGCCGAAGCCGAGGTGGGGGTTGGGCGTGCGGGTGACGTCGAAGGCGTCCGGCTCGGGGAACACCTCCTCGTCACGGTTGGCCGAGCCGTAGAACAGCGCGACCTTCTCGCCCGCGCGCAGCAGCGGGCCGCCGGGGCCGCCCAGCTCGTGGTCGACGGCGAGGGTCCGGTTGAACTGGATGATCGGCGTGGCGTGGCGGACGATCTCGTCCACCGCGCCTTCGAGCCGCCCGTCGAGGTCCTCGAGCAGCAGGGCGCGCTGCTCGGGATGGACGGTCAGCAGGTGCAGGCCGTGGGCCAGCGCGTTGCGGGTGGTCTCGACCCCGGCGACCAGCAGCAGACTGAAGAAGGCGCCCAGCTCCCGACCGGTGAGCCGGCGGCCGTCCACGTCCGCCGTGACCAGCGCGGAGATCAGGTCGTCCTCCGGCCGGCGGCGGCGCCGACGGCCGATCCGGGCGACGATGCCCTGCATCCGGGCGAGCGCCCGCAGCCCGCGCCCGGGCACCCGCAGCCGACGGCGCAGCGGGCGGGCCACACCGATGTCCTCGGAGCTGCGGTTGACCAGGTCGAGGATGACGCGGCGCTGCGGCTCAGGGATGCCCATCATGGTGCAGATCACCTGGAACGGGAGCTCGGCGGCGACCGCGGCCACGAAGTCCTCCGGCCGTTCCCGCTCGATCCGGTCGACCAGCTCGGTGCTGATCCGTCGGACGTCCTCCTCGACCCGGTCGAGCAGCCGCGGGGTGAACGCGCGCGAGACGATCCGGCGCAGCTGGGCGTGACGGGGGTCGTCCAGGTTGACCATCGAGTCGCCGAACAGCAGCCGGACCCAGCGCGCCGGGACCGGGGTGGTCACGCCGGGGCCGCTGAGGAAGACGGCGGGAGTGCGGCTGGCCTCGACCACGTCGGCGTGGCGGACCAGTGCGTGGAAGCCCCGGCCGGTGGCGCGGTCGCCGAAGAACACCGGGGCGGGGCGGCTGCGCAGCTCGGCGAAGGCGGCGGCACGCGCGGGGGCGGGCAGCTGCCAGAAACGGGGGTCGGCGAGGTCGACGCCCTCGGGCGGGGCGGGGGCCTCCTCCGGGTTCGCGGACGCGGGCGCGGCGGGCGCGGCGGACGGGGCGGACGTGTCGGCGGTTGGCTCGGCCGCGTCGGCAGCATCGGTTGGCTCGGCCGCGTCGGCAGGATCCGTGGACTCGGCCGCGTCGGCGGGGGCAGCCGCGCCGGCGGGCACGGTGGACTCGGGTGAGTCGGCCTGCTCTGCGGGCTCGGCCGACTTCTTGGCTGCGGCCGGTTCCGCGGCTTCAACCGTCTCCGCGGCTTCGACCGTCTCCGGGGCGTCGGTCGTCCCGGCGGCGTCGGTCGTCCCGGCGGGGCCGGCCGACCCGGCGGCCTCGACAGCTGCGGCCGGTTCGGCGGCCACGGCCCGCTCCCCGCGGTCCGCCGCTTCGATCGGGGCCTTCGCCTGCTCCGGGACCTTCGCCCGCTGCGGGACGGTCGGCTCCGCGGGGGCAGCGGACTCGGCACTGTCGGCAATGGGCGCCGAGGCATCCGTTGTATCCGTCGGGGTCTCCAAGACCGGACCTCCCTGCTTGCTGGACGGCATCGTTCACATACACACCGTGCTGGACTGAGCACATTAAGTGAGCATGGGGATACGTGCTGTCAAACCGCCCCGATGGTCGTACGAGCAGCTGTTCGTTCAGCCTGCCGAACCGACAGGCTGGGCCTGGCCGTGGTCGGGGCGGGGTCACGAATGGGGTCGCGGACGGAGTCACGGACGGGGTCGCGGGGCGGCGGCCGGGCATGGTCTCACGGCATAGAACCAGCCATCACCGGAGGGTGCGGTACGGACCGGGCAGGGCGGGTGCGACGATGAGTGCCATCGTGATGACCGACCGGATCCGCCTGCTGCGCGCCGTGGTCTTCGCCGCGCTGTGCGTGGCGATGGCCGCCACCGCGCACGTCGCCATGGCCGGATCCGGGGTCTCGCCGACGGCCCTGGCCGGTGGCTTCGGGACGGTCCTCGGACTGACCTGGCTGCTCGCCGGGAAGCGGCGCGGGCTCGGGGTGGTCAGCCTCTGGATGGTCGTGGCGCAAACCGCGCTGCACCAGCTGTTCGAACAGGCCGGGGCGATCTCCCGAGGAGGCGGCGGTCTGGGCCGGCTCGCCCCCACGGACTGGGCCGCGCTCCTGCTCTGCAATCCCGACCGGGCACCCGGCGGGCTCTCCCCGGTCGAACTGGCGCGGATGGCGGGCATCGACCCGGACGTCCCACCGGCCGCCGGCAGCCTGCGGCCGACGGCGGTGCCACGCCACGGAGCCCCCGGGGCCACGGGCACGGACACCGACCTGCCAGGGATGACCGGGATGGCCGGGATGCCGGGGATGCCCGCCGGGCAGCACATGATGCCCGACGGCACGTTCCACGGCGCCGGGTCGTACGGCCCGGCGCAGGACCTGGTGAGCGCGCCCGCGCACGGACCGGCGCACGACATGGCGCACGGGATGTCCCACGGCATGTCGCCGGGGATGACCGCCGCCCACGTGCTCGCCGCGCTGGCGTGTGCGCTCCTGCTCTGGCGCGGTGACGCGGCGCTGGTCCGGCTCTTCGAGCTGCTCGGCGCGCTCGGCGCCGTGGTCGCGGGGGCTCTGCTGCTCCCGCTGCTGGCGCTCTTCGCGCGCCCCTTCGGTTACCGGGCCCCGGCTCCGCCGCGCCCGGCCGACGACCGGGCCCGGCCACCCCGCTCGGTGCTGCTGACGCATGCCCTGGTCCGGCGCGGGCCGCCGGCGTTCGCCCTCGCCTGCTGACGCGCCCGCCGCTCTCTCTTCCTGCTCCCGGCCACTTCCGGTCGCCGGGGAACTCTCGCGACGGGCAGGTCGCCCTGCCGTACGGCCGCGCCTCGTGCCGTCGTGCCGCCAGGGTGCGGGCCCGCGTCCGCCGCCGTGCCTCCCCAGGGGGCCCGGCGCGCCGCGCGGTTGCCCATGGACGCCGACGGTGCCGCGCTGCGCGGCGCCGCTCCCCGCCTTCCCCTCGGGACCTTCCCATGCCTGACTTCCACGGCGGACCGGCTGCGGCCGGCGCCACCGTCCCGCCCTTCCCGCTCCCCCGGGCTCGCCGGCCACGCCTACTGCTCGGCGATCTGCGGGCCGTCCGGAGCGCTACCTCCCGGCCGGTCCTCGCCCAGCCGGGCCAGCAGCCGGGCCGACCACTCGGGCGAGGGGCCGTCGCCGGTGCCCGCCCGTACCCGACCGCGCAGCCGTTCGGCCCGGTCCAGCCACTCCCGGCAGCCGGCACAGCGCGCGACGTGCTTGTCCAGCCGGATCTCCGGCAGGCCGCCCGGTTCGCCGTCGAGCCGGGCGGACAGAGCCGTACGAAACTGCGCGCATCTCATAGGACCATCGTCCCGCATGGCCGTGGCGCCGGGACCAGCCAGGCGGGGGGCCACCGTGGATGACGAACAGCTCACCGCCCTGGCGCTGATCGCCCGCTCCGGACGGGCGGCGGACGTCGAGGCCTTCGTCCGGGCGACCCAGCGGGACGTCTGGCGCTTCGTCGCCCACCTGACGGACGTGCAGTCCGCCGACGACCTCGCGCAGGAGACCTTCCTGCGCGCACTGCGCGGCCTGCCCGCGTTCGCGGGGCGGTCCTCGGCCCGTACGTGGCTGCTGTCGATCGCCCGGCGCACGGTGATCGACCGGTACCGGATGGCCGCCGCCCGGCCGCGTTGCGCTGCACTGCCGGACTGGCAGGAGGCGGCGGAGCGACAGATCGGCGTGCCGACGGCCGGGTTCGAGGACGGCATCGCGCTCGGCGACCTGCTCGACCGGGTGCCCGCCCAGCGGCGGGAGGCCTTCGTACTGACGCAGGTGGTCGGCCTGAGCTACGCCGAGGCGGCCGAGGTCGCCGGCTGTCCCGTCGGGACCGTCCGCTCCCGGGTCGCCCGGGCGCGGGAGGAGCTGGTGGCGCGCCTGCGCGCCGCCGAGGCCGGGGAGCTCGCGACCGCCTGCTGAGCGGGGACCGACGGAGAACAGATAACAGATGACAACTTTCGAAATCTGTCATCTGTCATCTGTTCGCTGAAAGCCGTCGACTGTCGACCCCCGGGAAGAAATCCCCCAAGTGTTCGGAACCGGAGCCCCCGCGCCACCGACTGCTGTACCGGACCCCGCCGCCGAGGCGGCGTCCGCTACAGCAGCACGGGAGACGGAGGGACTTCGTGACAGCACAACCAACCCCGGCCGCTCCACCCTTGACGGAGCGTCAACGACCGGCCGACCGTTGGAGCCTGGTCGTAGCGGCCGGCCTGCTGTCGTTCGTCGCGATGCTCGACATGAACGTGGTCAACCTCGCGCTCACCGACATCTCGGCCGGCCTGCACGTCTCCCCCGGGGTCGCCCAGTGGGCCGTCCTCGGGTACCAGCTCCCGCTCGTCGCCCTGCTGTTGCCCGCCGGGCGGTGGCTGGATCAGGTCGGCACCCGCTCGGCCCTGCTGTTCGCCGTCGGCTGCTTCGCCCTGTGCAGCGTGCTGGCCGCCTGCGCCCCGTGGGCCGGTTGGCTGATCGCGGCCCGGATGCTCCAAGGCGCTTTCGGGGCCGTGCTCTTCGTCCTGATGCCGGTGCTCGCCGCGACCTCCGTCCGGCCCGAGCTGCGCGGCCGGGCGATGAGCGTGCCCGCGACACTCGGTCCGCTCGGCGCCGTCACCGGGCCGGTGGTCGGTGGTCTGCTGCTGGACCACCTGGGCTGGCGGGCGATCTTCCTGGTGAAGCTGCCGGTCTGCCTGGCCGCCGTCCTGATCGTGTGGCGCCGCGCCCCGCGTCGCGGCGGGCTGCGGCCGCCCGACCGGTCCTCGCTCGGCGACGCCGGGCTGATCGGCGCTGCCGTGGCCGCCGTCCTGCTCGGGCTCACCCTGGCCCCACAGGCGCCGGGGTGGCTGCTGCTCGCCCTGCCCGCCGTGCCGCTGGTGCTGCTCTGGCTGCGCCGCCCGGGCGGGCGGCCGGTGGCCGAGGTGCTGCGGGCCGCCGGGACCGCCGGGGTCAATGCCTCGGTGCTGGCGCTCGCCGCCGGCTTCGCGGCCTGCCACTACCTGCTCGCCCAGCACCTGCGCGGCCCCCGGGGCGAGAGCGCCACCGTCACCGCGCTCACCATGCTGGCGTTCCCGCTCGGCATGGTGCTGGCCGGCCGGGTCGGCGGCCGGCTGGCCGACCGCTGGGGCGCCCGCCCGACCGCGCTCACCGGCGCCGCCGTCACGACCCTCGGCCTGGCCCTGCTCGTCCCGCTGGACGCCGGTTGGTCCGCCGCCGAGATCGCCGCGCGACTCGCGCTCGCCGGTGCCGGGATGGGCCTCAACGGCGGCCCCACCCAGGCCCTGGTGATGTCCGCCTCCCCGCCCGGGAAGCTCGCCACCGCCGGCTCCGCCGTCCAGCTCGCCCGCAGCCTCGGCTTCGCCCTAGGCCCGGCCCTCGCCACCGCCGCCGCCCTGGCCGGCGACCGCACCGTCACCGGGACCCGCGCCGGGATCGCGCTGGCCGTACTGGTCGCGGCCACCGCCGTCGCCCTGCTCGCGCTGCACCGCCGCCCCACGCCCTGACCGCCCCGCGCCACACCGCCCCGACCCACACCGCGACACAGCGCCCCGAACCACCCCGCACCGCCCCCGAACCGCACCGCACCGCACCGCACCGAAGGATCCCCGATGACCGAAACGATCCCCGGCCCGGCCTCCGCCGCCGACGACGACGCCCCGGGCTGCCCGTACGGGTACGACCGGCTCCCCTCCCCCGTCCCGCTGTACGGCCCGGCGTACAAGCGCGACCCGTACCCCCTCTACCAGCGGATGCGCGAGGCCGGGCCGGTGCACCGGGTGGAGTTCCCGAGCGGCATCCACGCCTGGCTGGTCACCGGCTACCGGGCCGCCCACGCGGCCCTCAACGACCCCCGTCTCGGCAAGAACCACGCACTGGGCAACGACAACTGGCGCCGGCTCGCGTCGATCATGCCCGAGCCGCAGCACTCCCAGCTCCAGGTCCACCTGCTCCACCAGGACCCGCCCAAGCACACCTCGATGCGCCGGCTCGTGCTGGACGCCTTCGCCCCGCGCCGGGTGGAGTCGCTGCGCCCCCGGTTCCGGGAGCTGGCCGACGCGCTGGTGGACGAGCTGCCGGAGTCCGGCGGCGTGGACCTGGTGGCCGGCTTCGCGGCCCACTACCCCTTCCGGGTGCTCGCCGAAGTCATCGGACTGCCACATGAGTTGGCGGAGCGCTTCGACCGGGACTGGGGCAAGGTGGTCGCGCCGGTCGGCCCGCAGGACCCCGGCCGTCCGGCGTACGAGGCGCGGCTGCGCGGCCTCCAGACGTACATCGCCGACGTCGTCGCCCGCAAGCGCGCCGACTGTCGGGAGCCCGACTGGGCGGCGCAGGAGGACCTGCTGGGCCGGCTCGTCGCCGCCCATGACGCGGGCGAGTTGAGCCGCGCCGAGCTCGACTCCATGGTGTTCCAGCTGCTCGTCGCCGGGCAGGAGCCGGTGACCAACCAGATCACCACCATGCTGGTCACCCTGCTACGCCACCCCGAGCAGCTCGCCCGGCTGCGCGAGGGCGTCGACGAGCCCGGCCGACTCGCCCGGGCGGTGGAGGAACTGCTGCGCCACGACGCCGCGTTCGAGCTCACCACCTGGCGGTTCTTCGCCGAGGACAGCGACCTGTTCGGCACCACCGTCCCGGCGGGCGACTCGGTGATCGTCTCGCTCTGCGCCGCCAACCGCGACGAGGCACAGTTCCCCGGGCCCGACCGCCTCGACCTCGACCGCACGCCCAACGCCCACCTGGCCTTCGGCCACGGCATCCACTTCTGCCCGGGCGCCGCGCTGGCCCGGGCCGAACTCCAGATCGCCCTCGCCACCCTGCTCACCCGACTGCCCGGCCTGCGCCCGGCCGAGGCGCCCGGCGACGGTCTGGCGGACCTGACCTGGGTCCCCGCCGTCCTGGCGCGCGGCGTGAGCCGGCTGCCGGTCGCCTACGACCACCGTCGCTGACCCCGGACGCGTCCCGCCACCCGGCTCCACCCGCCCGGAGCCGCACCCCGCACCCCGCACCCCGCACCCCGCACCCCGCACGACCTTCCCTGGAGGACCCGCCATGCCGCCCGTCGGCACCGCCCCTGCCGTCATCACCCCCGACGCCCCCGCCGGCCCCGGCACCCGCGCCGGCGCCACCGCCCTCGCCGCCCGCGTCCTCGGCCTGCTGCTGCCACACCGTCGCGCCTCGGACCCGGAGTTCGATGCCGGCCCGGAGCACTTCCCGCTCCAGCTCGCGCAGTTGGCGGACTTCATCACCGCCGGCGAGCCGATCGTCCTCACCCTGCCCGGCTTCCCCTGCAAGTCGCCGAACCCGGCGAAGGTGCTCGGCCACCTGCCGGACGAGGGCGAACGGCTGTCGCTGACCTTCCTCGACGGGCTCTGCGCCGAGATCGGCCGCCTGCACGCGCCCGGCGCCCGCATCCTGATCTGCTCGGACGGGCACATCTTCGGCGATCTGATCAACGTCCCGGACGATCACATAGACGCCTACTCGGACGCCCTGACCGCGATGATCGCCCACGAGGGCCTCTCCCACCTCGACACCTTCGACCTGCGGGCCGTCCTCGGCGACCTCCCGTACGACGAGAAGCGCGCCCGGGTGCACGCCCAGTACGCGCCGAGCGTCGAGGAGTTGCGCGAGCAGGTGCTGACCGAGGAGGAGACCCTGCGGCTCTACCGGGGCATCACCCGCTTCCTCACCGAGGACACCATCGGCTTCACCGGCACCCGTTCCGCCCTCCAGCGGGAGTGCCGCCGCCGCGCCTACGGGGTGATCCAACGAAGCCGTGCCTGGGGTGAGTTGATCGCCGAGCACCACCCGCGCGCCGTCCGGCTCTCCATCCACCCGCAGCCGGCCGGGGCGTCCAAGTTCGGCATCCGACTGCTGGCGTCCGCCGACGCCTGGACCACGCCCTGGCACTCGGCGGTGCTCCACCGCACCGGCGGCGACCGGGAGTTGCTGCGCAACGACGAGGCCGCCCGACTCGGCCGGCTGGTGCTGCGGGACGGCAGACCGAGCCACTACGAGGGCTGCTGAGGCGCGCCTCGCCGGCCCGCGCGGGCCGGGTGGTACCGGGGGCGGCCCCTGCGCTACCCGGCCCTGCCGTCGACCCCGCAGCTTCCCATGGCCCCGCCCGCGGCTCCTCCCACGGCCCTGACGCGGATCCGGTCGACGGGCGGCAGGACGGTCGGCATCTCGACCGTGACCCAGGCGTACTCCAGCGCCGACAGGGTCACGCCGCCCTCGGCCCACACCAGCAGCTCGCCGACGTATTCACCGGATTCGTCGTGGACGGGCGCGTCGACCGGCAGAGGCACGAACGCCGGGGCGGGGTCACGCTCCAGCCCGCACACCCGCAGGTCGACGCTCACCGACCCGGCGCCCCAGACGGCCGTCACCTCCGTCCGGTCCAGTTGGGCGCGCAGCGCCGGAGCCCCGGCGAAGTCCGCGGCCAGGAGGTGTTCCAGCACGGCCCGCTCGGAGTCGTCGAGCGGACGGGGTTCGACGGGGATGACGGCCATGGACTCATCATCGCAGGTCAGCTCGAAGCAGGTCACTCCGTCGCAGGTCGGCTCATCGCAGGTCACCCCGTCGCAGGTCGGCTCATCGCAGTTGGCTCATCGCAGGTGGCTCATCGCAGGTCAGCGAACGGGAGCGATGGCCGGGTCCGCCGCCGGGGCACGGTGGTCGAAGGCGATCAACGGGTCGCCGGTGAGCGGGTGTTCCACCACCGCCGCCCGCACACCGAAGACCTCGGCCAGCAGCCCGGCGGTCAGCACCTCGCGCGGCGCCCCGGAGGCCACCAGGGCGCCACGGTGCAGGACGTGCAGCCGGTCGCAGACCGAGGCGGCGGCGTTGAGGTCGTGCAGGGCCACCAGGGTCGTGCGGCGCTGCTCCCGGAGCAGGGCCAGCAGCTCGACCTGGTGCCGGACGTCCAGGTGGTTGGTCGGCTCGTCCAGCACCAGAACGTCCGGCTGCTGGGCGAGCGCCCGGGCGAGCAGCACCCGCTGCCTCTCGCCGCCGGACAGTTGGGCGAAGCGGCGGTCGCCGGCCTCGGCCATGCCGACCCGGTCGAGCGCCTCGGCGGTGATCCGGTGGTCCTCGGCGTCGTCCGCCGCGAAGGCCCGCTTGTAGGGCGTGCGGCCCATCGCGACCACCTCGCGGACGCTCAACTCGAAGTCTCCGCCGCGCTCCTGGGGCAGCGCCCCGATGTGCCGGGCGGACTGCGCGGGCCGCAGCTCCGCCAGGTCCCGACCGGCCAGCAGCACTCGGCCCGCGCTGGGCCGCAGGTGCCGGTAGACGGTGCGCAGCAGGCTGGACTTGCCGCTGCCGTTGGGCCCGACCAGTCCGGCGATCTCTCCCTCCTCGGCGATCAGGTTGGCCCCGGCCAGCACCGTCCGGCCGGCCAGGGCGACGCTCAGGTCCTCGACGGCGATCCTCAACTGCGCTCCAGTCGTCGGTCCAGCAGGTAGAGCAGGGTGGGGGCGCCGAGGACGGCGGTGACCACGCCGATCGGCAGTTCCTGGCCGTCCAGGGCGGTGCGGGCCACGGTGTCGACGACGACCAGCAGCAGCGCCCCGGTCAGCGCGGACAGCGGTAGCAGCCGCCGGTGGTCGCCGCCGAGCAGCAGTCGGCACACGTGCGGCACCATCAGTCCGACGAAGCCGATCGCCCCGGAGACCGCGACCAGCACCCCGGTGAGCACGCTGGTGACGACGAAGACCTCGCGGCGCAGCCGGGCGACGTCCACGCCGAGCCCGGCGGCCGTCTCGTCGCCCATCAGCATCGCGTTGAGTCCCCGGGCGCGGGCCTGGAGCAGCGCCAGTCCGAGCGCCACAGCGACGGTGGGGAGGGCGAGTTGGGCCCAGACGGCGCCGCCGAGGCTGCCCATCAGCCAGAACAGCACCCCTCTGGTCTGCTGCTCGTCGCGGGTCTGCAGGACGAGGTAGCTGGTGATGCCGCCGAGGAACTGGGCGATGCCGATGCCCGCGAGGACCAGCCGCAGCGGGGAGAAGCCGCCGCCGCGCCGGGCCATCAGCCAGACCAGTGAGAACGCGGCCAGCGCGCCGGCGAACGCCGCCAGGGAGACGGTGAGGCCGAGCGCGCTGCCGAAGGAGAGCTGGAGACCGAGGGTGGTGCCGAGGACGATGGCGGCGACCGCGCCGAGCGAGGCGCCGGAGGAGATGCCGAGCAGGTAGGGGTCGGCGAGCGGGTTGCGGACCAGGGCCTGTACGGCGGTGCCGACCAGGCCGAGTCCGGCGCCGACCACGGCGGCCAACAGGGCGCGTGGGACGCGCAGTTGCCAGACGATGAGGTCGCGGGTGCCGGGTTCGGGGGCCCGGCCGGTGAGTCGGCGGGCGACCACCGACCAGACCTCGGCGGGCGGGATGTCCACCGAGCCGAGTGAGACGGCGGCGGTCAGCGCGAGTACCAGGGCGGCGGTGAGGGCGGCGGCCAGCGGCCCGGCCCGCAGGTTGCGGGCCGGGCGGGTGTCGCCGCGCTCCTTCCGGGTGGTGGCCGAAGTCACCGGCTACTGCCCGTTCTTGGCGAGGCCGGGGCTCTTGACCAGGTCCGGGCGGATGGTGGCGGCGATCTGCCGGACAGCGTCGGCGTTGCGGACCCCCGCGATGGTGGTCACCTCGGAGCCGAGCCGGACGAAGTGCCCCTCCTGGACGGCCTTCAGGCCCTGGGTCGCGGGAAAGTCCTTCAGGAAGGCCTCGGCCTCGTCGAAGGCCTTGCGGGTGGCCTCCTCGCTGCCCCGGTTGCGCACGGCCAGCTGGATCCAGTCCGGGTTCTTGGCGACCACGTCCTCCCAGGAGCCGGGCTTGAAGTCGGCGTCGCAGTCGGCGAACACGTTGCGCGCCCCGGCCTGGCTGATCACGGCGTTGGCGACCTGTCGGCCGCAGACCGCCACCGGCTGCTTGGTGCCGGCGTCGAAGTCGAAGACGAAGTAGCTCGGCCGCTGTGCCTCCGGCACGGCGGCGAGCGCGGTGCGGACCTCGCCGAGTTGCTTCTCCATCCCGGCGACCAGTTCCTCCGCGCGCGCGGCGGTTCCGGTGACGGCGCCGAGCCGGCGGACGTCCTCCTCGATCCCGGCGAGGTCGGTGCGCGGCGCCTTGGTGGCCTTCGGTGTCCCGGCGCAGGCGGTGGAGAGCAGGTAGACGTGCTGGATGCCGGCCGCCGCGAACTCCTCCTCGCTCGGTCCGGTGGCGCCGCCGCCCATCATCGGCATCGCGCCGAAGGTGTCCACGTAGAGGTCGGCTCCGGAGCCGAGCAGCTTCTCCTTGGCTATGCCCTTGTCCCCGAGCGCCGGCACCTTGGCACCCTGCTCGGCGAGATCGGCGGGCAGGGTGCCCTTGCCGGGTGGGAAGCCCGTGCCGATCACCCGCTCCCCCGCGCCGAGTCGGAGCAGCAGCTCCAGGCTGGAGGCGTTGCTGGTGACGATCCTGGCGGGCGCCTTGGCGATGGTGGTCTCCTTGCCCGCGCAGTCGGCGACCTTGACGGGGAATCCACCACCGGGGGCGGGCTGGACGGTGACGGAGGCGCTCTGCCCGCCCCCGGTCCCGCTTCCGCAGGCCGTGGCGAACAGGGCGACGGCGGCCGCGATTCCGCAGACGACGCGAGGGCGCATGACAACTCTCTCCTGGTCGGTGATCGCGCTCGGCGATCGTGTTCGGTGCTCGGTGCTTGCGTGTTCGGTGCTTGGTGCTTGCGTGCTTGGTGCTTGCGTGCTTGGTGCTTGGTGCTTGCGTGTTCGGTGCTCGGTGTTGGTGCTTGCGTGTTCGGTGTTCGGTGCTCGGCGTTGGCACTCGGTGCTCGTGCGTGCCGAGGGCCCGTGCTGCGGACCCGGACCAGGTAGTCGGACGGCCCGGGCGGCCGGTTCCCCGCGATTCGCGACCGGTCGTCGGCGGCGCGGCCCCCTCGCCGGGGAGCCGGACGTAGGCTGGCCGGATGGCCGCCCCCACCGCCCCGCGCGACGACCTCGACCTCCCCGTCCGGCTCGGGCCGCGCCCGCCCCGCCGGGTGGTCTCGCTGGTGCCCTCGCTGACCGAGGCGGTCGCCGCCACCGCGCCCGGGCTGCTGGTCGGCGCCACGAACTGGTGCAGCCACCCCGCCGACCTGTCCGTCACCCGGATCGGCGGCACCAAGAACCCGGACGTCCCGCGCGTCCTCGCGCTCGCACCCGACCTCGTCCTCGCGAACGACGAGGAGAACCGGCGCCCCGACCTGGACGCGCTGCGGGCGGCCGGCGTCCCGGTCTGGGTCACCGACATCCGCACCCTGGACGACGCCTTCCGCTCCCTGGACCGGCTGTTGACCACCGCCTGCGGGCTGCCCCGCCCGACCTGGTTGGACAAGGCGGAGGCGGCCTGGGCCCCTGTCGGCAGCGGCGGCACTCCTCCGGACGCCGACGGCCCGCGAACCGTCGTGCCGATCTGGCGCCGCCCGTGGATGGTCCTCGGGAGCGACACCTTCGCCGGGGACCTGCTGCGCCGGCTGGGCCTGCGGCTCGTCCACGCCGACCACCCCGAGCGCTACCCCGCCGTCCCGCTTCCCGAACTGATCGCCTGTCGGCCGGAATTGGTGGTCCTACCGGACGAGCCGTACCGGTTCACGGCCGAGGACGGCCCGGAGGCATTCCCGGACACACCGGCGGCACTGGTCAGCGGACGACACCTGACCTGGTACGGGCCGTCGCTGGTGACGGCCCCGGCCGTGCTTCGGCGGGCCCTCGACCACCCGCTCGGTCCTGGTGGCAGGGGCACCTCGTAGGATGACCGCCACTCACCGGCGGCCGCCGGTGACCAGTGGGGGGACCACACATGAGAGTGAGCACGACCGGGCGGACCCTGAGCCTGATGTCCGCCGCCGCCGTCTCGGCCGCCGTCCTGGCCGGCTGCGGCACCGAGCATGCCGGCAGTCACCGGGACGCGTCGTCCGGCGGCACCCCGGTGGCCGCGAGCGCCTCGCCCGTCGCGACACCGAGCGAGAGCCCGTCCGCGAGCACCGCGCCGAGCCCGACCGCACCGGCGAGCACGAGCCCCGCCGCCACCCAGGGCCTGGGCACCGGACAGAGCACCGGCCCGGGCACCTTCGGAAAGCCCTCCCCGAGCACGCAGCCGGGCAGCACCGCCAAGGCCGGAGCCGGCAGCCCGCCCGCCGGGGTGACGACCCAGCCGCCCGTCGCCAAGCCCGTCGTCGCGGCGCCGGTGCCGAGCGCCAAGCCCGGCCCGGTCGCGCCTCCACCGCCGGCGCCCTCGACCCCGCACGTGCCCCCGGCGCAGAGCGGCTGCGCGCCCAGCAAGCCCCGGCCGGACGAGGCCAAGGAGGCCGTCGGCGCGGCGCTCGGGGCGGCGGCCGGCCAGTCCCGGACGCTCAGGCTCGGCAGCGGCGGCACCGACCAGCTCCCGCCGCTGCCCGTCAACCTCGTCAAGGCGATCGCCTGGCAGGAGAGCGGCTGGCAGTCCGGCATCGTCGCCTGCGACGGCGGAATCGGCACCATGCAGGTCATGCCGAACACCGTCAGCTGGATGAACGGCAAGTTCGGCACCACCTCCGACCCCGCCACCCTCGCCGGGAACGTCCAGCTCGGCACCCAGCTGCTCGACTGGCTCGTCGCCTACTACGGCGACTCCTCGTTCGGCGGCAAGTACGACCTCTCCCCCGACCCGGCCACCGGCAAGACGCCACTGCTCGACCTGGTCGTCTCCGCGTACAACGCGGGCGCGGGCAACGTGCACTACAACGTCGTCATCGACCCGGCCACCGGCGAGGCCGTCGGCAGCCTGGCCATCCCCAACCCGGCGTACGTCGCCAACGTGAAGGCGCTGATGTCCAGCCAGCCGTGGAACAAGGCCGGCTGACGGAGGGCACCGTTTCACCTCCGGAACACGACGGGGCCCGGGACGCGTGCTCGCGTCCCGGGCCCCCGGCCCTGCGGCCGTACTTCGTCAGCCGCGCGCGGCGGCGACGGCGGCGCCCAGCGCCTCCTTGATCCGGGGGCCGAGGCGGGCGAAGCCCAGCTCCTTCATGGCCGCCCGCAGCAGCTCCTCGTCGCTCCGCTCGACACCGTCACCGTCCACCCACCGCACGACGGCGAGCAGTTCCTCGGCGGAGTAGGCGGTCACGGGGCGACCGGGCGTGAAGTCCGGCTTCGCGGGACGGGCGTCGGCCTCCGGCTCGGCGGTGGGAGCCTCGGCGACGACGGGCTCGGCCTCGACAACCGGCTCCTCTGCCTCGACGACCGGCTCCGCCACCTCGACGGCAACAGCCTCGGGCTCGGCGACGAGCTCCTCGACAACGGTCTCGGGCTCGGTCTCAACGACCGGCTCAACCTCAGCCTCGACAGCTTCGACAGCCGCATCGGCACCCTCGACCTCGGCCGACTCCCCGGCGACAGGCTCCGCCGCTACGGCCTCAGGCTCGGCCTCGGCCTCGGCCGCCGGCGCGACCTCAGCAGCGGCCTCCTCGACCTCAACGGCCGGTTCCTCGACCGCAGGCTCCGCCACGACGACCTCGGGCTCGACCTCGGCGACTACCTCAGCGGCCTCGGCGGCAGGCTCCGCCGCTACGGCCTCAGGCTCGGACTCGGACTCGGACTCGGCTTCGACGACCGGCTCAACCTCAGCCTCAGCAGCTTCGACAGCCGCATCGGCACCCTCGACCTCGGCCGACTCCTCGGCGACAGGCTCCGCCGCTACGGCCTCGGTCTCGGCCTCATGCTCGGTCTCGATCTCGATCTCGGCCGCCGGCGCGACCTCAGCAGCGGCCTCCTCGACCTCAACGGCCGGTTCCTCGACCGCGACGGCGGGCTCGTCCACGGCGGGCTCCGCGACGACAGCCTCAGGCTCGTTCTCGACCACCGGCTCGACCGTGTCCTCGACGGCCGGCTCCTCGACCGTGACCTCGGCAGCGGTCGACTCGACCTCTACGGCCTCAACGACCTCGGCGGTCTCGGTGACCGGGGCGTCCTCCGGCTCCACCTCCGCCGCCGGCTCGTCCGCGGCCTCGGCCAGAGCGGCGGTCGCGGCGGCCACCAGGTCGTCGGCCGCCGGGGAAGGCGCCGGGAGGGAGACCACGGCAACCGGCGTCTCCTCCCCGGCCTGCGCCGCCGGCGGCTCGTCGTCAGCGGCACCCGCGTCCGACGCCGTCTCTGCCTCCGCCCCTACCTCTACCTCGACCTCCGCCACGACGTCGGCCTCGACCTCGTCAGCCTCGGTCACAGTCGCCGCAGCAGCGTCGTCGGCCGACTCCGCCACAGGCGCCACCAGGACCGGGACCTCCTCCACGAGGCCGTCCCGCTGCCCGGCGGCCAGCGCCTGCAGGGCAGCCGCCTCGGCGTCAGCCCGGTCGACCGACTCCTCGGTCCCCGGCTCGTCGGTCCCGGACTGCTCGGCCGCAGCCTCCTCGGCACCGGTCCCACCGTCGACCTCGGCGCCGACCTCGACCTCGACCTCAACCGCAGTCTCGGCCGCCGCCTCCGCGGTCTCTTCGGTACCCGGCTGCTCCTCGACCACCGTCTCCTCGACCGCGACAGCGGCCGCCTGGTCGGCAAGCCCGTCCCGCTGCCCGCCGGCGAGCGCCTGGCGGGCCGTGTAGGCGGCCTCGGCGGCGCGGCGGTCGGCCTTGGCGGCGGCGAGTTCGGCGAGCAGGTCGGCGAGGCCGGCCTCCTCCAGGCCGACGCGCAGGCCTCGGATGGTGGGCAGGCGGTAGAGGGTGCCCTCGTCGGCGGCGAGCCGCTCGACCAGGTCGATCAGCTCGGCGAAGGGCAGCCCGTCCAGGTCGTGGTCGGGCAGCAGGCGGGCGAGGCCGCGCAGGCCGGTGTTGATCGCCTCGAAGGCCTGGGCGGTGCGGTCGACCAGGGCGCCGTCGGTGGGCACCCGCGGGAGAGTGCCGACCGGGGCGAGCGCGGCCCAGGCGCGGCGCTCGATCTCCGCGGAGGTGAGGGCCTCGTGCAGGTCCTCCCGGCGGATGCGGCGGTCGATGGCGAGCGCGACGGCCTGCTTGCGCAGCGAGCGGCCCCGCAGCCAGGAGAGCTTGACGCCGTTCTCGCGGCGCCAGGCGCTGTCGGCGGTGGCGGCGGCGAGGGCGCCGAGGTCGGCGTCGTACGCGGCGGGGAAGAGGGTCGCGGAGGTGCGGTGCACCCGCTGGAGCATCTCGACCAGGAGCGCGGTCTTGGCGACGGTGTCGGGCTCTTCGAGCTTGGCGTCGGCGGCGAGGGCGGCGACGGCCTCCCGGGTCTGCTGGAGGTCGCTGCCACGCAGCTCGGCGAGGGCCGTGGAGGCGGCGCGGGCGTCCTCGGGGGTGGCGACGGTGTCGACGGCCGCGTACCAGGCGTGGGTCTCGGCGGTGAGCGTGAAGGCCCCGAGCTCCGCGTAGCGGCCGAGGTCCTCGCGGAGGTCGGGCTCCGCGGCGGCGTCCTGGGGGTCCTTGACGTCTGCGGCGTCGGCGACGTCCGCCGGGTCGGCTGCGTCGGCGTTGCGCGAGTGAAGCACTGTCATGTGAGGTCCGGTTCTGGGCGACGACGGCGGGGCTGGCGGCGAGGGGGCGGCGGACCGGGTGCGCGGGGTCGCCCCTGGGGCGGGGCAAGGGGGCGCGCGGTCGGGCTGCCGGTTGTGGACGCCCAGAATACGGGTGCCCGTTCGAGCCTTGCACGCACCCACCGTCCGGATGGGCGGGTGTCGTATGCCATACCGCCCGCCTGGCCGCCACTCGGGCGGTCCGCACGGGTGGTCCGCACGGCGGTCCGTCCTTGGTCCGTCCTTGGTCCGTCCTTGCTCCGGACGGGTGTCCGTGCTGCTCACGGCTCCTCTCCGCGGGGCCCGCGCCGTCCCCCGTCGGACGGCCCGGACGGCCCGGACCGGCGGCCGGACTGGCGGCCGGACCGCTGGAACCGGCCCAGCGGCACCTCCCGGACGCCCCGGCCTCCCGCCGGGCCCCGCCGGCCGAGCGGCGGCCGGTACCCGGCCCGGCCGAGGGCCCGCAGATCGACCGGCGCGAGGTACTCGCTGAGCGCGGTTCGGTGCCACCACGCGCCGGTTTCCCGCAGTTCGCGCCAATCGGTGAACCGGTACAGGTAGAGGGTCGCCCGGACGTGGGTCGGCGGGGCGTCCGGGAAGGGGTTGTGGCGCAGCAGGCGCAGGGTGGCCCGGTCGCCGGCGAGCAGGCGGGCGACGAAGGGCAGGAACCAGGGGCGGGAGTAGGCGGGCGAGATGCCGGCGAACCACATCAGCCAGTCGAGCCGCAGGTGGTAGGGCGCGAACTGGCGCGGGAGTCGGCGGACGTCACCGGGCTTGCCCTTGAAGCCGTACTCGCGCCAGACGGTGTGCGGGGTGAGCACCGCCTCGTCGGTGCCCTCGACCACCACCTCCTGGCGGAGCCGGTTGACGCTGCCGAAGGCGCCGTAGGTGTTGACGAGGTGCAGCCGGTTGAAGGAGCGGTTCATGGCCTGGCCGCGGGACAGCATGTTGCGCACCGGCCAGTAGCTGAGCACGACGACGGCGGCGGTCAGCGCGATCACCAGCGCCTCGTACCAGACCGGCGCGCCGGGGTACGCGCGGGCGTGGACGGGCAGGCCGAGGCGGGCGGGCTGCACGGCGGCGAGGGCGAGGGCGATGGTCAGCCAGTTGAGCCAGGCGAAGTTGCCGGAGGCGACCAGCCAGAGCTGGGTGGCGAGGACGGCGCAGGCCGCGTAGCTCGCGACCGGCTGCGGCAGCAGCAGGCAGACCGGTACGACGAGTTGGACGACGTGGTTGGCGGCGGCCTCGACCCGGTGCAGCGGGGCGGGCAGGTGGTGGAAGAACCAGCTGAGCGGTCCGGGCATCGGCTGGGTCTCGTGGTGGTACTGGAGGCAGGTCAGGTCACGCCAGCAGCTGTCGCCGCGCAGCTTGATCAGTCCGGCGCCGAACTCGACCCGGAAGACCAGCCATCGCATCAGCCAGAGCACCGGGGCGGGTGGGGCGGTGTCGGCGTTGCCGAGGAACGCGGCGAGGAAGCCGGCTTCGAGCAGCAGGGACTCCCAGCCGAAGGAGTACCAGGTCTGCCCGACGTTGACGATGGAGAGGTAGAGGCCCCAGAGCGCCGTCCACAGCAGGACGGACGCCCAGAGCGGGACGGCGTCGCCGAGCCCGGCCACCACGGCGGCGGCGAGGGCGGCGCCGCTCCAGGCGACGGCGGCGAAGAACCGGTCGCTGTAGTGGAGGTGGAACAGGCCGGGTGACTGTCGGAACGGGACGCGGGCGGTGAACCGGGGCACGGGCAGCATGCCGTCGGCGCCGATCAGGGCGCGGAACTGCGCGGCGGCGGCCAGGAATCCGATCAGGTAGAGGGCGGCGAGCAGGCGTTGGACGAGCAGTCGGCTCAGCCAGTAGTCGGGGGCGGCGAACCAGTCCATGCGGCCCATGCCTACCACCCGGCACCCCGGGCGCGGGGCCGGTCGGGGCGGTGGTACGGGGTCGGTTCACCCGCTCGGCCCGCTCGGCCCGGACGGCGGGCCCGGCGGGCTCGGGCGGGCTCCGACTCAGGCGGGCTCGGGCGGGGTTCGGGTCCGGCGGGCTCCGACTCAGGCAGGGCTCGGCTCCGACTCGGGCGGGCTCGGGCGGGGTTCGGGTCCGGCGGGCTCCGACTCAGGCAGGGCTCGGCTCCGACTCGGGCGGGCCCCGGTGGGCTCCCGGTGAACTCCCGGCCCCGGACGGCACCGTGGCGGCACCGTGGCCGCACCGTGGCGGGGTCCTCTCCACGGGGGTGAGAGGCGCCCGCCACGGTGGTGGACGGTCCGCACCGGCCGGGGTTCAGCCGGGCAGGCGGGGTCCGGCCTCGCCGGCGATGGCCGAGCGGCCGGGCACGGAGGCGCCGCTCTGCTGGAGCCGGTCGACGAGCAGGGCGGCCAGCGTGCCGAGCTCCTCCTCGGTGCGGGAGCGGGCGGTGATGTCCATGCCGACGGTGAGGACGCCGTTGATCCGGCCGGTGAGCGCGGCCCGCAGCGGGGTGCAGGTGAAGCTGAAGACCTGTGGGCCGCGCTGGGCGTCCGGGCGGGCGGACTGGATCCGGACGTCGTCGAGGACGGCGGTGCGACCGGTGTGGTAGGCCTCGACGACGGTCTGTTCGAGGCCTGCCGCGCCGAGCAGCGGGTACGCGGCGCCGATCGTCCCGTAGGCCGTCGGCGCGCCGAAGGTGTCGGCGTGCTGGGCGTTGGCGTACCGGATCTCCTGGCCCGGGCCCTCGGTGAGCATGATGGGGAACGGCGAGCCGTCGAAGGCGGCGAACATCTCCTGGCGCTGGGCGAGCAGGCTGTCGCGCAGCCGGATCTCGGAGAGCAGCGCCTCGGCGAGGTGCTGGATGTCGCGCAGCCGCTCGCGCCCCCACTGCCGGGGTTCCCGGTCGAGGACGCAGACGGTGCCGATGACGGTGTTGGTGTCGTCGACGAGCGGGGCGCCGAGGTAGGCGCGGACGCCGAGTTCGTCCACCACCGGGTTCCCGGCGAACCGGGGGTAGGCGAGGATGTCGTCGAGGGCGAGGGGGGAGCGCTGGGCGACCACGTGCGGGCAGAAGCCGTGACTCAGCGGCATCTCGCGGGTGGGGAGGTCGAAGGCGATGCCGCGGTCCGCCCAGGACGACCCGTCCTCGGCCGGGGCGTCGGCCGAACTTGGCGGGATGTAGAGCCCCCGGAACATCTGGCGCTCGTCGTTGATGAAGTTGACCATCGCGATGGGAGCGCGCGTGATACTGGCTGCCAGGTGGGCGAAGCGGTCGAAGGCCTCGTCCGCGGACGGGTCGTTGAGCCCAAGGCCGCGCAGCCTGCGGGTTCGCGCGGACTCCCCGGAGGCACCCGGGAACTGGCCTTGAGTGCTCATCACATCAGTCATGGCGCACATGTAACCAGACATCAGAACGGCTGGACCGCTTCGATCGGGCGTTCGTGGACCTTGCCGATGGCTTGTCAAAACCGCATGTGAACGACAGGTCGACGGACCGTCACGGAAGCGAAGTTCGATTCCCGTCCGAGGTCCGGGCGAAACCCCTCCCGGCCGGGACGGACCGATTCCCGCCAATCCAAGATCGACTCTGGGATGCCCCGGTGCCCCATACAACAATGAGCCCTGCCGAAGACACGGACGGCGCCCGTCGCCGGGACACCGCCCCGTGACGCATGCGCCGATCGCACCGGGGCGACCGGCCGGACCTCCCGCACCCCCACCGCCCCCCGAGGGCGTCGCCGGAGCGGCATCGACGGCACGGACGGAGGCACGGCACCACACGCATCGAGAGGACCGGAGCAATGGCGATGGACTACTTCACCGACGACCGTCACGAGGACCTTCGCGCCGAGGTCCGTGACTTCGCGGAGAAGGTGGCGCGTCCGAGGGTGGCCGGGATGGAGTCCGAACGGAAGATCGAGTTCGAGCTGGCCCGGGAGATCGCCCGCCAGGGCTGGATCGGCGTGACCATCCCGCGGGAGTTCGGCGGCCTCGGCCTGGGGCACGTCGCCAAGACCGTGATCATCGAGGAGCTGGCCCGGGTCAGCGGGGCCGCGGGCTCGATCGCACAGGCCTCCCAGCTGGGCGTGGCCAAGGTCCTCCACTACGGCTCCCAGGCCCAACGCCGCAAGTGGCTGCCGAAGTTCGCCTCCGGAGAGTGCCTGCCGACCATCGCCGTCACCGAGCCGGAGTCCGGCGGGCACGTGCTCGGGATGACCGGCACCGCGGTCCGCGACGGCGACGAGTACGTGCTCAACGGCCGCAAGTGCTTCGTCGGCAACTCCCACATCGGGGACGTGCACGGCGTGGTCCTGCGCACCGGCCGGGGCAGCCGGGGCCTGTCCGCCTTCCTGGTCGAGAGCGACCGCGTGGGGTTCCGCACCGGCTCCCCCGGGTCGCAGAGCGGGCTGCACGGCTTCAGCTTCGGCGAGATCCTCCTGGAGGACTGCCGTGTTCCGGCCGCCAACCGGCTCGGCCGGGAGGGGCAGGGCCTGGACGTCGCCTACTCCTCCTCCACCCTCTACGGGCGGATCAACCTCGCCGCCGTCGCACTCGGCATCCACACCGCGGTCGTCGAGGACACCGTCCGGTTCGCCGAGGGGCGCGTCCTGTACGGCCGACCGATCAACCAACTTCCCAACATCATGCTCAAGTTGGGCGAGATGCAGTCCCGGCTGATGACCGCCAGACTCGCCGCCTACCACGCCTCCCACCTGCTCGACCACGGCCGCGCCTGCGACGCCGAGCTGATGAACGCCAAGCTCATCAACACCGAGTACGCGCTGGACTCCGCACGCAACGCCATGGAGATCCACGCCGCCCGCGGACTCCAGCCCGAGTTCGGCATCGAGCGCTACCTGAGGGACGCCACCCACGTCTACCCGCCGGCCGGCACCTCCGACGTCCAGCGGCTGCGGCTCGGGCAGTTCGCCTCGGGCACGTACGGCAAGCAGTGGTCGGCGGAGCTGTCCGACCTGACCAGCTGGGCCTGGAACGAACTCGCCGCCCAGCGGGACGCCCCGGTGGAGAAGCCGCCGGGACGGGGCGGACGGGTGCTGCCGATGCCACTCGCGGGCTGAGACCCGTCCGCCCGCCCCGCCACGAGCGGTACTTGACCTGTTCCTGGCGGCCTCTCCCCGGGGGCCTCACCCGACCTCCGGGGACCGCCGCTTCGACCGGGCCGAGGGCCGTGAGCTGCGGCGTCACGTCGGCGGAGCGTCCGGCACGAGCGCCGCCACAGCGCCATCAGGCCCTCGTACCCGGCCAGTTGATGTTCATCGACGACACTCGGGCTGATAGCGTTCCGTGCCGTCGGCGGCCGCGCTGCACCCCGCCGGGCCAGTGACAGCACGTCACCGGCTCCGGCAGCCCAGGCCTCGACGCCCTGAAGCCCGGCCGCTCCGTACGGGGTCGAACCGCCGCCCGGACCCACCGGTCCGGACCGGCGTCCCGGTTCCCGCGACGCGGCCCTGCAGCAAGGAATCAGATGCCAGGCATACCGGCCCGCCGCACGGGCCACCGCGCCGGCCGGTCCGGCTCGCTCCGCGGCCCGCTCCTCTCCCTCGCGCTGGTCCCCAGCCTGGGCCTCGCGGCCGCCTGGGGCTACGCCGTCTACCTGCTGCGCGACTCCGGACAGCGCACCGCGCTGCTGGCCGGCAGCGCGGCCGTCGCCGCGGTGGTGCTGATCAGCCTGTTCCGCGGCATCCGAACCGCCTGGACGCTGTCCGCGCGGCTGTCCGACCTACGGGCCGACACCGTCGCGCTCGCCCGGCAGGAGATCCCCGAGGTCGTCGAACGGCTGCGCGCCGGAGAACAGGTGGCCGCCCCGACCGCCTGGGCACCCTCCCGGCGCGGCGGCGACGACCTCCAGCAGGCCTCGGAGGGCCTGGCCACCGCCCGGCAGGCCGCGGTCGCCGCCATCATCCACCAGGCCCAGGGCCGCGAGGGGACGAAGAAGGTCTTCCTCAACATCGCCCGGCGCACCCAGATCCTGATCCACCGGCAGATCAGCATGCTGGACGCGCTGGAACGCGAGCACGAGGACCCGGAACTGCTGCGCGAACTGTTCGCCGTCGACCACCTGGCCACCAGGATGCGGCGCAACGCCGAGAACCTGGTCATCCTCGGCGGCGCCCTGCCCGCCCGGCGCTGGCGGACCGCCGTGCCCGTGGTCAACGTGCTGCGCAGCGCCGTCTCGGAGACCGAGAGCTACTCCCGGGTCGTCGTCCAGGGCGTGCCGCGCGTCTCGCTCGACGGGCAGGCCGTCGCCGACGTCATCCACCTGGTCGCCGAGCTGATCGAGAACGGCACCACCTTCTCCCCGCCGTACACCCAGGTGCAGGTCTCCGCGCAGGAGGTCCCCACGGGCCTGGCCGTCGAGGTCGAGGACCGCGGGCTCGGCATGACCGAGGAGGAGCACCGGCGGCTCAACGATTACCTGGCCGCCCCTCCCGAGCTGGACGTCTCCGCGCTCGGCGACGACCTGCGGCTCGGCCTGTTCGTCGTCGCGCGTCTGGCCGCCCGGCACGACGTCCGGGTCTCCCTGCGGCCGTCCCCGTACGGCGGCACCCGGGCCGTGGTGCTGCTGCCCTCGGCGCTGCTGGAGCGGGCCGGGCAGCCGCCGCAGTCGGCCGCGGTGCCTGGGCTGCCGTCGGGGGCCCGGATCACCCGGGTCCCGGCGTCCGACGCGCGTCCGGGGGCGGGGGGTGGCAGTGCTGAGGGTGGCAGTGCTGGGGACGCCAGTGTGGGGGACGCCAGTACGGGAGGCGGCTTCCGGCCTGGAGTCGGGTCTGGGGCCGGTCCTGGAGCCGGGGCTGGTGTCGGTTCGGGTTCCGGTTGGGGGTCGGCTTCCGGTTCGGGTTCGGGGGCGGGGTCTGGTTCGGAGGCGGGGTCGGGTTCGGGGCACGACGGCCTCGGGCGGGATCCGTCGGGCGCGACGGCCGTGGGAACGGGCGGAAGGCGGGACGGGGGCCAGGCAGCTCCGGGGCCCTTCGGCGCCCCGGGGGCTCCCGCCGTCCCGTACGCCACGGACGGCGGCGGGACCGGCGCTGTCGACGTCGTGCGTGGCGATGCGCCCGACAACGGGGGCCTGCCGGTCGGCGCCGAGATCCCTGGACTGCCCGGCGCCGTGGTCGTTCCCCGGCCCGTGCCACCCCGCATGTACGACCTGTCGGGCGGCCCCACCGTGGGCCACGGCCCCACCACGCCGGTGCACGGGGCGCTCCCCGCACCTTCGACCCCGCCGCGAGCCCCCGGGGAAGCCTTCGGGGAAGCCCCCGCCGCCCGGGAGTCCGAGGGCCCGCGGTGACGCCCCGGCGGGCCGGGGCGGCCCCGGCCCTGCCGATGAGTGCGGTCCAGGTACCGCCGAGCGGGCCGGTCTGGGCGGGCCGGCCTGGCCGGGGCGGGCCGTCTCTACGGGCGGCCCGCGCCGGGCTCAGGCGTCGGCGTGGAGCGGGTGCAGGTCGGCGAGCGACTCGACCAGCGGCGCCAGTTCGGGGACCTCGGTGGCCTCGGCCAGCGTCGCCTCCAGCGCGGCGTCGTGCACCGGGCGGGCGGCCGTCAGCAGGTCGCGCCCCTCGGGCGTCAGCTCGGTGTAGATGCCGCGCCGGTCGTCCGCGCAGAGGTAGCGGCCGAGCAGGCCCCGGTCCTCCAGGCGGCTGACGAGTCGGGTGGTCGCGCTGCTGCTGAGGGCCGCCGCGCGGGCCAGCTGCTGCATCCGCATGTGCCAGCCGTCCTGGCGGGAGAGCGCCTCCAGCACCGTGTACTCGACCACCGAGAGCTTGAACTCGGCCTGGAGCGCCTTCTCCAGCGCGGTGTCGATCATGCCGTGCAGCGCGGCGAGCGTCCGCCAGCCGCGGGCCCGGATCTCGGCCGCATCGTCGCGGATTCCCATGACTCGCCTACCCTTCCGTCGCGCTGCTCGTGCCCTGTGCCCGACGAGGCCCCGTGCGCGGTGTCGTACGAGGTCTCGTTCCGCGTCTCCTCGTCTTCCTCTGACAAGTATGCCAGTTGGCGCGGAATACCGTTCCGTGCAAATAGTTCGGCTTATACCCCGGCCGCCTCCTCCTCGGACCAGGCCGCCGCGCACAGCGCCGTGGCCAGTTCCTCGGTGTAGGAAGCCGCCGTCAACCAGGCGGTGGCGAAGGCCTCGTGGTCGTCCGTGACGATCCGGCCGAAGACGTCGCGCTGCCGGTGGGCCGCGCCGGCCCGGAGGCCGTCGAGGAGTTCGGCGGCGGTGGCCAGCCCGGCGGCGCGCAGCAGCGCGCGGTCGGCCGCTGCCGAGGCCTCGCTCGGCGCGAGGGCGTGCCGCCCCGTGGTGACCGTCTGCTCGACCCGTCGGGCGAGCACATGCACGGGCGGGCCGTACGGCACCGGGCCCGCTGCCGGGGCCGTCGGCTGGGCCGTCCGCTGAGCCGTCGGCTGGGCCGTCGATGCGTCCACCCGGTCGGCTGTCGGGTCGGCCTGGGTGGCGGAGGCCGTCGCGGGCGCGGCGAGGTCGGCGGTCTGGAGGCGTTCGAGGCCGAGGTTGACCCGGCCCGCCCGCTCCACGGGCCGGGAGAGCGGGCCGGGGTCGTCCGGGGGCGTGCCGATCGCGAGCAGGCGCAGCTCTGGGCGGTCCGCGCGCTCCAGACGGCCGATCACCCGCAGCCGCAGGCCGGGCGTGGTGGCGAGCAGCGCGAGGTTCGCCCGGAAAGGGAGGTCGGGGTGCTCGTGCGCCGGGCGCAGGACGACCACCGGGCCACCCAGCGGCCCATCCGCCGGCCCGCCCGCCGGCGCCCCCGCCGTGCAGCGCGCCAGCAGCTGCGACGTCCCGCCCGGACCGGTGGGGGCGGTGCCCAGCAGGGTGACGTCCAGGAAGAGCAGGTCGCTCCCGGCCGGGCGGCTCTCGTACGGCAGCTCCTGCGCCGCGAGCGCCCGGGCCACCTGAGCGGGCACCGGTTCGGACCAGAGCCGGGCGGCCGGCTCCGCCGTCCACGCCGTGCCCGCCGCCCTGACCGCCCGGACCGAGGCGCCGGCGCCCAGCCGTCCGCCGGTGGACCTGGTCGCGCCCTGGACGGCCAGCCCGGCGCGGCTGAACTCGCGGTGGCTGAGCGCGGCGTCGCCCAGCCGGACCGTCCGATTGCCGGCCCCGACCGCCTGCGGGGCGGCGGCCGCCGCGTCGTCATGCGGCATCACCTCTGCGATCGTGCTGAGACGCCCGTTGGCGTCCACCGCCCAGCTGACCGCGCCCGCATGGGTGGCCGTCAGCACCGGCTCGGCGAACAGGCCGTAGAGCCGCAGCCCGCCCTCCTCCCGGTAGGCCTGGCGCGCGGTGCCGCGCAGCTCGACGACCGGCGCGGCACCGGCGGCCAGGGCGGTGGTGAGGCCGAGCAGTTCGCGCAGGCCTGCCACCAGGTCGACCAGCCGGTGGTCGGGCGCGCCGGAACGCGCCGCCCGGACCCGGGTCACGACGGTGACGGCGGCCGCTGCCGGGCGGTGCAGGCCCACCAGCCGCACCCGGTGGGCCGCGCGCAGCAGTTCGGCCTGGGAGACAGCGCCCGCCCCGCTGACCCCGGCGGCCAGCACGGCGGCCGCGGCCCGGTGGAGGTGGCGGACGGCTTCGAGCTCGACAGCGGTGAGCGGGGTGGGGGCCGGCCGGTCGGCCGACTCGGCGGCCGCCGCCGTGGGTGCCGTCGCAGTGCCGCCCCCGGGCTGGGGCGCCGGCCCGGGCTCGGACCCGGTTTCGGCCCCGGACTCGGACGCGGGCCCGGGCGCCGGCTCGGGCTCGGCCTCGGCAAGCGGGCAGAGGGTGACCGCGGCGGCCCGGTGCACGCAGGCCGGGGCGAGCAGGCAGCCGCAGCGGACGCCGGCTTCCCCGGCGACCACCCCGCCCGGGGCGTGCAGCACGAGCACCGTCTCCTCGTCCACCTCCACCCGCCACTCGTCGCCCTCTCGGACCACCGGCCGCTCCGCCAGCTTCGCCGCCGCGCCGTCCAGCCGCTTCTGCAGCCGGGCGCTCAGCCCGGCCACCACCTCGGCGACCACCTCGGGCCGCACACCCGGCCAGTCACTCGTCCGTGCCGTCACACTCATCGCACCTTCTCCCCCACCCAGCGGGCCAGTTCCAGCGGGCTCAAAGCCGCCACGGGCATTCCGGCCGCGACCAGTTGGCCCGCGACCGCCTTCGAGTAACGGGCCGTCCCGGTGTCGTCCAGCGCCGCGCAGCCGAGCAGGTGCACGCCGGAGTCCACCAGCGCCCGGGTCTGGGCCAGCAGCCCGCCGACCGGTCCGCCCTCCTCGAAGTCGCTGACCACCGCGATCAGCGTGCGGGACGGCACCGTCACCAGCTCCCGCGCGTAGCGCAGCCCCTTCGCGATGCTGGTGCCGCCGCCGACCCTCACCTCCAGCAGCAGGCTCAGCGGATCGTCCACCCGCTCCGTGAGGTCCAGGACCTCGGTGGAGAACGCCACGAAGTGGGTGCTCAGCGAGGGCACCCGGGCCAGGATCGAGGCTGTCAGCGCGGCCCACACCGTGGAGGCCTCCATCGACCCGGAGACGTCCACGACCAGGATCAGCCGCCAGTCGTTGGCCTGCCGCGCTCTGGTCCGGAAGACCGGGCGCTCGGGCACGATCAGGGTGCCGCCGTCCGGCGCGGGACGGGCGGTGGCGAGGTTGGCCCGGATGGTCCGGTCCAGGTCCAGCCCGCCGCCCGGGCGGCGGGACGGGCGCGGCACGGCGATCCCGGTCAGGGCCGGGCGCAGCCTGGTGGCCAGCTCCCGGCTCAACTCGTCCACCAGGCGCCGCACCAGCGGGCGCAGCCGGGCCACCCGGGCCTCGGGCAGACCGCCCGCGTGGTCCAGCACGGCGCGCAGCAGGTCGACGGACGGGCGGACGGCGGACGGGTCGATCGCCTCCAGGACGTCGGTACGGCCCTGCGCGACGGCGGCCGCCAGCACCTCCTCCCGCACGCCGGGGCCGAACAGGGACTCCAACTCCTCGGCCCACTCCCGCACACCGGGGTACGGGGCCTCGCGGCCGCCCTTGCCGCCCCGGCTGTCCACGCCAGGGCCGGAACCCTCGCCGTGGCCACTGCCGTACAACTCGTCCAGGGCGGTGGCGAGTCGGGCGCCACGGCTGGTCAGGCCGCCGCTGCCCGGGCGGCCGAGGAGCAGCCGCCAGCGCTCGGCGGGGGCGAGGGTGCGCGGCGGGGTGGTCACGGCAGGAGGCCGGGTGGCCGACAGCTCCGTGGCCGGGGGCTCCGTGGCAGGCAGCTCCGTGACCGTGGGCTCCGTGGCCGGGGGCGGCGGCGAAGCGACCGGGGGCTCCGCGGGTGTCGGGGGCAGGAGGCCGCGACGGGCGAGTGCCGCGCGCGCCGCGAGGTCCGCGCGTACCCAGCCGGCGAGCACGGCGGGGCCGGCCTCCTCGGGGAGAGCCGCGAGCCGGGTGCCCAGGCGCTCCTCGACCAGGGCCAGCAGCCGGTCCCGGGCGGCCGGGCTGAGGGTGTCGAACCCACCGCGCAGTGCGGGCAGCCGGTCCAGGAAGGCCTCGTCGGGCAGCGAGGTGACCCGCTCCAGCACCGGTTCCAGCGCCTGCGGCGCGGAGTCGAACAGGCCCTCCGCAGCCGTCAGCAGACCGACCAGTGACCGCCCGAGCGCGTGGCGTGCCTCCGGACCAGTCGCACCGTCCACCCAGGAGGCGGCCCGGCCGCCCAGGGCCTCGGCCGGCTCCTGCCCGAGCAGCACCCGCACCGCACCGGCCGCAGCCCGCACCAACGGGCTCCCCCGCTCGGCGAGTTCGGCCAGCACGTACGCCAGTCGCACCCCACCGAGCCGGTCCGCCCGGCGCACCAGTTCCACCAGCGCCCGGGCGTCCTGTGGGTCGTCCGACCCGCCCAGCCCCTCCAACTGCCGGCCGGCGGCGACGGTGAGCACGTCTCCGGCCGCGGCGAGCACGGGCCGGCCCGTCGGTGCGGACGGCGCGCCGGGGCCGGTGCCCGGGTGAGCGTCTCCCACGGGGGCGTGACGGCCGCCGGCAGTGGTCGCGCCCGTTGCGGCAGGGGCCGGGGCGAAGCCGCGAAGAGCGGTGTCGCCGCCACCTCCGGCGGCCTTCCCAGCACCGCCCGCAGGTTCGGTACGACCGGCGCCGGGTGCACCAACCACCGTGCCGTTCCCGTCCGTGGCGCCCCCGACGACCGGGGCGCGGCCGGGCCGCTCCCCGAGGGCGGGGCGGGCAGGCGCCGCGGGCGCCGAAGCCGTCCCGTCGGCCTGGGCGTCCTCACCGGCCGCTCCCTCCCCTCCCACCGGAGCGTGCCCGGGCCGCTCCCGGAGGGCGGGGCGGGCAGGAGCGGCGGGCGCCGAAGCCGTCCCGCCGTCTCCGGCCGCGACGGCACCGCCGTTGGCGGCGGCCACCACCTCCCCTCCCTGCGAGGTGTAACCCGGGAAGTGGCCCGCCGTCAGGCGGTCGACGAGTGCCAGGGCGTCGAGGAGGTCGGGGAGGGTGGCGGAGGTGGGGAGGACGGTGGTGAGCTGGGTGAGGCGGGCCTCGGCGAGGGTGGGGAGGGCGCAGGAGGCGGCGGCGGTGAGGCCGTCGATGATCTCGCGCGGGGTCGGCTGGTCGCTGAGCCGGGCACGCAGGGCGCCTTCGGCGGCCTGGGCGGGGGTGACGCCGCGGGTGCCGGCCACGGTGAGCATGGCGGCGGTGGCGGGCGTCCAGTGCAGGCGCCAGCGGGTGCCGAGGGTGTCGGTGCCGCCGGCGCCGGTGGTGGCGACGGCCTCGGCGTAGGGGACCTCGCAGGCGGTGAGGCGGTGCAGGAGGACCTCCCGGCGGCGGTCGAGGCCGCTGCGCAGCGGGTCGAGGCGCAGTTCGCGCGGGCCTGGGTCGGCGGGGCCGGGGAGGCCGAGGTCGGCGAGGAGGGTCTCGACGGCCGGACCGAGTCCGCTGCGCGGGGCGGCGGGGGTGGGACGGCCGGTGCGGGTGCCGACCAGGACCTGTTCGAGGGCGCGGGCGACGGCCCGGCCGCGGCCGAGGGGTTCGCCCTGGGCGAGGACGGTCTGCACCGCTTCGACGAGTTCGCCGCGGCCGGGGGCGGCGTGGCCGCGCAGTCGGGCGAGGTCCCCGGCCAGGCGGACGATCTCGCGGGCGTCGGCCGGGCCGCTGGGGTGGTCCTGGGTGCGCAGGGCGGCGCAGATCCGGACGGCGGTGGTGGTGAGTGCCTGGGCGAGGCGTTCCAGGTCGCCGCCGGCGTCCAGGACGGTGTGCTGCCACTCCGGGTCGCGGATGCCCGCCGGGTAGCCGGAGCGGGCGTCGAGCAGCGGGTAGGTGTACGGGATCAGGGACAGGACGTGCCCGGGGTCGTCCGGGTGCGGCGGCTCCTCGGTGGCGAGCGGGCCGTCGAGCAGGGCGGGGGCGTGGAAGGCGCCGATCACGGCGGCGACCCGGCGCCCGTCGGCCGAGGCGGCCTGGATGCGGGCCCGCATCCAGGCCTCGCGGCGCAGGTCGTACGGGTCGACGCCGGGGCCGGTCTCGGCGTCGCGGCGCAGCGCCCAGCCGACCAGCAGGGCGGCGCGCCGGACGGCCTCCGGGGTGGAGCCGGGGGCGGCCGTCTCGACCAGGCGGTCCCACAGGTCCTCGTCGGAGTCCCGTCCGGTGAGGCGGTGGCGCAGCGCGTCGGCGACTCCGGGCGCGTCGGGGGTGGGGTCGGTGTGTCGCCGTTCGGCCGTGCGGGCGGCGCGGTGGGCGAGCGGGAGGTCGCAGGCGATGGCCTCCACTCCGTTGCGCCGGGCCCAGCGCAGGGCGGCGAGTTCCGGGGAGAAGTCGGCGAACGGGTAGAAGGCGGGCCCGGCCGCCTCCCCGAGCCCGGACGCGGCCCCGGACGCAGCCGCGGCCGCGGCGAGGGCGACCGGGGCCTGGGTGGCCTCGTCGGCGAGCCAGTCGAGCCAGGGCTGGAACTCGGCGGGCAGCTCGACCAGGACGGCCTGCGGCCGTGCGGCGTCGAGCAGCGCGGGGACGACCGCGCTGAGGGACGGCGCGTGGTGGCGCACGCCGATCAGGTAGGGCCCGGGGCGGCCGGTGCCGGAGGCGGCCAGCCGGTCGGCCTCGGCCCGGACCTCGCGGTCCGTGTCCTCCGGGCGGTGGATCTCCGCGCTGCTCATCGGATCAGGCCTCCAGCACCGAGCGGAGGTCCCACAGGGTGCGCCAGGTGGCGGCGCCCTGTTCGGCGCGGCGGCGGACCGGGCCGTCCCAGTAGCCGAGCAGCCGGCCCGCGTCGGACGGTTCGTCCTTGCGGACGACGCCGAGGAGCTGGCCGGGCAGCCGGCCGAGCAGGTCCCCTCCGTCGGGCAGGTAGGCGGCGCTGACGCCGAGCGAGGTGGCGACGGAGACCGCCTCGGCGGTGCTCATCACGGTGGACGGGCGTTCGACGTCCCAGCCCTCGGTGGAGCGGCCGGTGCGCAGGTCGCGGAAGGCGGTGACCAGGGCCTCCAGGACGGCGTCGTCCACCGCGTAGGCGGCGCCGGCCCGGGCCACGGCGGCGGTGGACTGGCGGCGGACCAGGTCGACCTCGGCGGCGAGGCTGCCGATCGGGCCGACCGTCTCGAAGTTGAACCGCCGCTTGAGCGCCGCGGACATCTCGCTGACGCCCTTGTCCCGCAGGTTGGCGGTGGCGATCAGGGTGAAGCCGGCCGCGGCGTGCAGCTGCCCGTCCGGGGTGCCGGCCAGCTCGGGGACGGCGATGCGCCGTTCCGAGAGCAGCGAGACCAGGGCGTCCTGCACCTCGGGCAGGCAGCGGGTGACCTCCTCGACCCGGGCGACCGCGCCGGTGGTCATCGCGGTGAGCACCGGCGAGGGGACGAGGGCCTCGCGGCTGGGCCCCTTGGCCAGCAGCAGGGCGTAGTTCCAGCCGTACTTGAGCTGGTCCTCGGTGGTGCCGGCGGTGCCCTGGACGGTGAGCGCGCTGGTGCCGCAGACGGCGGCGGCGAGCAGTTCGGAGAGCATGGACTTGGCGGTGCCGGGCTCGCCGACGAGGAGCAGGCCGCGTTCCCCGGCGAGGGTGACGACGCAGCGCTCGACCAGGGCGCGCTCGCCGACGAACTTCGGCTCGATGACGAGGCCCTTGCGCCCGGCCTTGAGCTTCTCGCCGCCGCTGCCCATCACGAAGGTGACCACGGCGCGCGGGGTCAGGCGCCAGCCGGGCGGGCGCGGGCCGCTGTCGTGGGCGGCCAGGAACTCCAGTTCGGCGGCGTACTTCTCCTCGGGCGGAACGGTCTGCCGGTCCGCGGCGGCGGGGGCGGTGGTGGTGGTCGTGCTCATCGGCGGGCCTTCCTGCGCTTGCTGGTCTGGAGCTCTTCGTAACCGGGGGTGTCGCCGTCGACGGTCCGCTGCCAGGCCCGGGCGAACAGCTCGGGGACGGGCAGGGTGACCAGCGCGGGCCGGTGGGTGGGCAGGTCGTACAGGGCGGCCTTCCAGGTCTCGGCCGGCAGCGCGGGCGCCTTGGCCTCCTGCCAGCCGCCGGGCAGGAAGAGGCTGCGGCCGGCCCGGGCGCGCTTGGCCTCCAGCACCAGGCCGGTGGCGGCGAGTTCGGCGCGGGCCTTCTTCAGCCTGGCGGGCTTCCAGCCCGTCCAGCGGGCGGCGTTGCGGTCGGTCGGGTCGGGCAGGGCGAGCAGCTGGAGGTAGAGCGTGGCCGCGTCCTCGCCCAGACCGTGGGTGCGGGACACCTCGGTGACCAGCCCGGGGACGGACAGCTGGGGGTTCTGCAGCCAGGCCGGGCCCTCGCCGTCGGCCGGCACGGTGGCGGCGGAGGCCAGTTGCTCCGGCTCGCCGCGCAGCAGGGACTCGATGGCACGCCGCTCGACGGAGTACCAGTAGCTGTCGGAGAGCCCGTCGAGCAGTTCGAGCAGCGGGTCGTCCGGGCCGGTGAGGGCGGCGGGGCGCAGCCAGACCCGCTCGTACTTCTCGTGGTGCGGCGCCAGGATGAGCGCAGGACCGCAGCGGACCAGGCCGTCCGGGTCGGCGCCGCCCTCGGCGGGCAGCCCGAAGTGGGTGCGCAGGACGGCGGACAGCGGGGCGCCCTTGACGGTGCTGATCAGGTGGAGGTCGAGCAGCAGCTCCGGGTCGGCCAGCCGGTCGCGCAGCGCGGTGGCGGCGGTGGGCAGCAGCGGGCGCAGCGGGCTGTCGGCGGGCAGGTGGTAGGCGAGCCAGCGCAGTGCCTCGACGGTGTCGCGCAGCGCGCCGTTGTCGGGGAGGGCGGAGGCGTCCTCGGGGACCAGCCGGGGGCCGGACCCGCCTTCCTCGGTGATCCGGTAGCCGGTGCGTCGGGTCAGCCACGGGGTGCGGGAGGGGTTGAGCACCGCCTCGACGGTGTCGATGGACACGCCCTGGACGGTGACCAGCGCCTCCTCCGGGAGGGTGACGAGCCGTCCGAAGTGCCGGATCCACTCCTCGGCTCCGGCGGCGAGGTCGGGGCCGTCCGTCCACAGGGTCTTCGGGTCGGCGGGCAGCAGGGCGCCCCAGACCGCGGCCAGGCCGGCGTGGTCGTGGCCGCGCAGCCAGGCCCTGGCGGCCTTGAACTCGCCGGCCTTGAGGCCGAGTTCGGCGGGTACTGCGACGGAACTCCAGTGCAGCAGGCCGGACGGCGGGCTGAGCAGCAGGGCGGCGCGGGCGGCGCCGATGCCGGTGAGCGCGCTGAAGGCCTCGGCCCGGGCGTGGTCTACCGGGATGGTGCGGCGCAGCGCGGCGACCCGCCAGAACTTGGCGACCCAGGCGGCGGAGACCAGTTCCTCGGTGCCGCGCTCCGCGACGGTGGTGAAGTGCGCGACGGGGCCGAACTCGCCGCTCGGGTCGTGGTCGACGGCGAGCCAGTGGACCGTGCCGTCGTTGTACTGCCGCTGGTGGCCGAGGATGACGACGGTGCGCTCGCCGTGCCGCAGCACCTCGCCCTGGCGGCGGGTGACCTGGCGGTTGCCGGTGCCGTTCGCGGCCGCCGGGACCGGCTCGGCGAGGACGATCTCGCGCAGGGTGGCGCCGCGGTCGGCCAGCGGGCCCCTGGTCAGTTCGCCGAGCAGCAGGACCAGCGAGGAGCGGTGGGCGGACTGGGTGAACGGCGCGGCCACCGCGTAGGCGAGGGCGTGCAGCCGGCCGAGCAGGTCCAGCCAGCCGTGGTGGGCGTCGGCGCTGCGCAGGGTGACGGTGGCGGGGGTGGTCCAGCCCTCCCCGGCGGCGGCGGGCGGGGCGGCCAGCACGGCGCTGACGGTGCGCAGGTTGTTGAGCACCGCCCACTGCTCGGACTCGCCCCAGTTGCTGCCGAGGCCGTCGATCCCGGGCAGCACGGCCCGCACGGCGTCGCGCAGTTCGTGGTCGCGGCCGTGGTCGGGCCGCCACTCGGTGTCCTTCGCCGTGCTCGGGCGCTCGGCCTCCGGCTGCGGGAGGAACCGGGCGACCCGGTCGAGGAGGTTGGCCGCGGTGCGGGCGAGCCCGGCGACGCCGGCCAGCAGCCGCGGGTGGGCGATGCCGGGCAGGGCGGCGCCGACCGCCTGGACGGGCAGGGAGCGCAGGGCCTCGCCGTTGCGGGCGAGCGGGCGGCGCACGCCCTGGACGGTGAGCCAGCGCCGCTCGTCCTCCGGGCCCGGCTCGGCGTCGACCGGCCAGGCGGCGTCGATCAGCCGGGCGGCCTGCTCGGCGGTGACGGCGCGCAGCACCTCGGAGCCCGCCTCGTCGCGCGGGCGCAGGGCGTGCCAGTGCGGGTAGGGCGGGATCAGCGGGGTGCCGGCGGCGGAGAGCTCTCCGGAGCGGCAGGGGCGCAGGTCGGTGGTGCGGTCGGCGCGGCCGGTGAGGTCGGGCAGGTTGAGCGCGAAGTGGTCGCCGGAGGCGTGGCTGACCACCGGCGCGGCCCCGCCGGGCAGGCTGAGCCGGCCGACCGGGACGGTGTCCGTGCGCTGGCCGGCCAGCGGCACCACGATGCGCTGCCCGTCGGCGGTGAAGGTGGTGACGGCCTTGCCGGGTTCGACCCGGGCCCAGCTGCCGAGCACGGTGCCGTCGGTGCCGAGCGGGGTCCGCTCCAGGCCGGGCTGGAGCGGCAGCAGCCAGGTGCTGCGGTGGACCAGTCGGCCGACCGGGGCGGTGGCGGCGATCACCGGTGGTTCGGCGGTGCGCCCCAGGGTGCCGGTGGCCGGGTCGAGTTCGCGCAGGACGGCGTCGCCCTCGGAGGTGCGGCGCTGCGTCCAGTAGCCGGTGCCGTCGCCGAGGACGCGGTGTTCCTGGGGCATCCGGGTGTCGCCGGCGTGCAGCGGGCGCTCGCCGGTGGTGCGGCCGCCGCCGGGCAGTTGGAGGGACGGCGCCTGGGGATCCCGGTTGCCGTAGTAGTAGCCGGTGATGGTCTGGCCCTCGAGCTCGAACTGCTCGTCCGGGCGGCTGGACCAGTAGGCGAGCTGCTTGCCCTCGTGCCGCCAGGCGACCAGCAGCTCGCCGTCGACCAGGCGCAGCCTGGTGCGGGCGGCCGGGCCGGGCGTGCGCAGGGTGTGCTCCAGCAGGATGCCCTCCGGGCCGACCACGACGGCCTGGTCGCGACGGGAGAGGATCAGCTGCGGCCAGGCGTCCTCGATGACCAGCTCGTCCAGGCCGGCGACGCCCAGGCTGGGGACGGGGTGCTGCGGGGCGTCGGCGGCGGGCGGGTCGGCGAGCTTGCCGAGCGCCTCCTCCAGGGCGGGCCAGCCGAGTTCGTCCAGGATGCCGGCCCGGAGGGCGTCGGTGAGCAGCGTGGTGACGTCGAGGGCGGCGATCCGCTCGGCGACGGCCGGGGCGACCGTCCGGACGGCCGTGCGGTACTGGTCGATCGAGCGGACCAGGTCGGCGGCGCCGGCCAGGCCGCGGGCGGCGGACAGTTCCTCGGCGCGCTGCTCGGCCCATTCGGCGAACAGCTCGTTGAGCACCGGCAGGGCGGGTGCCTGCCGCTTGACGGCCGTCTCCCAGGCGCCCGGGGTGGCGGTGCGCAGCAGCGGCCGGTACCGCTCGTCGGCGGCGACGGCGGTGAGGGCGGGGCTGTCGGGGCCGCACTGCGCGACCCACTCGCGCAGGTCGAGGCCGAGGCCGGACGGCGGGTCGGCGACCGGGACGCCCGCGGCCAGCAGCTGGTCCAGCAGGTCGATCCGGGTGTGGCTGCCGCGGATGCCGGTGTGGAGGTCGACCGGGACGGCGTCGGCCTTCAGCCGCTCGGCCATCCGGCCGGCCAGCGCGAGCGTGGCCGGGCAGCTGGGCCGGCTGCGCCAGCCGCGGCCGTGGTGGTTGCACCAGCGCTGGAGCCAGGCGGCGGCGGGTTCGGCGCCCTCGGGGCGGGGGCCGGTGAGCAGTTCCTCGGCGCCGGTCTCGGCGAGCAGCTCCAGCCAGGCGGTGTCGTGCGGGGCCGGGTCGGTGGAGGCCGGGTCGGGCAGCAGTTCCAGCAGGCGGGTGCGGACCGCCGCGTCGCCGCGGCCGAGTTCGACCAGCGCGCCGTGCCAGGACTTCCAGAACGCGCCGGGCGCCCGGTTGACCGCCGGGGAGTCCAGCAGCTCGGCGAGCAGCGCGCGTTCGTGCTCGGCGCGGTCCAGTCCGGCGGCCTTGATCAGGGCGCGGGCGTCCTCGGCGACCCCGGCGTACGGGGCCATGCCGGCCGCGGAGCGCTCGGTGCACAGCTGGCGGAAGCGCTGCCAGGCGGTCAGCGGGTCGAGCCGCTGGGCGAGTTCCTTGACGTACTGGCGCAGGGACTTGACGGTGAGCGCACCGGCGAGGGCGAACTCCAGGAAGACGGCGCGCAGCCGCTCCTCGTCCACGGTGAGGCCGTGGGTGCGCTCGGCCTCGCGGGCCTTGCCGAACCAGGCGGCGGCGTAGGTCCGGTTCTCGTGGCGGAGGAAGATCCGGCCGACCTCCTCGCAGAAGGTGGGCAGGAAGTGCGGGACGGCCCGGCCGAGGCGCACGGCCAGTTCGTCGAAGCCGTCCTTGGCGGCGCCGGGCTTGGCGGCGGCCTGGCGGGCGAGCCGCTCCATCTCCTTGACCAGGGCGAGCGCGTGGTGGCCGTTGGCCGGGTCGTGGACCAGGGCCCAGGCGGGGAAGCCGAGCGCCTCCTGGCGGACCTGGCCGACCTCGGCGGGCGCGGCCTCGGGGGCCAGGCCGAGGAAGTCGAGGGCGAGGTCCTCGGCCTGCCCGAGGGAGCCGGGGACGAGCCGGACGATCCGGCGCCCGTCGAGCGCCGGGTGGGTGTAGGTGCGGGCGGTGAGGACGTCGGCGGCGCTGTCGGGGCGGCCGGCGTCGGGCAGCGTGCCGGGCGGGAGCACGGCCCCGGCGTCGAGCAGTTCCTCGGGCGTGGCGGCGGTCGGGTTCACGGTGGTGGTCATGCGGTCTCGTCCCCCTGGATCGTGCGGCCGGCGTACAGGGCGGCGGCCATCCGCATGCCCTCGGACCAGGCGACCGGTCCGACGTCGGTGAGCGGCAGGGCGCGGCCGTCGGGGCCGGCCCAGCTGAGCGCGCCGGTCTCGCACTCGTCGTACTCGTAGTAGTCGCCGACCCAGACCCGGGCCTCGACGGTGCGGCCGCCCTCGGTGACCGGCTGGACGGCGGAGCCGCCGCGGATTCGGCAGCCGAGCCGGTTGCTGCGCCCGACCAGCTCGCGCAGTTCCCGGTAGCGCCCGCCGGCGTAGGTGGTGACCTCGGTGCCGGCCGGCACCTGCGCGGGCCGGTGCCAGACCTCGCGGTAGAGCTGCTGGACGCGCTGGGAGACGCCGAGTTCGACGGCGAACTCGCGCAGCTCGTCGAGGTCCTGGAGCAGGACGGGGTGCGGTATCAGGACCTCGCCGTCGGTGAGGCGCACGGTGTCGCCGTCCAGGTCGACCAGGCCGAGGCCGCGCTCGGCGTCGGCGCCGCGCAGGAAGCCGGCGACGGAGCCGTCCGTGGCGGTGACCACGAGGTCCTTCAGGACGCCCTGCCAGGCGTCGTCCGGCCACACGGCGGTGAGCACGGCGGCGGGCACCGGCAGCGAGCGGACCATCCAGCGCTCGACGGCCTCCAGGCAGCCGCGCTCGTGCGCGGCCAACCACTCCGCGAGCTGCTTGAGCTGGGTGACCACCGGGTCGTCACCGAGCTTCGACGGTAGCGACTTGAGGTCGCGGCCCGCCGCGTTGCGGCACACCACCCTGCCGTCCCCGTCGAGCGCGACGCGGTACCCTCCCGCGCCCGTCTCCACCCATGCCACGGCCGTACTCCTCCCACCGGGGAAACACTTGTCGATCGCCTTGCTGACCAGCGATGCGAGGAACGTAGCGAGGGGTACTGACAACGCGACGGGCGGGGTGACCCGGGCCCTGACATGGTGAATTCAAACCACTCGAACGAGTGATCGAAGAGGCGAAGAAAGGCGGGGCCGCTGCCCCCACGCAGCCGCCCCGCCCGTCCTTCAGCCCCCCGGCCCCTCGGCCCCCGACCCCGCGGCCCCCGGCCCCTCAACCCAGCGGCGCCTCAACCCAGCGGCGCCCGGGGCACGATCACCGGCGCACCGTCGCCCGGCGCCGTGAGCACATGGCTGTCGATGTCGTACAGCGCCCGCACCAGCGGCGCGTCCACCACCTGGCGCGGCGGCCCGCAGGCCACCACCGCGCCGTCCCGCAGCGCGACCAGCAGGTCCGCGTAGCGGGCGGCCGCCGCGAGGTCGTGCAGCACCATGACCACCGTCCGCCCGCCCGCCGCGACCCGGCGGACCAGTTCCAGCACCTCCACCGCGTGGCCGAGGTCGAGCGCGCTGGTCGGCTCGTCGAGCAGCACCACCGGGGTGTCCTGGGCGAGCACCATGGCGAGCCAGCAGCGCTGGCGCTGGCCGCCGGAGAGCCGGTCGAGGCGGCGGTCGGCGAGGTCCTCGACGCCGGTGGCGCGCAGGGCCTCGGCGGTCAGCCGCTCGTCCTGCTCCGACCACTGGCGGAACAGCCCCTGGTGCGGGTGGCGGCCGTAGCGGACGAGCCCGGCCACGGTGACCGCCTCCGGGGCCTGCGGGCTCTGCGGCAGCAGCGCGACCCGGTGGGCGGCCTGGCGCGGGCGCAGCCGCCACACGTCCTCGCCGCCGACCAGGACCCGTCCGCCGTCCGGCCGGTGCAGCCTCGCGACGGACCGCAGCAGGGTGGACTTCCCGCACCCGTTCGGGCCGACCACCGCCACCACCTGCCCGGCCGGTACGGTGAGGTCGACGCCGCCGAGCACCGGGCGCCCCGGCCCGTAGCCGGCACTGAGACCCTCGATCGTCAACTCCATGGCAGTCTCCCCCTCGCCCGGCGCGCGCTCAGTTGCCGCCCAGCGCCTTGGAGAAGTCGCCGATGACGACGTCGGCGGCGAGCGGGCCGCCCCGGGTGGACCAGACCGAACCGTCCACGGTGACGGTGTGGTTGTTCTTCACCGCGCCCAGTTCCTGGTAGGCGGGCTTGGACTGGACGTCCTTGAGCGCGGCCTTGCCGTCGTCGGTGAGGGTGGAGAGGAACAGCCAGTCCCCGTCGATCTCGCCCAGCTTCTCCAGGCTGAGCGCCGGGCTGTGCGCGTTGCCGTCCTTGTCCTGGGCGGCCGGGCGGGTCAGGCCCATGTCCAGGGCGACGCCACTGGCGAACTGCTTCTTCTCCATCCAGCTAGGGCCGGTGGGGTTCCAGCGCACGATGGAGACGGCGGCGCCCTTGTTCCTGGTGAGCTCGCCGCCCGCCTTGGCGGCCTTGGCCTCGTAGTCGCCGATCACCTTGTTGGCCTGGTCCAGCTTGTTGACGGCGTTGCCGATGCCGCGGAAGGCGAGCTTCCAGTCGTCGGTGGGCGCCATGGTGACCAGCGTGGCGGGGGTGATCTCGCGCAGCTGCTTGAGCACCTGCTCGTCCTGCATGTCGCCGGCCAGGATCAGGTCCGGCTTGGCGGCGATCACCTTGTCCATCACGGGCTGGAGCAGGTTGCCGACCACCGGGACGCCCTGCACCTTGTCCTTGAGGTACGCGGGCGGCTCGGCCAGGCCCTGGCCGTTGGTGATGCCGACCGGCTTGACGCCCAGGGCGAGCACCGCGTCCAGGTCCTCCTGGGTGAGGGTGACGATCCGCTTGGGCTCGGCGGGGAGCTCGACCGCCTTGCCGGTGGCGTCCTTGACGGTCCGCTTGTCGCCGCTGCCGCCCTTGCCGCCGCCGGCCGCGTCCGCCGCCGGGGAGGCAGCCGTGGACGAGCCCGAGGAGGAGGACCCGGAGGAGCCGCAGCCGGTGAGCAGGAGCGCGGCCGCCCCGGTGACGGCCAGCGCCTGGGCCGCACGGCGGCGGACGGGGCTGAGCGGGCGACGGGCGAACGGCATGGGGGCCTCCGGGGCAATGCTGGTAAGGGAGTTGAGCGAGGTCCGGGCAGCTCGGCGGAGCGGGGGTGCCCCACGGACGGGCTCGATCGTTAGGTTAGCCTTACCTTATGACATTGTCGCAAGTCGGCGTCCACCCGGCGCCTCCGGCGCCCCCCGCCACCGCGCCGAAGCCCCGACGGCCCAGGCGGCCCAGGCGGCCCCGACAGCCCGGGCAGTCCGGGCAGCGCACGGAGGGCCCCCGCCCCACCTGGCCGACCGTCACAGCGGTGGTGGTGCTGCTGCTCGCCCTGGCCGCACTCTCGCTGTCGGTCGGCGCCGGCGAGGTCGGCCCCGGCCGGGTGCTGGACTACCTGCTGAACCGCGACGGCGCCCGCGCCGACGGCCGGCTCGCCCTGGTCGTCGGCGACCTTCGACTGCCGCGCACCCTCACCGCCCTGCTGGTCGGCGCCGCGCTCGGCGTCGCCGGGGCGCAGCTGCAGTCCGTCACCCGCAACCCGCTGGCCGAGACCGGGCTGCTCGGCGTCAACGCCGGCGCCTCGCTGGGCGTCGTGCTCGGCATCGCCGTGCTCGGCGTGCAGACCTCCTTCGGCTACCTCGCCTTCGCCTTCGGCGGCGCGGTGCTCGCCAGCACCGTGGTGCTGCTGGTCGCCAGTACCCGGGGCGGCGGCTCGCCGATGCGGCTGGTGCTCGCCG
Source organism: Kitasatospora sp. NPDC032121 (assembly GCF_055580145.1). Classification (NCBI taxonomy): domain Bacteria; kingdom Bacillati; phylum Actinomycetota; class Actinomycetes; order Kitasatosporales; family Streptomycetaceae; genus Kitasatospora; species Kitasatospora sp. NPDC032121. The sequence goes on along the minus strand of NZ_JBVILX010000006.1, from coordinate 214,863 downwards.
GCTCCGCCGTCGCGGCGATCTTCCGCGGGCTCACCGACGTGCTGATCGTCAACTCCCCCGAGGCGTACGAGCGGTACCGGGTATGGGTGCTCGGCTCGCTGGCCGGGGTGGAGGGCTGGACGACGCTGCGCCAGCTCGCCCCGGTGCTCGGCGCCGGGTTCCTGCTCGCTGCCCTCACCACCCGGCCGCTGACCGCACTCGCCCTCGGCGACGACCTCGCCCGCGGCCTCGGCCACCGGCCCGGCGCCATCCGGGCCGCCGTCGCCGTCGCCGTCACCCTGCTGACCGCCTCCGCGGTCGCACTGGCCGGGCCGGTCGCCTTCCTCGGGCTGCTCTCCGGCTTCCTCGCCCGCGCCGTCGCCGGCCCCCGGGTCGGGCGGCTCACCCTGCTCGCCGCGCTGTTCGGCGCCGCCGTGCTGACCGGCGCGGACGTGCTCGCCCGGGTGGTGGCCCGGCCCTTCGAGGCCCCGGTGTCGGTGATCGTCGCACTGATCGGCGCCCCGGCCCTGATCGTGATCGTCCGCTCGCGGCACTCCGCCGCGCTGTCCATGACCGACCCCGCCGAGTCCGCGCCGGCCGCCGCTCGCCGGGGCGAAGTTGCCGCGCCCAAGCCGGACTTGGCGCTGCGGTACGGCACCTGGTCGCTGCTGCTGCCGCACCGGGCCCTGCTGGCCTCGCTCGGCCTGGCCGCCGCGCTGCTGGCCGCCGTGGTGGTCTCGGCGCACGCCGGGCAAAGCGAACTCGACCTCGCCCGCACCTTCCAGGCCGTGTTCGGCCACGGCGACCGGCTGGACGTGCTGCTGGTGCAGAAGTTCCGGCTCGGCCGGATCGTCGCCGGGCTCGCCGCCGGGGCCGCCCTCGGCCTGGCCGGCTGCCTCACCCAGACCCTCGCCCGCAACCGCCTGGCCACCCCCGAACTCCTCGGCGTCAACGACGGCGCGACGGCCGCCGTGCTGATCTCCGCCGGCACCGCGGGCACCTTCGGCGCCTGGTGGGCCGGACCGCTCGGCGCGCTGGTCGCCGTCCTGGTCGTCACCCTGGCCTCCGGCGGGCTCGGCGCGCGCGGCTACCGGGTCCTGGTGGTCGGGCTCGCCATGTCCGCGCTGGCCTCGGCCGTCATCCAGGTCGCGATGGCCCAGCGCTCGCTCAACTCGGCGAGCTCGCTGTACATCTGGACCAACGGCAGCCTCAACGGGCGGGACCTCGCCGTCGCCACGCCCGCGCTGATCGGGCTGGCGGTGCTGGTGCCGATCGCGCTGGTGGTGGCCCGTCGGCTGGCGGTGCTGCGCTTCGACGACAGCGTCGCCTCCGCGCTCGGCGTCGACCCGGGCCGGGTCCGGCTCGCCTGCCTGCTGCTGTCCGTCGCGCTGGCCGGGCTGGCGGTCGGCGTCTGCGGGCCGGTCGGCTTCGTGGCGCTGGCCGCGCCGGTGATCGCCGGGCGGCTGGCCGGGCCCGCACGGGTGCCGGTGCTCGGCTCCGCGCTGACCGGCGCCCTGCTCGTCGTGCTCGCGGACACGCTGGGGCGGGTGCTGTTCGCCGGGGTGGAGATCCCCGTCGGCATCGTCACCACCGTCCTCGGCGGCCCCTTCCTGCTCTGGGTGCTGCTCGGCCGCAAGGGCAGCCCCGCATGACCACTCCTGGAGACCTCACCGTGGAAAACCCGCTCGTGGACCTCGACCCCGACGATCCCGCCTACCGCCTGGTCACCTTCACCCACCGGGACGGGGACTGCGACGGCGTGCTCGCGCTGCTGCACACCGTCACCGACAAGGACCGCCACGCCGGGGACCTGACACCGCATCTGATGGAACGCCAGACGGGCGGGACGTGGTCGATCACCTACCGGCTGCGCGAGGACCACCGCGCCTCCTACCAGCTGTACCCGTTCCAGGGCGAGGCCCCCGGCACCACCCGCCCCGACTGGCTGCGCGTCCTCGACCACGCCCGCCCCGACCCGGACGACACCGAGCCCCGACTGCCCGCCCGCGACGGCCGCCACCCGTCCTCGGTGCTCAGCCTGCCCGCCGCGCCCGCGCAGCCGTACGTGCGGCGGCGCGAAGGCGTGCCGCGCGGGCGCACGCTCGCCCGCACGGTGGCCGGGCGGCGGGTGGACGTCCACCTCCCGGCGGGACACAGGGCGGACGGCGGCCCGTACCCGATCGCGGTGCTGCTGGACGGCGAGATGTGGGGCGAGGTGCTGTCCGTCGGCGACACCCTCGACAATCTGACGGCGGACGGCGCCATCCCGCCGACCGTCGCCCTGCTCGTCCACACCATGGGCCCGCAACGGCCGGATGACCTGAGCTGCAACCCGGCCTTCGTCGACCTCCTCGCCGACCGCCTGTTGCCGTGGGCCGCAAAGGAGTTCGGCTCGACCACCGATCCCTCGGCCACCGTGATCGCGGGCCAGAGCGCGGGCGGTCTCACCGCCGCGTACGCCGCCTACCACCGGCCGGACCGCTTCGGCAACGCGCTCTGCCAGTCCGGCTCCTTCTGGTGGCCGGACGAGACCGAGTTCGACGCCGGCAGCGAATGGCTCACCCGCCGCTTCGCCGCCGAGGAGCGGCGCCCGGCCCGTTTCTGGATCGAGGTCGGCCTCCAGGAGTGGATGCTCCTCGCCCAGAACCGCCACCTGCGCGACGTGCTCACGGCCCGCGGCTACGACCTCGCCTACCGCGAGTTCAACGGCGGCCACGACTACGCCTGCTGGCGCGGCGGCCTGGCGGACGGGCTCGCACACCTGCTGGGGTCACCCGGGGGGATGGTTTCGGGCTGATTCGCATACCTCCAGGCCATAGGGCATCTAGCGTCGGACTTCGCACCGACCGGCCTGGAGGTATCCCATGAACGCGTGAACACCAGCGGCTGGCGTACTAGGAGGGGGCAGGCGATGGGCCTGCTCCACTCAGAGCCGATAAGGTCGGCCTGCTAAGCCAACGTCATGCAAAGATCCTTCAACGAGCCCTCAACCCTGACGCCTCGGCCGAATTCATCGCCAAGTTGGCGGAGGAGCGATGAGCACCGAACCGGCCTGGTTCAAATCCAGCTACAGCGGCACCGAAGGCGGTGCCTGCGTCGAGGTGGCCTCCACTCCGGGTACGGTCCACGTCCGGGACTCCAAGGACAAGACCGGCCCCCAACTCGCCTTCGCTGCCGAGGCGTGGGCCGACTTCGTCGCGTTCGCCCGGAGCGCTTCTCCCAAGGCCGGCTGAGGCCGCCTCCGGCCGTGTTAGCGTCCCGGGGGCGGTGCGGCGGTGTCGACCCCGGCCTGCCAAGACGACGCACTCTGGAGGTCCCATGTCCGCCGCCGGTACTCCGATCACCCGTCCACTGGACGTGCGGTGGATCCACGGCTCTCCGTCCGCGAAGCACAACACGGACCCGGACATCCAGGTCTACGAGTACGACGAGCACACCGTCATCCTGCGCCAGAACAAGGCGGTCCACTGCGAGGCGCCGTTCATGTTCCTGCTGTTCGGGACGGAACGGGCGGTGCTGATCGACACCGGGGGGACGGCCGAGGCCGCGTACTTCCCGCTGCGCGCCACGGTCGACGAGCTGGTGGGGAAGTGGCTCGCCCGCAACCCCCGGCCCGGTGGCGACTACCCGCTGCTGGTCCTGCACACGCACCCGCACGACGATCACTTCGCCGGCGACGTCCAGTTCGCCGACCGGCCGGCGACCACCCTGGTCGGCCCCGAACTCGAAGCGGCCTGGCCGTACTTCGGCTTCGACCGGGGCGAGGAGGCGGTGGCCCTGGTCGACCTCGGCGGCGGTCGGGTGCTGAAGTGCCTGGCCACCCCGGGACACGACCAGGCGTCGGTCACCTACTACGACCCGTGGACCGGCTTCCTGCTCACCGGCGACACCGTCTACCCGGGGCGGATCTACATCACCGACTGGCCGGCCTTCGGGCGGACCGTCGAGCGGCTGGTCGCGTTCGCCGAGAACCACCCGGTGACGCACGTGCTCGGCTGCCACATCGAGATGACCCGCGAGCCGGGCGTCGACTACCCGATCCGCGCCACCTACCAGCCCGAGGAGCCCCCGCTCGAGCTAGCCCCCGCCCACCTGCACCGCCTCCGGGCCGCCGTCGCCGAACTCGGCGACCGCCCGCGCCGGTACTCGCTGGACGACCTGATCCTCTGGCCGGTCAGCTGAGCCTCCCGGATGTCGGAGGAGCCATGAGCGATGCGTTGACCTGGTTCAAGTCCAGCCATGGCAACACCGAGGGCGGCGCCTGCGTCGAGGTCACCCCCTTGCCCCGGGCACCGTCCACGTCCGGGACTCCAAGGACAAGGCCGGCCCCCGACTCGCCTCCACGGCAGAGGTCTGGACCGACTTCATCGGCTTCGCCCGGCACGAGGGCCCCGCGGCCGCTCGGTCCCGGTAGGGCACCAGCCGGGTCAGGTCCAGCGCGATGGCGTCCTCGGGCAGGTCGGTGAGGCCGGGGGCGCGGACGGAATCGGCCTCGGGCGCGGAGAGATCGCTGTTCCCGAGACCGGTCGAAACGGCTTGTCGAACGATCAGACCAGGCCCCAGACTTGCCCCCATGTCGTCTGAACGAACCTCCCGGTCCGTCGGGGCCGGTGTCGGGCTGGTGCTCCTCCAAGCCGGCGCGGGAGCCCTGCCGCTGGCCTTCGAGGTGCCGGTGCGGGTGCTCTCGGTGGCCGCGTTCCTCGGAGTCATCGGGGTCGGGAAGCGCTGGGGCGGCCGGGAGGAGCCGGCGGACCGCACCTTCGACCTCGCCGCCCTCCTGCGGCGGCCCGCGCTGCGCGTCCTCGGCGCCGCGATGGCACTGTGCTGGGTCGGCGGGCTGGCGCTGGCCCTCGGCGGCGCCCCGACGGCCGTCGTCGGCACGGTCGCCGGAATCGCCCCGGGCGCGCTGCTGCTGGGCGCGGTGTGGTGGCTGTCCGCCCGGCCGCAGCGCGCGTCCGGGCGGACCACCGGCTGAGGGCTCAGTCCTCCGGCGGCGGGCCCGGGGCCTCGGCCGGGAGCCGGGCGGCCAGTAGGGCGCCGGCGGCGACCACGGCGGCGGTGAGCAGGAGGGCGAGGCGGTACGGGCCGGCGCCCGTGGCGTCGCCGAGCGCGCCGAGCAGCGCGGCGGTGGCCGCGATGCCGAGCGCGCCGCCGAGGGTGCGCAGGATGGTGAACAGGCTCATCGCGCGGCCCATCGCGGGCGGCGGAACGTCGGCGAAGCCGGCGATCTGGACGGTGAGCACCGCTGTGCCCAGGATCAGGCCGACGCCGAACATCAACGCCCGTACGGCCCAGGGGTTCTCGGCGAAGCCGAGCGCGGCGAGGACGAGCGCCGCCAGCAGCAGCCCGGGCAGGGCGAGTCGGCGGGGGCCGAGGCGGGGCAGCAGGCGGTCCACCACCTGCGAGGCGGCCATCAGGCCGATCGCCTCCGGGAAGACGCTCAGCCCGGCGTCCAGGGCCGAGGCGCCGCGCGCCGCCTGGTAGAGCAGCGGCAGCACGAACAGTGCGCCCATCAGCCCGGCCGAGGTCAGCAGGGCGAGCCAGCTCGCGGCGCCGAAGGTGCGGTCGGCGAGCAGCCGAATGTCCACCAGCGGTTCGGCGGTGCGCAGTTGGTGCCGTACGGCGGCGCCGAGCAGAGCCAGTCCGAGCAGCCCGCCGAGGGCCACGCCCGGGGAGGTCCAGCCGTGCGCCGGACCGAAGCCGAGGGCGTAGGTCAGCAGGCCGAGGCCGGGGGTGGCGAGCAGGAAGCCGGTGGTGTCGAAGCGGCCGGCCGGGGGCTCCTCCTCCGCGCCGCGCAGGCCGGTCAGGCCGATGACCACGGCCGCCGCCCCGATCGGCACGTTGACCAGGAACAGCCAGTGCCAGGACAGGTGTTCGGTGAGGAAGCCGCCGAGCGGTGGCCCGAGGGCGGGCATCAGCGCGGTCGGGACGATCAGGACGCGGCCCAGGCCGGCCCGCTCGTGCGGGGCGAAGGCCCGGAACAGCAGCGTCATCCCGACCGGCGTGAGCAGCCCGCCGGCCACGCCCTGGACGGCCCGGGCTGCCGACAGCGCGCCCAGGCCGGGGGCCGCCGCGCAGAGCGCGGAGGCGAGGGTGAAGGCGGCGAGGGAGCCGAGGAAGACCCGCTTGACGCCGTACCGGTCGCCCAGCCAGCCGGCCGCCGGCAGGCCGAGGGCGAGGCCGACCAGGAAGGCCGTCTCCACGGCGTTGGCCGCCGAGACCGGCCGTCCGAAGTCCTCGGCGATGCTGAACAGCGCCGGGTTGACGATGGTCGAGTCCAGGCCGTTCATGCACATCGCGGCCGTGTAGACGACCACGACCGCGGCGCGCCCCGCGAGCAGGGGGCGCGCCGGGGCCTGGACCGCCGGAGGAGTCACAGGGAGGTCCAGTTGGCGGTGATCCACTCCAGGGCGGCGGCTCGCTCGCACGGGCCGTGGGCGATGTCCCAGCCGGCCGGGACGGCGGCGAAGGCGGGCCACAGGGAGTGCTGTCCCTCGGAGTTGACGAGCGCGAGGAACTCGCCGTCGGCGTCGAAGGGGTTGGCGGGGGCGTCACTCATCGGTGGTCTTCTCCATCGTCGGTCGCCTTCGGGAGGTCGGCGAGGTGGTGGGCGATCACGCTCGCGATGTGCGCGATCGGGGCGGGCAGGGTCATGTCCTTGTGGGAGCAGGCCACGTCGGTGTTGGCGATCCGGCCGGACACGTACGGTTCCCAGAGTTCGGGCACCAGGGTGTCGTCGATGGTGTCGACGGTGGCGCGGAAGAACAACACGTCGCCCTCGAAGCGGCGGTGGTCGTAGCCGCGCACCAGGTGGTTGGTGTTGAGGTAGATCTCGTTCAGCGCCGCCACGGTGGCCTCGTCCAGCCCGGCGAGCGGGCTGTCCTCGCGGCGCAACAGCTCGGTGACGGCACCGAGTTCGAGCGGGCGGCCGTCCAGGTCCTCCGGTCCGAAGCCGCCCATGGTGAGCAGCGCCTCCAGTGCCTCGGCCTGGTCGGGGACGGGCAGTTCGCGGAAGCCCTCGGCGGGGTAGGCGTCCAGGATCGCCAGCAACTCGACGTCCTGGCCGAGCTCTTGCAGCCGTACGGCCAGTGCGTGCGCGATGATCCCGCCGGTGGACCAGCCGAGCAGCCGGTACGGGCCCTCGGGCTGGACCTCGCGCAGCCGGTCGGCGTAGTGCGCGGCCAGCTCCTCCAGGGTGACGGGCAGCGGCCGGGTGGCGGTGGCCGCACCGACGCCCTGGGCCTGGAGGCCGTAGATCGGCACCTCGCCGGGCAGGTTGCGGATCAGGCCGGTGTAGCACCAGCTGAGGCCGCCGGCCGGGTGGACGACGAACAGCGGGCGCTGCCGGCCGGGGGCGGCGGGCCGCAGCGGGAGCAGCACGTCCAGGGCGTCGGTGTCCGGCGCGCCCGCCGCGAGGGCGGCGTCCAGGACGGCCACGGTGGACGCCTGGAACAGGGCGCCGATGCCGACCTCCAGTCCGAGCACCTCGCGGATCCGCCCGGCGAGCCGGACGACCAGCAGCGAGTGCCCGCCGAGCGCGAAGAAGTCGTCCTCGACGCCGACCGAGGCCAGTCCCAGGACCTCGGCGAACAGTTCGCACAGCTGCTGCTCGCGCGGGGTGCGCGGCGGGCGGCCGGCGCCCGCGGCGGGCGCCTCGGGGGCGGGCAGGGCGCGGCGGTCGAGCTTGCCGTTGGCGGTGAGCGGGAGGCGGTCGAGCAGGACGACGGCGGATGGCACCATGTGGGCGGGCAGTTCGGCGGCGGCGTGGGCGCGCAGTTCCTCCGGCACCGCGGTGTGCGACGGCCCGTCCGGGGTGGCACCGGCGGCCACCGCGTAGCCGACCAGCCGCTTGTCCCCCGGCACGTCCTCCCGGACCACCACCGCGGCGTCGGCGACGGCCGGGTGGGCGGCCAACACGGCCTCGATCTCACCGAGTTCGATCCGGAAGCCGCGCAGCTTGACCTGCTGGTCGGCGCGGCCGAAGTACTCCAGCACGCCGTCGGCGCGGCGGCGGGCGAGGTCCCCGGAGCGGTACATCCGGGTGCCGTGCTCGCCGAACAGCTCGGCGTACGGGTCGGCGACGAAGCGGGTGGCGGTCAGCTCGGGGCGGCCCAGGTAGCCGCGGGCCAGGCCCGCCCCGGCCACGTACATCTCGCCGGTGACGCCGGGCGGGACGGGCTGGAGGTGCTGGTCGAGGACGTAGACCCGCAGGTCGGGGATGTTGACGCCGATGGTGCTGCTGCTTCCGGCGGCGGCGCTCGCCCGGTCGAGGGCGACGTACGAGACGTGCACGGTGGTCTCGGTGATGCCGTACATGTTGACCAGCGTGGGCGCGTCCTCGGCGTGCCGGTCGTACCAGTCGTCCAGCCGGGCCAGTTCGAGCGCCTCGCCGCCGAACACCACGTAGCGCAGGGCGAGTTCGCTACCGGGGCAGTCCCGGTCGGCGGCGCTGAGCTGGTAGAAGGCGGACGGCGTCTGGTTGAGCACGGTGACCCGCTCGCGGGCGAGCAGCTCCAGGAAGGCCGCCGGGTCGCGGCTGACCAGGTGCGGGACGACGACCAGCCGGCCGCCGTGCAGCAGGGCGCCCCACAGCTCCCAGACCGAGAAGTCGAAGGCGTAGGAGTGGAACAGCGTCCACACGTCCTCGGCGCCGAAGCCGAACCAGTGGTCGGTGGCGTCGAACAGCCGGACCACGTTGTGGTGGGTGACGGGCACGCCCTTGGGGCGGCCGGTGGAGCCCGAGGTGTAGATGACGTACGCGGTGTCCTCGGCGCGCAACGGGCGGGTGCGCTCGTGCTGGGCCAGTGGGACGGCAGGTTGGCGGTCGGGCTCCGGCCCGTCGACCAGGAGTCGGCGCACCTCGTGGGCGGGCAGCCGGGGCGCCGTGGCGCGGTCGGTGAGCAGCGCGGCGGGGGCGGCGTCGGCCAGCATGTAGGCGAGCCGGTCGGCCGGGTAGTCGGGGTCGAGCGGCAGGTACGCGGCGCCGGACTTGGCCACCGCCAGCAGGGCGACGACGAGTTCGAGCGAGCGCGGCAGGGCGAGCGCGACGATGGCGCCGGGGCCGATGCCCTCGGCGGCCAGCAGCCGGGCCAACCGGTCGGCGCGGGCGCCGAGTTCGGTGTAGTCGAGTCGCTCGCCCCGGTAACTGACCGCGATGGCCCGCGGGTTGGCCGCCGCTGCCGCCTCGAACAGTTCGGGCAGGGTCGCACTCGGACTCGTCGAGGCGACAGGGGTGCCGTTCCACTCGACCAGGGCGCGCTGCCGCTCCTGCTCGCTGATCAGCGGCAGCCGGCCGATCGGGCTGTCGGGGGCGCTCGCGGCGGCGGTGAGCAGTCTGGTCAGGCGCTCGCCGAGGGCGGCCACGGTGGCGGCGTCGAAGAGGTCGGTGCGGTACTCCAGGAAGCCGCCGATGCCGCCGCCGGGCAGTTCGCCGGCGTTGAGGGTGAGGTCGAACTTGGCGGTGCCGCTGGGGATGGCGGCGATCTCGGCGGTGAGGCCGCCGCCCAGGTCGATCCGCTCGTCCGGGCGGCTCTGCCAGGCGAGCATCACCTGGAACAGCGGGTGGCGGGCGAGCGAGCGGGCCGGGTTGAGCTCCTCGACCAGTCGGTCGAAGGGCAGGTCGGCGTGCTCGTGCGCGGCGAGCACGGCGGCGCGGACCCGGGCCAGCAGCTCGCGGAAGGTGGGGTCGCCGGATGTGTCGCTGCGCAGCACCACCGAGTTGACGAAGTACCCGACCAGCGCGGCGGTCTCCTCGTCCGCGCGGCCGGCCACCGGGGTGCCGACCGGGATGTCGGTGCCGGCGCCGTGCCGGGTGAGCAGGGCCGCGAGCCCGGCCTGGACGGCCATGAAGACGGTGCTGTCGGCGGCCCTGGCGAGCCCGGCCAGGGCGGTGTGCGCCTCGGCGCCGAGCGCGAAGGGCACGGTGGCGCCCTGGTGGCCCGCGACGGCCGGGCGGGGGCGGTCGAGGGGCAGCTCCAGCTGGTCGGGCAGCCCGGCGAGCGCGGCGCGCCAGTGCTCCGCCTGCCGGACGGCGAGCGGGCTGGGCGCGTCGGCGGTGCCGAGCCGATCGCGCTGCCAGACCGCGTGGTCGGCGAACTGGACGGTGAGTGCGGGGAATTCGGGTTCGCGCCCGGCGGTCCTGGCGGTGTAGGCGGCGGCCAGGTCGCGCAGCAGCGGGGTGGTGGAGGCGCCGTCGCCGGCGATGTGGTGCAGCAGCAGGAGCAGGGTGTGCCGCTCCGGACCGCCGACGGACGGGGCGGGTCCGGCCGGTTCGGCGAACCCGGCGGACGGGGAGGGTCCAGCCGGTGCGGCGAGCCCGACAGACGGGGCGGGTCCGGCCGGTGCGGCGAGCCCGACAGACGGGGAGGGTCCGGCCGGTGCGGCGAGCCCGACAGACGGGGAGGGTCCGGCCGGTGCGGCGAGCCCGGCGAACAGCGTGGCGCGCAGCGGAGGTTCGGCGGACAGATCGAAGGCGTACCGGACGGCCTCGGCCAACTCGCCTGTCCCGTCGTGCAGTTCGACCGGGCAGGAGGGAAGGATGCGCTGGTACGGCGTGCCGTCCGGCTCCTCCCCGTAGACGGTGCGCAGGACTTCGTGCCGGGCGACGAGATCGCCGAGGGCGAGGGTGAGGGCGTGCCGGTCGAGCGGGCCGGTGAGGGTGAGTGCCAGCGGGATGTTGTAGGTCGGGCTGGGGCCTTCGAGGCGATGCAGGAACCAGAGGCCGCGCTGGGCGGGCGAGAGCAGCATCCGCTCGGTGCGCGGCACCGGAACGGGGCCGGGCCCGCGCTCGGCCTCCGCGCCCCTGCCGGACGCCTCCGCGAGCAGCGCGGCGAGGCCGGCCGGGGTCGGCTGCCGGAACACGTCGGCGAACCCGACCGGGGTGGCGAAGGTGTCGCGCAGTCGGGCGGCCAGGCGCCCGGCGAGCAGCGAGTGGCCGCCGAGGTCGAAGAAGGAGGCGTCCCGGCCGGGCGCCTGCGGCAGGCCGAGGACGTCGGCGAACAGCCCGCAGACCAGCTCCTCCTGGGGCGTGGCCGCAGCGGCGCCCTCGGTGACGGCGGCCGGCTCGGGCAGGGCACGGTGGTCGAGCTTGTCGTGGGCGGTGCGCGGCAGTTCGTCCAGCAGCAGGACGGCCGCCGGGACCATGTGCGCGGGCAGCCGGGCGGCGAGTGCGGCGCGCAGCCCGTCCGGGTCGGGCGTGCTGCCACTCTCCGGGATGGCGTAGCCGAGCAGGCGCTTGCCCTGCGGACCGGGGCGGGCGATCACCACGGCCTGGGCGACGCCGGGCAGTTCGGCGAGGACGGCGGCGATCTCGCCGGGCTCGATCCGGAAGCCGCGGATCTTCACCTGGTCGTCGGCCCGGCCGAGGAACTCCAGGGTGCCGTCGGGGCGGCGGCGGGCGAGGTCACCGGTGCGGTACATCCGGCCACCGGGCGGGCCGAACGGGTCGGCGAGGAAGCGTTCGGCGGTGAGGTCGGGGCGGCCGAGGTAGCCGCGGGCCAGGCAGGCGCCCGCCACGTACAGCTCGCCGGTGACGCCGTCGGGCGCGGGGCGCAGCGAGCCGTCCAGGACGTAGGCCCGGGAGCCGCGCACCACCCGGCCGCGCGGGGCGCCGTCCGGGCCCGGGGTCCAGGCGTAGGCGTCGACGGTGGTCTCGGTCGGGCCGTAGAGGTCGACCGGGTGCAGGCCCGGGACGGCGGCCAGGCGCTGCCAGAGGGCGGACGGGGTGGCCTCGCCGCCGACCACGAGGACGGACGGGCGGTGCCGGCCCTCGTCCAGGATGCCTTCGGTGAGCAGGACTTCGAGGTAGGAGGGGGTGAGGTCGAGGTAGTCGATACGCTCGCGGTCGAGGTGGGCGGCGAGCGCGGCCGGGTCGCGGTAGGTGGCGTCGTCCAGCAGGTGGAGCTCGTGGCCGTGGACCATCCAGAGCACCGGGTCCCAGGAGGCGTCGAAAGCGAACGAGGCGCTGTGGGCGACGCGCAGCCGGTCGCGGCCGGCGCGGCGCACGGCGGGGGCGATGTGGTCCTCGCCGAGGCCGGCGTGCAGGTTGGCCAACGAGGCGTGGGTGACCACCACGCCCTTGGGGCGGCCGGTGGATCCCGAGGTGTGCAACACGTAGGCGGGGTCGCGGAGTCGGGGTGCGGGCGGGGCCTCGGCGGGCTCGAGGTCCGCCTCCCCCGGCTGGACGGTGAGCAGGTCGGCGGGCTCGGGGTCCGCCTCCCCCGGCTGGACGGTGAGCAGGTCGGCGGGCAGGTCGAGCCCGGCAAGGGCCTCGGCGGTGCCGATGGCGCAGACCGGGCGGGCGTCGGCCAGTACGGCGGCCAGGCGCTGCGCCGGGTGGGCGAGGTCGAGGGAGACGCAGGCGCCGCCCGCCTTGAGGACGGCGAGCATCGCGACCAGGGTGTCGGTACCACGCGGCAGGGCGATCGCGACCGGTGCGCCGGCCCGGACTCCGAGGGCCGTCAGGCGGTGCGCGAGGTGGTCGGCGGCGCGGTCGAGTTGCTTGTACGTCAGGGCCGTTGAGCCGCAACGGACGGCGACGGCGTCCGGGGTGCGGGCGGCCTGGGCGGCGAACAGCTCGGGCACGGTCCGCTCGACGGGGGGCTCGGTGCGGCCTTCGGTGGCGCGGCGCAGGCCGTCGGGGTCGAGCAGGTCGATCCGGGCGATCGGCGTCCGCGGGGCAATGACCAGGAGGTCGGCGAGGGCGTCGAGGTAGCGCAGCAGGCCGTCGCGGTGAGTGGCGAGGGAGGCGAGGCCGTAGCGGACCGGGTCGGCGTCGATGACCAGGCGCAGCGCGCCGTCCGGGCCGGGTGAGACGTTCACGGCGAGATCGTCGACCGGGCCCGCGGCGAGATTGCGGACGGTGCCGGGCAGGCCCGCCAGGTCGAGGTCGCCCTCGAAGGCCTTGATGTTGACCATCGGGCCGAACAGGGCGCGACGGTCGCCGGTGCGGCCGAGGTCGCGGCGCAGTTCCTCCAGCGGGTAGCGCTGGTGGCGGCGGACCGCGCGCAGCTCGCGGACCACGGCGCGCAGCAGGGCCTCGGCGCTGTCGGCGGGGTGGACGGCGAGGCGCAGCGGGAGCACGTTGGCGGTGGCGACGGGGGTGCGCAGGGCGGCCGGGCCGCGCCGGTTGGCGAGTGGCAGGCCGAGGACGACGTCCTGGGTGCCGGTCAGGCGGTGCAGGTAGCCGGCGGTGGCGGCGAGGAGCAGTTCGGCCCAGGTGGCGCGGACGGCTTCGGCGGCGCGCTCCAGGCGGTCGCGGGTGCCGGGGGGCAGGTCGGCGGTGAGGCGGACCGTTTCGGCGGGGGCGTTGTCGGCGCTGGTGTTGTCGGTGGCGGGTTCCGGGGTGGCGGTGGCGGCGTTGTCGGTGGCGGGTTCGGGGGTGGCGGGTTCGGGAGTACCGGGGAGGGTGGCCGGGGTGTCGGCGTCGGCCATCCGGGCGGACCAGTGGGCGCGGTCGGCCTCGTACTCCGCGCTCTCCCGGTAGGCGGCCTCCTCGGCGGCGGTCTCGGCGAGTCCGGCGAAGGGGTTCGGAGCGGGTTCGACTCCGGTCGTGCGGGCGGTGTAGAGGGCGGAGACCCGCTCTCCGAGGAGGGTCAACGCGTAGGCGTCGACGGCGAGGTGGTGGATGCGGCGGTACCAGAGCCGACGGCCCTCGGCGAGCCGGATGAGCGCGTGGGTGAACAGCGGGCCCTCGGCGAGGTCGGCCGGGCGGGCGAGGTCGGCGCGCATCCAGGTCTCGGCCTCGGCGGCCGGGTCGGCGGCGGCCCGCAGGTCGAGGCGGTGCAGCGGCCAGCGTCGGCCGGGACGCAGCCGCTGGCGGGGCGTGCCGTCCGGACCGGTCACGACGACGGCGCTCAGCGCCTGCGCCTCCTCCACCGCCTGCCGCAGCGCCTGTTCGAACCGGTCCTCGTCGAGCGGGCCGCTGATCTCGACGGCGTCGCCGGTGTTGTAGACCGGGCTCGCGGGGTCGAGGGCCTGGGCGTACCAGATGGCCGACTGGGCGGCGAGCAGCGGGATGTCGGCGGTCTGGCGGTCGGCGATCTGGGTTTCGACGGCAGGCATGGGGTGGAGAGCTCCTCGGGGATCCGGAACGCCTTACTTAGGTTAGCCTAATCTAACTTCATATGATCTGGTCAACGGCCCCACAGGGCCGGGCCCCTGACAACCCGGAGACGCCACCCATGCCCCCGACCGAGCCGCCGACCGCACCCTCGGCTGATCTCTCGACCGGCCTCTCGACCGGCCTCTCGACTGACCTCTCGCCCGGCCTTCTCACCGAGGCCAAGCAGGCCGTGCGCGACCGCGTCCACGCCCACAGGGCCGAACTGCTCGCGCTCAGCCGCCGCATCCACTCCCACCCCGAGACCGCCTTCGAGGAGCACCTGGCGGCCGCATGGTGCTCCGAACTGCTGCGCGCGCACGGCTACTCGGTCACCGCACCCGCCCACGGCCTGGCCACCGCGTTCGACGCGCGCCTCGGCAGCGGGCCGGTCACCGTCGCGCTGGTCTGCGAGTACGACGCGCTGCCCGACCTCGGCCACGCCTGCGGGCACAACCTGATCGCCGCCGCCGGCCTGGGCGCGGCACTCGGGCTCGCACCGTTCGCGGACCGACTCGGGCTCACCGTACGGGTGATCGGCGCACCGGCCGAGGAACGCGGGGCCGGAAAGGCGCTGCTGCTTGAGGCCGGGGCGTTCGACGGGGTGGACGCGGCGATGATGGTCCACCCGTGCCCCGTCGAGGTCGCCGACTTCCGGTCCTTCGCGCTCGGCACGCTGTCCGTCCGCTACACCGGGCGCGCCGCCCACCCGAGCCTCGACCCCCACCGGGGACGCAACGCCGCCGACGCGCTCACCGTCGCCCAGGTCGCGATCGGGCTGCTGCGCCAGCAACTCCCGCCGCAGTGGCGGGTGCACGGCATCACCACGGCGGCCGGGACGGCACCGAACCTGATTCCGGACAGCGCGAGCGCCGAGTACGAGATCCGCGCCTCGGCGGCCGAGGACCTCACCGAGCTTCGCTCCCGGGTCGAGGACTGCTTCCGGGCCGGGGCGCTCGCCGCCGGCTGCGAGGTGGAGTTGACCCGGCCCGAGCCGGACTACCTGGACATGCGCTCCGACCCCCGGCTGCTGGCGCTGTGGCGGGCCAACGCGGCGGCTCTCGGCCGGCCGGAGCCGGTCGAGAGCGGGCCGTTCGCCTGCACGGACATGGGGAACGTGTCGCACGCGGTGCCGTCGATCCATCCGGTGCTGGACATCACCGGCGGCACCTGCGCCCCGCACGAGGCGGCGTTCGCCGAGGCGGCTCTGAGCGCGGAGGCGGAGCGGGCGGTGCTGGACGGCGCGGTGGGGATGGCGTGGACGGCGGCGGACCTGGCGGTGCGGGCGGCGGCGGTCGAGCCGCGCTGAACGACGGGCGACAGCCGACGACTTTCAGCGAACAGATGACGAAATCTGTTCGCTGAAATCTGTTCGCCGACTTCTGTTCGCTGAAAGTCGTCACCCGTCCTCAGCCGCCCAGCAGCGCTCCCGGCGCCACCCGCACCGCCGTAACCGCCAGCGCCCGCACCAGCGCCCCGACCTCGCCCTCCTGCCCCGGGTCGACGAGCACCACGGCGGCGCCCGTCCGCAGCGGCCACAGGTACTCCCAGAGCGGCAGGCCCAGCTGCAGCACCCGGTCGCCCGGCCCGAGCGGGTGGGCCGCCTGGAGGTCCCGGAGCCGGCGGTCCGCCTCGGCATGGGTGAGCCGGACGGCGGGCGGGCGCCCGCCCGGACCGTAGCCGACGCAGAGCAGGTGCTGCGGGGTCAGCGCCCGGGGCGGGTCGGTGGGCAGCTCGTGGTCCGTCTCCAGCCCGGTCACCGCCCTCGCGACCCCCTCCCCCAGCACACAGACCGGCACGTTCTCCGCGAGCAGCCGTTCCCGCCGTCCGGGCGCGTCCGTCGGGTCCAGCGGCAGGTACGCCGCGCCCGACTTCGCCACCGCCAGCAGCGCCGTGAGCAGCTCCGCCGGACGGCGGAACCCCGCCAGGCCGACCACCGCGCCCGGGCGGGCCCCGCGGGCGGCCAGGGCGCGCGCCAGCCGGTTGGCCGAGGCGTTCAACTCCCGGTAGCTGACGGTCTCCCCGTCCGCGAGCACCAGCGCCGGCGCATCCGGCGTCCGGGCCGCCTGCGCCTCGACCGGCCCCACCACCGTGGTCGCCGGGTACCTCACCGTAGGGCGGGGCAGCGGAGGCAGCTCGGGCACCGTGGGCGGCGCGGCTCCACTGACCGCGGCCCCACGGGCCGCGTCCCGGACCACGTCCCGGACCGCCTCGTCCACCCCCGCCGCCATCACGCCGCGCCCAGCAGCTCGGCCCAGGCCTCGATCGCCGGGCGTTCCGCGAGCCGGACGAACGCCACGTCGGCGCCTTCCTGCTGCCAGCGCGCGGCGAGCGTCATCAGCCGGATGGAGTCCAGCCCCCAGTCGACCAGGTTCTCGTCCAACGGGATCTCCGCCGGGTCCTCGCCGAGCAGGTCGGCGACCTCGGCCCGGATCCGCTCCACCGTGAAGCCCATGCCCGTCACTTTCCGCCCACCCCTTCGAGCTCCGAAGTCCCGTACTCACCCTCGATGTTCGAGGCGGCCGGCTCCGTGACCGGCTCCACAAGCGACCCCACGAGCGACCCCACAGCCGGCCCCGCGGCCGACTCCAGCGTCCCGAGCACGGCCTCCGCCGTGGTGACCATCCCGCATCGCCCGGCCACCCAGGTCAGCGCGCCACGGTGCTCCGCCGGGCCGAAGTCGGCGACGGCGTCCGCCACCACGAAGGCCTGGACGTCCCGCATCCAGGCGTCGCAGGCGGTGGCCTGCACCCCGATGTGCGCGTACACGCCGGTGATCACCAGCTGGTCCCGCCCCTGCTCGCGCAGCAGCTGCTCCAACTCGGTGCGCACGAAGGCGCTGTACTTCCACTTGGTGAGCACGGTGTCGCCGGGTGCCGCGGCGACGGCCTCGGCGATCGCGGTGGCCCGCGGGTCGTCCGGGATTCCCGGCCCCCAGAAGTCCTGCTGCAGCCCGCGCTCGGCCGGACTCTGCCCGCCGAGCTGCGCCGAGTACACGACGGGGACGCCGGCGGCGCGCGCCGCCTCGGCCAACGCCGCTACGTTGCCGAGGAGTTCAGGCACCGGAGCGGCCTCCGCGCCGAAGGCGTCCAGGAAGTGGTTCTGCAGGTCGTGCACCAACAGGACGGCGCGCGCCGGGTCCACTGCCCAGGCGACCCGGTTGGCGGGCAGCTCCTCGGCGGCGGGCATGGGATAGGAGGGAATGCGTGGCAGGCCCACGGTGGTGTTCCTTAACTGGACGGAAGGCGAGATGGCGTGCGGGGAGGGAGACAGCCGGCGGTCGGCGGGTGGTCAGCGGGTGGTCAGCGGCCGGTCACCGAGGCCGCGATCGCGGCGCGCAGGTCCTTCTTGCTGACCTTCCCGATCCCGGTGGCCGGGAAGGCCTCGACGAACTTGACCCGGTCCGGCACCTTGAACTCGGCGAGCCCGCGCTCGCGCACGAACCGCTTCAACTCGAAGCTCCTCGGCGGCTGTTCACGGTGCTCGGCGCGCAACACCAGGTACGCGCAGGTGCGCTCGCCCAAGTACGGGTCGGGCATCGACACCACCGCGGCGTCGTGCACCGCGGGGTGGGCGAGCAGATGGTTCTCGATCTCCTCGGCGGCGACCTTCTCGCCGCCCCGGTTGATCTGGTCCTTGGCCCGCCCCTCGACCACCAGGTAGCCGGTCGGGGTACGCCGGACCAGGTCCCCGGTGCGGTAGAAGCCGTCCGAGGTGAAGGAGGCGGCATTGTGCTCGGGCGCGTTCCAGTAGCCGCGGATGGTGTACGGGCCGCGCGTGAGCAGGTGGCCGGTGACGCCGTCGGGCAGGTCGCGGTCCTCGTCGTCGACAACCCTGACCTCGTCGTCGGGCGAGATCGGCCGGCCCTGGGTGGTGGTGATCAGCTCCTCCGGGTCGTCCAGCCGGGTGTAGTTGACCAGTCCCTCGGCCATCCCGAACACCTGCTGGAGCGTGCAGCCCAGCACCGGCCGCACCCGCCGGGCCGCCTCCTCGCTGAACTTGGCGCCACCGACCAGCAGCACCTCCAGGCTCTCGTACCCGGTGGCGCCGCGCTCGGCGGCGTCCAACCAGAGCAGCGCGAGCGGCGGCACCAGCCCGGTGATGGTCACGCCCTCGCGCTCGATCAGCGGGAAGGCCGTTTCCGGGCCGGGCTGCGGGCAGAGCACCACCCGGCCGCCGGCGTACAGCGTGCCGAGCGAACCCGGCGAGCTGAGCGGGAAGTTGTGGGCGGCGGGCAGCACGCACAGGTACACGCTGTCCTGGTCCTGCCCGCACAGCTCGACCGAGCCGCGCAGCGAGTAGATGTAGTCGTCGTGGGTGCGCGGGATCAGCTTCGGCACGCCGGTACTGCCGCCGGAGAGCTGGAGGAACGCGACGTCCCCGGGTTCGGGCTCCCCGCCGGAGATCGTCGGGTCACAGGCCGTCGGGTCACAGGCCGTCGGGTCACAGGCCTCCCCGTCGCGGGCCTCCGGGCCGGGCGGGTCGCAGGGCACGTCCGCGAGCCGAACGTGCTCCCCCGGGTCATCGCCGGCCACCAGCACCAGCCGCAGCGCGGGGTTCTCCGCCCGTACCCGGCCGGCGAGTTCGCGGTAGTCGAAGCCGCCCTCGACGGCCGGCACCACGTACGCGGCCGCCTCGGTGAAGGAGCAGAAGTACCCGATCTCGGCGTACCGGTGGGCGGGCAGCGCGAAGACCGGCAGCGCGCCGATCCGGAACAGCGCGAAGACGACCTCGAAGAACTCGGCGACGTTGGGCAGTTGGACCACCACGCGGTCCCCGGAACGGATGCCCCGGGCGCGCAGTCCGGCGGCCATCCGGTCGGCCCGGCGGTCGAGTTCGGCATACGTCCAGCGCCGCTCCGTCGCCGCCACCGCGTGGCCGCCCGGGTCGACGACGGCGATCCGCTCTCCGTGCGCGGAGGCGCGCTCGCGCAGCATCCGGCCGAAGGTCTCGCCGCGCCAGTACCCGGCGGCCCGGTAGCGCTCGGCGAACTCGGCGGGATACGGGGTGAACTCGTCCAGCGGCGTCACCGGGCCACCCCCGCGGCGTCCAGGAAGGTGCGGAACTTGGCGCTGGTCTCGGCGAGTTCAGCCTCCGGCCGGGACTGCTCGACCACGCCGGCGCCGGCGTACACCCGCAGCGTCCGCTCCTCCGCCTCGGCGCAGCGGATGGTGACCACCCACTCGCCGTCACCGGTCGCGTCCTCCCAGCCGACCATGCCGGTGTAGAGGCCGCGGTCGAAGGGCTCGACCTCGCCGATCACCCTGCGCGCCACGTCCGTCGGCGTGCCGCAGACCGCCGGGGTGGGGTGCAGCGCGCAGGCCAGCTCCAGGGCGGAGACCGCGGGGTCGGCCAGCTCGCCTCGGATGGTGGTGGCCAGGTGCCACATCGCCGCCGTCCGTACCAGGGTGGGCCGTTCGGGCACCTCCAGGGTGCGGCAGTACGGCGCCAGCGCCTCGCGGATGGCGTCCACCACGACGGCGTGCTCGTGCAGGTCCTTGGGCGACTCCAGCAGCGCGGCGGCGCGCCGGACGTCCTCGCCGAGGTCCTCGCCGCGCGGCACCGAGCCGGCCAGCGGGTTGGCCAGCACGGCCGTTCCCCGCCGGGAGAGCAGGAGTTCGGGGCTGGCGCCGATCAGGGTGCGGCCACCGCCGGACGGGACGGCGAAGGTGTAACCGCCGGGGTCGCGCCGGGCCAGCCGTTGCAGGACGGCGGGCAGGTCGAGCGGCTCGGCGGCGCTCAGCTCCAGCGTGCGGGCCAGCACCACCTTGCTCAACTCCCCGCCGCGCAGCCGCTCGACGGCCGCCGCGACGCCCGCGCCGTACGCCTCCGGCGCAGGCACCGGGTGGATCCGCCAGTCGATCCGCTCGGCCGGCGGCGCGGGCAGGGCGATCAGCGGGTCGTCGCGCAGCGCCCCGGCGGTGCGGACCCTGGCGGGGACGGCGAGTTCGACCCGGCTGTCCCGGTCGAACGCCATCGCGCCGACCACCAGCGGCCGTTCGATCCCGGCCCGGCCCGCCTCGGCGAGCGTCTCGGCGACCCTGACCGGCAGCGGCCGCCCGTCCTGCGGAACCCGGGCGTGCACGCCGGAGCCGAGCAGGGTTCGGGTCGGCGAGGCGAAGAACGCCTCGTCGGAGCCGGCCCGGTACTGGCCGAGCAGTCCGCTGGCCGCGCCGATGACGGCGTGGTCCGGGCCCGCGGCGAGGGCGGTCGCCGGGGCGTCGGGCCCGGCGGGTATCGGCCCGGCAGGGGCGTGGTGCACCGTGGTCACGGCGGATTCTCCAGTCTGGGACGGTTCTTCGGAAGGTAGGAGGAGGGCCGGCGGCGTGCCGCTCAGGCGCGCAGGGTCAGGCGCGCATGGTCAGACACGTAGGGCCAGGCACGCAGCGTCAGTCGCGCGGGCTCAGGCGCGCAGGGTCGCGCCGCCGTCGACGTACAGGTCGTGCATGGTGATGTGCCGTGCCCGGTCGGAAGCGAGGAACACCACCGCGTCGGCGATGTCGGCGGGCGCGGCGATCCGCCCGAGCGGAATGCCGACCCGCCAGGCTCCCAAGTCGCCGTCGATGACCCGGCGTTCGGCCGCCTCGGCGTCCTCGCCCCACAGCGCGCGCTGCATCTCGGTGTCGGTCGAGCCCGGCGACACCACGTTGCACCGCACCCCGGAGCGGGCGAGTTCCAGCCCCAGGCAGCGGGTGAACATGGTGGCCGCCGCCTTGGACGCCGCGTAGGCGGCCATCCCGGCCCGCGGCACCCCGGCGGCGTTGGACCCGACGGTCACGATCGCCCCGCGCCCGCGGGCCGCCATCCGCCGGCCGACCGCGCGGCTCGCGTGGAAGACCCCGGTGGTGTTGACGGCGAAGGTGTCCGCCCAGTCCCCGTCGGCGAGTTCGACGACCGGGGCGGTGCGTAGAATGCCCGCGACGTTCACCAGCGTTCCGATGGGCCCGAGTTGGCCCTCGATCGACTCCACGGTCCCGTCCACCGCCCGGGCGTCGGAGACGTCCAGCGCGTACGGGCGCGCGGACGGCACCTCGGCCACCAGGGCCTCTAGCCCTTCGGGGTTGCGATCCACCGCCGCGACGACGGCCCCCTCGGCCACCAGCGCCCGCACCACGGCCGCGCCGATGCCCTGCCCGGCCCCGGTGACCATCGCGACGGCACCGGCGAATTCGGACTGTTGCTGCACAGGACATCCCTCCGACCAGCAAGATTAGGTAAGCCTAACCTAACACAGCAGTTCGCCCGCGCCGAGCGTCTGTGCGAACGTCAACTCGCCCCGGAAGGCCCCACGGCGGACGTCCCGCACCAGAGCCGCACTCGGAGCCACACTCGAACCTGCGCCCGGACACGCCGAGGCCGCCCAGCCCTGGACGGGTCGGGCGGCCTCGGCGCCCTGTGGCGGTGGCGCGGCAACGCGGGCCGCTACGGCAGGCGGCTCGCGGAGATCAGGTCGCAGCCGTCGCCCCCTCCGCCGTCCAGGTGCTCCGCACGGCGCAGGCTCGCGCGCAGGGCGACGCGTCGGAAGGAGGGGTTCTCCGGGCGGGCATGGGCGGGCATGGGCGGTCAGCAGGCAGTCGGGGACGTGGGCGGCCGCCCATCGGGCGACGCCGGTGACGGCCTCGGTGACGGCCTCGGCGGCGAGGCCCGGCCCCAGGAGGCGAGGGCGAAGCGCTGGAAGAGGTTGGGGATCGGCAGGCCCGCCGGCGCCCTCGGCTTGGTGCCGCAGAAGCCAAGCGCAGCCGGGAAGTTGGGCGCGCGGACGGTCCGCTGGCGGTAGCCGTGGCGCTGCCGGACGGCGCTCCAGCGGTTGCACGGTTCTTCGGCCTCGGCCTCGGCCCGGGTGGCGAGCGCGTCCGAGGGGCTGTGGACGCAGATGGCCGGGTCGCGACGGATGGCCAGGACGCCGTCGACGCCTGTCTCAGCAGGGCGCAGCGGAGAGAAATGACGGACCGTCAGTTCTTCGTGCCCGCCCCATGGCGGGCACCCTAGCGCGGGACGGCGGGGGTCGTCGAAGCCTTCGCGGTACCCGAAGGAGCCTTTGCTTGAGGCGTGGGGGCGGGAGGCGTGGCGGGCGGAGCCGTCGAGCCCGCGGCAGCGGCAGCGGCCCCGGCAGCGGGTGCCGGGGAGAGGCCGGTGCAGCCACGCAGGCCGTCGCGGCGCTTGAGGGCGGCCTCGGCGGTGGCGCCGGTGACCGGCTCCGGGATGCCCTTGTCGTCGATGGTGGCCGGAGTGAAGGCTTCGCCCGTCACCTTGCCGTCGGCGGTGAGGGTGAGGGTGGTGACGCCGGTCTCGTTGGAGTTGGCGTAGTTGGAGGTGCCGTACCAGAGGAAGTTGCCGAAGCCGTACCCGATGTAGGTGTTGCCGAGCATGCCCGAGCCGACCATGGTGTGCGCGTGGGTGCCGACCACGGCGGTGGCGCCGGCGGCGGCGAGCTTCTTGGCGATGGTGGTCTGCGGTCCGGTCGGGCAGGCCTTGCCCTCGTCGCCCCAGTGCAGGTAGACGAGCACCACCGGGGCCTGCTGCTTGGCCGTCTCCACCGCCTTGACCAGGGCCGGGACGTCCAGCGCCGAGGCGATGCCCGGCTTGTTTGCGCCGGCCCGCCACTTCTGGTTGGTGAGGTCCTCGACCTGGCTGGCGGCGACCACGACGACCTTCACCCCGCGCACGGTGGTGACGTACGGGGCGTACGCCTCCTTGGCGTTGCGCCCGACGCCGACCACGGGGATCGGCGAGGAGTCCTTGGCGGCGAGGGTGTCGGTGAGGCCGTCGGCGCCGAAGTCCACGGCGTGGTTGTTGGCCATCGAGACGACGTCGACGCCCGAGTCCTTGAGCACCGACAGGGCCTTGGGCGAGGTGCGGAAGGTGTACGTCTTCGGCTCCGGGGCGCCGCGCCCGGTGATCGCGGTCTCCAGGTTGAGGACGGACAGGTCGGCGTCGGCGAGGGTGTGGGAGATCGGGCCGAGTGCCTGCTCGGGTGCCTGGACGGCCAGCCGGGCCTCGGTGCGGCCCTCGAAGTGGACGTCCCCGGCGAAGGCGACGGTGATGGTGCCATCGGGTCGGGGCGGGGCGCTCTTGCCCGGGGCCGTGCCGGGGGGCGAGCCGTCCGGTGCGGACGCGGTGGGCGGGGCGGGGGCGGCGGAGGCCGGGGCCGGGGCGGGGTCGTCCGGCCCACACGCGGCGACGGCGGTCATTCCGACGAACAGCGCGACGGCGGCCGCGGCACGACGCATGAGTGAATCCCCCCGAGGATGATGCAAGAGCGGTCAGCCTACGCCACCGAATCACCATCACTCGGACCCGAGCCCGCAACATTCCGGCCACAAAGTATTCCGCCGGCCCCGGGCCGGACACTGACGGGCGCCGCTGGACCGCGCCGTCGGCCCATCCGTCCCTCTCGTCCCAATCGCCCCACCCGACCCGGCCACCGCGTCCCTGGCGCGCGGGCGGGCGGGGCGCGCAGCGTGGTGTGCAGGGGCAGTGTTGGTATACGGGGGCAGTGTGGTGCACGGGGACCGGCGCGGTGTGCGGAAGCGGGTCCCGCGCCGAAGGCCGGGAGGTGTGACGTGATGGACAGCAACCAACTCTCCCCCGCGGGCGGCGGTCGGCCCTCCGCCGAGGGCGGCGGCCGGCCCTCCCCCGCCCGGGAGCGCCGGATCGTGGTCGGGATCGACGGCTCCGCGCCGTCGAAGGCGGCCCTGCGCTGGGCGGTCGGCCAGGCCGTGCTGACCGGGGCGACGGTGCACGCCGTGGCGGCCTGGGAGTACCCCTCGCTGTACGGGTGGTTCGCACCGATGGTGGACGACGGGTTCGAACAGACCGCCAGCCGCACGCTGAGTGCCGAGATCAACGAGATCCTCGGGCCCGACCGCCCGGTGGAGGTCCGGGAGAGCCTGGTGCTGGGCCACGCCGCCGATGTGCTGCTGGAGGCGGCCGACGGGGCCGATCTGCTGGTGCTGGGCAGCCGCGGCCGGGGCACCTTCGCCCGGACGCTGCTCGGCTCGGTGTCCACCCGCTGCGCGGTGCACGGGACCTGCCCGGTGGTGATCGTCCGTGCCGACGGGACGGCCGTCGCCCCACCGCAGGGCACGGCCGTGGCCGGCGGTGCCGAACAGGGGGCGCCCGGCCGCGTGCGCACCAAGGACTGGCAGCTCAGCCTGCACGTGGTCGAGGACGAGGACACCACCCGGGTGCACGCCGTACTGGACGCCGACGGCAACGTGCTGCACAGCGACGCCCGCTCCCGCCGCAACCCGCGCGACGCCCCGGCCCCGGAGGTCGGCGACGAGTTCGCGGTCGGCCGCGCCCTGGTGGACCTCGGCCACCAGCTGCTGCGCGCAGGCGTTCACAGCGCCACCGGGCCCACCGAGGAGTGAGCACCCGTCCTCGGATGGGTGCCGGGCGGTGGAGTGCGCGCCGACCGGTCGGGTGCGCCATGCTGGCACCGCCGGAGCAGCATCGAACCGCCGTACCATCACGGCGCTGAACCGCTGAACCGCTGAGCCGCTGAGCCGCACCACCGCCGTACCGCCGAACCGTTCCTCCCGCGATCCGACCGGAAGAGCCACACCCCGCCATGGACACCACCCCGGCCGCCGATACCCCACCCGTCGGCACCCCACCCACCGAGGCCCCGCCCGCCGAGACCCGGGCCCCGGACTTCACCGCCAGCGAGCGCGCCCGGGGCCGTGCGCTGCGTCGCGCCCAGTTGCCGTGGGCGCTGGGCGGGCGGCTGGCGGGCCTGGCGCTGACCCTGCTGCTCGGCCTCACCCCGGCCGGCGCGGCCCTGGTGACCACCACCGGCGGCTGGTTCGGCGGCTCCCGGACGGCCGGCGCGCTGGCCGGAGCGGCGGCCCTGGTGCTGCTCGGCCAGGCGCTGCAACTGCCGTTCGGCGCCGAGGCGAGGACCGTCCGGGCCCGGTACGGGCTGGTGACCCAGGGCTGGGCCGGCTGGGCCCTCGACGCCGTGCGCGGCCTCGCGCTCACCCTCGCCCTCGTCCTCCCGCTCGCGCTCGGGCTGTTCGCGCTGACCGCCTGGTCACCGCAGCGCTGGTGGCTGCCGGCGGCGGGTGCGGCGGCACTGCTGACGGCCGCGCTCTCCTTCCTCCACCCGCTGCTGATCGAGCCGGTGTTCAACCGCTTCTCCCCGATGCCTCCGGGGGAACTGCGCGCCGCGCTGCTGGCGCTGGCCGAGCGGGACGGCGTCCGGGTGCGGGACGTCCTGGTGGCGGACGCCTCCCGCCGCACCACCGCGCTCAACGCGTACGTCTCCGGGTTCGGGGCGACCCGCCGGATCGTCGCGTACGACACGCTGCTGACCACCGCCGAGCCGCGCGAGGTGGAACTGGTGGTCGCGCACGAGCTGGGGCACGTCAAGCACCGGGACGTGCCGGTGGGCACCGCGCTGGGTGCGGTCGGCGCGGCCGTCGCGGTGGTCGTCCTCGGCCTCCTCGCCGCTTGGCGGCCGCTGCTGGACGCCGCCGGGGCGACGGACGCGGCGGACCCCCGGGCGCTGCCGCTGCTGGCGGCGCTCGCGGCGCTGCTGGGCACGCTGTCGGGGCCGCTACAGTGCACGGTGAGCCGCCGGATCGAGGCCAGGGCGGACCGGCACGCGCTCGAACTGACCGGGGACGTCGAGCAGTTCGTGGCGATGCAGCGCAGACTGGCCGTGGCGAACGTCTCCGATGTCGACCCGCCGAGGGTGCTTGAGCTACTGTTCGCCACTCACCCGAGTGCGACCAGCCGGATCGCCGCCGCCCGCGCCTGGCAGGCCGCACCGGAGCAGCGGGCGCCGGAGCGACGCGTCACGCCGGGCGAATCTGTTGTATAGTGCAACAAATATCGAGGAGGTAGGAACGCCGTGCCCGGCCGCCAGTCGTCCATCGAGACCATCCAGCGCGAGCTGACCGCCTTCGCCCGCCGCGCCCGGCACAAGGCCTCCCAACTGCACCCCGACCTCTCCCTGGTCACCTACAGCATCCTCGACCTGATCACCGAGCGCGGCGGCTGCCGGGCCGCCGACGTGGCCGCGTACTTCATGCTCGACAAGTCCACCGTCAGCCGTCAGGTCACCGCCCTGGAGAAGCTCGGCCTGCTGGCCCGCGAGACCGACCCGGACGACCAGCGCGGCCAGATCCTGCGCGCCACCGAGGCCGGGCTCACCCTGCTGCGGGACGCCAACGAACAGCGCCGGCTCTCCTTCACGGCGCGCTTCACCGACTGGTCCGACGACGACGTCGCCCGCTTCGCCGACTACCTGGCCCGCTACGGCCAGGAGGGCTGACCGACCCGTCGGCCGGCGGGCCCGACCCCTCCGGGGTGCGCAGGGCCACCTCCACGGTGTACAGAGGAGGAGTGCCCCTCCGGCAGCGTCCCGATGCGCCGCACCCGCCGCCCGCGCCGCATCCCCCCGACCGCCGCCGCGCCTGGCGGCCCGACCGCCGGGTGCTGACGGCGCTGACGCTCGCGCTGATCGTGCTGATCACCGTGGTCGACATCCTCTCCCCGCCGGACATCCACCTTGGCCCGCTGCTGATCGTCGCCCCCGCCATCACCGCTTCCTTCGCCGGCCCCCGGGCCACCGCCACGGTCGCCGCGATCGCCTTCGCCGCGCTGACCGTCATCGGCTCCGTCCGCGAAAGCCTGACCAGCACGAACATCGAGACCCAACTCAGTGCGCAACTGATCGTCTCGGTGCTGATCATCGGCCTGCGGGTGCTGCGCGAACGGCACGAGCGCGAACTGGCCCGGGTGCGCTCGGTGTCCGAGGCCGCCCAGCGGGTGCTGCTGCGCCCACTGCCCGACCGGATCGGACCGCTGCACCTGGCCTCCGTCTACCTGGCCGCCGAAGCCGAGGCGCAGGTCGGCGGCGACCTGTACGCGGCCGCCCGCACCGCCACCGGCACCCGGCTGCTGGTCGGCGACGTGCGCGGCAAGGGCCTGTCCTCGCTCGGCGACGCGGCCCTGCTGCTCGGCGCCTTCCGCGCCGCCGCCCACCTGCACGCCGAGCTGCCCGACCTGGCCGCCTACCTGGACGGCAGTGTCAGCTGGGACCTCGCCCAGCTCGCCGAACAGTCCCAGCGGGACCGACAGGACCGGCAGGAGCGACGGGAGCGACGGGAGCGGAGCGGGCGAGGCGACCGGGGTGACCGGGGCGAGCGGCAGGGCCTGCAGGCGCTGTCCGCACTGCCGCTCCCCGCGCCCGAGGAGCCCCCCAAGGAGAGCGGCGAGGCCGGCGAGTCCTTCATCACCGCCGTCCTGCTCGACATTCCCGACGACGGCTCCCCGGTCCGCCTGATCGACTGCGGCCACCCTCCCCCGCTGCTGCTGCGTCCCGACGGCATCACCACCCTCGCCGCCCGCCACCCCGCCCCACCACTGGGCCTCGGCGAGCTCGCACCGGTGCGGTACGAGACGGAGACCTTCCCGTTCCGGCCCGGCGACCGGCTGCTGATCTACACCGACGGCGTGATCGAGGCCCGCGACGCCCAGCGCCGCTTCTACCCACTCACCGAACGCGTCACCGCCTGGCGATCCGAGCGCCCCACCGCCCTGCTCCACCGCCTGCGCCGCGACCTGCTTGCCCATGTCGGCGGCCGACTGGACGACGACGCGGCCATGGTCGTGGTCGAGCGACTGCCGTGAGGGGTGGGCGGGCGGCTGACAGATGACAGATTTCAGATGACAGATTTCGAAAGCTGTCATCTGAAATCTGTCAGCTGAAACCTGTCGGCCGCCCGCCGTCGTCGTCACCGAAGCCGAGCTGCGGCTCGTGCGGCAGTTGCGGAACGTCGCTGGGCTGCCGAACGGGACGCGCCTGGCGCTCGGTGGCACCGGTCTCCGTGCCAGCTCACGGATGAGAGCCGCCCGGCACCGGTGATCTGCGGCGGGGCCTGCCCAACCCCAGCCGGGGGACCCCGATCTTCTCCAGCACGCACCGGAACGAACTAAGTGCAGTCGGCCCGCTGCCCCGGCGTAACGATCAGCGACAGCAGGCGGCAGAAGGCGTCGGCACTCAGGTGGATCTTGCTGATGAGACCGCCACGCGAACGGCCCAGGCCCTCGCCTCCTGCACCACCTCCACCAGCCGGCCGACGAGGCTCTGCCACGGAGTTTCGTCCTGGTGTTCCAGCGACTCCTCCTCCGTTGAACCGACAAGGGCCGACAGTGGATCGACGCGGGCGCCGACGTCCCGCACCGCCTTGCCGCTCACGTACGGGCGCCGTGGAGTCGAGGACGTGCGCCTGGTCGATCAGCCGGTACACGCAGTCCCGACTACCGACCCCGCCGCCGCTGTCGTCACAGATCGGGTGTGCCCGTGCAGGGCGCCGCGGTTGTTGAGGGCCTGGAAGAACGTCTGGGCGCCGTAGCGCGGGCCGGTGAACACCTCGTTGCCGACCGGGCTGGTGAGGGAGGCGACCAGGGCGCTCCGGATCCTGGTGGCCGGGTTGGTGCTCCCGGTCGCACCACCGGCCAGGGCTGGTGGCGGGGGCGGGACGGGCCGTGAAGGCCTCGTCGGGCAGCCGGGGGCCGCGGTCGGTGAGCAGAAGCGAGGGCCTCCGGGAGGGCGGCAGAGCGGGCGGCGCGTGTCGACGGCATCCGGTCAGCTGCAGCCGGGGATCGGGTTGGCGGTGGCGCTGCCCGCCTGGGTGAGCAGACCGCACAGGGTCGAGCGGGACACCTTCCAGGTGCCGTTGTCGAGGACGGACTGGCCGGTCGCGCTCGGCTCCACCGCGTTGCCCTGGAGCGAAAGCGAGTACGTGACGTTCGCGTGGCTCGCGTCCGTGAGCGCGACGTCCTCGACCTCCACCTGCCCCTGGCCGACCTGCGGGTCCTGGGCGAAGCCCTGGAGCACCGGAAGCAGCATGTCGCCATCCTGGAGCAGCCTGGCCTTGTCGGCGACCGACGTGCTGGGGTCGAAGAACCGCTCCCAGTTGCTGGTGACCTCCTCCTTGGCCGCGGCAGGGTCGGTGGGGGCGGTTTCGGCGGCGGTCTCCGTCGCCGGGGCGGACTCGGTGGCGGTGGCAGTGGCACTGGCAGTGGCAGTGGCGCCCGTGGCCGCCGGGGAAGTGGTTGCGGAGCCGGAGCCGCCGCCACCGCCGCACCCCGCCGCCGCACCCACGAGCAGCAGGGCGAGCAGCGCGCCCGCCGTCCGCAGAGCCCGGCCGCCGGTATCGGGGGTGCCGCTTCGAATCACGTGCATGGTCGTCTTCCCTCTCGACTGCGCCGCCCGGGCCCCACTCTCAGCGCCCCGGACGCTGTTCCAGGCCGATCCTGGACACGTCTCACGTGACACCTTGAGGCGGATCCACGGCTGAATCGCAATTCGACGGAGAAATCACCCGTAACGCCCCGGGCGTTCGCCCGTCCGGGACTGGTTCCACCGAACTCGGGTTCCACCGGGGTCGGTTCTTCCGGACCGGCCGGGACCGACCGGGAGTGGGCGGGAGTGGGCGGGAGCGGGCGAGCCGGCTGCTCGCCGCGGCCGGCGCCGTGCCGTGCTGTGCCGTGCCGTGCCGTGCACGCTCGGCGGGTACGGGACCTCTGAGCGCTTCGTCGAGCGCAGGCCCCCTGCCTGTCCTCGGCCGCCATCCGCGGCGCGGCGCTGATCGTGCCCGGGGCTGTCGGGGTGCCCTGCGATCGCCGCCCGCTCCGCCGGACCAGCGGCCGACTCCTCGGGAGACCGGCAGGATCGAAGGCAACCGGCCCTGCTGGATTACCTGTTCATGACTTCCAGATGACCCCTCCCTTCCGATCCGATGGCTACGATGGCCGCACCCATGTCGATCAGAGTCGACATAGCCGGGTAGGGGGAACTGACGATGAATCACATCCACGTCCAGACGCATGCCCTGCGCCAGTCCGCGAACGGCCTCACCGAGGCCGCCAAGACCTTCGGGCCCGTCGGGCACTGGCTCGACGACAGCCACACGGCCGCCGACAGCATGTCGGCCTGGGACTCCGGACCGGCACTGAAGGACTGCGCCGACGCCTGGCAGGCCCATGTGAAGTCCGTCGTCGATCAACTTCACGTCTATTCGCAGCAGTTGCACGACTCGGCCCACTCCTACGACCAGGCCGACCAGGAGTACGCCCGCCGGCTCGAGTCCGCGCTCGACGACCTCGGCGGCGCGGCGACGGAGCAGCAGCCGTGACGATGACCATCGCGGCGCTCAAGGCCGCCAACAGCATCGACGTCGACGCCGCCGCCGGCTCCTGGCTCGCCCTGTCCAAGCAGGCGTGGCAGGCCGTCAACGACATCCACGCCAATGGTGTCGACCCGCTCAAGGAGAACTGGAAGGACAAGGTCGGCGAGGCTGCCGGCCGCAAACTCCAGGAGCAGGCCGAGATCCTGGAGGCCGGCGCGGACATCATGCGCGGCGTCGTCATGGTCCTCGACGGGCTGAGCGCCAGCATCACCAGGGCCAAGCTCACCCTGAACTCCGCCCTGGACATGGCCAGGCAGTACGGCCTCACCGTCGACGAGTCCACGGCCACCGTCCACGGCAGCGGCGGCGCGGCGGCCTCCAACGACAACGTCGTCCAGGAGATCGACGCGCTGCTCCAGGAGGCGCTGCGCGAGGCCGCCCAGGCCGACAGGCTGGCCTCCGCCGAGCTGCGCAGACTCGCCGGGGCGACCTGCGAGACCGATCCACGCAAGGCGCTGGACCAGCTCCAGCGCGAAGCCTCACAGACCGAACTGTCCATGTACACCGGGGACATCCCCAGCGGGCAGGACCCCCGGCTGGTCAGCGACTGGTGGAACGCGCTGACCGACAACCAGCGCAAGCAGCTGATGCTCTCCAACCCTGTGACCCTCGCCAACCTCCCCGGCATCCCCGACGACGTGAAGGTGAGCCTGCGCGGCGGGCCCAATGCAAAGTACGACCGGGTGAAGACCGTGCAGTGGGCGCTGGAGCACTGGAACGACACCACCATCGACGTCTTCGACGACAACTGCACCAACTTCGCCTCGGAGGCGCTGCGCCAGGGCGGCGTGCACGCCAAGTGGGACCAGTGGTGGGGCTGGCGCGGGGACGACACCTGGGGGCGCAGCGACGACGCCGGCGGCGACTGGTTCGACCAGCGACTCGACTACTCGAAGAGCTGGGCCGGGGCGCAGAACATGCACGACTTCATGATGCGCCACGGCGGCCAGGAGCTCACTCCGGACGAGGTGAGGCCCGGGGACATCGTCTACTACGAGGAGGACTCCGACCAGGACTCGCAGGACAAGAAGGGCGTCGTCCACCACACCGCGGTGGTGACGGCGGTGACCCCGGACGGGGACATCCGCTACACCCAGCACAGCGGCGGCCAGCAGAACGCGAGCCTGGGCGGTCGGATCGACAGCTTCCAGGAGCAGCGCGGGCACCAGAAGCTGCACTTCGTCCGCGTGAATCCGGACTGGTACTAGGCCTATGAATGAGGAACAGCGCTCTCCCCGGTGGCTGCGGGCGGGCGGCCCGCTGCTGCTCGGCTGCCTCGGGTGGGCGTTCGGCGTGCCGACGCTCCTCGCGGACGGCGACATCCACGCGCTGGTGAGCCGCTGCCAAAACAGCCCCGGCGCCCCGGCCCACGTGCTGCCGCTCGCCTGGGCGGGGCTGGTGCTCGGCATCGGCGCGGTGTGCTGGGGCGGTTGGCAGCTCGTCACCGCCGCTCGGCGCAGGACGTTCCGGATCGGCCTGGGGCACGCACTGCTGTGCGTCCTGCTGCCGGTGGCGGCGATCGGGGTGCCGTTCCAGTACGCCCTCGCGCAGACCGCCGCGCACGACACCGGCACGCAGCGGAGCGCCTGCTTCGGACAGGGCCGGCTCACGGACGCCGTCGCTGCGGGCAGGACGGCTCCGGACACGGCGGCACCAGGTGTGACGGCTCCGGGCGTGGCCGCCGCGGGTGTGGTCGGTGCGGCCGCGGCGCGTCAGGCACCGCTCCCGTCCTGATCGCCACCGCGCGAGTACCGGGCGGATACCCGAGCCCGAGCCGGCACCCAGGCCGGCGCCGCCCAAGCCGGCGCCCGAGCCGACGAGGACGGGCCCAGCCGTCGGCGATCCGAGGACGCGCAGAGACCAGAGGTCGAACATGTCGAGGCTCCTTCCCCGGGGACCAGACCGCCCCCGCTCGTGGTGCCTCAACGATGACCCCGGGCGCCCCTCCCGCACATGTGCTGAACGGCAGAGCCTGAGCAGCAACTCGCCCCCTGCCCCTGCCGATCGGCAGGGGCAGGGGGAACAAGGGCACCGGAGGCCTTCAGGCCCGCTCCGGCACAGTCCGCGCTCCCAGCCCGAGAGCCAAGCACGCGATGGCCGCGGCGGTCACCACCGACGACCAGCCGACGGACGGGGCCGGCAGGACCAGGCCGACGTACGCCGAGAGTCCCGCGCCGATCAGGTCGGCCGGTCGGCCGACTGGGCACAGGGTGGTCACGGCTCTCGTGGGCACAGGGTGGTCACGGCTCTCCTGGCCCCGGATGGGTGCCGACGACGCGGGACCAACCCGACTTCCGTCGGCTTCCGTCGTCCCGGCCAGGGCCGACCGCCCCCGGCAGGTCCTACGGCTGGTGGACGTACGGCGTCGTCGTGCTCAGCCAGGCGAAGCCGAGGCGCTGCAGGATGGGCCGACTCTGGTCGCTCGCGTCGACCTGGAGGTACTGGTAGCCGAGCTCGGCCGCGAGGCGGGCGCGGTGGGCGACGAGGGCGCGGTAGATGCCCCGGCCGCGCCAGTCGGGCGCGGTGCCGCCGCCCCAGAGGCCGGCGAACCCGGTGCCCGGGATCAGCTCCATCCGGGCGCCGCTGACCGGGCGGTCACCGGCCATCGCGACGACCATGCTGACCGTCTCGTTGCCGTGCCGCAGGTGGTCGAGCAGCCGCTCGCGCAGGTTGGGGTGCTCGGTGCCAAAGGCCTGTACGTGGGCCTCCATCAGCAGGTCCACCCCGGCCGGGTCGGTCACCGGGAGCAGCCGGACGCCCTCGGGCAGGGCGGCCTCGGTGGGCAGGTCCGCGATCCGGGCGATCATCAGCGCCTCGTCCGGCTCCGGGGTGAAGCCGGCCGCCAGCAGTCGGGCGCCGAGGTCCGCGGGGCGGTCGTGGGAGTAGGCCTTCCACTCGAACTCCAGCCCCAGTCCGGCGAAGTGGCGCACCTGTGCGGCGATGGCCGCGTCCGCCCCGGCCTCGTCCAGGCCTGACCAGACCACGCCGTTCCAGCTGTGCTCCGGACCCACCTGCCGGACCACCGCGCCGTCGCGCTCGACACGGCAGTCCGGGTCGGGCGGCGCGTTGCGTCGGAGTCGGTCGTCGAACAGGGCGAGCACTTCGTCATGATCCATCCGCTCACTCCAACACGGCGCGGGAGCGCGCGCCATCGAGTTTCCGCGCCACCGGCCGCGAGCGGCGGGCCGGCGGGCGGGCCAGGCAGGCGAGCCGGGCAGACGAGCCAGGCGGGCGCTGCCCGGGGTGCGGCGGGCGGGGAGGACCTCGGCGATCACGGCGCAGCCGAGTCCGGGTGTGGTGGGGCACGGAAGGGGGATGCCGGACCTGTCCCGCTGCGTGGTGCGAGCAGGACAGCGGCGGGCCGACTCCCGAGGAGATCCGCCAGGCGCTGCTGGCAGAGCACGGCCCTGCTCGACTTCGGCTTTCAGGGCCCGAGTCGAGCCTTGTCCCTGTCTTGCATGCCCTGCGGGAGATTCACGGGCTCTCGCTGACACAGGCCCGGGCCATGGCCCACGAGCTGAGGACAACCGGTCTGGTGGGCACGCTGGTCGAGATGGAGTTTGTGGCCGCTGGGCTCCGACGCCGCTCCGTCGCAGCAGCCGTCGAGCCCGCGGCCGACTGACGGTCAGCGCCCCGACCGGAGCGGCTCGACGAGAAGATCAGGAATCCACACCGGGGCGGCCCGCAGGCGCGCTTGTCGTGGCCGGGGCGCTCCGCCGGCGGCCGCTCAGCGCGGCACCCGGGGGTCACTGCGCGAGGTAGCCGCCGTCCACCGGCAGCACGACCCCGGTGACGAAGGAGGCGTCGTCCGAGGCGAGGAAGAGGACGGCCGCGGCGACCTCGGCCGGGACGCCGAGCCGGCCCATCGGGTGCAGCTTCTCGATCGCCCCGAGGTACTCGGGTCCGCCGGGCTCGTCGTACAGCCGGGCGACCCGCTCGGTGGTGATGGTGCCGGGGGCGACGGCGTTGACCCGGATGCCGCGGTCGGCCCACTCGACGGCGAGGTGCTTGGTGAGGCCGGAGGCGACGAACTTGGCGGGCCCGTACACCGCCTGGCCGCGCTGGCCGGCCTCGCCGGAGATGGAGGACAGGCAGACGATCGAGCCGCCGGGCCTTTCCTGCGCCGTCATCGCCTCGATCGCGTACTTGCAGGTGAGGAACATGCCGCGGCCGTCCACCGCCATGACGTGGTCCCAGTCCTCGGCGGTGGCCTCGGTGATCTCCATCAGCGGGATGATCCCGGCGTTGGCGACCAGGACGTCCAGCCGTCCGTGCCGCTCGACGGCGGCCGCCACCATCCGGCGGGCGTCCTCGTCCCGGGCCACGTCGCCGACCACCGTGCTGACGGCGCCCGGGAGTTGCTCGGCCAGCCGGTCCAGTCCGGCCGCGTCCACGTCGGTGGCGACCACCGACGCGCCCTCCCGGACGAAGCGTTCGGCGACGGCCCGTCCGATGCCGCTGGCCGCGCCCGTCACCACGCAGGAGCGGCCGGCCAGCCGCCCGGCCGCGGGGCTCCCCGCGTTCACAGTCACCATGGCGCGACTCTACCCAGCGCAGGGGCGGGAGCCGGGGCTCTCCGCCCGATGCGCCGGATCCGGCCGGTCGGCGGCTCAAATGCGGCCCGGACACTCGGCGGCGGCACCAGCGGGGCGACGGCCACAGGGAGCACTTGCGGCGGCGACAACGACAGCGCCCACAGCGACAGCGACAGCGACAGCGGGAACGACGGCGACGGCGGGAACGACAACGGCGGCCGGGGCCGTCGGTACGGTCCCGGCCGCCGTTCGACCGGCGTGCAGCCGGTGCGCGGTGAAGGCCGCGGGAGCTACACCCGCGCGTCCGTGGCCAGGGCCTCGGCCACCGGGAGGTTGGGCTGCGGGTGGGTCAGCAGGTGCGCGCCCGCCGCCAGCGCGCCGCCGACCAGCGGGGCGAGCAGGAACAGCCACAGCTGCGACAGCGCCTCGCCGCCCGCGAAGAGTGCCGGGCCGAGGCTGCGCGCCGGGTTGACCGAGGTGCCGGTGAGCGGGATGCCGACCAGGTGGACGACCATCAGTGCGACGCCGATCGGCAGCCCGTCGAAGCCGACCGCGGCCAGCCGGTGGGTGACCGCCAGGACCACGTACACCAGCAGGAAGGTGAGGACGACCTCGGTCAGGAACGCGCCGCCGGCGTTGATGTGCACCTGGGAGCGCTCGCCCCAGCCGTTGGTGCCGAGCTTGCCGTGGGTCTCCAGCCCCGGCACCTGCTTCGCGAGCAGCAGGACGAGCGCCGCACCCGCGATGCCGCCGAGCACCTGTGCCACCCAGTACGACACCGCCGTGCGCCCGTCTATCCGGCGGGCCAGCAGGAAGCCGAGCGTCACCGCCGGGTTGACGTGGCAGCCGGAGACCGGGCCCAGCGCGTACGCGAGCGCGAGCAGCACGAAACCGAACGCGAGCGCGATGCCCACCGCACCGATCGCCTCCCCCGCGAGCACCGCGGCGCCCACCGCCAGCAGCACCAGCAGCAGGGTCCCGAGGAACTCGCCGATCACCGCCCGCTTGTCCGTTCCACCCATGCGCCTGGTCCTCCTGACCGTCAGGGCAGGCGGTCCGGTACCGCCCACGTCCGGCCAACCCTGGTCGACCGTTCGAGGGATCGCATGTCGGCCGAACGGCCCACCACCGTGTTCACGGCGCGTCCGCCTGCCGAATTACTCCGAACGGATGAAACCGTACGAAAATGGCGAGCCCAATGCAAAACGGAGGTAAAACGGGCAGAGGCGGACAGGACGGGCGGCGAACAGCCCTCGGACCGGTCGACAAACGGTCGACGGCCGGGCGGCAGAACGGTCGGCAGGCAGGCCGGAACGGCCTTCAGACCGTCAGCACGATCTTCCCGCGCAGGTGCCCGGCCTCACTGACCCGATGCGCCTGCGCCGCCTCCGCCAGCGGGAACACCCGGTGCAGCGGCAGCCGCAGGGTGCCCGCCTCGTGCAGGGCGACGGCGGCCGCGAAGGCGCGCTGGTGGTACGGCTCGACGCCCTCGACACCGCCGTTGAAGCGGACGCCGTGCTCCTGCCCGTCCTCCATGTCGGCGATCGTCAGCACCCGGTCGGCGCTGCCCGTCAGCTCGACCGACAGCGGCAGCACCCCGCCCCGCCCGGCCGCGTCCAGCGCCCGGTCCACCCCGCCCGGGGCGACGGCCCGCACCCGCTCGGCCAGGCCCTCGCCGTACGCCACCGGGATCGCGCCGAGTTCCCGCAGATGGTCGTGGTTGGCCTCGCTCGCGGTGCCGATGACGGTGATCCCGCGCGCCCGGGCGAACTGGAGCAGCACGGTGCCCACCCCGCCGGCCGCGCCGTGCACCAGCAACGTCTCGCCCGGCCGTACGCCGAGGACGTCCAGGACCCGCTCCGAGGTCTCGGCCGCCGTCGGGAGCGCGGCGGCCTCCTCCCAGCTCAGCCCGGCGGGCTTGTGGGCCAGCGCCGCCGCGTCGAGCAGCGCGTGTTCCGCGTAGGCGCCGCCCATCGTGCTGCCGAACACTTCGTCGCCGGGCTCGAAGCCGCTCACCTCGGCGCCGACTGCCTCCACCGTGCCGGACACCTCGACGCCCGGCACGTAGGGGAAGACCACCGGGAACAGCCCGGCCAGCTCACCGGTGCGCAGCCTGCGGTCCACCGGGTTGACGCCCACCGCTCGGACCGCGACCCGCACCTGGCCGGGGCCCGGGGCGGGCAGTTCGATGTCGATCGGGCGCAGCACGTCCACGCCGCCGAACTCGGAGAAGGCGATCGCCTTGGTCATGGAAAGTCCCTCGGTTCCAGGAGAGTTGGTCTGTCTTCCGACGCCTTCCATCCTGTGACCGGAGCGGTGGGCGCCCGGCCGGTCCTTCGGACGGTTCGACCTGTCCGAACGGCCAGGCGGGACCGTCGGTGCCTCGAACTAGGCTGGAGCGCATGGACGGCATGAGTGGTTCCAACGGCATCGACGGCAAGGGCCGGGTCGACGGCAAGAGCCAACTCCACGGCAAGAGCCGGACCGACGGCAACGGCCGGGCCGACGGCAAGGGCCAACCTCACGGCACGGACCGGACCGACGGCAACGGCCGGGCCGACGCCGGGGGCGAGGCCTGGCAGCAGCGCTGGGGCCGCCCCGAGGACGCGCTGGCCCGAGCCCTCGAGGTGCTGCGCACGCCCCGGCCGGACCTCCTGCGGCAGCTGTCAGCGGTCCTGGACACCCTCGTCCCCCACACGGCGCTCGCCCAGCTCAGCGGCGTCTGCACGTTCAGCCCCACGCACAACTACGGCCCGCCCGAGCTGACCGGGGCCATCGGCTCACTCGACCTGTCCCGGCTGGCCGAACGCGTGGCCGGGACGACCGCGGCCGGCCGCCCCTGGCAGGGCGAGGCCGAACTCGCCGGGCAGTCCCGACCGGTGGTGGTCACGGCGACCACGCCCGGCAACGGCGACGGCGCCGTCCTGGTCCTCGTCCGGCGGGACGCCGAACCGCTCGCGACCGGGGCGCTCGCCGTCCTCCAGCAACTGTGGGACCTGGTGGTCGCCCACTCCGACCACCGCGCCACCGACGCCGCCCCCACCCAGGCCACCGCCTCCCGCGCCTCCGCCAACGCCCGCGCCCGCGCCATCGCCGAGTTCACCGGCACCCACAGCGCCGCGCTCACCGCGATCCTGGCGCCGCTGCGCTCGGCCGACCTGGACGACGCCACGGCCCGCCGCACCGCCACCGAGCTGGCCGTCACCGCCCTGCTCGACCTACGCCAGGGCGCCGAACTGGACCGCACCCTCAGCGAGCAGCCCGCCGACGCCGCCTTCGCCCGGCTGGTGCGCGAGCTGCGCCCGCTGCTGCGGCACACCCGGGTACAGCTCGACGTCGCGCCCCCGGCCGAGGCCGACCGGTCCGTCCCCGCCGATGCCGCGCACACCGCCCGGGACGCCGTTCGGGTGGCCGTGCTGCTGATGCTGGAGCAGGAGAAGCCGACCCGGCTGCACGTGAGCTGGCAGCTCACGGCGGACGGCCTGCTGCGCGCCGTGGTGCGCGGCGACGGCCTCGGCGTCCTCACCGCCGACGCCCTCACCGTCCACCGCACCGCCGACCGCATCGCCGCCCTCGGCGGACGCCACGGCGTCGAGGCCGTCCCCGGCTGGGGCACCACGGTGACCGTCGACCTCCCGCTCGCCCTGCCCGAACCCGTCCTCGCCACCGACCCGTTGGACGGCCTCCAGCCGCGCGAACGGGAGGTCCTCGACCAGCTCGCGCGGGGCCGCCGCAACCGCGACATCGCGGCGGCCCTGCACATCAGCGAGTCGACGGTGAAGTTCCACGTCGCCAACATCCTCGCCAAACTCGACGTCTCCTCGCGCGGCGAGGCCGCCGCCCTGGCCCACAGCGCCGGACTGCCGCGCGCGCCCGTCGGGCTGCACGCGGCATCCTGAGCACCCCACCCCACCTCGGAAGAGACGCCATGACCGACCCCACCAGCTGGGACCCCAGCACCCCCGGCATCCTGCGCCTGCCCTCCGGCCGCCTCCTGCGCGGCCGCGGCCTCAGCCGACCCATGCCTCCCGGGCCCCAACCGACCTTCGGCCTCTACCTGTTGGACGACAAGCCGCCCCACGTCGACTGGTCGAGCCGCTGGGTCCGCTGGCCCGACTTCGGCCTCCCCGCCGACCGCGCGGACGCCGCCGACGCCTTCCGCGAGGCCTGGGAGCGCTCCGCCACCGAACGCGTCGAACTCGCCTGCGCCGGCGGCTGGGGCCGCACCGGGACCAGCCTCGCGTGCATCGCCGTCCTGGACGGCGTCCCGGCGGCGGAGGCGGTGGCGTACGTGCGGGAGCACTACGACCCGCACGCCGTCGAAACGCCGGAGCAGCGCGAGTTCGTGGAGCGGCTAAGAACTGTCCCGTTTTAGACGGGGAGCCGGTCCTCAGAGACCTGGAAGCGGTCGCGGAATGCCTGGCGGCCGGGTTCTGTCAGTGCCAGGGCGCGGCCTGTGCCGATTCTGGTGACCCAGCCCGCGTCCAGGGCGTGTGAGCAGATCGCGGCTCCGACGGCGCCGCCGAGGTGGGGGCGGCGCTCGGTCCAGTCCAGGCACGAGCGCACCGGTGGGCGCCGGGTGGCGGTGGGTAGTTCGATGCCGTGCTCGGCGAGGCGGGCCGTTCCTGCCGAGGTGAGCCGTGGTTCCGGTTCCCACGTGATCAGGCCACCCGCGACGAACGCGTCCGTGACGGCCATGCCGAGGGCGCCCGCGAGGTGGTCGTAGCAAAGTCGGGCACGGGCCAGGGCACGCGCCCGGCCGGTGGCGCCCAATGACATGGGATGGCTGGGGCGGCGCGGGGCTAGTTCGGCCAGGCTCTCGATCAGTGCCGTCGCTTCGGGGCCTGCGAGCCGTAGGTAGCGGTGGCGGCCGTGCCGTTCCTCGGTAAGGAGGCCGCCATTCACCAGCAAGTTCAGGTGCTCGGTAGCCGTCGACGGTGCCACCGCGGCATGGCGGGCCAGCTCGCGCGCCGTCCAGGCCCGGCCGTCCAGCAGGGCCAGGCAGATGTGGGCGCGGGTGTCCTCCGCGAGCAGTCGCGCCACCGCGGCGAGGTCGAGGCCGATGTCGGTGTGCGCCTTGTCGGGTTTGTTCGCTCTAACAGCCGCCATGCCTTCGAGTATCGCGGAGCGTCGGTTCGGTCCGTGCCGAACGGACGGCGTTCTAGGCTCCCCGCCCTGAACGCCCCGAGCCGCCCTCTGAAGGAGCACGAACGCCCGATGCTGCGACTCATCACCCTGTACCTGCGACGCTGCACGGTTCCCGGCGCCCACGCCGCCAGCCCGCTGGCCCCGCTCGCGGACGCCGCTCTCGCCATAGCCCGCACGCACTCGCACACACCGGGCCCGCCGAGCAGGCCCGCGCCCGAGCTTGTCCTCACCGACGAGCCCAGTCCCTCCGACACGGCGGTGATCTCGAACGCCCTGGACCGTTTCAACACCGACATCACCGGCATCGACGACCGCCGCCCCCTGGCCGTCCTGGTCCGCGCCCCCGGAACCCACCGCATCCTCGGCGGCCTGACCGGCCGGACATCCCTCGGCCTGCTGTTCATCGACCTCTTCCACCTGCCGCCCGAGCTGCGTGGCTCGGGCCTGGGCAGCGAGATCCTGCGCCGAGCCGAGGAGGAGGGGCGGGCGCGAGGCTGCCGGGCCGCCGTCCTGTACACCATCAGCTTCCAGGCACCCGGGTTCTACGAGCGCAACGGCTGGCGCCGCATAGGGGAAGTGCCGTGCACGCCGGCCGGCACCAGTCGCGTCTACATGACCAAGGAGCTCTGAGTCCCTCATGCCGCTGGGGCGCGGTGAACTCATGACCGGCGGCGAGCTCACCGAATGGCAGGCCCAGCACAATCGCGAGCACAAGCAGGTTCGCGCCCGCGTCGAGCATGTCTTCGCCCGGATGAAGACCTGGAAGATCCTCCGCGACTGCCGTCTCAAGGGCGACGGCGTCCACTACGCCATGCTTGGCGTCGCCCGCCTGCACAACCTCCTCCAGGCCGCATAGGCGAAGCCCGCCCAGAGACGGATCACCCCACCTCGATCCACCGGAGATCAATTACGGGACGACCCTGAGCCTAGGAGCGTGGGTCAATAGCTGGGAGTGCGTGGGTGCGGATCTGGTGCCGTTTCGTGCTGCGGATCCACAGTGCTGCAGCGCAGGCGGCGACGAAGATCATGGCGATGCCAGTGCCGGTCAGCACTTGGCGGGCCCCCAGGGCGGTGGTGAGGGGTCCGCCCAGTGCCGCGCCGACGGCTCCGTCGGCCGGTTCAGCGTCGCGCACCTCGCCGCCACCCCTGACCCCCGTCAAACCGGCGGCGGCGAGGGCAGCGCACCGAGCGCAACAATCCCGGCGCGGCTGGAGCGGTAGACGGTCCCGTCGGCGGCGGCCAGCCGGATCGGGCTTCCTCCTCCGG
Organism: Kitasatospora sp. NPDC032121; assembly: GCF_055580145.1. Taxonomy (NCBI): domain Bacteria; kingdom Bacillati; phylum Actinomycetota; class Actinomycetes; order Kitasatosporales; family Streptomycetaceae; genus Kitasatospora; species Kitasatospora sp. NPDC032121. Next base: position 173,632 of record NZ_JBVILX010000006.1, on the reverse strand, counting down.
TGTCGCCGCCGGGCGGCTCCGACTGGTCCTGCCAGCGCAGTTCACCCGTCGCGAGGTCGAACGCGTACAGCTGGTCGTCGCCCGCGTCGGCGTACACGCCACCACCCGCGGCAGCGGTCATGGCTGTCGGCCCGGGGCGGCTGCCGACGGGGACGTCAGCGGACCAGCGCCGGTCTCCGGTGTCCGCGTCCAGCGCGTGCAGGCGGGCCCCGCCGAACACGAAGACCGTCCGGTCGGCCGCCGACAGCGGGCAGGTCACCCGGCCGTACTGGAAGGAGCCCCAGAGCACCTCTCCGGTCGCCCCCTCCAGTGCCGTGACGACCGTGCCGCCCAGCCCCTCGGACGTGTGGAACAGAGCTCCCCGGTGGGCGGTGAGCGGGCCGGTGACGGCGACCTTGTGTTCCCACAGCTGCTCGCCGGTGCGCGCGTCCAGGGCGACGACCCCGGTCGACTCACCGGCCGCGTACACGGTGCCGCCGTCGAGGGCCAGGGCGTCCGCGTGGAGCACCGGGCCCGTCCAGCGCGGCTTGCCGGTGGCCAGATCGAAGCAGCGCACGGAGCTCCCGTGCGCCGCGAACACGCTGTCGCCGCTGACGGCGGGGCGTTGCTTCCCAGCGAACTGGGACCAGTACGGTGCGGCCGCCTCCCAGCGCTGCTCCCCCGACTCCGCGTCCAGGACCCGCAGGTGGGTGTCGGTGGCCACGCACACCGTCCCCTCTCCGGCGGCCAGTGGCCAGCCGCCCTGCGGGTCGGCGTCGTGGGGCGTGCTGACGGAGTGGCTCCAGCGGACCTCGCCGGTGCGCGGGTCGAGGGCTCGCACGCTGCGATCGAACCCGGAGACGTAGAGGGCCTGTTGGCGGCCGGTGGACAGCTCCAGCCGCCCGCTCGCGGCGGTCGTCTGCCAGAGCCGCGGACCATGTGAGTTCCTCCGGCGGAACCATTCGTTGACACCCGCCGCGGCCGCGAGGGCACCCAGGCCCGCGACGCCCATCAGCAGCTTTCGGCGGCTGACCAGGCGCCGGACCGGCGGCGTCGACCCGGCCTGCGCATCATCCGCCGCAGGCTTCGGCACATCGGCCGTCGTTTCAGTCGTCACGTCCGTCGCCGCGCCGTCCGTCACGGCCTCCGGCACGACATCCGGCACGACCTCGCGCGTCCCGTCCGGCGCGGCATCCCGTCTCGCATCCTCGTTCACGCCAGACAGGACTTCGCACCCCGCCCCGGGGTTGTACCGGACCCGGAAGAAGATCACGAGCGACCCCGGCCGCCGCTACTACGTCTTCCGCAGCTCCGGCGCCGGCGCCCCGATCAGCAGTCGCCGCACCGCGTCCCAGGCCGCGCGCAGGGCGGCCGCGCAGGCCCGGGTGTCGGCGCCGAGGAGGCGCAGCCAGGCTCCGCTGTCCTGCGGCAGCACGCTCACGCCGTACAGCAGCGAGCGGTCCCGGTCGGCCACCGCCTCGTGCAGGGCGTCCGCGATCCGGCCCGCCGGGGCGAGCGGGCTGAGGACGTACAGGCTGGACATCACGTCGTGCCCGGCCAGTACCGCCGGGCCGGTGACGCCGCTGCCCCCGCCCGCCGAGGGTTCCAGGCGGACGGTGTCCAGTGCCACCAACTCGCCGTCCGGGCGGCGGACTTCGAGGTCGGAGGCGAGCACCCGGTAGGCGTTGCGCTCGCCTCGAGCGAGTCGGCCGGCCAGGATGGTCTCGCCGGCGAGCACCGTCGCGCCCGGGTCGACGGTGAGGACGGTTCGCTGGTAGAGGCGCGAGTCGACGAAGGGGATCACCGGCTCGGGCAGGTACTCGACGTAGGCGCGCGGGCCGGCCGTCAGGTTGACCAGCTGCGTCGCGTAGTCGTGTTCCATCCGGTAGACCTTGGTGGCCGCCTGGGTGGTGAGGTGGACGGCCGTGTCGGCGCCGCAGTGCAGGTCGGTGCGGAGCCGGTCGGCTTGGAGGATGCCGCCGCCGGTGGACATCAGGAAGGTGACGGCGAGGTCGGGGCGGGCCGGGTCGAAGTACAGCGGGCGCATGATCTGCAGCGGTGACTTCTGGTAGTGGCCGGTGAGTTCGGTACGCCCGCCGATCTTCTCGAAGGCCAGTTCCAGCAGCCCGACCTTGCCGGGACTCCCGACCGCGAGGGTGTCGGGCGTCCCGGCGAAGCGCCGGACCGCGTACGGGACGCGGGCCGGCTCGTAGTGCCGGGGGTCGAGCCGGGGCACCGCCGAAGCCGCCACCGCCGAGGAACCCGGAGGAGCCGAGGAAACCGGAGGAGCCACCACAGCCGAGGAAGCCGCCACAGCCGGGGAAGCCGTCATGCCGGAACCGTCCGGAAGGTCTCCAGGAAGGCCGCGATCTCCTCCAGCCCTTCCCCCGTCAGGCAGTTGGTGAGCACGACCGGGCCGCCCTCGCGCACCCGGTGGGCGTCGGACTCCATCACCCCGAGGTCGGCGCGGACGTACTGGGCGATGTCGATCTTGTTGATGACCAGCAGGTCCGACTCGGTGATGCCCGGGCCGCGCTTGCGGGGCATCTTCTCGCCCTCGGCGGTGTCGAGGACGAAGAGGAAGAGGTCCACCAACACCGGGCTGAAGGTCAGCGTGAGGTTGTCCCCGCCGGACTCGAAGAGCAGGGTGTCGACGTCCGGGAAGCGCTCCAGCATCTCGGCGCCGGCCGCGAGGTTCATCGTCGGGTCGTCCCGGACGGCGGTGTGCGGGCAGGCGCCGGTCTCCACGCCGACCACCCGCTCGGGGTCCAGTACCCCGGCCAGGGTGCGCCGCACGTGCTGGGCGTCCTCCTGGGTGTAGATGTCGTTGGTGATGACCGCCGGGCGGTGGCCTCGGGCGATCAGCACCGGGACGAGCGCCTCGATCAGCGCCGTCTTGCCGGAACCCACCGGCCCACCGATGCCCACGCGGAGCACGTTCTCGGTCAACTCTCCTCCTCTGATGGTCCGTTGTGCCGTGTGCGGATGCAGGGGGTCAACTCATGAACAGCCGGGCCTCCGCCCGCTCGTGCCGCCCGGACATCGCGTCGGCGACCGGCACGCAGCCGCCCAGGTCCGCCAGGTCACGCTCCAGGGCGGCGGATACGACCTCCCGGATCACCGGGGAGGCCGCCCGCAGCACCACCTGCGCCTTGCGGTGATCGGTCAGCCGGAGCCGCAGCGCCGCGCCGACGAAGCTGGTGCAGAACGCGAACAGGTCGCTGGTGACGGCTTGGTGGACCGGAACGCCGGCCGAGGCGTACGCCACCCCGGCCGCCACCGCCTGGCAGCCGGGGGCGCGCTTCTCCGCGACCAGCTCGGCGTACCGTTCCAGCGGCGCGCCGCCCACCGACTCCCGGGCGATGTCCAGGAGTTGGCGTCCGGTTCGGGTGGCGGCCAGGCGCAGCTCGCGGTTGAGCCTGGTGGCGTGAAGCCGCTGGTCGGTCTCGGCGAGCAGCTCCCAGTCACCCGCCGTGGCGGCCCGGTGGGCCAGGACCAGGGCCGTGGCGTCGGACGGTCCGACGCCGTGCCGCAGCAGGTCGGCGAGCAGCTCGGGCAGGGTGTCCGGGGTGACGGCCTTGGCCTGGGCGTAGCCCTCCAGGCCGTGCGAGAGGGTGTAGAAGCCGCTGGGGAAGGCCGAGTCGGTCAGTTGGAGGCAGACCAGCAGCGTGTCCAGGCCGCCCGGCCCGTCCGGACCCTCCGAACCGCCCGAACCACCCATACCCTCCGGACCACCCGGAAGGCCCGGAAGGCCCGGAAGGCCCGGAAGGCCCGGACCGCCTTCGGCGCCGGTGCTCACGCGAGGTAGAACAGGTGGTTGAGCGGCAGCTCGCGGGCCGGTTCGATGGTGGCCGGCGCACCGTCCAGGGTGACCTTGTACGTCTCCGGGTCGACCGCGATCTTCGGCAGCGCGTCGTTGCGCACCATGTGCTGCTTGCCGACGGAGCGGCACCGCCGCACCGGCAGCACCCGGCTCTCCAGGCCGAGTCGGGCCGGGACCCCGAGGTCGACGGCGGCCTGCGACATGAAGGACACCCGGGTGGCCTGCCTGGCCCGCCCGTACTGGCCGAACATCGGGCGGTAGTAGACCGGTTGCGGGGTGGGCAGCGAGGCGTTCGGGTCGCCCATCAGCGCCCAGTTGATCACGCCGCCCTTGATGACCATCTTCGGTTTCGCGGCGAAGGAGTTGATCGGCCAGAGCACGATGTCGGCGAGCTTGCCGGGCTCCAGCGAGCCGATGTGGTCGGCGGTGCCGGAGGCGACGGCCGGGTTGATGGTGAGCTTGGCGAGGTAGCGCAGGACGCGGAAGTTGTCGTTGCGCTCGCTGTCGCCGGCGAGCTTGCCGCGCTGGTCCTTGCTGTGGTGGGCGGTCTGGAAGGCGCGGGTGAAGGACTCGCCGATCCGGCCCATCGCCTGCGAGTCGGAGGAGAAGATCGAGATGACGCCTTCGTCGTGCAGCACGGTCTCGGCGGCGATGGTCTCGGCGCGGACCCGGGAGTCGGCGAAGGAGACGTCCTCGGGGATGCTGTGGCTGAGGTGGTGGCAGACCATCACCATGTCCAGCAGCTCGTCCACCGAGTTGACGGTGTAGGGCAGCGTGGGGTTGGTGGAGGATGGCAGCACGTTGGGCTCGCCGGCGATCCGCATGATGTCGGGGGCGTGGCCGCCGCCCGCGCCCTCGGTGTGGAAGGTGTGGATGGTGCGGCCGTCGATCGCGGACAGGGTGTCCTCGAAGTAGCCGGACTCGTTGAGGGTGTCGGTGTGGATGGCCACCTGCACGTCGTACTCGTCGGCGACGCTCAGCGCGCTGTCGATCGCGGCCGGGGTGCTGCCCCAGTCCTCGTGCACCTTCAGGCCGCACACGCCCGCCTCGACCTGCTCGCGCAGCGCGCCGGGCAGCGAGCCGTTGCCCTTGCCCAGCAGGCCGACGTTGACCGGCAGGTCCTCGACGGCCTGGTACATCCGGTGGATGTTCCACGGGCCGGGGGTGCAGGTGGTGCCGTTGGTGCCGTCGGACGGGCCGGTGCCGCCGCCGATCAGGGTGGTGATGCCGTTGCTCAGCGCCTCCTGCACCTGCTGCGGGGCGATGAAGTGGATGTGGGTGTCGATGCCGCCGGCGGTGGCGATCAGGTGCTCGCCGGAGATCACCTCCGTGCCGGGGCCGATCACCAGCCGGGGGTGCACTCCGCTCTGGGTGTGCGGGTTGCCGGCCTTGCCGACGGCGACGATGAGGCCGTCCTTGACGCCGATGTCGCCCTTGACGACGCCGAGCACCGGGTCCATGACCACCACGTTGGTGATCACCAGGTCGAGCGCGCCCTGCGCGGAGGTCGCGGCCGGGTCCTGGGCCATCCCGTCGCGGATGGCCTTGCCGCCGCCGTAGACGGCCTCGTCGCCGTAGTGGCCATGGTTGAAGTCGCGCTCGACCTCGACCACGAGGTTGGTGTCGGCGAGGTGGAAGCGGTCGCCGACGGTGGGGCCGAAGAGGTCGGTGTACTGCTTGCGGGAGAGGATGGCCATCAGCGGTCGCCTTCCTGGTCGGCCGGGCGGGTCTCCGTCGAGAGGTTCCGTGGCCGGTCTTCCTTGTGGTCGAGGGTGGTGCCCTGGAAGCCGCGGGCGATGGCCCGGTCGACGGCGCGGGCCCGGGTGCCGGGGGCGGTGATGCCGCCGTCCACGAGGCCGGCGAAGCCCACCAGGCGGCGGTGGCCGCCGAACTCGGCGAGGGTGACGTCCCTGGTGTCGCCGGGCTCGAACCGGACGGCGGTTCCGGCCGGGATGTCCAGGTGCTTGCCGAAGGCTGCGTTGCGGTCGAAGTCGAGGGCGCGGTTGGCCTCGAAGAAGTGGTAGTGGGATCCGACCTGGATCGCCCGGTCGCCGGTGTTGCTGACCGTGACGGTGGCCTTGGCGCGGCCGGCGTTGATCTCCACCGGGTCGTCGCCGTACAGGTACGCGGCGCTGCCGGACATGGCTGGCCTTCCTCTCTGCCGGGTCAGTGCGGGACGTGTGCGGGTTCGTGGGTGTCGTGGGTGTGGCCGTGGTGCTGCCCGTGGTGCCGGTGGTGCTGCCCGCCCGGCCCGTGGCCGTGCCCGGAGCCCGGCCCGTGACTGTGCGCGTAGCCGTGCCCGTGCTCGGCGTCGAGGCCGGCCAGGATGCCGTCCTCCCCGTGCCCGAGCAGGTGCAGCGCCGCCGCCGTCCTGGCCGCGACCACCCCGGCGACGGCGGACGGCCGCAGCAGCGGGCCGCCGTCCTGTACGCCGGGCAGGGCGGTGCGCAGGGCCGGGCCGAACGAGGCCGCAACGGCCGTCACCTCGCGGGCGCCGAGCAGTCGGCAGCGTTCGGCGCCCTCGGCCGGGTCGGGGTCGCCGCCGTCGAAGGCGACCTCGACCCAGCGGTGCCGGCCGTACTGGCGGGCGAGACGGGCGATCCGGAACAGCTCGGCGTCCTCGAACGGGCCGGCCGCCGGGGCGGTGACCAGCACCGCGCCGTCGGGGGCGGCGCCGGCGGCGGCCCGCAGCCAGCCGATCAGGTGGTCGGCGGCGCCGAAGGGCGCGGTCAGGGCGAGCCGTCCGCGGCCCTCTCCGGCGACGAGCCAGCGCAGTGCCCGGGCGGTGTCGGCGATCAGCCCGGGGTCGCGGCCGAGCGTCATCGGCACGACGCACACCGGCCCGCCGCCCGCCGCGGCGAGCGCCGACCGTACGGCCTCGGTGAGCGGACGGCCTGCGGGGGCGGCGGCGTGTACGGCGGGTCCGGTGGCGTGTACGGCGGGTCCGGTCGCGACCAGCGTCGCGAGGTCCCGTCCGCCGTCGCTCTCGTGCCCGCCGGCCAGTACCACGGTGGCGGCCTGGGACCAGGTCATCGTTCAGGCACCCACCGGGTCGTGGCACGAGACCAGTTTGGTCCCGTCCAGGAACGCCGCCTCGACCTGGAGCAGCGGGAGCATCTCGCGCACGCCCGGCATGACGTCCGCGTTGCTGACGACCTGCTTGCCGATCTCCATGCACTCGGCGACGGTGCGGCCGTCCCGGGCGCCCTCCATGATGGCCTCGCTGATGAGTGCGCAGGCCTCGCTGTAGTTCAGCTTGACACCGCGGTCGCGGCGTTTGCGGGCCAGATCGGCGACGACGTAGATGTACAGCTTGTCCATCTCACGCGGCGAGAGATTCACGGGGACCACTCTTCCTTTCCGGGAATCCGATGGAGTGCGACAAAGCGGGAACTGATCGGACCGATTGGACCGCTTGGACTGCCTGCACTGCCTTCATTGCTGGAAGTCGGACGAAGTACGGGAACTCCGGGGGAACCGGATGTGGAATTCAGGTCCGGCGCAGGCCCGGGACGGCCGGCACCGCCGCCAGGAACAGCATCGTGGTCAGCACGAACGGCCAGGTGGAGGCATGGCCGCCGAAGGGCGCGGAGGCCGCGCCGAGCGCCGGGGTCAGCACGGTCGCGCCGGCCGCGCCGACCAGGGCGTAGGCCGCGCTCCGGCCGTCGGGCGCCAGCCCGTACGCGACGGTGGTGGAGACGGCGCTGCCGAGCAGCCCGTAGACGCCGAACTGTTGGCCGGCGGCGAGCAGTGCGGTCATGAAGAGGAGTCCGCACACGACGGACGGCATGAAATCGACCTGCGCCACGCCGCGCAGGACCTCCACGAACACGCTGCCGGATATCGGACGAGCCGCCACCGGGACGCTTTCCCCACCCTTTTGCCAATCCATGCTGCGCACCATTTCCGGTACGGCCGGCCTGCCTGGAAGTCGGACCCGGCGATCCCTCCGGAACCGTACTCCTACGGATTGTGAAGTCCAGGGGGAGCGGAGTGTCATGTCAAATCCACGAAGGGTGACCATCGGGCCACTGAACTGCAACAATATGTTGAAGTCGATGCCCGTCGGGTTCGTTGCAGGGAGAAATCCTTTGCGAAGTTTTACTGACGGTTGGCATCCCGGTCGGCCTCCGCGGCACCGAGCTGCCGGGCCAGGAACCGCTCGAACGAGTCCAGTTGGGGCTCCGGCACGTCCAGGTGGCCCCCGGGGTTGGCGTGCAGCGTCTTCTCCGGGGACCCCAGCGCGCCGAACAGTGCGAGCGCCCCCTCGCGCCGGACCAGCCGGTCGTCCCACTGGAGCAGGAACTCCACCGGCACGCCGACCCGACCCGCCGCCTCCGTCTGCGACGCGTGCCCCGGCGCGTCCAGCGCCACCGCCGCGAACCCGTGCCGCCGTACACACCGGTGCGCCCGGTCCACCAGCCCCGGCCCCAGCTTGTGCTGGCCGCCGCCGTGCCCCAGCAGCACCAGCGGCCGCCCACCGAGGGGCGGCCCGTCCGGCTGCCACAGGACACCGGGCACGCCGTCGAGGGTGAACCGGCGCCGCGTCACGCCGTCCGCGTTGGATTCCGAGCTGAAGTGCACCCGGCCATCATGGCTCCCGACACACGTTCGAGTCCCGGCTTTTCACCGCTGCCACCGGGAGCCGCCGCCACCGGAGCCACTGCCACCGGAGCCACTGCCACCGGAGCCTCCGCAGCCGGAACCTCCGCCGCTGACGGAGCGGCTACGCGCCCGGGGCGGGCTCGCCGAGGAAGGACAGGAGGAGGGCGGTGATCTCGGCGGGGCGCTCCAGGCTGGGGAGGTGGCCGGCCCAGGGGAGTTCCCGGTGGCGGGCGTCGGGGAGGAGGGTGGGGAGGGCGGCGGCGATGTCGCGGAAGTCCTGGAAGTCGTGGGCGCCGGCCACGGCCAGGGTGGGGGCGGTGATCCGGCCGAGGTCGACGTCCTCGCGGTCGGGGCCGATCGTCGCCTCCAGCTGGACGTCGAAGGCGTGGCGCTGCATCAGCCGGACCTGCGCGCGGGCCTGCTCGTCGGCGTCCGGGCCGAGCCAGCCGTCGACGTTCAGCTCGACGGCCGCGTCGAGGTCCCCGGCCTCGATCAGTTCGTCCTCGCGGTCGCCGAAGGCGCGCAGGGCGTCGCTGGGCTGGTGTCCGGGCATGGCCGCGCAGAGCAGGGCCAGCCTGGTGACCGCCTCGGGGCGCAGCGCGGCCGCGGTCAGGGCGATCCGGCCGCCGTGGGAGGCGCCGACCAGGGTGGCGGTCTCGATGCCCAGGTGGTCGAGCACGGCCAGGACGTCCCCGGTGTCGCTGTAGGGGCTCTCCGCGAGCGGTGTGTCGCCGAAGCCGCGGAAGTCACAGCGGACCACCCGGTACCCGGCGTCGATCAGCGGCTGCCACTGCGCGTCCCACATCCGCCGGTCGCACACCGAGGAGTGCAGCAGCACCACGGCGGGCCCACTGCCTGCTACGTCATGAGAAATGATCATCCGGCGGATGTTAGTGCCCTCGTCCCCGTTCCCCAAGCGATTTGAAGTCGCCGCGCCCGCCGGTAAGCGCTTGCGGCGGTCCCCGGGCTCTGGACGGGTGAAGGAGGTGCTCGGAGGTGCTCATGGGAGATGCGAAGAGCGAGCGGGACGACGGGTTCCAGGCGTTCATCGTCGCGGCCTGGCCCCGCCTGGTGCGGACGGCGTACCTGCTGGCCGGCGAGCAGTACGCGGCCGAGGACCTGGTGCAGTCCGCCGCCGAGAAGGCCTGCGCGGCCTGGTCGAGGGTGCGCCGGGCCGACGATCCGTACGCCTACGTGCGGCGGATCCTGGTCAACCAGCACGCCCGCCGCTGGCGCCGCCGGGCGCCGGAGCTGCTGGTGGACGCGGTACCGGACGCGGCGGGGACCGAGGACGGCTTCGCCCGCTCCGACCAGCGCGGGGCCCTGCTGGCCGCGCTGGCCACCCTGCCGCCGCGTCAGCGCGAGGCGGTGGTGCTGCGGCACTGGGAGGACCTGAGCGACAGCCAGACGGCTGCGGCGATGGGCTGCTCGGTGGGCGCGGTGCGCAGCCACGCCGCGAAGGGCATCGCGCGGCTGCGGCAGGTCACGGCACTGGTGGAACTCAAGGACACGACGCACATCGGAGGAACGGCATGAGGCGCGGAACGGACCAGGAGCCGGGCGGGACGGGCGTGGACGACGGCAGGGACGTGTGGGTCGGCCTCGGCCTGGCCGAGGCGGCGGCCGGCGCGCGGATCGGTCCGGCGCCGGTGGCGGACATCGTGGCGGGCGGCCGCCGGCTGCGGCACCGCCGCCGTGCGGTGGTCGGCGCGGTGGCGCTGGCCGCGGTGGTGGCGCTGACCGGCGGAGCGCTGGCGCAGCTGCGCCCGGGCCCGGCGCCCGCCCACGGGGTCGGCCCGGCGGGCGTCGGCGCCGTGCTCGGACCGGCGACCGCCGCGCCCTCGACGACCGCCGCGCCCTCGGCGACCGCCGCGGTGCGTGACCCGCTCACCCCGGTCCGGGTGCTGCTGGGCCAGGGCATGGCCCCGGACGGCAAGCAGTGGCAGCTGTGGGAGGCGCTGTGGCCGGAGGCCCCACGGGAGCGGGCGTTCGAGCAGGCGACGGCGGTATGGAAGGAGCGCAGCCGCTACGACTCGGCGGTGGCCGAACCGACGGAGGAGTACGTCCGGCGGTACTGGCAGCCCGACTTCGATGTCGTCGACGTCTACTTCACCGTGGACGGGGTGCGGCAGAGCCATGACTCCGAGGGCGTCCAGCCGGCCCCGGGCAAGGTCGACCCGCGCAGCCGGACCACCGTCGGCGGCGGTCTGGTCGGCCACCGGGGCAAGGGGGACACCGTGGCCCCGCTCGACGTGGTGCTGCTCTCGCTCGGCCCGGACGTCGGCCGGGTGGTGGTGACCTGGACCGACGGCACCTCCACCGAGCCGCCGCCCGTCACCGTGGCCGACTCCCCCGTCCGCGCGGTGGTGGTGCCCCGCCCGGGGGCGAAGCGGGCGAGCTCCTGGCAGTTCTTCGACAGGGACGGCAACGTGCTTCCGAACGCCGGCGCCAAGTACCTGACCGAGCCAGGCTTCTGAGGACGCCCGCCCGACGCCCCCTCAGCCGAGCAGCAGCTTCGCGGCCGCCGCCGCGCCGTCCGTGCGGATGCCGGCGGCGAGGGCGGCGGCGCGCTCGCGGGTGGCGGGGGCGAGGGCGTGGCGCAGGGCGGCGGTGAGGGACTCGGTGGTCGGGGTCGGGCCGTCGTGGGCGGCACCGATGCCCAGCGCCGCCACCCGCGAGGCCCAGTACGGCTGGTCCACCATCTGCGGGACCAGCACCTGGGGCACCCCCGCCCGGGCGGCCGTGGTGGTGGTGCCGGCGCCGCCGTGGTGGACGACGGCGGCGACCCTCGGGAACAGCGCCTGCTGGTTGACTTCGCCGACCGCGAAGCAGTCCCCGGCCCCGTCCACCTCGGCGAGCCGGGCCCAGCCGCGGCCGAGCAGCACCCGCCGGCCCTGGGCGCGGACGGCCTCGACAGCCACCCGGGCGGCGCCCGCCGGGTCGCGCAGCGGCATGCTGCCGAAGCCGACGTACACCGGCGCCTCACCGGCGCCCAGGAAGGCCGACAGGTCGGCGGGCAGCGGTCGTTCGTCCGGCAGGATCCACGCGCCGGTCTGCACCGCCTCGGGCCACCCCGCCCCGACCGGCCTCGGCCAGGGGTCGAGCAGCGGGTCGGTGGCCAGCCACGGCCGGCCGGTGAGGACGTGGTCCCGGACGTTGTCGACCTCGGGCAGTCCGACCGCCGCCCGGTGGGTGTTGACCGCCTCCCCGAACAGCGCGTTCATCGTCCCGATGTTGAGCTCCCACAGCTCCCGGCGGTCGGTCACCTCCGGCGGGTACGGCGCCATCGGGTACTCGAAGGGCCGGTGGTGCGGGGAGGGCAGCACGGTCGGTTGGAGGGCGACGTACGCGAAGCGGGCGCCCAGCCGCTCGGCCGCCGACTGCGCGCCGGCCGCCGCCGGGAACAGGCCGGTGGCCACCACCGCGCCGCCCGGCTCGGCCGCCCCGAGCACCGCCGCGTGGAACTGCTCGACCAGTCGGGCGGCGCGCTCGGAGATGCCCGAGGGCGCCGGCGGCCCGCTGACCAGCGCGCGCACCGACTGCCCGACCGGCACCACGTCCACCCCGGCCTCGGCCAGCCGAGCCGCGAACTCCTCGTCCGGCGGCGCGCACACCCGCACCGGGGCGCCCAGCTCCTCCAGCCGCAGCGCCAGCGCGGCCATCGGCTCGACGTCCCCACGCGACCCGTACGTCGACAACACCACTCGCACGTCGAACTCCCCGTTCTTTCCCCGGCTTCGTGTCCTTGAGCCGGTGATTCTGCGGCATCACCGGGGCCTTGTGGCAAGGCCCCCCGTGCGCTATAGCTTGAGAGTGGCGAGGAGTGGGGCCAGCCTCCTCGGGGCCAGCCTCCTCGGGGCCAGCCTCCTCGGGGACGGCCTCCTCCGGGCCAGCCTCCTCGGGGCTAGCCTCCTGAGAAGCGGGCCTCCTGCCAGAATCACCCCATGCGCGCGATCATCGAATCCATGGCCGGTCAACTCACCCGTGTGCCAGGCGTGGTGGGAGTGATGCTCGGCGGGAGCCGGGCCCGCGGCGAGGAGCGGCCGGAGTCGGACTGGGACCTCGGGGTGTACTACCGGGGCAGCCTCGACCTCGACGCGCTGCGTGAACTCGCCGGGCCGGGGGTCGAGGTGGCCGGCCCGGGCCGCTGGGGACCGTGGGTGAACGGCGGGGCGTGGCTGCGGGTCGACGCGGTCGCCGTGGACTGGATCCTTCGGGACCTCGACCGGGTCGGACGGGTGTGGGCGGACTGCCGCGAGGGCCGTTACGAGGTGGGGACGCAGGCCGGCCATCCGCTCGGCTTCTGGTCCCCCTGCTACCCGGGCGAGGTCGCCCTCGGGCAGCCACTGGCCGACCCCACCGGGGAGTTGACGCGGCTCAAGCGGCAGACCGCCGACTACCCGGAGCCGCTGCGCGAGGCCCTCACCGCGGCCACCTGGGAGGCCGGCTTCCTGCTGGACACCGCCGCGAAGAGCGCCGTCCGCGCCGACGCCCTGCACGTCTCGCTCTGCCTGTCCCGCGCCGTCGGCATCCTGGTCCAGGCGCTGTACGCCCACCACCGCCGCTGGTGCCTCAACGAGAAGGGTGCCCTGGCAGTGGCGGAGCAACTGCCCGACACGCCAAGGGACTTCGGCAAGGTCGCACGCGGCCTGCTCGCCGCACCCGGCGGGTCGGCGGCGGAACTGACGGCCACCGTCACCCGGGCCCGGGAGCTGACCCGGGAGACGGTGGCCGTGTTGGGCCGCTGAACCGGGCACCATCCCCACCCGACGGCCCGGGCCCCGGCCAGTGAGCTCCCCGCGCTGCGGGAAACCTCAGGGCGGGGAACTGCGGTTTTCCGCAGGAGGTTCGCCGGAAACCCGCATACCGCCGCTGACCTGCGATTTCTAGCGTGGAGGGCAGAGCCGAGCGCACCGGCGCCGGCACCCCTGCCCCCTGGAGAACCGCATGCAGCACACCGTCCTCGCCATCGCCCAGCAGCCCGCCGACGGGTTCGCCGGCTGGGCGGCCGACCTGGTGGACACCATGGGCGGCCCCGGCGCCGGCCTGGCGATCGCGCTGGAGAACCTGTTCCCGCCGCTGCCCAGCGAGGTGATCCTGCCGCTGACGGGCTTCGCCGCCGGGCAGGGCGTGATCAGCCTCGCGTCCGCGCTGACCTGGACCACTCTCGGGTCGGTCGTCGGGGCCGTCGTCCTGTACTGGCTGGGCGCGTTGTTCGGCCGGGAGCGGATGCACGCGATCTGGGCCCGGCTGCCACTGGTCAAGGCCTCCGACCTGGAGCGCACCGAGGCCTGGTTCGCCCGGCACGGGACGAAGGCGGTGCTGCTGGGCCGGATGGTGCCGATCTTCCGCAGCCTGATCTCCGTCCCGGCCGGGGTCGAGCGGATGCCGCTGCCCGCGTTCGTCATGCTGACCACGATCGGCAGCCTGGTGTGGAACAGCGTGCTGGTGATGGCCGGGTTCCTGCTCGGGGACCGCTGGGACGCGGTGGAGACGTACGTGGGCCTGCTCTCCAAGGCGGTCCTGGTGGTGGTCGTGGTGGCCGTGGCCGGGTACGTCGTGATGCGCTGGCGCGGGCGCAACAGCGCCGCCCAGCACCGCCGCGCCCGGTGAGCGGGCCGACCGGCCGCAACGGCCCGAGCCACCCGGCCGATCCCGCCGATCCCGCCGATCCCGCCGGCCTCGGCGCCCCCGTAAGCTCGGACCCCGTGCAGGGGGATGGAACAGACACCACGTCATGGCCGCGCCGCGCCACCGGTTTCCTGCTCGGCTGCCCGAGCGCCGTCCTCGCCGCGCTGTACCTGCTGCTGGCCGGCGCCGTCCTCGGCCCGTTCCTGCTCTGGCCGCGCACCCGCCCGTACGCGGCGCCGGGCCTGCTGTCAGGGGTGCGCCGGCTGGCCGCCCTGGAGCGGGCCCGGCGCAGCGCGTTCTTCGGCGACCGCTTCCCGCGCCACTACCGGGCGGACGAGGGCAGGCTGCTGCGCTACCTGGTGGTGCGCAGCGGCGGCGGGCTGGTCGCCGGGGTGGTGCTGGGGCTGCTGGTCTTCGGGCTGGCCCTGGCCGTGCTGCTGGTCGGCGGGGTGCTGCGCGGCTCGCTGGGCTGGGAGGAGTTGGCGACCCAGGTGCTGCTCGGCGGGGTGCTGCTCTTCCTGGCCGTGCAGGGCCTGTTCTCGCTGGCCGCGCTGGACGCCAGGAGCGCGCGGGAGTGCTTCGGGCCGTCCGAGGCCGAGCTGCTGCGCCGCCGGATCGCCGAACTCGCGGACAGCCGGGCCGCGGTGGTGCGGGCGGTGGACACCGAGCGGCGGCGGATCGAGCGGGACCTGCACGACGGCGTGCAGCAGCGGGTGGTGGCGCTGGCGATGCTGCTCGGCCGGGTGCGGCGCGGTCTGGACCGCCACCGGGACCCGGAGCGGACGGAGGCGCTGCTGCGCCAGGCGCACCGGGAGGCGCAGGAGTTGCTGACCGAGCTGCGCGAGGTGGCCTGGCGGGCGTACCCGTCGGCGCTGGACACCCTGGGGCTGGAGGAGGCGCTGGGCGGGGTGGCCGAGCGCTGCGCCATCCCGCTGCGGCTGCGCTACGAGGTGGCCGGTCCGCTCCCCGAACCCGTGCGGACCGCCGCCTACTTCGTGGTGTCCGAGTGCGTCACCAACGCGGCCAAGCACTCGGCCGCCTCGGCGATCTCGGCCCGGGTCGAGGGGACCGCCACCCTGCTCACCGTACGGGTCGAGGACGACGGCGGCGGTGGCGCGGACCCGACGGGCAGCGGCCTGACCGGCCTGCGCGGGCGGGTCGCCGCGCTGGACGGTACCCTCCACGTCCACAGCCCCGTCGGGGGGCCGACCGTCATCACCGCGGAGCTGCCATGCGCGTGACCCTCGCCGAGGACTCGACCCTGCTGCGGGAGGGCCTGGTCCGGCTGCTCGCCGAGGAGGGGCACGAGGTGCTGGCCGCGGTCGGCGACGCGACGGCGCTGACGGCGGCGGTGGCGGAGCAGCCGCCGGACATCGTGGTGGTGGACATCCGGATGCCGCCGACCCACACCGACGAGGGGCTGCGGGCGGCGGTGGAGATCCGCGAGCGGTGGCCGCAGGTCGGGGTCCTGGTGCTCTCCCAGCACATCGAACGCGGCTACGCGGCGCGACTGTTGGACGCCGGCGCGGAGCGGGTCGGCTACCTGTTGAAGGACCGGGTGGCCGAGGTGGACGAGTTCCTGGACGCCCTGGTGCGGGTCGCGGCGGGCGGCGCGGTGATCGACCCGGAGGTGGTCCGCCGACTGGTGGTGCGCACCACCCGCACCGACCCGCTGGCCCGGCTCACCCCGCGCGAGCGCAGCGTCCTGGAGGCGCTCGCCCAGGGCTGGACCAACGCCGCCATCGCGCAGCGGCTGCACGTCTCGCAGAGTGCGGTGGAGAAGAACCTCAACGCCGTCTTCGACAAGCTGGACCTGCCCCGCACCACCGACTACAACCGTCGCATCCTGGCCGTCCTGCACTACCTGGGCGCGTAGTCCCCCGGCGCGGCGGCTCCGTCCGGACCGAGGTCACCGGGGTGACCGACAGCACCGGCGACACCGGGGCCGCCGGCAGCACCGACGGCACCGACGGCAGCGAAGGCCCGGGGCCCACGGCCCGGGTCACGGCCCGGGTCAGGGCTCAGGGCTCAGGGGCTCCTGCGGCGCACGCCCCCGGAATGAGCCGTTCGGGTGAGCGACCGGCCGGCCGTCCCGACCGCTGGCGGTGGCGCCGCCCGGCCCGGCGTCCCGGCGGGTGGCCTCCTGTGCACCGAGGGTGAGCACGCGGTCCGCCAGCGTCAGCAGGGACCGGTCGTGGGTGATCAGGAGGGTGGTGCGCCCGGCCATCAGGCGGCGCAGCGCGGGGACGAGCTGCTCGATGGTGTGCGGGTCCAGGCCGCTGGTGGGTTCGTCCAGGATCACCACGGGCGTGTCGCGCAGGAAGGCCCGGGCGATGGCGACGCGCCGGCTCTGCCCACCGGAGAGCTGGAAGCCGTCGGCGCCGATCACCGTGCGGTAGCCCTCCGGGAGCGCTGTGACGAACCCGTGGGCCCCGGCGCTGCGGGCGGCGCGTTCGATGTCGGCGGGCGGGGCGTCCGGACGGCCGTACACGATGTTGTCGGCGATGCTCGCGTGGAACAGCGGGGCCTCCTGCGTAAGCAGTGTGACCGCTTGGCGCAGTGAGGCGAGGGTGAGGTCGCGCAGGTCCTGCCCGTCGAGGCGGACGATGCCGGCCTGCGGGTCGAGGAAGCGGACCAGGAGCTTGGCGAGGGTCGACTTGCCGCTGCCACTGGGCCCGACGACGGCCAGGGTCTCCCCGGGGAGCAGGTCGAGGTCCAGGTCGGCGAGGACCGGCGGTCCGGGGACGCCGGTGGCGCCGGGGTAGGCGGCGCGGATGCCCTCGAGGGTGATCCGGCCCTGGACCGGGCCGGTGTCCCGGGCCGTGGGGCGCTCCTGCACCGGGCTGCGGAGGTCGTGCAGCTCCAGGACGCGTTCGCCCGAGGCGCAGGCCAAGCCGGCCATCGGAATGAGGGCGGCGAGCTGCTGGACGGGCTCGAACAGCTGCGCCATGAAGGCGGCGAAGGCGAGCAGACCGCCCAGGCTGAGGTTCCCGCGGATGACCTGCAGCGCGCCGACGCCCACCACGGCCAGCCCGGCCAGCAGCTGCAGCACCCCGAGGAAGGGCTGGTAGAGGCCGGAGACCCGGGCGGCGGCGAGTTCTGCGTCGAGCAGGGCCCGGCCCTCCCGGCGGACCCGTGCGACCTCGCGGCTCTCCTGGCCACAGGTCCGGGTGACGGTGGCGTTGCGCAGGGATTCCTCCAGCAGCGCGGTGACCCCGCCCGCGCGGCGCTGGACCCGCCGCTCCCGACGCCGGATGACGCGCCCGAACAGCGTGCTGGACAGGACGAACAGCGGGGCGGCCAGCAGCGCGGCCACGGTGAGCGGCCAGCTCAGGTAGAAGGCGGCGCCGGTGAACAGCAGCAGGCTGACGAAGGCGACGGCGCCCTCGACCAGTCCGGTGGCCACCATCCGCTCGATCTCGGCGATGTCGAAGGTGAGCCGCGCCACCAGGTCGCCGCGCCAGCGGGTCTCCAGGGTGTCGGGGGGCAGGGTGTGCAGGTGGGCGAGGGTGTCGGTGCGCAGCCGCAGCATGTAGCGCTCGGCGATCCAGGTGCTGGTGTAGCTGCCGGCGAAGGTGAGCAGCCCGGCGGCGATGGACGCCGCGAGCATGAGGGCGGCGAGCGGCCAGAAGGCGGCGAAGTTCCGTGGGACGAGGACGTTGTCGATGAGGTCCTTGAACAGCCAGACCGAGACGATCTCGCCGAAGGCGCCGAGGACGAGCAGGGCCGCGCTCACCGGGAGCCAGCGCGCGTCGGGACGCACCCATGGCCAGAACCGGCGGACCAGCTCCCGCAGCGGGATGACCGGCGATTCCGCCACCGGTCCGTGGTCGTCGGCCTTGAAGGCCTTCGATGCCTTGGAGCCCTTGAAGACCTTGGGGGCCACCCGGTCACCCGGGGGCGTCACATCGCGCATGGACACGACCCGTTGCTCTCGGAGACGTCGTTCCGGGATCCGGAAACGACGTTCCGGGCGTGGACCCGTCGTTCCGGGCTGGGGACCCGCCGCCTCCGCGCGGAGGCGGCGGCGCCCCAGGACGAGGGGCCGGCGGTCGCACCGCCGACCCCAGTGATGGTGCTAGTCGGGACTACCGGGTGCAGTCCTGGCCGAAGTCACCGTCCCCACCAGTCGAAACCGAAACGACGGCGGTAACCACGACGGTCAAAACCACGACCACGGTCAAAGTCACGGCCTCCGCCGTAACCACGGCCGTAGCCACGGCCGTAACCACCGTCCCTGTCTCCTCGACGACCGAAGTAACTCATCACGGCTTCTCTCTCTCGTCGCGTCGGCGCTCCTTACCACCCGCGACCCGCACCGACGGCGGGGTTGCGAGAACTGGAGGCCGTTGCCGGTGGGCGGACCGTTCCGGTGGCCTGTCGGCGACGCCCGGCGGTTCGTCCCACTACTCCAGTATCCGCCCACCGACCGTATGCGCAGCTTCTGAGCCGATCGGATCGGACGATTAACAGGCCGCCACTGGAGCCGGCGCCCCGCCCGTCACGTTCAGCAACTGCCGATAGGTCATCGGCACGACGGTGTGCGGGTGTCCCGCGGCCGCCCAGAGCACCTCGTGGCCTTCGAGCACCGTGTCGACCACGGTGCGCAGCCGTGCCGGGTGGCCGGTCGGCGCCACTCCGCCGATGGCCTGGCCGGTGGCCTCGCGGACCTGGGCGGCGGTGGCGCGCTCGATCGGGCCGGTGCCCAACTGGCGGGCCAGGTAAGCGGTGTCCACCCGGTGGGCACCGCTGGTCATCACCAGCAAGGGCGCGCCATCACAGATGAACACCAGGCTGTTCGCGATGGCGCCGACGTCGCAGCCGAGCGCGGCGGCGGCCTCGGCGGCGGTGCGGGCGGAGTCGGGAAGGACGCGGATCTCGCCGGGGACGCCGGCCGCCGCCAGGGCCTCGGCGACGGTCTGACTGCGTGCGGGGAGGTTGGAGGTCATCGGCCCATCATGCCGTCCGCACCGGGCGGCGTCTGACGGCGCCGTCCGGCACGGCCCGCACACCCGCGGGGGGAGTCGAGGAGGACCGCGCCGCGCGCTCGACGCCGCGCCGACGGACCCGGCCGAACCCTTCCCGGCGGGGCGTCACACAGTTTTCACACCCCGGCCATCCAACGGCCTCGCGTCTCATTGACACTGCATCAAGCGAGTCGGGAGCCGCCTGCTCTGCATACATACGGTCAACGGTTGAATGACATTGTGCCCACCTCGTGCGCAAGCCCGGCCCAGGTGGCGAACGGGCTTTCACTCTAATCACACGGTATGACTAATATCGCTTCGTCAAAAACCCGTGCCCCGGACGGCCCGCCCCTCACCGGCCGGCCGCCAGCCCCAAGGAGTCAGCTCTGCGCGCGCGTGCGAATCGGCGGCCCCCGACGCCGAAGGGCCCCCGCAGGCGTCCACGCCTGTCCCTGCGGACGGCGCTGCTCGTCCTGGCCGTCGTCCCCAGCATCGCCCTGGTCGCCCTCTGGGCCGTGACCAGCGGCGAGACCATCGCCGACTTCCAGCGGCTGGCCGACCAGGCCACCATCGCGCAGAAGGCCGGCCAGCCGTCCAACATCGTGTACTACAACCTCCAGGAGGAGCGGCGGCTCAGCGCCGAGGCACTCGCCCGGCCCGGCTCCAACGCCGACCAGCTGCGCCACCAGCGCCAACTGACCGACGACGCGGTGCGGCAGTTCCAGACCCTCTCCGGGGCCACCGCCGACAACGCCCCCGAAGAGATCCGCGCCGCCGTCGTCGAGGCCCGCCAGGCCATGGGCAAGCTGGCCGAGCAGCGTGCCGCCGTCGACCGCGCCACCACCGACCAGCAGAGCGTCTACGCCTACTACACCGACCTGATCAGCGTCGACCTGCGGCTGTTCACCGCGCTCAGCCGGGTCGACACCGGCGAGGTCGCCTGGCTGTCCAAGACCCTGGTCAACTCCTTCTGGGCCAAGGAGATGCTCTCCCGCGAGGACGCCATCCTGGCCCGCGGCTGGCCCACCGGGCGGCTGTCCGCCACCGACTACCAGCAGGTCCAGCAGCTGATCGGCTCCCAGGACCACCTGCTCAACGTCCAGGTCCTGCCGTACATCCCGGACACCGAGGCGCCGGCCTGGCACGAGCTGGTCAACAGCCCGTCCTGGCAGGCCAAGGCCGCCGTCGAGCAGGCGCTGCTCAAGCCCACCGCCGCCGACGCCACCGGCACCGTCAAGCTCCCGGCGACCCAGGACCAATGGCGCCAGGCCCTCGACGGGCTCAACCCGCCGCTGGTCAAGGCCCTCGAGGACCGCACCAACGGCATCATCGAGGTCGCCAAGGGCGCCATCATCGGCATGCTCACCCGGGTCGTGCTGACCACCGTCATCGGCCTGATCACGGTCGTCGCGGTCGTCATCGCCTCCTGGCGGCTCAGCCGCTCGCTGCGCCGCCGCATCAAGGACCTGCACACCCAGGCCGAGGAGATGCGCAGCACCCTGCCCGAGGTGGTCGACCGCCTCGGCCGCGGCGAGCAGGTGGACGTCGAGGCCGAGAGCCGCGCCGTCACCGACGGTCCGCACGGCAGCGGCACCGACGAGCTGGCCCGGCTCGGCCAGGCGCTCAACCTGGCCCGCTCCGCCGCCCTGGAGGCCGCCGTCGGCCAAGCCGAGCAGCACCGCGGCTTCGAGCGGCTGCTCCAGCGCATCGCCCGCCGCACCCAGCTGCTGATCGGCCGCCAGCTGCGCAAGCTGGACGAGCTGGAGCGCAAGCACGACGACCCGGAGGTCCTGGAGGGCCTCTTCGACCTCGACCACCTCACCGCCCGCCTGCGCCGCTACGAGGAGAACCTCGTCATCATGGCCGGCGGCCAGCCGCAGCGGCGCTGGCGCAAGCCCGTCCCGCTGCTGGACGTGTTGCGCGCCGCGCAGGGCGAGGTCCAGGACTACCGCCGGATCTCGATCGACATCGAGGGCCACCCGTGGCTCTCCGAACGGGCCGTCGGCCCGGTGGCGCACGTGCTCGCCGAGCTGATGGAGAACGCCACCACCTTCTCCAAGCCGCCCACGCCGGTCGAGGTGCGCGCCGCCGTGGTCGGCCGCGGGCTGGCGATCGAGATCGAGGACCGGGGCCTCGGCATGGACCCGGAGCAGTACGACGCGGCCAACGAGCTGATGAGCCGCCCGCCGCGCACCGACGTGCTGGCCCGGGCCGACGACATCCGCCTCGGCTTCCACGTGGTCGCCCGGCTGGCCTCCCTGCACGGGCTGAGGATCGAGTTCCGCCCGTCCGCGTTCGGCGGCACCCGGGCGGTCGTCCTCGTCCCGGACGAGCTGGTCATCGAGGGCGACACCGGGCTGCCGGACGGCGCCGGCGGCACCGCCACCGAGCCGATCCCGCTGGTGCGCCGCTCGCGCCGGGCCGTGCGCTCGGCCTCCGACGAGGCGCCGGCCCCGGTGCCGACCGGTCCGCCGGTCGCGCCGGTGGACTCCTTCACGCAGGGCGACTTCGCCCCGCAGGCCGCTCCGGTGCCACTGCCTCAGCCGGAGCCGGCCCCGATGCCCCTGCCGGTGCGGGTGCCGCTGCGGCTGCCCTCGGCGGGCGCCGGGGTGGGCGAGGGGCCGCAGACCACGCTCCAGGACGTTCCGGTGCCGCCGGCGCCGTTCCCGGCGGAGCAGCCGTTCCCCGCGGAGCAGCCCCACCAGGCGCAGCAGCCCGACCAGGCGGCGCAGCAGCCGTATGCCGCGGAGCAGCCCCACCAGGCGCAGCAGCCCCACCCGGCGTACCCGGCCGGGCAGTCCTTCGGCCCGGAGCAGTCGTACGGGTCCGAACCTTCGTACGGCGCTGAACCTTCCCACACCCCGCGGCCGTCCTACGGGGTGGAGCAGCCCGTCCCGGCCGCTCAGCCGTCCTTCCAGCCGGAGCAGCCGATCGAGCACAGCTCCCCGGCCGACCCGGCGCCCGTCCAGGACGCCCCGGCCTACCCCGACATCGCCTACGCACGGGTCACCGAGGCCGAGGCCCCGTACGCCGACGAGCAGTACCGCCCGGCCGACCACTACCGGCTGGCCGAGCGGCGGCAGCGTCGCGAGTACCAGACCTCGGTGCCGTTCAGCCCGGCCGAGGGCGGCCAGC
This sequence comes from Kitasatospora sp. NPDC032121, assembly GCF_055580145.1. NCBI lineage: Bacteria > Bacillati > Actinomycetota > Actinomycetes > Kitasatosporales > Streptomycetaceae > Kitasatospora > Kitasatospora sp. NPDC032121. The sequence goes on along the minus strand of NZ_JBVILX010000006.1, from coordinate 151,492 downwards.
CCCCACTGCCGCAGCGCGTCCGGCAGGCCAGCCTGGCGGCCGAGCTGCGGGTGCCCCCTCCGGCCGCGCCGCAGTGGGTCAAGCGGTCCGCCGAGGACGCCACGCCCGCGGGCCCGTTCCAGCGCACCGACTGCCCGGTGCGGCGCTCGGGTGCGGCGATCGGCGCCTTCCAGCGCCAGTCCCGCGCCGCCCGGGCCCAGGACAGCGGCGAGCACCCGCTGCCCGCCGCCCCGCCGGCCCCCTCCCCCACCCCGTCCCCCTGGGCCCCTGCGGCCGCGGACTCCCGAACCACACGAACGGATGAGCAGTCATGAACCGTACGATCGCCACCCACCAGGACCTGGACTGGCTGCTGGACGGACTCGTCGACTCGGTGCCCGGGACCAGGAACGCCGTCCTGCTGTCCGACGACGGTCTCGTGGTCAGCCACTCCCGCACCATCGAGCGGGCCGACGCCGAGCGCCTGGCCGCCGTCGCCACCGGCCAGCAGAGCCTGGCCCGCGGGGTCGGGGCGCTGTTCGACGGCGGCCCGGTGCACCAGGTGATCGTCGAGCTCGCCGAGTGCTGGCTGTTCGTCATCGCCGCGGCCCAGGGCACCCACCTGGCCGTGGTCGCCTCCCAGGAGGTGGACGCCGAGGTGATGTCCGTCGCGATGCACACCCTGGTGCAGCAGGTCGGCCAGAAGCTCACCACCCCGGTCCGCCACGACGACGCCCCCGGCGCCCCCGCCGCCCCGGCCTCCTTCGACGCCTTCGCCACCCGGAACCGGGGCTGACCCGGGTGGAACGGTACGGGAACGACGCCTGGGGGGACGGCCGCGACGACGGCCGGCAGGCCGGTCCGCAGTCCGGCCCCGCCTCCGACCCGCAGTCCGGTCCGCAGTCCGACCGGGAGGACCGGGACGACCGCTGGCGGCGCGGCGCGGTGCCGCACTGGAGCGAGCTGGAGGAGGAGGAAGCGGAGGACGAGTCGGGCAGCATGGTGCGCCCGTACACGATCACCCGCGGCCGGACCGCACCCGAGCGGGACGACCTCACCCTCATCACCGTGCTCACCACGGTCGAGGAGAAGGCCGAAGCGGCCCTGGCGCGGGGCAACCGCGCCGGCGCTCGCGGCCTGCAGCCCGAGCACCGGCTGATCCTCGATCTCTGCCGGCACCCGATCGCCGTCGCCGAGGTGTCGGCGGACCTGGACCTCCCGGTCTCGGTCACCAAGATCCTGCTGGGCGACCTGGTCGCCCAGGGCCTGCTGAAGGCCCGGGCGCCGCTCTCGGTGGCCCGGGCCGCCGGGGGCGTGGACCTCGGCCTGCTCACGGCCGTACGCGAAGGACTCCGGAGACTCTGAACATGGCAACACCGCACTCCGCCGTCGACTCCCCCGCCGCCCCGGTCGCCCCGGCGGCCGTCAAGATCCTGATCGCGGGCGGCTTCGGCGTGGGCAAGACCACCCTGGTCGGCTCGGTCAGCGAGGTCACCCCGCTGCGCACCGAGGAGTACCTGACCCGGGCCAGCGTCGGCATCGACGACCTGGCCGGCATCGACCAGAAGACCACCACCACCGTCGCGCTCGACTTCGGCCGGATCACGATCAGCCCCGAGCTGGTCGTCTACCTGTTCGGCACGCCCGGCCAGGAACGCTTCTGGTTCATGTGGAACGACCTGGTCAACGGCGCCCTCGGCGGGATCGTCATCGCCGACACCCGCCGGCTGGAGACCAGCTTCGCCTCCATCGACTTCTTCGAGAGCCGGGGCATCCCGTTCGTGGTCGCGATCAACTGCTTCCACAACACCAACACCCGCACCCCCGACGAGATCCGGGCCGCGCTCGACCTCGACCCGCAGGTGCCGATGCTGCTCGGGGACGTGCGCGAGCGCGCCTTCGGGCGGGACCTGCTGCTCGCCCTGGTCGACCACCTGATGGACCTCGCCGCCACGCCCGCCGGCTGAGCCGTCCCCTTCCCCCGGCCGGACCTCCCGTGAACTTCCCTACGGAGCACCCCTCATGACCAGAGCCCTGCGCGTCCTCGTCCACGGTGGCGGCATCGGCGGCCTCACCCTCGCCACCGCCCTCGCCCAGCGCGGCCACCAGGTCGACGTCGCCGAGCTGCGCGAGCAGTTGGAGGCCCTCGGCGTCGGCATCATCCAGCCGTCCAACGCCCTGCACGTGATGCGCGAGATCGGCGTCCTGGAGGACTGCCTGGCCGTCGGCTTCGAGTGGGAGATGCTGACCATCTGCGACCCGGCCGGCGCCACCCTCGCGAAGATCCCGCAGCCCCGGATGGGCGACGCCCCTTCCAACAACGGCATACCGCGCCCCGCGCTGGCCCGCGTCCTCGCCGACGCCGCCGCGAAGGCGGGCGTCACCGTCCGCTTCGGCACCACCATCGACACCCTGGCCGAGGACGCCGAAGGCGTCGAGGTCACCCTCACCGACGGGCACGCCGGCCGCTACGACCTGGTCGTCGGCTTCGACGGCATCGGCTCGCCGCTGCGCCGCCGGCTGTACGGCGAGAAGTACCTCCCCGAGTACACCGGCTTCGCCAACTGGCGGGTCACGCTGCCGCGTTCGCCCGAGGTGCGGGGCGTGGTGATGTCCTCCGGCAACCTGAGGGCGAAGGCGCTGCTCACCCCGATCAGCGCGGAGCGGATGTACCTGGGCTCGGTCTTCGCCGAGGCCGAGGACTTCCGCCCGGACCCGGAGCGCGCCCACGAGCAGCTGCGCGAGCGGCTGGCCGGCTTCGGCGGCCCGATCGCCGGGGCGCTGGCGCAGATCACCGACCCGGCCGCCGTGGTCTACTCGCGGATCTCCCAGGTCACCGTCGAGGGTCCCTGGCACGTCGGCCGGATCGTGCTGGCCGGCGACGCCGCCCACGCCTCCACCCCGCACCTCGCCCAGGGCGCCGCGATGGCCGTCGAGGACGCCCTCGTACTCGCCCTGAGCCTGGACGAGGCCGACTCCGTCCCGGCCGCCCTCGCCGCCTGGGAGGAGCGCCGCCGCCCGCGCGCGATGTGGGTCCAGGCCCTGTCGCGGGCCGTCCTCAAGCAGGAGACGGGCACCGCGACCACGCCGGAGGAGGACGAGCTGCTGAAGGTCGGCATCCCCGGCGCGGCGCACGTCCTGGTGCAGCCGTACTGACGGCTCCGGACTGACGGCTCCGGGCTACGGGCCACGGCCGGCCACCGGCCCGGCGGGGCGCTGCGGCGCGCCGCCGGGCTCACCAGCGGCCGGCCAACTCCAGGATCCGGTACCCGAGCCACCCCGGCGGGATCATCGCGAGGGCCAGCCCCGCGACCACCAGGTCCGCCTTCCTCGTGGCGAGTTGAGCCCGCCAGGCCATCGCCCGCTGCCGCCTCCCGTCGGCCGTCAGGGCGGTGTGGATGGTGTGCGCCAGGTGCACCGTGGGCGTCGGCGGGGAGGAGATGCCCGACCGGGCCATCCACCGCCACGCCGCCGGGCCCTGGCGCTCCTTCACCGGGAACACCCGCGGGGTCCACTGGCCGTCGAAGGTGATGACGGCTCCGATCCAGTGCCCGCCGGTGACCAGTTCCCTGGGCAGCAGCGGGGTGGGCAGGCTCTCGTTCAACTCCCCGGCCAGCTCCGCCAGGCCGCGCGGGGCCAGCAGGATCAGCTTCGCCGGCGGCTGCGTGGCCCTGGCCTCCCCGATCTCCCAGCGCAGCCCCTCCCCCGGCCCGAGGCGCAGGACGATCAGCTGGGACAGGTCCATCAGCCGCCGCACGGTGCCCTGCCAGTCGTCGAGCGGCAGGTAGAACCGGGCGGCGCCCAGGAGCGGCAGGGTCTCGCCCGGCCGTCCCACCGCGATCACCGGGCCCACGGCGCCCAGCGCGGCGGCGAACTGCACCTCCCGGGTGCGCAGGCCCGCCGCCGTCCGGGCGTCCTCCCTGGCGGCGGCCTCGTCGTCGAAGCTGCGCAGGTAGAGCACGGGTCTGCGGCCGTCCCGCAGCAGCGCCTGGGCGGCCCCGCGAGCCGCGTACGGGCGGGTGCGGCGCAGGACCAGGAGTCCGGCCCCCGCGGCGGCCGCACCGCCGACCAGCAGCAGGAGCGACACCCTCGGCGGGAGTCCCTCGCTCCGCTCCGACGCCGCGACGGCGAGGGCTCCGCCCCCGGACAGCACGCAGCCGGCGGCCTGGGCGATCCGGACGGCGCGCCGCCGGCGCGGCTGCGGCGTGCCGTACCGGTTGACCAGCGCGACGATCTCGGCGACCCCGGACCGGCGGCGGTGGCGCAGCCACAGGGCGGGCCCGAGCAGCGCCAGGGCGACCGCCCCACAGCACCACGCCCCCACCCTGCTCCCGCGCACCTGCTCGCCCATGCCCACGTTGACCAGCAGGTGCAGCGCCGCATAGGCCGCGGTGACCGCGACCGCCGTGATCGACCGGGCGACCACGCGGAGCCGGGACGACACGTCGATCCACCCCCTAGCCTTCGCGCAGCCCTTCGAGCGGTCCTGCGCGCAGCGCCTCGAGCCAACCCGGCGAACAGCCGATTGAGCAGCCGGTTGAGCAGGACCCTTCCATGCGATACCGCAACCGGCGGACCGTCATGCGTGTGCGACCGGTACCCGTTTCCCGGCGCACGCCCCGGGCGGGCGGTCTTGTGCCCGCGCCGGGTCGCGGTACAGGCTGGCGGCCGACCCGGCCAGTCGACGCCCTGGAGGTGCGGTGCCGTCCCTGTTCCGCATGCTCGACCTGCACGAGGCCGTGGAGCGCGAACGGCAGCACCCGGACGGGCGGCTGTTCGTCTCCGACTACAACGGCGGGCACCCGTTCGTCGCCGACTACCTCGGCCCGCTCGCCCACACCCCGCCGTACCTGCTCGGCGACGTCACCCGCTACTCGGCGATCGACGAGGACCGCGCCCTGCGGGCCAAGATCGCCCGGCTGCACAGCGCGTACGACGAAGTGGAGTACGGGCCGGAGCAGGTGATCCCGGCGGGCGGCTCCAGCAGCCTGCTCGGCACCTTCTGCACCTGGCTGCAGCTGAGCGGCGTGCGGCGCGTCCACTACCTGCCGCCCGTCTACTACAAGTTCGCCTACTTCTTCCGGAAGTTCGGCATCGAGCCGGTCCGGGTGAGCGAACTGCACGCCCGACAGGAGGGCTTCGCACCGGAGTTGCCCGAGGAGCGGACGGTGCTCCTGCTCACCGATCCGCTCTGGTACGCCGGGCAGCCGGTCCCGGCCGGGGTGCTCGAGCGGATCGGCGAGTGGCAACGGGCCACCGGGTCACTGGTGTTCGTGGACGGCACCTTCCAGTACCTGCGCTGGGACGGCGGCCGCCGCGAGGAGAGCGCCGCCCTGCCGGCCGACCTCACGGTACGGCTGGTGAGCCCCACCAAGTACCTGTCCATCCACGGCTACCGCTGCGCCCACCTGCTCGTCCCCGAACGGCTGCGCGAGCCGCTCGCCGACCTCCACATCAACCTGCACGGGGACGTCACGGTCGCCGACCGCCTGTTCGCCCACCGCGCCGCCGACCTGATGCTCGACGGGGAGGGCAACCGGCGGCTGGTGGAACACATCCGGGCCAACCACCGGCGGATCCTCCGCAGCGGCGCACTACGGGACCGCGCGCCGGTGGACACCGGGTACTTCCTGTTCGCCCGGGTCGCCGCCCCGGCCGCCCGGCTGCTCGCGCTCGACGAGCGGCACTTCGAACTCACCGGCCACGAGGGGTTCGTACGGATCAACCTGCTGAACGAGGCGGCGCTGGACGGGCTGACGGCTCCGGGCGCGCTGACGGCTCCGGGCGGACCGGCGTCGTCGGGCGGGCCGGCGTCGTCGGGCGGACCGGCGGCGCCGGCCGGCTGATCTGGTCCCGGCGGTCCCACACCGCCTTGGAGATCCGGGCGAGCAGCCGGGCCGCCGGGTCGGTGCGGTCGGTGCCGTCGGCGAGCCGGCCGGTGTAGCAGACGGCGATCAGGTAGGGCGGGCAGTCGGCCGGCTGGACCAGGCCGACGCTGAGCCGGACGCCGGGGAACCAGCCGTTCTTGAAGGCGATCCGGGTGTTGGAGGGCAGGCCGGCGGCCAGGTCCACCCGGAACTCGTTGCACTCGAGGAGGGCGAGGAGTTCGGGCTCCCCGGCGAGCGAGCGCAGCAGCCGCACCAGGTCGTGGGCGCTCACCCGGTTGTGCACGCCCTGGGCGCGCGCCGCGTAGTCCTCGATGCCGCGCGGGGTGGAGCTGTGCGTGGCTCCGGCGCGGCGCCACACCTCGGCGACGGCCTGCGGGGTGGTGCGGGCCAGGCAGATGTTGGTGGCCAGGTTGGAGGAGTGGGTGATCATCCGCTCGGCGAGCAGGCGCAGCGGCACGTGGGTGCCGAGCAGTTCCCAGGGCAGCGGATCGCTGTCCCAGTCCGGGTCGTTGCCGAACTCGCCGCCCACGACGGACTCGAAGCGGTTCACCACCGGCACCTCGGCGTCGAGGTTCGCCCCGCCGCGGCAGAGCGCCGCGAGCACCGCGACCTTCATCGTGCTGGCGGCGTCGTGAAGTTCGTCCGGGTTGTGGACGAACACCGGCTCCGCTCGTTCCGCCCAGGGGGCCACCACCACAGAGAGCATGGAGGAAGGGTAGGGGAGGTCGGCGCCGGACCTCGACGGTTGCGGCACGCGACACGAACCCGGCGCTCCCGTGTGGCGCCCCGCAAACGCGACGCGTTCACCCGTTCGCGTTCCTCCGCGGCAGCCCCCGGCCGGCGGTCCTGCGCGGCTGCCGCACGACCACGCGGCCGTGGCGTTTGGTGCCGACCAGCTCCACGCGCAGGGTGGTCGGCACACCGGAGTCCGGCGCCCGGCGGTTCCTGACCCGGCTGAACTCCAGTGCCAGGCCGTCGGAATCGACCACGATGCCCGGCCGGGTGATCAGCGTCAGGGTCTTGCCCTCCATGTCCAGGTCGATCCGCAGGGTGTCCTGGGTGATCACCGCCTCGGTGAAGTCGAGGGTCACGTCGCACCACTCCACAAAGAGCTCCAGCCGGCGCGGCACCACCCAGCGGCCCTCCCGCCGGACCGGGCTCCACCGCTGGTCGATCCGCAGGACGTCCTTGACCTCCGCCACCACCCCGTCGGCGGAGACCGACACGGCCGGCAAGTCGGCGGTGAGCCCGGCCAGTTCGCCGAGCGTCCGGGCCGACAGCGCGACCTCCAGGCGCTCGTCCAGCTCGTCCGGGGTCAGCCGGCCGTCACCCGCCGCGACCCGCAGCAGCTCGGCCACCCGGTCCCGGTCGGCGTGCGAGGCCCGCATCGCGGACTGCGGGCCCCGGCCGGCCTGCGTCCCGGTAGGCACGATCTCTCCCGGCATGGTTCCCGTCCTGAACTCGACGATGGTCTTCGCGCGTTGCTCAGCGGCGCGAACGAGAACTCACGATATATCGCGATAGGGCTTCTCGCCAGGCCCGCTCGGCGGGGCGCGCCGCGGGCGGCCCGCGGGCTCACCGGCATGCGGCAGGTGTGCAGTCCGCCCGCCCGCGCGATGGCGCCCGCGCCGTCGTCCGCACGGGGCTCGGGACCGGGGATCTCCCTCGGACCTCCTCGTCGCGCTCACCCCGGCGTCAGTTGACGAAGTGCGTCAGTTGACGAAGTAGCTGAACCCGACCGTCGCCACGGACGTCCCGGCGGCGATCTCGCGCGTCAGTGCCCCTGGCAGTTCGCCGCGGAGTACACGTCGCCCTTCGGGCCATGGATCCCCCTGCCACCCTGTCCATGTCAGAACACCGGCCCCCCGAAGCGACGACAGCACCCGGCCCCGGGAGGGTCACGCCTGCCCGGGGTGCGCCTCTCCGGCCGGCAGGGCCCGGACGGCGTGGGCGATGTCCGTGCGCAGCCCGTCGAGGGTGTGGTCGGGGCCGAGGATCATGCGGCGGAGCTGGGGCATGGCGAGGCTCCAGCCGACCATGCCGAGCGTGAGGAACAGTCGCGCCCGGGGGTCGCCGGTGTCGTCCGCGGACCGCGCCGCCCGGAGCTTGTCCTGGTAGTGGCGGGTGCGGGCCTCTTCGCCGGGGACGGGCTGGTCGCCGAGTTCGAGGGCTTCCCACAGGAGCAGTCGCAGGGCCTCGGGATGGGCCAGGTGGTAGTCGAAGAGGCGCTCGGCGTACGCGGACAGGTCCTCGTCGCCGGGCGGGACGGCCTGGGCGAGGTCGGCCATGAGGCGTTCGAGGACGGCGGCGAAGAGCCTGTCCTTGTCGCCGAAGTAGTCGTAGATCGCCCGCTTGTTGGCCTGGGCCTGGGCGGCGATGCGGTCCACGCGGGCGCCGGCGACGCCATGCGCGGCGAATTCGGTGGCCGCCGCCGCGAGGATCCGCTCCTTGGTTGCCGTCGAGTCGTACGCCATGGAGCGATGGTAACGAACCGGTTCGTTTGACGTTCCCGCGACCGGTCTGCCACGCTCACGTCGAGCAACCGAACCAACTAGTTCGTTCGATAGGAGTGGTGATGCCCCGGACCGATCCGTCCGCCCCGCCGTCCCCCGCAGCCGCGCCCCGGCCCGCGCCCGCCGCGCCGGGCCGGCGGCTGCCGCTGGTGATGGCGCTGGCCTGCGGCGTCAGCGTGGCCAACGTCTACTTCCCGCAGGCCCTCACCCCGCTCGTCGCCGACGGGCTCGGCGTCACCCCGGACACCGCGGCGAACCTCGCCACGGTCACCCAGCTCGGCTACGCCGCGGGGATCTTCCTCCTGGTGCCGCTCGGCGACCGGCTCCCCCGCCGTCCGCTGATCACCGTGCTGCTGGCCGTCACGGGCTGCGCGCTGCTGGCCGCCGGACTCGCCCCCGCCGCCGGTCCGCTGGTCGCGGCGGGCGCGGTGGTCGGCCTGGCCACGGTCGTCCCGCAGCTGCTCCTCCCGCTGGCTGCCGGCCTGGTCGCGCCCGACCGGCGCGGCACCGTGATCGGCACCCTCCAGGGTGGCCTGATCGGCGGCATCCTGCTGGCCCGCACCTTCGGCGGCGTCCTGGGCGAGCACCTCGGCTGGCGCGCCCCGTACCTGGCCGCCGCCGCCCTCACCGGCCTGCTCGCCCTCGTCCTCGGGCTGACCCTGCCCGGCACCGCGCCGGCCGTCCGCGACCGGTACCCGGCCCTGCTCGCCGACACCGTGCGGATGCTGCGCACCGAGCCGGGCCTGCGCCGCTCCGCGCTCTGCCAGGCCGCGCTCTTCGGCGGCTTCAGCGCCGCCTGGACGGCGCTCGCCCTGCTGCTCGCCGGCCCGCACTACCGCCTCGGCGCCCAAGCGGTCGGCCTGCTGGCGCTGATCGGGGCGGCGAGCATGTTCTGCGCCCCGGCCGCCGGACGCCGGGTCGACCGGTACGGCCCGGACCGGGTGAACGGCTGGTGCGCCGCCGCCACCCTCGCCGCCGCCGCGGTGCTCGCCGGGGGCAGCGCCGGCGGCGCGCCGGGCCTGGTCGCGCTGGCCGCCGGCCTGCTGCTGCTGGACGTGGCGGTGCAGTGCAGCCAGGTCGCCAACCAGGCCCGCATCTTCGCCCTGCGCCCGGAGGCCCGCAGCCGACTGAACACCGCCTACATGACCTGCTCGTTCCTCGGCGGCAGCGCCGGATCCTGGCTCGGCATCCGCCTGCACGACCGGCTCGGCTGGCCGGGGGTCTGCGGTCTCCTCGCGGTCTCCGCGGCCGCCGCGCTGACCGCCCTGAGGGCCGGGGGCGGCCGCCGGGGGCGGTGAGCCTCACCACGACGTCACACCAGCACACCGTCAAGTCACCATCTCCCGAAGGATCTTCCATGACTTTCCCGGCCATGCCGCCCGCCGTTCTCCGGTTCTTCCAGGCCTCCCAGGAAGGCGACGCCGACGCCTGGGCGGGCGCCTTCGCCGAGGACGGCGTCTTCCACGACCCGGTCGGCACGCCGCCGATCACCGGGCGCGCCGCGATCCACGAGTTCATCGCCTCCGTCCTGCCCGGCTTCCGCCCCTTCCTGGGGCTGACGCCCCTGGAGGCGCACACCGTCGGCAACCACGTCGCGGTCTCCTGGCGGGGCGCGGCCGTCGCCCTGGACGGCAGGCCGGTCAACTGGTCCGGCATCAACGTCTACGAGCTGGACGACACCGGGCTCATCCGGGAGGCCAGGGCGTACTTCAACAGCGCCGTCTTCCGGGCCCAGCTCGCCGGCTGACGCCGCTCGGCGCGTACGGCCGAGCCGGGGGCGACTCCGGCCCGGCCGTCAGCCGTGATCCGTCAGCGGTCGGCGGTCAGCCGTCCAGCAGGTGCAGGGCCTGGCGCAGGTTGTGCTCGGCGATGCCGGCCATCGCCTCGCGGGCCGGGAAGTCCCCGTCGAGCAGGCGCAGCGGTCCCGCCGTCAGCGAGAGGCGCTGCGCCGGCGCGTAGAGGGCGAGCCGGTCCTCGTCCAGGCCGTCCGCCGCCAGCGGAAGGTAGCCGGCCTCGGGCAGGCGGATCCGCAGGAAGACGTGCTCCCACTCGGCGTCGAAGTACATCGCGCCCTCGACGTCGATCAGCACCGGACGGCCTTCGGCATCCACCAGGACGTGGTCGGGCCCGAGTTCGCCGTGCACCACGCTGTACTCGGCGCGGGGCCGCACCGCCGCCGCCAGGGCCCGCAGCCGTTCCGCGAACCGGTCCCGGACTTCCGCGATCCGGGGGTCGCGGGCCGCCGCCTCCGCGAGGTCGCGCAGCGCGCGGTCCAGCACGACGCCCTCGCAGGACGGCCCGTGCGAGGCTCCTCCTCCGTCGACGACCGCCACCTTCCCGTAGCCGGGCGCCCGGTGGCCGCGCATGGCGTCCAGCGCCTCGCCGAGCCGGGCCAGCACCGGGGCGGCGGCGCGCGGGTCGCGGGCGAGCAGCTTCTCCAGGTTCTCGCCGGGGACGTCCTCGACGATCGCGAGGTCGCCCGTGCCCGGGGCGCCGTCCCGGTCCCCGGCGCGCCGGACGAACCGGAGCGCCGGGACCCGGACGCCGAGCGCGTCCAGCCGTGCGTGCGCGGCCTCGAACAGGTCGAGCCCGAGGCCGGGCGAGAACGGGTCGGCGAGGTCGTCGTCCCCCTCGGCCGCCGGCCAGTAGTTCTCGGCGCCGGCCCAGCGGTAGGCGATCGCCGTCGTCCCGTCGTCCATGAAGAGGCGGTACACGCCCTTCTTGCTGCCGCCCGCCAGCCGTTCGACCGACTCCAGTCGCCGCCCGGCGCCCAGCGCGGCCCGTGCCGCACCTGCCAACAGCTCCCGCACCGCTGCCCGCCCCTCCTCGGCCCGGCCGCCTCCTTCGGGCCGGCACGCCCTGTCGCCGACCGCCCGACTACCCACCGCCTACTGCCTACTGCCTACTGCCGGATGTGGCGGCTCAGGTCGCCGACCAGGGTGATCCGCACCCGCCGCTCCGCGAACCGCCACCGGCCGTCCTCCCCGCGCGCGAAGCGGTCGTTGTACCGGCCGGCGGCGATGGTCCGCAGCGGCAGCTCGGGCAGTGCCTGCAGCACGGTGACGTACGAGCGGGCGACCGCCGTCCCCGCGCGCTCGTCGACCTCGACGACCACGTTGGTGGTGACGTGCTGGGTCCGCGGCGTGCCGTCGGCGTGGACGACGATCATCCCGCGGAACATCGCCTCGATCGCCTCGCTCCCGCTCACCGGCTCCCCGCCGCCGACGAAGACGGCGTCGGCGAGCAGGGCGCCGAGCCCCGCGAAGTCACCGTCGTCGACGAGTTCGGCGTAGCGCGCGATCAGGGCCTCGATCGCCCGGTGGCTCTGCACCGGGTCGGCAGGTGTGGACATGCTCTCCCCCAGGGGTCGCGCGGCGGTCATCTCCCCGAACCCTCGCACATCTTGATCACGCGCCGGAAAATCACTGGCGGGCCGGTGCCCGGCGCGGCGGCCGGGGCGGTGCCGGGGCGGCCTGACGCGGACGGCCCGGGCGCCCGGCGGTCACCGGCCGGACGCCCCGACCCGACGACCCCTATGCCAGCCGGGAGATCTCCGCCGCGACGGCCTCCGGTTCGGCGGCGACGGTGACGCCGGCGACGCCGTCCAGGCCCGGGTGGGTGCCGACCCGGACGGAGTGCCGCGCGTTGCGCAGCAGGTCGAGGTCGTTGATGTCGTTGCCGAAGGCGTCGTAGGCGTCGATCCCCAGCGAGGTCAGCGCCTCCCACTTGTTGGTGGTGCCCGGGGCGAAGTCGATGATCGCCTCGTCGAGGTGGTGGTTGACGTTCAGTCCGAGCGCGCGGCAGGCCTCGGCGAGGCCCGGGAGGTCGGTCGCCTCGACCACCAGGAACTTGACCACGGCGGAGAGTTCGGCGAGCTCCACCCGGCGGGCGAGGCCGCCCTGGTCGACCCGGCCGCGGATCGGGTGGTCGGCCGGTCCGGTGTAGGCGTAGTCCCAGGGGCCGTCGGCGAGGTAGCCCGCCCGGAACCGCTCCACCTCGCCCAGCAGCCGGCCGAGTTCGTCGGCCTCGAACGCGGTCCGCGCCCGCACCTGGCCGTCGACGGAGACCAGGCTGCCGTTGCCGCCGATGAGCGTGGCGGTGGGGAACGCCCCGTCGAGGACGGGCAGGAGGTCGCGGACCGGCCGGGCGGAGGCGAAGACCAGCTGGTGGCCGGCCTGCTCGCAGGCGCCGAGGGCGGCGAGGATCCTGCTGTCGATCGTCCTCCCGTCGAAGCAGAGCGTGCCGTCGATGTCGAAGACCATGGTGCGGGCGTTGGAGGAGATCATCGGATGATGCTATCCAGGCGGGTGCGCACCCGGTCCACCACCCGTCGTCTGCCCGGGCGCTCCTACCAGTAGTCGGCCATCAGCTCGTGGTCCACCGTCATGGCGGCCCGGTCCAGAGCGGGCAGGCCCAGGTGGTCGCAGATCAGGGCGGTGAGCCGCTGTTCGCGGTCCTGGGCCCCGGAGCACTCGCCCCTGGGGTCGAGCCCGGCCGTCGTGACGAGGGAGACCAGCCCCTCGGGCAGGCACTCCTCGGTGAACAGGGTGTTCTCGTAGCTGACGGAGAAGGAGAACCGGCCGTCCCGGAAGTGGTACGCCTCCGGGCCGTGGGCCTTGCCGATGCAGGGGTTGGGCACGAACACCGCCAACTCGGCGCCCTCGGGGCAGAGCCCGCGGTAGTCGACGACGCCGTAGTCGTCGCGGGCGTGGTCGAACAACGGGTGCACGATCACGCCCCAGTCGCCGGGCGCCGGGTCCCCGCCCCGGGCGAACGGCGGGCGGCGCTGCGCGATCAGCCCGTCGGCCACTGCGGCCGGGGTGGTGCCCCTGAAGTACACCAGGACGGTCTCGTCCTCGCCGTGGTGCCGTCCGCGCAGCCAGTCGATCGGGCCCCGGTGGATCCAGTCGTAGTCGGTCATGGCCGGCACCGTAACCCTCGGCACCGACACCGCCCGTCGGGTGCGACGAGCGCGGCACCCCTCCCACCGGGGGGCGGCCCGCCGCCGGGTACCGTACGGCCGTGAACAACGCGACGCCTCCCGGGTGGTACCCGGTCCCCGGTCCGGACGGCGCCCCCGGCCACGAGCGCTGGTGGGACGGCACGGCCTGGACCAACGACGTCCGGCCGGTCCAGGGCGGCGGCTACGGCTATCCGGGCCTGGAGGCGCACTCCGGGCCCCAGGCCCACCCGGCACAGCAGCCCTACCCGGCGCAACAGGCCTACCCGGCCTACCCCGCGCAGCCGCAGCCGTACCCCGCCGTGAACCACGGCCACCCCGGCCCCGGCTACCCGCCCGTGGCCCCCGCCCCGCAGCGGGTCAGGCCGGGCGTGGTCATCGCCGTCGCGGTCGCCGTCCTGGCGGTCGGCGGCGGCATCGCCGGGCTCGCGCTCAGCCACGGCGGTGACCCGGTGGCGGACCCGACCACCGACCCCACCGTCTCCGTCAGCCGCAGCACCGAGCCGACGACGAGCCCGAGCCCCACCCCCACCCCCGCCCCGAAGCCGTCCACGCCCAAGCCCGCCCCGGTCCTCAGGACCACCGTCGCGGACCAGCAGCACTCGATCACCCTCCCGGTGTTCGAGGGCTGGGAGGTGGCGGCGAAGGACACCCCGCAGTGGTCGGTCTACCTCGGCAGCGGCCGCTACACCTGTGCGAACGGCAAGGCCTGCATCCGCGGCCGGTTCTCGGTGGAGAAGAACACCATCCAGGGCGACACCCCCAAGGCGGCCGCCGACGCCGCCATGCCGACCGTCGCCAAGCAGATCTTCAGCGGGATGACCTCGCAGACCGACTACGGCTCCGGCAGCCTCGCCGTGGCCGGCGTGGCCGGCTACGCCACCCGCTGGCACATCACCAACGCCGACGGCACCCAGGGGTACGTCCTGCTGGCCGCCCTCCCCGCGAAGGGCGGCGGCTACGTGGTCTTCGACGGCGGCGTGGACGACGACCCGGCCGCCCCGGACGTCTCGGTGCTGGACCAGATCCTCCTGGGCGTCAAGAAGGACGACGCCCCGACCGCCGGCACCTGACGCCGCGTTCCGGGGCCCGGCGGCCGGTCGGCTCCACGGCCGCGGGAACGCTCCGGGAGCCGCCGGGCGCGAGGAGGACCGGCTCGGCCGTGTACGGGTCCGGGGAGCGCGCCCGGGTCCCCGCGTCCGCCGCATCCCCCGTCGAGACGACGCCGCTCCCGGGCTACGCGGGCTGGTCGCCCGGGAGTTGCTCCGGCGTGGAGGGCATCGGGAGCACCCGCGGGCGGGCGGTGAGGCGGTCGCTGCGGCGCAGGACGAAGACCACCGGCAGGGCGATCAGGCTGGGCCCGGCGAGCAGGCCGGCCAGCCACTGGCGGCCGGCCAGACCGACGACCACCGAGCCGACGAGCATCCCGGCCGCGAGCACGAAGCCCGCCACCAGGCCGCCGAGGTAGAGCTGGTGGGCGCGCCGCTCCTTGCCCTCCTGGGCGGCGATCCGGGCGCGCTCGGTGACGTGCTCCTCCCGTATCCGGGCCGCCTCGAGCGCCGAGGCCGACGCCGCCCGGTCGCGTTCCAGCGCCGCCTGGTGGCGTTCCCTGGCGCTCTCCCTGGCGTGCTCGCGCTGGAGTTCCAGTTCGAGGTGCTCCAGGGCCACCCGCAGGTGCTCGGGCGGAAGTTGGGCCCACTGGGTGGCGATCTCCAGGGCCGTCGGGCGGCGGGTGCGGCCCTCCTCGGGGGTGGTCACCGGTCGTCACCTCGGGGCGTGGGGGCGGTTCGGTCGGGGTTGCGGGCGGCGCCGGGCGGCGGGCCGAGGCGGAGGAAGAGCCGCTCCAGGCCGTCGGTGACGGTCTCGGCGGCCACGGGGGTGAGCGGGTCGTCGGCGTAGTCGAGCAGGGGCCGGTACCGGGCCCCGGAACCGTCCCCGGCGACCACCGCGTCGTCCGCCCAGGTGAAGACGCTTCCGGCGACGACTCCGACGTCGCCGACGTCGCCGTGGTGAAAGACCATCCCCGTACCCGGAGTCGGCGCTCGGCCCGCAGGACGGGCCCCGGGCCCGGTGAACGCCCTGCCCGCGGGTACGGGGCCGCTCGGCAGCGCGGCGCGCGTGTTTCTGCGGCGTCCGGCCCCCCACGCGCCCGGTCGGTCCGGCGCCGGCAGCGACAACGCGGCCAGCACCGCCGCCGCCACCGCCGGGACGACCACCCACCAGCCGATCCCGGTGGCGGCGTGCAGCACCAGCGTCCCGACCCAGACCAGGACGGCCACCCCGCCGAACACCCGGCGCCTGTTCCCCACCTCGCTCCCCCTTCCGTCGGTCCGAGCCTACCCACGACGAGGGCCCCCCGGTCGGAGAACTCGACCGAGGGGCCCGTGGGATGACGGCAGGTCAGTGGATCAGCCGTGCTGCGGCGCCGGGAGCGTGGCCGAGCCGGCGAGCAGCGGCCACTCCCGGTGGAACGGCGGCAGCGGCAGCTTGCCCTCGATGATCGGGGTGCCGAAGACCTTCAGGTGGGCGAGCAGTGAGCCGTTCAGGTCGATGCCGCCGACCAGGGACCAACTTCCCGTCACCTGCGGCGGGTTGCCGGAGGAGTCGGCGACCAGCGAGCCTTCGGCCCGGGCGCTCAGGTAGGGGGCGACGCGGGTCTCCACGCCGACGGTGTCGTACAGGCCGAGGCTGATCTCGGCGCCGAGCGCGGCCCGCACGCCCGCCTTGCCGGTGAGCCGCACGTGCACCGGGGTGACCTTGGTCTCGGCATCGGTGACCGGGGTCCAGCCCTTGCCGCCGGTGTAGTCGGCGCGCACCGCCCAGGTGCCGGTGGCGTCCTGCTCGGCCTCCAGGTGGACCTGGCCGTCGGCGCTGACCTCCAGGTAGCAGGTGAGGCCGAGGTTGACGACCACCGGCAGGCCGGCGACGGTCAGCACCGGGCTGGCCTGCAGCTTGGCGAAGGGTACCCGGACGGGCGCCGCGCCGGTGCTGCGGGCGGCGTCACCGGTGACCTTCCACTGGGCGTGGGCGCCGAGGTCGAAGCCGATCGAGGCGGTGCGCGGGCTGCCGGCCGCCGCACCGTGGTAGGCGAAGTGGACGGCGGGGTGGAGCTGGAGCGAGCCGGACGCGTCGAGGCTCGCGCCGTCGGGCAGCGGGACGGGGGCCTTGACGTTCACTTCGAGGGTGCCGGAGGCGTCGGCCTGGATGCCGCCCGCGGTCAGGCCCGCGGTCGCCTTGAGGTCCTTGACCAGCGGGGTCACGGTGATGCCGCGCGGGTCGACGGGGACGTTGCCGTCGGCCTCGGTGCCGCCGAGGAGTTCGGCCAGGGTGGCCGGACGGGTGGTCAGGGCGAGGGTGTTGCCCGGGGCGGGGCGGACGCCGGTGACGGCTACCAGTGCGCCCTGGGGTGCGGCGGTGGTGGGCGGGCTGGCGATCAGCTGCCCGGGCTGGACGGCCGCCGTGGCCGCGGTCGGGCCGGCACCGGGCGAGGCGGAGGCGGCGGCGGGAGCCGAAGCGGACGCGGACGCCGAGGCGGAGGCGGAGGCGGAGGCGGAGGCGGAGGCGGGGGCCGAGGCTGGGGCCGAGGGCGGGGCGGCCGGCTCCGTCGCCGACAGCACCGCCGTCCCGGCCGCCGGGTCGTACGCCGTCAGTTGGAGGTTCCTGGTCGCCGCGGTGACGGCGCCGCCGTCCTTGCCCGGGCTGCCGATGGCGGCCTGCCGGTCGCCGGCGGGCGCGGCGGTGACGGGCGCCTTGCCCGTGGTCGGACGGCCGGCGGCGGGGGTGCCCGCCTTGGCGTGCGGGGTGCCGCCCGAAGGTGCCGCGGCGGCGGCCGGGCTGCCCCCGGCGGCGGTCGCGGCCGGGTCGGCGACGGTGGCGGCGGCCGGTGCGGCACCGGCCTGGGAGGGGCCGGGGCTGGTCGGCCCGCACGCGGCGGCCCCGGCGAGGACGAGGGTGAGGACGGCGGGGCCGGCGGCCCTGCCTATGGAACTCTTGAACACGCGGCGTCATGTTACTGACGAGGAATAAGTTTGTCGAAGACAGGCCAAAAAAGCCAACCCGATCAGGTTTAACCACAGGTCAGCCGGGCTTCCCCAGCCGCGCCGCCGGCAGCGGCGCCCCATCGGGAACCCCACCCCCGCCCCCGTCCGTCAGCTCCGCGAGGTACCGCGAGCGCGCCATCGGCTCGGCCCCGAGGCTCCGCACGTGCGGCCCGTCCCACTGGGCGTCGAGCAGCCGCCCGCCCGCCGCGGCGAACCGCGCCCCGAGGTCGGCGACGGCGACCCGGGCGGCGTCCGGGCGGCGGTGGAACATCGAGTCCAGGCTCAGCACCGGGCCGACCGCGATCCCGAACACCCCGCCGATCAGCTCCTCCCCCTCCCAGACCTCCCCGCTGTGCGCCGCCCCCAGCTCGTGCAGCCGCAGCAGGACATCCGTCAACTCCCTGGTGAGCCAGACCGGTTGGCGCCCCTCGGCGCAGCCCTCCAGCACCCGGCCGAAGGCCCGGTCCGCGCTCGTCCACCACGAGGACCGGTTGCGCAGCCGCCGCGCCAGCCGGCTCCCGAGCCGGACGCCGTCGGGGGCGATCACCGGCCGGGGGTCGGGCGACCACCAGGCCAGCGCGTACGGGTCCGCCCCGCCCGGCAGCAGCGCCACCTCTCCCGCCTCGACCGCGTCCCCGTACACCGCCTCGTTGTACGCGCCGGCGTACACGTCCGCCGCCGGCAGCGGGAACAGCCCGCGCCGGTACGCCGCCAGCAGGCCCCCGGGGCCGAGCGCCCCGAGCGACCCGCCGAAGGCCACCGGGCCGTCCCCGGGCCCGCGCCGCACGTCCAGCCTCTCCAGCCCCGCCAACGCCTCCGCCCCCGACAACGCCTCCGCCCCCGACAGCCCCTCCGACCCTTCGAAGGGCCTCACGACGCCGCCGCCCGCAGGAAGCCCTCCCGCTCCAGCCCCGCCAGGTAGTGGTCGATCAACCCCGCCTCCACCGGCGGCAGTTCGATCCCGCTCCCGGCCAGCGCCGCGTCCGCGGCCGCCCGCTCGAACAGCGGGAACGTCGGCCGGAAGTACATCTCGCTGATCGACAGCTCCGCCCCCGGCGCCCGGTCCACGAACAGCGGGACGAAGGGCGCGATCGGGTGCGTCGGGTTCCCGGCGGCGAACCGGACCAGCCGCCGCACCCAGTCCCCGTACGGCAGTCGGGCGACCCGGTGGCCGCGTGCCCGCAGCCGCTCGGCGAGGTCGGCGAGGACGCCCGGCCGCGGGGAGGTGAGGTGGTAGGCCTCGCCGGCGGCGGGCGCGTGGGCGGCGATGTGGGCGACGGCGCGGGCGAACCGGTCGGCGGGGACGAAGTCGAGCAGCAGCTGCACGTCCGGGCTGGTCCCGCTGTCGGCCAGGTAGGCGATCAGCGCGCACAGTTCGGTGCCGGTGTTCATCACCCCGCCCCCGAGGTCCCCGGTGACGTCGTTGGTGCGCAGCACGGTGACCGGCAGCCCGGCGGCGGCCGCGTTGTGCAGCAGCTGTTCGGCGACCCACTTGCTCTCGACGTAGCCGACGCCGAGCCGCTCCGGGTGGGCGAGCGGGGTCCGCTCGGTGACCTCGGCGATGCCGGCCGCGCCGAAGCCGGCCAGGACGGCGAGCGTGGAGAGGTAGTGCACCGGGATGCCCCGACTGTGGCCGGCGAGCCGGACGACCTCGCGGGTGCCGCCGACGTTGGGTTGCCGCAACTGGTGGTACGGATAGAGGAAGTTGACCTGCCCGCCGAGGTGGTGGATCGCGTCCAGGCGCCCGGCCAGCCAGTCGTACCGGCGGTCCGTCAGCCCGAGCCGCGGCCGGGCGAGGTCGCCGACCAGCGGCACCACCCGCCGGTCGGCGAGGTCGTGCCGCAGGAAGCGCTGCTGCGCCGCGCGCAGCCGTTCCAGCGCGTGCTCCTCGTCGGGTGCGCGGACCAGGCAGTGGATGCGCGCCCGGGTGGTGGCGAGCAGCGCGTCCAGCAGGTGGGCGCCACAGAAGCCGGTGGCGCCGGTGAGCAGGATCTCGGCGGGGTCGGCGCGTGAGGGCGCCGGGTTCCAGGACTGCCGGGGGTCCTCGGTGAGCCGGGCCTCCGCGAACCAGTCGACGTCGGTGTCCCGTACGGCGCCGGCGGGGGCGTCCGTGCGCGCCGCCCGCAGCACCCCCGCGAAGGCCCGCAGGACGGGCTCGCGCAGCAGCGCCCGGGTGAGTGCCCGCACCTGCCCGACGTCGACGCCGAACATGATCCGGGCCCGTGCCAGCATCTCCATGGCGAGCAGCGAGGTACCGCCGAGCGCGAAGAAGTCGTTGTCCGGGCCGACGTGTTCGACGCCGATCAGCTCGGCCCACAGCTGCCCGACGGCCGCCTCGACCGCCCCGGCACCCACCCGGTCGGGATCGGGCGGCGCGAGGACGGGTACGGGCGCGGGGACGGGCCCGGGCACAGGGACGGGGACGGGGACGGGCCCGGCCGCCTCGGCGCGCACCTGAGCGCGCGGCAAGCGCCCCCGGTCGATCTTCCCCGCCGCCGTGAGCGGCATCGCCTCCAGCGGCACGAACGCGGTCGGCACCAGGTACTCCGGCAGCCGCTCGGCCAGGAACGCCCGGATTCCGGCCGCCCCGCCGCTCGCCCCGGCGACGAGCGTGTAGTACGCCGTGAGCGCGCGGCCGCCGTCCGCCGCCCCGCCGCGGGCCGTGACCCCGGCCTGCCGGACGTCGGGGTGCGCGGCCAGGACGGCCTCGATCTCGGCCGGGTCCACCCGGTACCCGCGCACCTTCACCTGGTCGTCGAAGCGCCCGAGGATCTCCAGCTGCCCGTCCGCCCGCCACCGCCCGGCGTCGCCGGTGCGGTACATCCGCTCACCGGGCAGCAGCGCGTACGGGTCGGGCAGGAAGGACTCGGCGGTGAGCCCGGCCTGCCGCCAGTAGCCCCGGGCGAGGCCCGGTCCGCCGAGGTGGATCTGCCCCTTCACGCCGGGCCGGACGGGGTGCAGCCGGGCGTCGAGCACGTGCACCCGCACGCCGGGCAGCGGCCGCCCGATCGGCACGGACGCGACGGGGCTGGCCGCCGGCCCGCCACCGTGCGGCGCCCCGCCGAGCAGGTCCGCCGTGACCTCGCAGAGCGTCGAGGTCACGGCCGCCTCGGTGACCCCGTACGCGTTGACCAGCCGGGCGCCCGGCAGCCGCTCCAGGCAGCGGCGGCAGTCGTCGGCGTGCATGGAGTCCCCGCCGACCACCACCAGCCGCAGTTCCCGGGGGCCGGGCCCGCCGGGCGGGAGCAGATCGAGCAGGTGGTGCCAGTACGCGGGGGTGAAGTCGGCGACGGCCAGGCCCAGCCCGGGTAGCCGGCCGGCCAGTTCGGTGGGGGCCCAGGTGCCGCCCGCGCTCCCGCCGCCGAGCACCACCGTCGCGCCCGCCAGCAGCGCGCCGAGCACCTGTTCCAGCGCGGTGTCGGCGCCCAGCGCGGCCAGGTGCAGGACGCGTTCACCGGGGCGCAGCCGGTAGGCCTGGATGATCCGGTCGAGGGTGAACAGCAGTGCACGGTGGGTGACGGGCACGCCCTTGGGGCGGCCGGTGGTCCCCGAGGTGTAGATCAGGTAGGCGAGGTCGTCGGGGACGGCGCCGTCGTCGCTCAGGAACTCCCCGACGTGCGGCAGCTCCCCCGCGTACGGCGAGTCCCCGGCGTACGGTGAGCCCCCGGGGCCGCCGCCGCGCGGGTCGGGGGCCGGGGCCGGGACGGGCACCCGGTCCGTCCCCGGAAAGCCCTCGCCGTCGCAGACCACCACCCGCGCCCCGCAGTCCTCGACCAGCCGGACCAACCGCCGCCGGGGGTGGGCCGGGTCCAGCGGCAGGAAGGCCCCGCCCGCCTTGAGCACGGCCAGCCAGGCGGTCACCATCCCGGCCCCGCGCTCCAGGCAGACCGGCACCACCTGCTCAGGACCGACCCCGCGGGCCCGCAGCGCGGCGGCCAACCGGTCGCTGCCCAGGTCGAGTTCGCGGTAGCTCAGCGTGGCGTCGTCGGCGACGACGGCGGCCGCCTCCGGGTCGTGCGCCGCCCGCGCGCGGAACAGTCCGTGCACCGTGTCCGCGAATCCGGCCGCCGCGCGCCGTACGGGGGTGCCCTCGGGGAAGCCCAGTTCGGCCGGGTGCCACTCGCGCTCGACCCAGTCCCGACAGTCGGCCCGTCCGGCCGGCCCGTGGACCTGCCACCAGCCCGCCGGAACGGTCAAGCCCCCCGGCCAGATCGCGTACTGACCGTCGTCGTTGCGGACCACGGCGTGACGACCGGAGCTCACATCCGTTCGTACGCCCCGTGCGCTGTCTGCTGCGTCGTCCACCGGCTTGACCTCGTGCTGTGGCGGCAGAATGCTTGGGAGTGCGACATTTCCGACTATACGCACTCCTGCCCCGTCGAGGACGTCCGGTCGCACCCCCACCGGACGCCTCACTGCTGCGCGAAAGCGCTCATCCGTCCCATCCGGGTCGGCGCCGCACGCCCGACCCGGCCCGCCCTCGCCCGAACTCCCCCGCCCGACCGGCGGGGTGATGTCGCGGAGGAGGTAGCCTCGTTGACTCGCCGGTGCCGACGCCTGATGGTCTGTTACCTGCTCTGGATGGTGCTGTTCACCGGCATCTACTACGCGAATCCGAGCCAGCGGATCATCTGGTGGACGGGCATCGGCCTCGGCGGCGTCGCCGCCATCGTGGTCGGCGTCCGCCTCAACCGGCCCGCGCACGCGCGGTTCTGGTACGTGCTGGCGCTCGCCAACCTCAGCTTCACCGTGGGCGAGGTGATCCAGGCCGTCCAGTTGGACATCCTGCACCTGCCCAACCCGTTCCCGTCCGTCGCGGACGCCTTCTACCTCGCCGAGTACGTGCTGTACGCGGTCGGCGTGCTGGGCTTCATCCGCTGGCGCACGGCCCGTCAGGACCGCGCCGGGCTGCTCGACGCGCTCATCCCCACCATCGGGCTGGCCCTGCTCGCCTGGATCTACCTGATCCTCCCGTACGCCCGGAACCCGGACCTCGACTGGTTCCAGAAGGCCGTCTCGATCGCCTACCCGCTCGGCGACGTGGTCGTGCTCGCCCTGCTGCTGCGTCTGCTGACCCCGCACGGGGGCACCTCCCGCTCGCTGCGGCTGCTCGCCTTCGGCTCGCTCGGCCTGCTGGTCTCCGACGTGCTGTACGGGCTGATCCAACTGCACGGCACCTGGCACATCGGCACCCCGGTCGAACTCGGCTGGGCCGCCTTCTACACCGCCTGGGGCGCGGCGGCGCTGCACCCGTCGATGGTCGAGCTGACCCGGCCGGTGCCCACCCAGCAGCCGGACCTGAGCACCGCCCGGCTGGTGCTGCTCACCCTCGCCTCGCTGATCGCCCCGGCGATCCTGATCATCGAGGCGCTGGCCGGCAACACCGGCAACGCCGGGGTGATCGGCGCCTTCTCCGCGCTGCTCTACCTGCTGGTGCTGGCCCGGCTGGCGGTGGTGGCCTCCGCCCGTCGGCAGGCCGTGGCCCGTGAGCGGGCGCTGCGCGAGGCGGGTGCCCGGCTGACCGCGGCCGTCAGCGTGGAGGAGGTGGCCGACGCCGTCCAGTCCGCCGCCTCCACCCTGATGCCGGCCGAGGCCGGGCACGTCGCCCTGCTCGCGGTGACCGAGGACGGCGTGCTGCACGTCCGGCACGCCGGTAGCGGCACCGCCCGGCGGACGCCGGGGGACGCCGCGCCGTCCGACCAGGTGCTCCGGCTCGCCGCCGTCCGGGAGACCCTGCTGCTGCCGGTGGCCGCCCTGGGCCTGGCCGCCGACGACCCGCCCGGTGCCCCGAAGGCCGGCGGCGCGAAGGCCGACGGCACCGGACCCGGTGCCGCCAGGCCCGGTGCCGCCCGCCCCGGCGGCATGCCGTACGCCCTGGTCTGCCCGCTCACCCTGGCCGAGCGCCCCTCCGGCGACCCGCTGATCGGCGCGCTCATCGTCACCGGCACCGAGCAGGAGCTGACCAGCCTCTGGAGCTCGCTGGAGATCCTCGCCGCCCAGGCGGCCCTGGCCGTCGAGCGGGTGGTGCTGAGCCAGGAGGTCACCCGCCGCAACAGCGAGCTGTACTTCCGCACCCTGGTGCAGAACTCCAGCGACGTCATCCTGATCCTCGACGCCGACGACGGCGTGCGCTACGCCTCCCCGTCCGCCGCGACGGTGCTCGGCCATCCGAACCTGACCGGCGCCCCGCTGACCGACCTCGTGCCGCCCGAGGACAGCCGGGAGGTCGGCAAGGCGCTGGCCCGGATGCGCGAGATGCGCGAGGCGGCCGACCAGCCCCGGGGCGAGCAGCCGCGCGAGCACTGGCGGCTGCTGCGCCAGGACCACACCCCGATCGAGGCCGAGGTCCGCTTCAACGACCTGCGCGCGGACCCGACCGTCGGCGCCCTGGTACTCACCCTGCGCGACGTGACCGAGCAGCGGCAGATGGAGCGCGAGCTGACCCACCGGGCCTTCCACGACTCGCTGACCGGGCTGGCCAACCGGGTGCTGTTCCAGGACCGGGTCGGCCACGCGCTCTCCCGGGGCGAGCGCAGCGGGGCCGTCACCGGGGTGCTCTTCATCGACCTGGACGACTTCAAGGTGGTCAACGACACCCAGGGCCACGCGGTCGGCGACGAACTGCTGGTCGCCGTCTCGCTGCGGATCTCCACCGCGCTGCGCGCCTCGGACACCGCCGCCCGGCTCGGCGGCGACGAGTTCGCGGTGCTGGTGGAGGACGCGCGGCGGCCGGAGGACGTGGACACCATCGCGGACGGGGTGCTGGCGGTGTTCGCCGAGCCGTTCAGGCTCAAGTCGGGCGCGGTGCGGGTGACGGCCAGCGTCGGCGTGGCGACGACCGAGGACAGCGTGGACGCGACCGAGCTGCTCGCCCACGCCGACCTCGCGCTCTACGCCGCCAAGGCGGCCGGCCGCCGCCAGTGGCGCCACTACCGGCCGGCCCTGCAGACCGGGATGGTGGAGCGGCTCGAACTGAACGAGCACCTGGACTCGGCGATCGCGGAGTCGGCCTTCCAGCTGTACTACCAGCCGATCGTCGACCTGCGTTCGGGCGATCTGGTCGCCTTCGAGGCGCTGGTCCGCTGGCCGCACGACCGGCGCGGCATGGTGCTGCCCGACGAGTTCATCGCCCTCGCCGAGGAGAGCGGCCAGATCGTCCCGCTCGGCGCCTGGGTGCTGGAGCGCGCCGCCCAGGAGGTCGCCGCCTGGCAGGCCGCGAGCTCGGCGGTCCGGATGGCCGCCGGCCGGCCGCCGCTGCGGGTCAACGTCAACGTCTCCGCCCGGCAGTTCCGCGACGCCGGCTTCGTGGACGTGGTCCGCCGGGCGCTGGCCACCACCGGCATCGACCCGCGCACCCTCGTCCTGGAGCTCACCGAGACCGTGCTGATGCGCCGCGACGACCGCATCCACGCCGACATGGCCACCCTGTCCGACCTCGGCGTCGGCATCGCCATCGACGACTTCGGCACCGGCTACTCCTCGCTGTCCTACCTGCGCGAGTTCCCGATCTCCCTGCTCAAGATCGACAAGTCCTTCATCGACGGGCTCGGCCACTCGCCCCAGCAGTACGCCCTGGTCGAGGGCATCACCCGGATCGCCGACACCCTCGGGGTCCAGGTGATCGCCGAGGGCATCGAGACCCCCGATCAGCGCGACCTGCTCACCGCCATGGGCTGCCCGCTCGGCCAGGGGTACCTCTTCGCCCACCCCATGGACTCCCCCAGGGCCCGCGCCCTGGTCCGCGGGACCGCCCACGAACTGGCCTGAGGGGCGCGGCGAGGGGAGCCCGGGGGCCGGGAACGGCCCGCCGCGGCCAGGCGGCGGGCCGTCGTCGTCGAGCACGGTCCGGAATCAGCCCAGCGGCAGCTCCAGGCGGGACTCGCTGCCGCGCGGCGAGCTGATGGTGGTGGTGCTGACGACCTGCGCCCAGGCCGCGGGCAGGTACAGCGGGTCGGCGCTGGTGACGACCAGCGCCAGCCGGTGTTCGGCCGCCACGTCGTACGAGGTGGCCTGGAGCTTCCAGCTGACGGTGGCGTCCTCCTCCGGGGTCAGCCCGGTCGCGGTGTACGGCTCGTGGGTGATGATCCGCGCGCTGCCGTCCGGGGCGATGTCGAAGAGGTAGGCCACCAGGGTCGCGGTGTCCCCGGTGCTGCGCACCGTCAGCCGGACCTCCGCGGCGCCCCGGATGCGGCGGGCCACGTCACCGCCCTGGGTCGTCAGTGCCTCCGTCGACCAGGACAGCAGCCGCGACGGCTCGAACTGCTCCGAGTCGTACCGCTTGGGGTTGCCGAACCACTCCTTCTCCCCGGTCTTGAGGAGTTCACCCGCGTTGGCCTCGGTCGGGTTGCCGGCGATGAAGTCCTGCGACCACCCGGCGGTCGGCTTGTCGCTCAGCGTTCCCTCGCCGGTGAGGTTCCACGTCTCGCCGCCGGTGGTGACCTCGCTCCAGGAGGAGTACGACTCCCGGTGCGCCGGGACGGTGATCCGCCTGCCGCCGATGCCGGTGCCGGTGGTCTTGTAGGTGAACATGGACTGGTTGATCACCTGTGGCCAGTTCGGCACGTCGTTGGCGGCCCCGAGCAGGTGGTGGTCCAGCCAGTCGTAGGCCTCCTGGATCGGCACCGCCAGCCCGGGGAACGGCCAGCCGAGCGGCAGGCCCACCAGACCGGGGCCCTCGGGGGCGCCGTGGTCGCCGATCCACAGGTTCAGGTGCTTCGGCACGGTGAGCGCGTCGAAGGTCTCGATCACCGGGCCGACCGGGAAGAGCGTCTCGTGCCAGGTGTTCGAGATGAAGGTCGGGATGCCGCGTTCGTTCGTCCTGTCGACGTAGGTCTGCGGGGAGCGCTTGGCGCCCCACTCCACCACGGCGTCGAGGTTCACGCCCTTGCGGAAGTCGGTGAGGATCCGCCGGCCCTCCTCGTCGAACTTCTCCTCCATCGCGCCGCCGGTGAAGCCGATCAGGGCCTCGACGGCCGCCAGGTGCCGGGTGCCGTTGGCGTAGAGGCTGGTGGCGAGGTTGCCCCAGGTGCTCAGGGCGACGACGGCGGCAACGCGGTTCTGCGGGTCGTGGGCGGCGACCAACTGGCTGATCCCGGAGCCGTAGGACTCGCCCAGGAAGCCGATCTTGGTGGGGCCGAAGTACCGCTCG
Organism: Kitasatospora sp. NPDC032121; assembly: GCF_055580145.1. Classification (NCBI taxonomy): domain Bacteria; kingdom Bacillati; phylum Actinomycetota; class Actinomycetes; order Kitasatosporales; family Streptomycetaceae; genus Kitasatospora; species Kitasatospora sp. NPDC032121. The sequence goes on along the minus strand of NZ_JBVILX010000006.1, from coordinate 124,964 downwards.
GCGAAGTCGATCACCTTCGAGCCGTCGGCCCAGTCCTTGTCGCCGCCGACGTCGATGTGGCCCCCGGAGGTCGACAGCCAGCCCTTGTAGCCGATCCCGCGCGGGGTGTACGCGAGGACGTGGTACCCCTTCTGCGCCAGCTTGAGGTACAGGTACAGGAAGGGCAGCCAGCCGAACGGGTTCCAGCCGGCCGGGACGATCACCGCCGGGTGGGGCTTGCCGTCGCGGAGCTTGATGGCGAGCCCCGACAGCCGGACGTCGCCGGCGCCGTCGATGCCGTGGAGGTCCGTCTCGGCCTTCGCCCGCACCTCCCCGACCAACTCCGCCAGCACCGGCGGCAGCTGCACGGCCTCACCCCGCAGCGCGGCGAGCAGCGCCTCGGCCACGCCGAGGGTGGACGCGCTGGGGGTGAGGCCGTCGCCCCAGATGCCGTTGGTGGCGATGTCGGTGAGCGTGGCCTCGGTGATCGCCGGGATCGGCTCTCCGCTGATGCTGGTCATACCAACCACCCTTTCCGTGGAAGGATTACTGACCGCATCCTGATCACATCCGACCGGAAGGAAACTGATCGCATGTCAGATTCACCGGTACGGGTGGAGCGTTGGTCCAACTCCCGACAATGACAAGAGGGTTGTAGTATTCGCGCCCCCGACTTCCGTCCAGCGGCCTCGCTCAGGACCGGAGCACGAGGGAACGGAGCTCGGCGGTGCACATCATGTAGCCGTCCGGGGTGGGCACATGGGCGAGGTAGTGGGCGAGGTCCGTGCCCAGCGAGAACACCCGCACCGGGGTGCCCGCGGCACGCGCGGACTCCACCACCCTGCGCACGCCGTCCAGGACGGCCGGGTGCCGGGTCTGGTAGGACTCCGCCACCAGGTGGTTGCCGCGGTCCGCGGCCAGGTAGAACTGCACCAGGTCCTTGACCCCGACGAACAGTTCGCTGGCCCCGGCCGCGCAGATCTCCGCCGTGGCGTGCACCGCCGCCGGCGTCTCGATGAACGCGGACAGCGGCACCTCGGCCGGCAGCTCCAGGTGCGCCCTGAGCCGGGCGAACTCCTGCGCGTCGTTGAGGAACGGGACGGAGAGCCGCACCAGGCCGGCGTCCTCGCCGAGCCGCTCGCGCAGCGAACCGAGCATGGCGTGCAGCGCGTCCCGGTAGGCGGTCGACCCCAGCAGCCAGCGGGCGCCGTGCAGGCCCAGTTCGGGGTTGGGCTCGACCGCGACCGGGGCCAGCTCGGTGACGCTGGCGGCGTGGTCGGAGCGCAGGTCCAGGAGCCTCAGGACCAGCCGCTGGCCGGGCAGCAGCGCCTCGACGAAGCCGCACAGCCGGTCCGCGAGGGCCCGCCCGTAGGCCGCCGCTTCAGCCGGGCCGCCCTCCAGGGCGTCGAGCGGGCTCAGCGCCGCCGCCAGGCAGAGGAACTCCTCCCGGATGAAGAAGCAGTCGACCCGCTTCGCGTTCGGCCCGCAGGAGTTGATCGTCCGGATGTCCTGCATGTCCGCGATCACCGCGCAGGCCGAGCCGAGGTCGTCCAGCGAGGGGCTCCCGACCCCGGAGCCCGGGTCGCTCCCGGCGGCGGCGCCGGACTCGACCACGATCGACTCGCTGTCGAGGTCCAGCACCGCCTCGCCGACCAGGTCGGCGAGGTCCGCCTCGTCGACCCGGAGCACCGGTATGCCCCGGCCGCGGCAGAGGGACTGCATGTGGCCGGTGAGCCCGCCCGAACCGCAGACGACGGCGGCCGCCGCCACGATCGCGTCGTACAGGCCGGCGTGGAGGGAGGGGGCGACGAGGATGGATCCGTCGAGTGGACGTCTCGTGCGATTGCAGGTACCGCGCACTTCGCTCTGAATGCCACCGGTCAGCAGGGATCCCTGAATCCGTCGCCCGTTCAACTAGTCCTCCTGTTCTCCGGCGGTCGCCATTCCCAGCTGTCGACGCAGTTGTCGTGGTGTCACGGAGACATCGGTGAGCCGTTCGACCGCGACCCGGTTGACGGCCGCCCTCATCAGGCGGTCGTACCGGGCGGCGTCCGTCGGACGGGTCGGACGGTCACCCATGGACCGAATACGGGCGTCCAGCCGGGAATCGAGCAGTTCACGCTCGATCCGACCGCGCGAGGCCATTCTCCTGGCCTCCAGTAACACAGCGTCCTCGAATCCCTCCCGGACCGCTTCCTCCAGATTGCCGAGGGCGCCGCGGCGCCGGACCAGGCCCAGGGAGAGCTCCTCGAAGGAAACGTCCTCCTCCGGTTCCAGCCGCTCGACCACGTGGGCGGCGACCGCGATCGAATGGTTCTTGATCGCGGCGAGGTTGAAGGTGAACGCACCCGTCCGGCCGTTGCGCACGATCTCGTCGCCCTCCCGCAGCGCGCCGACCGCGGAGACCGGTCCGGACTCCCCGCCGGAGCCCAGCAACGCCCCCCGCCCGTCGACCTCCAGGCCGCGCCCGGTGCGCTCGTGGGGCACCGCGAGCCCGCGCCGCAGGAGGTTGCGCCACAGCGGCTGCTCGACCCTGGTGTAGTCCGACTCCCGGCCGAAGTTGGACACCACCAGGTCGGCCTCGATCGCGTGCTTCTCCTGCGCGGAGACGACCGACACCAGCAGCCGGCCCGACTCCGCCGGGACGACCGCCTCCACCCTGCCGACGACCAGCTCCACCGCCCCGTCCGTCCCGTCCGCCCGGTCCAGCGCCCGCTCGACGACCGCCATGGTGTACTCCAGCACCCCGACCCGCAGCGCGGCCAGCGCGGTGCCGAACTCGTCCAGCAAGCCGCGCAGTTCGGCGGTGGGAATGCGCTCGATGGCCTCGGGCAGGTGCGGCTCCCACGCCTTGACCACCCGCTCGGCGACCACCACCGGGGAGACCTCGGGATGCTCCCGGACGACCGTCGAGCACGCCGTGTCCCACTCGGCCCGGACCCGGTCGAGGAACTCCGCGCGGTTCCGGTACGGCTGCAACAGGGTCTTCGGACAGGGCAGGCTCAACACCCCGTGCTCGTGGCCGTCGGGGTACGTCCGGAACAGCGTCCCGGTCCTGGAGATCAACCGGATCCTCCCGGTGTGGCCCCGGCGCAGCAGGAGGCCCGCCGAGTCGTAGGCGCTCAGGACGGAACCGACGATCGCGACGTCCGCCCCGGAGGGCAGCGAGACGAGCTTGCGGATCCCGGCCGCGGAGTACGGGTTGCGGATGAAGGACGCGTGCGTACGGACCTCGGAGGCGAAGGCCGGCTCCCGGAGTTCGAGGCCGGTCGCCAGGACGACGTGGTCGGCGCGGAGCACGGTCACCACCGGGGGCCCGTCGGGAGCCGGCTGTTCGACCGTCACGTCGACGCCGGTGGGGCCGACCTCCAGATCGACCGCGTCGCCGTCCGCCTCGACGAGCACCACCCCCGGACGGGCTTCGCGTCTCGCCTCGGCGAGCCGGTCGTCCAGGTAGTCCTGGAAGATCCGCCGGGGCGCCGGCCCCTGTTCGGCGAACCGGAGCCCGGCCCAGGGCTCCGGCCAACCACCGCGGTCCGCCTCGTGGTTGGCCCAGCGGACGAAGTCCAGGACGTCCTCGCGGAACACCGACATCCGGCCGGCCTGGATGTTGAACACGTAGTCCCAGGGGTTGCCGTCCCGGTGGTAGGCGACGCCCGCGCAGCGGTAGTCGGAGCGCCGCTCCAGCAGGACGACCTCCAGCGGTCTGCGCGCGAAGCAGAGCAGCCGGATCGCCGTGGCGGTGCCGGCCAGGCCCGCCCCGACTATGAGGACTCTCGGACGCGTACCAGATCGACTCATGGTCAAGCCTTCCCGTCGAGGGATGGGACCCGGTTCCGCCGTCCCGGACACCGGGCGCAAAGGTCTGCTGAGGAAGTGTGACGCGGAAGGAGTGCTCAGGGTCCCGGAACGGCCGAATGAGGGCCGCCCGTCCCCGGTCTGGTTGGATGGGGGCGTGAACAGCGCCGCCCATCCGGAATCAGGTCTCTCGAAGAGCGTCTGGAGCGACGCCGACTTCGAGGAGATGGGCTGGCACGACGCCACCGTCGACGGTCTGTACGTGCACCAGGGTGACGAGTTCGAGGCCCGGCTCCTCCTCGACCTCGACTACGTCGTCCGCTGGGTCGACCCGGTCCGGCCCGCGAAGACCTTCTCCTTCTGGGTCGCCCCCGCGACGCTCGTCTTCGACGGGGTGTGGGACCTGGACGGCGGTCTCGACTTCAGGAGGACCGCCCCGGAGCTGGAGATCGCCGACCTGCACCGACGGGCCCCGGACGACGGCAACCGGGATTCGCCGCACTGGCACGTCGAGGGCCACTCCTTCGACCTGAGGTTCCGCGCGTCGGGCTTCCGCCAGTACTTCCGCGAGGCCCCGCGGCTCTCGCCGGGCCCGGTCCTCTCCCACGCCGAGCGCGGAGGCTGCCGCTTCACCGAGGTCGGCTTCGCCTGAGCGGGCCCGCCGACCGGGGCGGGCCCGGCCGCCCTCAGAGCCGGTGCAGCGCCGCCTCGCAGAGCCGGCACCGCTGCTGCTCCAACTCGGGCGGGTACCACGGCTCGCCGGGTCGGGAGGGGCGGTAGTGGGCGTGCTCCATCGGGGCGGTGTCCAGTCCGCAGAGGGTTCGCGCCTGCGGGTCCTCCGGGACGTCCGGGTCCTGGCCGGCGGCGTGCACCGCGACCACGCCCGGCCCGACACCCTCGGGGCCGAGGGCCTGGTCCGGGCCCAGTTCGAAGAGGACGACGATCGAGGCCACGGTCCCACCGTGGCGGGCGGCGGCCGCCCGCGCATTTCGATCTTCACCCGGCCGGACCCCGGGCCGCCACCTGCGGTGGACTTCCCGGACTGACTTGCACGTCAATGTGCTGCAGATGCTGATCGACAAGGATTTCATCCGAGCCTCGCCGTCCGCATCGGCCCGGGGACGTAAATCCGTGGGCCGACGCGGGGTGACGGAGGATCAGTCGGTGGGCCGATGCCGTCCACTCGGCGACCGTGACAGCGTTCCGCGCATGGACACCACGCCGACCGCCTCCTCTTCCGGACCGACCCGCCGCCGGGTGCTGGGCGCCGCCCTCGCGCTGGGCGCCGTCGCTCCGCTGGGCCTCGCCCGCACCGCCTCGGCCGCCACCGCTCCCGCCTCCTCCGGCGCCGCCGCGCCCTCGCGGCTCACCCTGCCCGCGCCGACCGGCCCGTTCCCGGTGGGCATGGTGCCGCTGCACCTGCGCGACGAGTCCCGGCTGGACCCGAACGCCAGGCCCGGACGGTTCCGCGAGCTGATGGCCACCGTCTGGTACCCGGCCCGGGCCGCGGACGCCGACTCCTACCCGCCGGCGCCCTGGATGACCGAGGGCGCCCTGAAGGCCTTCCTCGACGACGCCGGCTACCCGCTGCCCCTCTCGCTCGCCCCGCTCACCTCGGGCCACCAGGGCGCGCCCGTCCACCGGTCCGGCCGGCCGCTGCCCGTCGTCCTCTACTCGCACGGCGCGGGCAGCCACCGCGCCGACCACACCGTCGTGGTCCAGGAGTTGGCCAGCCACGGCTTCGCCGTCGTCACCGTCGACCACACCCACGACGGGTTCACCGAGTTCCCGGACGGCACCGTCGTGACCCGTGACGCCCCCTTCCCGGGGCTGTACCCGAGGGACTACGCCGCCGACCTGCTCTTCCTGCTCGACCAGGTCGTCGGCCTCGCCGACGGACGCAATCCGGACGTCGACGGCCGCACCCTGCCGTCCGGCCTGCTCGGCGGTGTGGACGCGCGGAACATCGGCGCCTTCGGCTGGTCCAAGGGCGGCACCGGAACGGCCCTCGCCATGGTCGCCGACCGGCGCATCCGCGCCGGGCTCGCGCTGGACGGGCCGATGGCGTGCAACCCCGCCATCACCACCGACATCGACCGGCCGTTCATGATGATGACCGCCGACTTCGCCCGGGCCACCAACCCGTACGCCGAGACCTTCTGGGGCCACCTGCGCGGCTGGCGCCTGGACGTCCAGGCCACCGGCGCCGTGCACGGCTCGTACGGCGACACCATGACGCTGATCCCCCAGGCGGGCAGGCTGCTCGGCATGACCGAGCAGCAGATCCGGTCCCAGGTGGGCACCCTCGACCCGCAGCGCGGGATCCTCGTCCAACAGGCCTACCCGCTCGCCTTCTTCGACCTCCACCTGCGCAACCGCCACCACGGCAGGCTGCTCGACGGCCCGTCGAAGGCCTTCCCCGAGGTCGTCTACCACCCGTAGGCGCCGGCGGACCCGCCCGGTGGGCGGCCGTCACGGGGGTGCGGCCGCCCACCGGGCGGGTCCCGGCCCGTCACCCGGCTCCCCGGTGACCACGCCCGCGTGAAGGCGCGTCCCGGCTTCGGGCGGTTCCACCGGGTGCGACCGGTGTGGTCACGACCGCTCAGGCGCGCTGTCCTTCGGAGGCCACGGCGGTGGGGGCGGTGGTGCTGCCGGCCTGGGTGCCGAGGGTGTGCTCGACCTTGGCGACGGCGGTGCGGTACCGCATCGAGGCGTCCTGGGCGTCCTGCTCGTTGCCGCCCTGGCGTTCGAAGTAGCCGAAGACCATGGCCACCGTGCCGAAGCGCTCGACGCCGACGTAGCCGTCGAGTCGGACGCCGGCCAGGGTGCCGTCGAGGTGGACGGCGGGGGCGTCCTTGCGGTCGCCGAGGGTCACCGGGGTGGCGGTGAAGGTCACGGTGTCGGCGGTGCCGGAGCTGAAGGTGATGGTGTGACAGGTCTTCAGGGCGTCGGCGGCGGAGTTGAGGTCGGCGGTGAGCTGGTCGGGCGCCTCGGCCGCCAGGGCCTGGGTGACCATCGGGTTGCCGTCCGGACCGTCGAGTTCGGTCTCGGCGCGCGGGATCGGCGCGCCCGGCTGGGTGACGTACATGTTGATCAGGGCGTTGAGCGCGGCGCAGCCGGTCACCGGGGACGACGGGCTCGCGCCGGGGCTGGGGCTGGGGCTGGGGCTGGGGCTCTGCGTCACCGGGATCTCGGTCCAGTCGGGGCCGAGGTCGGACGCGGTCAGCAGGGCCGACTTCAGCTGGTCGGCGGAGGGGAGGTCCGCGGTCGGTGCGGCGGACGCCGGCAGGGTTGCCGGGCCCAGGAGTACCGCCAGGGCGGCGGCCGCGGCGGCGAGGGTGTGGATGGGCCTGGGACGGGACATGCGGGCCCCCGGTCGAGAGTTCGGGCAGGGACAGCCACCAGTGTCCCACCGGGGTTGCGACGGGGCGCGCGGGCGGGGATCCGCGCAGGTCAGGCGCCGTCCGCTGGCTCTGTGGCGGGTAGCGCTTCGAGGGCTTCCAGGGTCTCGGCGAGCCACTGCACCCAGAAGGTCTCCAGTCCGATGCCGGCCCGCAGCACCGCGTGCTGGAGCCGGTTCTCGGCGTCCGCCCGCTCGGCCGGGAAGTCGCGCCGCTCGATCTCCCGGTAGTCGTCCAACTGCTCGCGGTGCAGGGCGAGATGGCGTTCCAGCTCGGCCGTCAGCCCGTCCGTGCCGACCACCGCGGCCGCTCGCAGCCGCAGCAGCAGGGGCTCCCGGACGGCGCGCGGCTCGGCGCCCTCGGCGGTCCAGCGGGCGAGTTCGGCGCGGCCCTCGGGCAGGACCTCGTACTCCTTCCGCTGCCCGCGCACCGGTCCTTCCGGCTGGAGGTTCCGGATGTGCCCGGAGGCCTCCAGCCGGCCCAGTTCGCGGTAGATCTGCTGGTGGGTGGCGGGCCAGAAGAAGCCGATCGACTTGTCGAACCGCCTGGTCAGCTCCAGCCCCGAGGACGGCTTCTCCAGCAGGGCGGTGAGGATGGCGTGCGGCAGCGACATGCCGTCGATCGTACGGGGCCCGTCGCGGGCGGCGGGCTCGGCTCAGCCCCCGGCCGCGGGCTCGGCTCAGCCCCGGGCGGGCGCGGAGGCGTACCGGGCGAGCAGCGCGCCCAGCCCGTCGGGGTCGGCGGTGCCGCGCTTGGGCAGGATGGTGAGGCAGGCGTTGTTCTTGTCGGCGCTCAGCAGCACGAACAGCCCAGGGGTCTCCACGTAGTACGGGGCCGCCTGCCAGGTCAGGGTGCTGGTGGAGTGGCGGTTGGCGATGGTCACGCCGGCGGCTTCGACGGTGACCTCGTACTCGCCCTTGTCGGCGGCCAGCCGGTGGAACTGGCTCGCCTGGAGCCGGGGCAGCACGAGGATCAGGCCCACGGCGGCGATCAGCAGGGCCACCAGCGCGGAGTCGATCCCCTCCCCGATGGCGATCTTGAGCGCGCCGACGGCCACGGTGCCCACCGCGATCAGGTTCAGGAACAGCCGGTTGCGCCGGCCCGCGCGAGTCGTCCGGGCCCGGGCCGCCAGGGCCTCCCGGAAGTCCTCCACCGTCGGCGTGTACGCGAGCTCGATCCGCTCGTCCACCGCCGGCCCGTGCCCCGTCCCGACCTGCTCGTCCATCGACCTGCTCCCCCTCGATCCGCTCCGTGACCTGCGCATTCGACCTGCGCTTCGGCCTGCGGATCCTAGCAACACCCGGCGGGCGGGCCGCGAGTGGTTTCCGGCCGGCGTCCCGCGGCTCGCACCGCGGGACGCCGGCCCGGGGGCGGGGCCTCAGAGCGAGGCGGCCAGCTCGGTGCCCTGCTTGATGGCGCGCTTGGCGTCCAGTTCGGCGGCCACGTCCGCGCCGCCGATCAGGTGCACCGACAGGCCGCGCTCGCGCAGCGCCTCGTACAGGTCGCGGCGCGGCTCCTGGCCGGTGCAGAGCACGACGGTGTCCACGGGCAGGAGTTGGCGCTCGCCGTCCACGGTGAGGTGCAGCCCGGCGTCGTCGATCAGCTCGTAGGTGACACCGGGGACCATCACCACGCCGCGGTGCTTGAGTTCGGTGCGGTGGATCCAGCCGGTGGTCTTGCCGAGGCCGGCGCCGACCTTGGTGGTCTTGCGCTGGAGCAGGTGGACGCTGCGCGGGGGCTTCGGCCGCTCCGGGGCGCGCAGGCCGCCGCGCTCGCGGTACTCCGGGTCGATGCCCCACTTGGCCTGGAACGCGGGCGGGTTGAGGCTCGCCGCGTCGCCCGGGTCGGTGAGGAACTCGGCCACGTCGAAGCCGATGCCGCCCGCGCCGAGGATGGCGACCCGCTCGCCGACCGGCGCGCCGTCGCGCAGCACGTCGAGGTAGCCGAGCACGCTGGGGTGGTCGATTCCCGGGACGTCGGCGGGAGTTCGCGGGGTGACGCCGGTGGCGAGCACGATCTCGTCGTGGCCGTTCCCGGCCAGCTGCTCGGCGGTGACGGTCGCGCCGAGCCGCAGCGTGACGGCCAACTCGGCCAGCCGGGTGCGGAAGTAGCGCAGCGTCTCGTCGAACTCCTCCTTGCCGGGGATGCGCCGGGCGATGTTCAGCTGCCCTCCGATCGTCTCGGCGGCGTCGTACAGCGTGACGTCGTGGCCGCGTTCGGCGGCGGAGACGGCGAACGCGAGTCCGGCCGGGCCCGCCCCGACGACGCCGATCCGCTTGCGCGACCGCGTGGGCCCGAGGACGAGTTCGGTCTCGTGGCAGGCGCGCGGGTTGACCAGGCAGGAGGTGATCTGGAGGCTGAAGGTGTGGTCGAGGCAGGCCTGGTTGCAGCCGATGCAGGTGTTGATGGCCTCGGCGCGGTCCGCCCTGGCCTTGGCGACGAAGTCGGCGTCGGCGAGCAGCGGGCGGGCCATCGAGACCAGGTCGGCACTGCCCTCGGCGAGCAACTTCTCGGCGATTTCGGGGGTGTTGATGCGGTTGGTGGTGACCAGCGGGATGCCGACCTTCCCCATCACCTCCTTCGTCACCCAGGCGAAGGCGCCGCGCGGCACCGAGGTGGCGATGGTGGGGATGCGGGCCTCGTGCCAGCCGATGCCGCTGTTGATGATGGTCGCCCCGGCGGCCTCGACGGCCTGGGCGAGCCGCACGACCTCCTCCAGGGTGGAGCCGCCGGGGACCAGGTCGAGCATGGAGAGCCGGTAGACGATGATGAAGTCCTCGCCGACCCGTTCGCGGACCCGGCGGACGATCTCCACCGGGAAGCGCATCCGCTGCTCGTACGCCCCGCCCCACTCGTCCTCGCGGTGGTTGGTGGCGGCGACGACGAACTCGTTGATCAGGTAGCCCTCGGAGCCCATGATCTCGACGCCGTCGTACCCGGCGCGGCGGGCCAGTTCGGCACAGCGGGCGAAGTCCTCGATGGTCTGCTCGACCTGCTCGGCGGTGAGCTCGTTGGGCGTGAAGGGGCTGATCGGGGCCTGGATCGCGCTGGGGGCGACGAGGTCGCGATGGTAGGCGTAGCGGCCGAAGTGCAGGATCTGCAGGGCGATCTTCCCGCCGGCGGCGTGCACCGCGTCGGTGACCGTCCGGTGCTTGTCGGCCTCCTCCTCGGTGGTCAGCATCGCGCCGCCCTCCCAGGGGCGCCCGGCCTCGTTGGGGGCGATGCCGCCGGTGACGATCAGGCCGACGCCGCCGCGGGCCCGCTCGGCGTAGAAGGCGGCCATCCGCTCGTAGCCGCCGGGGGCCTCCTCCAGGCCGACGTGCATCGAGCCCATGATCACGCGGTTGGGCAGGGTGGTGAAGCCGAGGTCGAGCGGGCTGAGCAGGTGCGGGTAGCGGCTGCTGCCGGGGTGGGCGCTCATCGACGTCTCCTGGGGCGCGGGCGGGGGTCGTTGGTTACCGCAGAGTAGGGGACGGGCGGCGGGATATGCAACTAGTTGCATAAAGCCCGGGAACCCGCTTCGATGCGCCCTTCGGATGGCGCAGAACACGGCACCCGGAGCGGACGGGCGGCGTATCGTCGTGTCCCGGACAGGGTGGGGAACGTCGCGAGCTCGGGAGAGGGGCGACTGTGCGGGGTGGCTCGGTGGCCGTGGTCGGGGGCAGCATCGCCGGGAGCGCCTTCGCCGGCGCCGCCGCCCGGCTCGGCGCGGAACGGGTGGTGGTGCTGGAACGCAGCCCCGGCCGCCTGGAGGACCGCGGCGTGGGGCTGTGCACCCACAACGACCGCTTCGACGAACTGGTCCGGGCCGGGCACCTCGACGCCGACACCCGCCGCCACCGGCTCACCGTCCGCCGCTGGGTCACCCGCGGCGCGGCCGGCGAGGGCGACGGACCGGACGGCTGCGGGCGCCTGCTCTGGGCCCAGCCCTTCCCGTTCCACTCCCACCACTGGGGCGTGCTCTGGCAGGCGCTGCGCGAACGGACGCCCGAGCAGGTCGAGTTCCGGCTGGGCGCCACCGTGACGGCCGTCGGCAACGGCCGGGACGGCGCCTGGGCCGAAGCGGGTCGCGGCCGCGAGGAGTACGACCTGGTGATCGGCGCCGACGGCTACCGCTCGGTGGTCCGCGCCGCCGTCTGCCCCCAGGCCGGGCCCGAGTACGCCGGGTACGTGTGCTGGCGCGGCAGCTACGACTCCGCCCTGCTGGCCGAACTTCCCGGCGGCGCGGCGCCCTGGCCCGAGGAACAGTGCGTCACCGCCTGCTACCCCGGCGGCCAGGTGGTGATCTACCGCATCCCCGGGGTCGAGCCCGGCCGCACCCGGGTGAACTGGGTCTTCTACGCCCCCACCCCCGCCTGGCTACGGCTCGACGGCCCGACCAGCATCCCGGCGGGCACCCTCGGCGACGGACAGCTGGACGAACTGCGGCAGCTCGCCGAGCGACACCTGCCGCCGTACTGGGCCGGCCTGGTCACCCTGACCCCGCGCGAACGGACCTTCCTGCAGCCGATCTACGACCTGGCGGCCCCGCACCGCACGGCCGGCCGGCTGCTGATCGGCGGGGACGCGGCCACCGTGGTGCGCCCGCACAACACCAGCGGCGTGGTGAAGGCGATGCAGGACGCCCACGCCTTCGAGCTGGCCGGACGGGAGCACGGCTCCTGGCCGGCCCTGCTGGCCGCCTACGACCGCGAACGCACGGCGTCCGGGCGGGAGTTGGTCGATCTGGGCCGCACCCTCGGCCGGGCCCAGGTCACCGCGGCGCCGGACTGGTCGGGGATGGACGAGCCGGCCATGACCGCCTGGTGGCAGCAACAGTTCACCGGCGGCGGGGGTTTCGGCGGCCACGTACTCGGCCGGACGGGCTGAGCACTCGCCGCGACCGTCGAAACCCCGTCAGATCACCGCGGACGATCAGACGTTGACGCCGTAGTCGGTCGCGATGCCGCGCAGGCCGGAGGCGTAGCCCTGGCCGATGGCGCGGAACTTCCACTCGTTGCCGTTGCGGTACAGCTCGCCGAAGACCATCGCGGTCTCGGTGGAGGCGTCCTCGGTCAGGTCGTAGCGCGCGATCTCGAGGCCGTTGGCCTGGTTGACGATCCGGATGAACGCGTTGCGCACCTGGCCGAAGTTCTGCAGCCGGGCGTCGGCGTCGTAGATCGACACCGGGAAGACCACCTTGGCCACGTCGGCCGGGACGCGGTCCAGGTCGACCTTGATCTGCTCGTCGTCCCCGTCCCCGCCGCCGGTCAGGTTGTCGCCGCTGTGCTCGACCGAACCCTCGGGGCTGCGGAGGTTGTTGAAGAAGACGAAGTGCTGGTCCGAGACCACCTTGCCCAGCGCGTTGCACAGCAGCGCACTGGCGTCCAGGTCGTAGTCGGCCCCGGTGGTGGTGCGCACGTCCCAGCCGAGACCGACGATCACGGCGCTCAGACCGGGCGCCTCCTTGCTCAGCGAGACGTTGCCGCCCTTGGCCAGCGAAACTCCCACAATGCCCTCCTCTGATCTCTCCCTGTGGACGAATCTACAACACTGTAGAGATCACGAGAATCCGTCTGCGGGTGGGCCCGCCCCGGGAATTTCTCCGGGTCGCGCACGGGAACCGCTCACTACTCACTACTCACTGCTCACGCTCACTGCACGGCGTCGATCTCGATCCGCAGCGCGCCGTCCTCGGCCAGCGACCTGCGGCCCCAGCCCAGCAGCAGGCTCAGCACCTCGCGCTCGGCGGCCGGAAGCCGGATCAGGTCCACCCGCTCGACCTCCCGGACCAGCCCGGCCATCGACGGCCGCCCGATCCGGCTGCGGAAGTCGAGGTCCGGCTCGTGCCGGGCGAGGGTGGGCAGCGCCCGCGCACCCAGACGGCGCAGGACGGCCCGCAGCGCGCCCCCGTCCACCCACGCCTCCAGCCGCCCGGACCCCGGCGCCGGGCCGGCCTTCCGCCCCGTCCTCACCTTGACCGGCACCCGGTACAGCCCGAGGACGTACTCGTGCTCCGCCACCTCGTCGTCCGGCCCGTACGGCCGCAGGCCACCCGCTGTGCTCCGCATGCCGAGCACCCTAACGACCCGCCGCCCCGGGCCTGTCCTCCAACCCCCGTTGCCCGCCCGGAGGGCGGGCGCCCCGCAGACGCGAGTTCGAAGACAGGCCTTAAACTGTCAGTGGATTTCCCCTCGTCGGATCTTCCCCGCCCCCTCGTTCCCCCTCGTCGCGGCCCGGTCGCCGGAGGTCCCGATGCGCCAGCGGTACAGCTTCCACCTCGACCAGGGCGGGCACTCGGTGACCGTCAACATCCGCTCCGGCCGGATCACCGAGACCGAGGTGCTGGTCGACGGCAAGGAGTGCGCCTTCCACCGCGTCCACGGGCACGGCACCTACCCGCTGACCCTCGCCACCCAGGTCGCCGAGGAGCCGCCGAAGCCGCTCGCGGTGCGGCTGGAGCGCACCGGCCGCGCCGAGCACCCGCTCTCCTGCGTGCTGGAGCTGTCCGGCGCCGAACACCCGATGCCCGAGCGCACGGCCCGCTGACCCCGACGGCCCGCCGACCCCGCTTCAGCACGTCCGGCTCACCTGGCTCGCCGTCCGCCGCTACCGGCCCGGGACGCTCGCGGACGAGCGGGCCCGGACGCGCTGGGTCGAGCCGGACCTCGCGCCCCTCCCCCGGGCCGCTCAGCCCTCCTGACCCGCCCCGCGGCACTCTCCGAGGATCTCCTCGACGGTCTTGCGGGCCCGCTCGGCGTCCTCCGCGACCAGCCCGATCCTGGTGCGGCGGTCGAGCACGTCGGCCATGTCCAGCGCGCCCTCGTGGCTGACGGCGTAGGCGATCTCGGCGCGGGTCACGTCCAGGCCCTCCGCGACCGGCGTCAACTCCCCCGCCGCCAACACCTCGTGGGCCGCACCACCGTGGCGGGCGATGAGCGAGGCGGGCACCGAACCGGCGCCCCCATCCCCGGTGGGCAGCGGGCGGCTGTCCCGGTGGCCGGGGGCGCCGATCAGCGGCAGCCGGGCCGTCCAGCAGGCCCGGGCCGACAGGCCGCGCAGCCGGACGGCGGCGTCCACCGCGTCCTCGGCCATCTTGCGGTAGGTGGTGAGCTTGCCGCCGACCACGGTGACCACCCCGTCCGGGTTCTCCAGCACGGCGTGCTCGCGGGAGATGTCGGCGGTGCTGCCGTCCCCGGTGTCGATCAGCGGGCGCAGCCCGGCGTAGGCCCCGCGCACGTCCGCCCTGGTCAGAGCGGTCTCGAGGGCGGCGTTGACGGTGTCGAGGAGGAAGGAGAGCTCGGCCTCGGTGGGCTGGGGCTCGTCCGGGATCGGGCCCGGGGCGTCCTCGTCGGTCAGGCCGATCGCGACCCGGCCGAGCTGCTGCGGCAGGGCGAAGACGAACCGGCTGGTGGAGCCGGGCACCGGCACGGTGAGGGCGGCGGTCGGGTTGCCGAGCGCCTGCGCGTCCACCAGCAGGTGGGTGCCCCGGCTGGGCCGGAGCCTGATCGAGGCGTCCACCTCGCCCGCCCAGACGCCGGTGGCGTTGACCACCGCGCCGGCCCGGACGGCCAGTTCCTGCCCGGTGAGGGTGTCGACCAGCCGGGCCGAGGTGCCGGTGACCTGCTCGGCGCGCACCCTGGTCAGCACGCTCGCCCCGTACTGCGCGGCGGTCCTGGCCAGGGCGACCACCAGCCGGGCGTCGTCCACGAGTTGGCCGTCGTGCGCCACCAGCGCGCCGCGCAGCCCGTCCGTCCGTACGCCCGGCACCAGCCTGCGGGTCCGGTCGGCGTCGATCCGGCGCACCCGCGGCAGCAGCGCGCCCGGGGTGCCGGCCGTCAGGCGCAGCGCGTCCCCGGCATGGAAGCCGGTGCGGATCAGCGTGGCCTGGCCGGGGCGCAGCAGGTCGGGGAGCAGCGGCACCAGTTGGGGCAGCGCCCGGATCAGGTGCGGGGCGGTGCGGGTCATCAGCACGCCGCGCTCGACGGCGCTCTCCCGGGCCACCTTGATCCGCCCGGAGGCGAGGTAGCGCAGGCCGCCGTGCACCAGCTTGGAGCTCCAGCGGCTCGTGCCGAAGGCCAGGTCGCGGGCCTCGACCAGCACCGTGCGCAGGCCGCGTGAGGCCGCGTCCAGGGCCACGCCGGCACCGGTGACGCCGCCGCCGATGACCAGGAGGTCGATCCGGGGGCCGTCACCGAGCGCTTCGAGCTCCAGCGTGCGGCGTGCGGCGTCGAGTCGGGAGGTCCCGGCGTACGGGCCTGCGGTGGGGGTCATGGAGCGAGGTATCCGTTCAGTGCTCTGGCCAGTTCGCGCCGCCAGGCCGCCTCGGGCAGCAGGGAGGCGACCATGCGGTGCGACTGGACGGTGGACTGGGCGATCAGCAGGACCATGGCGGCCAGTTCGAGCGGCTCGCCGGCCCGGATCGAGCCGTGCTCCTGGCCCTGCTCGATGCCGGTGCGCAGCGCCTCCAGCAGGCCGCGCTGGCTGGCGCCGAGCCGCTCGACGACGTACTGGAGGAGCAGGTCG
The DNA here is from genome assembly GCF_055580145.1 of Kitasatospora sp. NPDC032121. NCBI lineage: Bacteria > Bacillati > Actinomycetota > Actinomycetes > Kitasatosporales > Streptomycetaceae > Kitasatospora > Kitasatospora sp. NPDC032121. Next base: position 109,281 of record NZ_JBVILX010000006.1, on the reverse strand, counting down.
GAGTCGTCGGAGTGCAGCAGTGCGCCGAGCACCGGGTGGTCGCGCAGCCGGACGGCGATCTCCACGACCCGGCCGACGAGGGTCTCCCGGTCGTGGACGTCCAGCCCGGCGCCCTCCAGGGTGGTCATGATCTCCCTGGTGAGCAGTGCGCCGATCACCGCCCGGACGTCGGGCCAGCGGCGGTAGACGGTCGGGCGGCTGACCCCGGCGCGGCGGGCGATCTCGGCCAGCTGGGTGCGGCGCACGCCGAGGTGGACGATCAGGTCGGCGGCGGCGTCCAGGATCGCGTCGTCGGTGCTGCGCTCCCCGGCGGCCGGGGGCTGAGGCTCGGCGTTACTACTTGACATGATGTGTGAAACTGTAACGCATGGCACCTGAAACGCAAGCGGGACCGGCCGGCGCCGCACTTCCGCTCCCCCCGATGAAGTGGGACGCCTGGGGCGACCCGGCCCTGGCCAAGGAGCTGTCCGCCGACATCAAGGGACTGCTCGCCGCGGCCCTCGGCGTGACCGGCGATGCCACCCCCGGGCCGAGCGCCGACGAGGTCGTGCTGCGCCCGTCCCGGCTCTCCGCCGAAGCCCTCGCCGCCCTGGCCGCCGCCGTCGGCGAGGCCAACGTCAGCGCCGCCGACGCCGACCGGCTGCCGCGCGCCGGCGGCAAGTCCACGCCGGACCTGCTGCGCCGCCGCAGCCGCGAGGCGCAGGACGCGCCCGACGCGGTCGTGCTGCCCGGCGACGAGCAGGAGGTCGCCGCCGTCCTCGCGGTGTGCGCCGAACTCCGCATCGCCGTCGTCCCGTTCGGCGGCGGCACCAGCGTGGTCGGCGGCCTCGACCCCGAGCGCGGCGGCCTCGACGCCGTCGTCTCGCTCGACCTGCGCCGCTTCGACCAGTTGCTCGAACTGGACGAGACCTCCGGCGAGGCCGTCCTCGGCGCGGGCCTCACCGGCCCGGCCGCGGAGGCGCTGCTCGCCGAACGCGGCTGGGAGCTCGGCCACTACCCCCAGAGCTTCCGCTACGCCACCATCGGCGGCTTCGCGGCCACCCGCTCCTCCGGCCAGGACTCCGCCGGGTACGGGCGCTTCGACGAGATGGTGCGCGGCCTGCGCGTCGTCACCCCCGCCGGCGTGCTCGACCTCGGCCGCGCCCCCGCCTCCGCCGCCGGCCCCGACCTGCGCCAGCTCTTCCTCGGCTCCGAGGGCACCCTCGGCGTGATCACCGCCGTCCGGCTGCGGGTTCACCCGCTGCCCGCCGTCAAGGCGTACGAGGCGTGGAGCTTCCCCGACTTCGCCACCGGGACGGCCGCGCTGCGCGCCGTCGAGCAGCAGGACACCGGCCCGACCGTGATCCGGCTCTCCGACGAGGCCGAGACCATGATCAACCTGGCGATGACCGAGCAGATCGGCGGCGCCCCGACGGTCAGCGGCTGCCTGGCCGTCACCGTCTTCGAGGGCAGCGCCGCCCAGGTCGCCGCCCGGCAGCAGCTCACCCACGACGCCCTGCTCGCCGCCGGCGGCACCTCGCTCGGCGAGGCCCCCGCCCGGGCCTGGGAGCACGGCCGGTTCAACGCCCCCTACCTGCGCGACTCCCTGCTCAGCGCGGGCGCGCTCTGCGAGACCCTGGAGACCGCGACGAGCTGGAGCCGGCTGCCGGCCCTGCGCACCGCCGTCACCGAGGCGCTCACCGGGGCCCTGCCCGGCGCCCTCGTGCTCTGCCACATCTCGCACGTCTACCCGACCGGCGCCTCGCTCTACTTCACCGTCGTCTCCGCCCTCGGCGAGGAGCCGCTGACCCGCTGGGGCGTCGCCAAGCGCGCCGCCGGGGACGCCATCATCGGCGCGGGCGGCACCATCAGCCACCACCACGCCGTCGGCGCCGACCACCGGCCGTGGATGACCGAGGAGGTCGGCGACCTCGGCGTGCGCATCCTGCGCGCCGTCAAGGCCGAACTCGACCCGGCGGGCATCCTCAACCCGGGCAAGTTGATCCCGTGAACGAGGTGAGAACCGTCCGCAGGGTCGCCGTTCTCACCAACCCGGCGGCGGGCGTCGGCCATGCCGAGCCCGCCGCCCACCGGGCCACCGCCCGGCTGCGGGCCCTCGGCATCGAGGTCGAACCGCACGCCGGGCGCTCCCCCGAGGACGCCGTCCGCCTCGCCCGCGAGGCGGCGGCCGAGGGGGTGGACGCCGTGGCCGTGGTCGGCGGCGACGGCATGATCAACCTCGCCCTCCAGGCCCTGGCCGGCACCCCCGTGCCACTCGGCGTGATACCCGCCGGCACCGGCAACGACCACGCCCGTGAGTACGGGCTGCCGCTCGGCGCCCCCGAAGCCGCCGCCGACGTCATCGCCGCCGGGCGCACCCGCGGCATCGACCTCGGCCGGGTCACCGGCCCGGACGGCGCCGTCCGCTGGTACGGCTCCGTCCTCGCCACCGGCTTCGACTCGCTGGTCAGCGACCGCGCCAACCGGCTGCGCTGGCCGCGCGGCCGGATGCGCTACAACCTCGCCATCGCCGTCGAGTTCGCCAACCTGCGCCCGCTGCCGTTCCGGATCACCCTCACCGACGGCACCGTCATCGAACGCGACCTGACCCTGGCCGCCGTCGGCAACACCCGCAGCTACGGCGGCGGCATGCTGATCTGCCCCGCCGCCCTGCCCGACGACGGCCTGCTCGACGTCACCCTCGTCGACGCCATGCCGCGGCTGCGCATCGCCCGCTTCTTCCCGACGCTCTTCAAGGGCACCCACATCAGCCACCCGGAGGTCACCACGCTGCGCACCGAGTCCCTGCGGATCGAGTCCCCCGGCATCACCGCCTACGCCGACGGGGAGTTCATCACCCGGCTCCCGGTGGACGTCGCGGTGGCGAAGGACGCCCTGCGGGTGCTGGTGCCGTGAGCCGGTGGCCGGCGCCGCCCGACGGCGGCCGGGCCGGCGAACGGCGGAGGTCCGCGCGCTCCGGTGAGCGCGTGGACCCCGGTACCGCCAGTAGGTCGGGTTCTTCTGGTCGGTGAACACCTGGCCGGCGATGGACAGGACGCCGCGGGAGTCCAGCACGGCGATGATCTTCTTCACGTCGCCCTGGTGGGTCGAAACCGGGTGCTCCGACGGCGGACGGTCGGGTAGCCTGCGGGCATGTCGAGCCCTGAGGCATCCAGGGTGGGGGCTTTCGGTCACGCGCCGTCAGCCCCCTGAAACCCGGAACCCCCGAACCGAACCACCGAGTTCCGGTCCGGGCGAGCGCCACGTCTGCGCCGTCCGGGGGCTGAGCGTGCGGTGACGAGACGTCCGTTCCTCGTTCCCACCGCCCTCCTCGGAGCCTCTCCATGCCTCTTCCGCTCTACCTGCTCGCCCTGGCCGTGTTCGCCATGGGCACCTCGGAGTTCATGCTCGCCGGGCTGCTGCCCGACCTCGCCGCCGACCTCGGCGTCCCCGTCGGCGCCGCCGGCGGGCTGACCTCGGCCTTCGCGGTCGGGATGGCGGTCGGCGCGCCCCTGATGGCCGTGCTCGTCCGCAACCGGTCGGGTCGCGGCAGCCTGCTCGGGTTCGTCCTGGCCTTCGCGGCGGCACACGCCGTCGGGGCGCTCACCGCGAGCTTCCCGGTGCTGTTCGCCACCCGGGTGGTGGCCGCGCTCGCCAACGCCGGGTTCCTGGCGGTGGCCCTGACCACCGTCGCCGCGCTGGTCCCGACGGACCGCAAGGGGCGGGCGATCGCCGTGCTGCTGTCGGGAACGACGGTGGCGACGGTGGCCGGCGTCCCCGGCGGGGCGGTGCTGGGCGCGGTGTTCGGGTGGCGGGCCGCGTTCTGGGCCGTCGCGCTGCTCTGCCTGCCGGCCGCCGCCGGGATCGCCAAGTACCTTCCGTCTCCGGCCACTTCGTCCGACGGGAGCGCGACAACAGAACTGCGCTCGGAGGTTGCCGAGTTGCGCCGCCCCCCGCTGCTCCGCGCGATGCTGCTCGCCGCCCTGGTCAACGCGGCCACCTTCGGCGGCTTCACCTTCCTCGCCCCCGTGGTGACCGGCCGCGCCGGGCTGGGCGAGCTGTGGGTGCCGGTCGCGCTGGTGCTGTTCGGAGCGGGGTCGTTCGCCGGGGTCAGCGTCGCCGGACGGCTCGCGGACCGGCGCCCCGGCCTGGTCCTCGCGGTCGGAGGCCCGCTGCTGCTGGTGGGCTGGCCGGCGCTCGCCGTCGTCTCGGACGCGCCGGGCGCGCTGCTGCCGCTGGTGTTCCTGCTGGGCGCGCTGTCCTTCGCGGTCGGCGGCACGCTGATCACGCGGGTGCTGTACGAGGCGGCCGGCGCCCCCACCCTGGCGGGCGCCTACGCCGCCGCCGCGCTCAACCTCGGGGCCACCGCCGGTCCGCTGCTCGCCGCCGCGACCCTCGGCACCGCGGCCGGCGGCCTCGGGCCGTACTACGCCGCCGGCCTGCTGGTCGCCACGGCGCTGCTGGTCGCGACGGTACGGCCGCCGGTCGGCTGAGGAGCCGCAGTCCGGCGGCGCCGGAACGCGAGTGCCGCAGGGCCCGGCGCACGCCCTGCGGCACTCCGGCGGCCGGGGCGGCCCTCCCGTCAGCGCACCGTGAAGTCCGCCATCATCGCCATGTCCTCGTGCTCCATTTTCGTCTGCCACCCACTCGGGCCGTCGCCCTCACCCGAACGAGGGGTGCGCCCGAGTCGTCCTCGAGCGCACCCCTCTCACCGCGTCCCGCTTCCGCTCCGCCGCTACTGGCGTGCCGTGCCCAGCGTCGCCGGCCGGGTCCGCAGCAGCGCCCGGACCGGCACCCCGGTCGCCGCGAGGCAGAGCAGCACGGCTCCGGCGGCCAGCGGCAGGGCGAGCATCGGCGGCACGTACGGGGCGGAGTTGGCGACGCCCCGGGCGACCGGCACCAGGGTGATCCCGGCGATCGCCGCGCCGACCGCCAGCCCGGTCGAGGCGACCAGCAGCGCCTCCCAGCGCATCATGCCGCGCACCTGGCGCCGGGTGGTGCCGGCCAGTCGCAGCAGCGCGACCTCACGGCGCCGGTCCAGCACCGTCATCACCAGGGTGTTGGCGGCGCTGACGGCGGCGAACCCGCCGAGTACGGCGGCCATCACGGTGTTGGCCCAGCCGCTGAGCTCCAGGTCCTTGTCGGCCTGGGCGACGAAACCGGCCCGGTCGGTCACGGCGACGCCGGTCAGGGCGCCCAGTCCGGCGGTCACCGCCGCGGGGTCGGCGCCCGGCGCGTCGGCGACCAGCACCTGGCTGTCGTACCCGGTGGTGACGTGCGTGGCCACGGCGGCCCGGGGCAGCAGCGCCTGGCCGACGCCGAGCCCGCGGTCGTACACCGCGACCACGGCGGGCCGCACGGCGGTGCCGTCGCCGAGCCAGAGCTTCACCCGGTCGCCGACCCGGGCGCCGAACGCGTCGGCCATGGTGGCGCTCAGCGCGATGGTGTCGGGGGCGCGGCCGAGGTCGGCGAGCGTGCCGCTGCGCACGCCCAGGTCGAGCACCTTCGGCAGCCGGGCCGGGTCGCCGTCGACGCCGAGCACGGGGGCGGAGCCCGGCTGGCCGCCGTTCTCGAAGACGACTCCGGTGCGCAGCACGCCGACGGCGGTGTCCACGCCGGGCACCCGGGCGGCCCGCTCGGCCGTCCCGGCGGGCAGGCCGGGGCCGGTGGAGGCGATCACGTGGTCGGCGGTGACACCGGCCCGGACGTTCTCGCCGGTGGTGTGGCGCACGGTGCTCTGGAGGACCAGCAGGGTGCCGCAGAAGGCGGTGACCAGCACGATCGGGGTGATCGCGGAGGCCAGCCTGCGGGCGTTGGCGCGGGTGTTGTCGGCGGCCAGCGAGCCGGGCGCGCCGCCGGCCCGCAGCGGGGCGCCGAGCACCACGGCGGCGGCGCGGGCCAGCCAGGGGCCGAGCAGGGCGACGGCCAGCATGAAGCACATCACCACGCCGAGCGCGGTCTGGGCGGCCTTGGTGCCGTCCAGGGAGGTGGCGACGGCGGCGGCCGCGGCGCCACCGGCGACGAAGACCAGCCCGAGGACGGTGCGCACCCGGCCCGGGCGGGGCGGCTCGACGGCGGCCTCGCCGAGCGCCTGGGCGGCCCGCATCCGGGACGGCCGGCGGGCGGCCAGGAAGCCGGCGGTCAGCGCGGCGAGGGTGCAGACCAGGACGGCGGCGAGCACCGGCAGCGGGCCGACGTCCAGGCGGACGTCCGCGGGGACGGCGCCGCGCTCGACCAGCTGGCCGAACCACCAGCGGGCGAGGGCGAGTCCGGGCAGGACGCCGAGGGCCGCGGCGAGCGGTGCGACCAGCATCGCCTCGGCGGCGATGGTGCGGCGGATCTGGCGCGGGGTGGCGCCGATGGCGCGCAGCAGGGCGAACTCGCGGGCGCGCTGGCCGGTGGCGAGGGCGACGGTGCTCATCACCACGAAGACCGCGGTCATGGTGGCGTAGCCGCCGAAGGTGCCGCCGAGCGCGATCAGCATGGTGCGGGCGTCACCGAGGGCGGGGTGCTCGACGGCGCTCCGGTCGTGCCCGGTGAAGGTCCTGGCGTCGCCGCCGACGGCCTGGCGGACCTGCGCGGCGAGCGCGGCGGTGGTGACGCCCTCGCGGGGCTGTACGGCGACGGCGTCGATCCGGCCGGGGTGGCCGGAGAGGCGGTCGGCGGTGGCGTCGGCGAACCAGGCGGTGGGGCCGGCCTGCTGGGCGGCGGCCAGGCCGGAGACCCGGTAGTCCGCGGTGCCGCCGGGCGCGGTGAGCGTGAGGCTCGCGCCGGGCACGAGATGGGCGGCGTGCGCCGTGTCGGCGTCCAACACCACCTCGTTCGCGCCGGGGGCGCGGCCCTCGACCAGCTTGTCGCCCGGCCCGGCGATGCCGAGCGCGGCGAAGCCCCGGCCGGTCAGGGCCGGCGCCCGGTCGGTGGCGGGCAGCGGGAAGGCGGTGTCCGGGCGGGCGGCCGCGACCCCGGGCAGGGCGGCCAGCCGGGCGACCAGTGCGGCGTCCGTCCGGGCCCGCTCCGGGACGGCCTGCTCCTCGGTCTCGGTGTCCTCGCCGATCTTCCGCTGGAACTTCACGGTCTGCTCGGCCGCGACCACCACCGGGGCGGCCGCGTACCGGGTCGGCGCGAGGCTCGCGGTCAGGCCGGTCTGCAACAGCACTCCGCAGGCGACCACCACGGCGGCGCCCAGCAGCAGGGCGACCAGGGTGCCCGCGAAGGACGCGGGCCGGAAGCGCACCGAGGCGCGCGCGAGTCCGTTCGTCATGCCGCCGCTCCCACCGGGCGGGCGGTCAGCGCGACCATCCGGTCCGCGACGGCCTGCGGGGTCGGGTGCGACAGGTCGTCGACGATCGCGCCGCCGGCCAGGAACAGCGCCCGGTCGGCGAAGGAGGCCGCCACCGGGTCGTGGGTCACCATCACCACCGTCGCGCCGAGCGAGTCCACGGCCTGCCGCAGCAGGGACAGCACCTCGTGCGCGGTCCGGGTGTCCAGCGCGCCGGTCGGCTCGTCGGCGAACACCACGTCCGGGCGGGTGATCAGCGCGCGGGCGATCGCCACCCGCTGCTGCTGGCCGCCGGAGAGCTGGCCGGGCCGCCGCCCGGCGTGCTCGCCGAGGCCCACCCGCGCCAGCAGCTCCCGCGCCCGGGCACGGTCCTGGCGCTCCCCGGCGAGGCGCTGCGGGAGCAGCACGTTCTGCTCGACGGTCAGCGAGGGCAGCAGGTTGAAGGACTGGAAGACGAAGCCGATCCGGCTGCGGCGCAGCTTGGTCAGCCGGTCCTCGCCGAGCGCGGTGATGTCCTCGCCGCCCAGCAGGACCTGCCCGGCGTCCGGGCGGTCCAGGCCCGCCGCGCACTGGAGGAAGGTGGACTTGCCGGAGCCGGACGGGCCCATCACCGCGGTGAAGCTGCCGTGGGCGAGCGCCAGGTCGACGCCGCGCAGCGCCTGCACCGTCGCCTCGCCGCGCCCGTAGGTGCGGCGCACCCCGCGCAGCTCGATCGCGGGGGCCGCCTGCGGGGCCGGGGCGTACGGGGCGCCGCCGAACCGGTCCGCGGTGTGGCCGTGGCCGTGGCCGTACCGGTCCGTTCCGAACTCGTCGGTCCTGCGGTGGTCTTGGCGGCGTGCCATGGGTGGGCCTTCCTTCGGTTCTGCGTCGCTCGTCGTCAACGCGCTCAAACCTAGGAAGCGCGGGCTCCGCGGACCATGCAGGCCACCGGCGGACCGGAGGTGGGGTTATCCCCCCACCCGTTCGCCGGGAATCCCCAGGTAGGAGGCTCGCAGCTCGGCGAGCACCGGGTGCGCGGGGTCGAAGGCGGTGCCGTCCACGGCCGCCAGCGGACGCACCCCGACGCCCGCGTTGACCGCGAAGGCGGCGGTGAAGCGGGCCAGCGCGTCGGCGGGCAGCGGCACGCGGGACTGCGGGCCGCGGTACGCGGCGGACAGCAGGGCCTCGGTGACGCCGGGCAGGCTGGGGCCCTGCGGCCAGACCAGCTCGTCCCCGGCCAGGAAGCCGACGTTCCAGGTCGCACCCTCGACCACCAGGCCGCCCTCGTCGACCAGCAACACGTCGTCGAAGCCCGCCAGTTGGGCCTGCCGGCGGTGGTGCACCAGGCCGAACAGGCCGACGTGCTTCACCTCGGGCAGCTCCCGCCGGTAGGGGGTGGTGCGGACCCGCAGCGGGGCGGGGTCGGACGTCGCGGCCGGGCGGGTGGTCACCAGCAGGGCGGGTGCGGCCGGGGCGGCGGGGCGCTCCAGGCCGAGCGCCGGGTCGTACACGGTGACGCGGACGATCACCGGCGCGCCGTCGGCCGGCAGCACCGCACCGATCCGCTCCCGCACGACCGCCCGGTCCAACTCGGCGCCGAACAGCAGCCGGCAGTCCCGGACCAGCCGGTCCAGGTGCAGCGCCAGACCGCGCACCCGGCCCGCCTCGGCGCGCAGGGTGGTGAAGTGCCCGTAGTTGAGCAGCCCCAGCGCGGCCAGCCGCGCCGGGTCGGCGGGGGCGCCGTCGATCTCGATCTCAGCCATCCCCCGAGTCTGCCAGCCGCGAGGAAACCGGCGGGGCCTGCTCCGGCGCCGCCCGCCCGGGCGAGGCCTGCTCCGGCAGCGGGGGCTCCGAGAGGCGGGATTCCGGCAGCGCGGACTCCGGCAGCGGGGACTCCGGCAGCGGCACCGGGCGGTATGGGCTCGCCACCGGCCGTCCCGCCGCCCGGGCCAACCGTTCGAACTCCTCGATCCGGTACGCCAGGCCCTCCGGCTCCCCGGCGTCCGACCAGCGCCACGCCTCCGCCCACCACTGCGGGCCGCGCACCAGCGGCCGGCCGGCCAGCGCCAGGTACAGGGCGAGCGTGGAGCGGGCGTACTCGTGCACCCAGGCGTCGCAGCCCCGGTAGTCCGCCGTCTCGTCCAGCCGCAGCCAGCGGCCCTCCTGCCCGGCGGCCAGTATCGGCACCCAGCCGCGCAGCCGGTCCTCGACCAGCAGGAGCAGCCGGCCGTCCTGCTCCCGCACGCGGTGCGCGGGGAGTTGGGGCATCCGGGCGAAGGACAGCGAGCGCTTCCAGCCCACCACCCACAGGCCCCGGCGCAGGTAGTAGCGGACCGCCGGCTGCCAGGCCCAGTGCGCCTCCAGCCGGAACCCGGGCAGGCCCTCGGCGGTGGCCGCCGCGTACACCTCGTCCAGCGCGGCGGCGGCCAGGCCGCGGCCGCGCGCCTCCGGCGTCACGTAGAGGGAGGAGACGGCGAGCTGGCTCGGGCCCTTCGTCCAGTTGTCCACCGCGACGGTGCCGACGACCGTGCCGCCGTCGTCCTGGATCCAGTAGCGCCGCCGGTACAGCTCGCCGCCGGGCCACTCCCGCCCGCTCTCCCCCAGCCGCTCCCGCCACCCGCGCTCCGCCTGCGGCGCCAGCCCGTCCGGGTCCACCAGCTCGCCCAGCCCGCCCTCCACCAGGGACGCCAAGTCCCAGAGCGCGAACCGCCGTTCCTCCCCCGGCCCGGCCGCCCGCAGCCGCGGCCCCGCCGCCAGCCGGTCCTGCGCCCGCTCCACCGCCGCATCCCACGACCTCAGCACACGGCGAGGATAGCGGCCCCGCCGGGACGATCAGTAATCCGCCTGCCACCGAACGTCAGTGCGGGCCGGGGGCGTTCGGCCCCCGGGCCGGACGGACCGGCTCGCCGCCCGCGGCAGCGGGACGGTGCCGCGGACACGTGCGGCGCCCGGGCGGAGGTAGGGGAAACCCGACCACGGGACTCGACTTGACCGTGCTGACCCCGCCGGCCTGCGGCGATGCAATGAAGGGGTGACGAAACGGGCGTGGTGGTGGTGCGGTGGGTGGCTGGCCGCGGCGGGGTGGGCGGGGGCGTTCCCGCTGGTGTCCGGGCTCGGGCCGCACCGGAGTTGGGGGGCCTGGGCGGCCGGCGGGTACCTGCTCGCGGCGCTCGTCGTGGCGACGGCACGGCGGCGCGGGCCCGAGCTGTCGGTGGCGGTCGCGGCCGTCGGGGCGGTGCTGGTGCCGCTGCTCGTGCTACTGCCGACCGGGCAGGGGCAGAGCGAGGTCGGGGTGATCGAGCGCTCCGGGTCACTGCTGCTGCACACCGGCACGCCGTACCGGGCCGACCCGCAGGCCGTCGAGGAGTACGACCCGTACCTCCCGGGGATGGCCCTGCTGGGCCTGCCCCGGGCGCTGCTGGGCGGTTCGCCGCTGGGTGACGCCCGGCTCTGGTGCGCGGCCGTCTTCCTGGTCTGCGTGCTGCGGACGGTGCCCGCCGGGCGCCGGCTCGGCGCCGCCGCGCTCACCGCCTCGCCGGTGGTCGCGCTGCCGCTCTGCGTCAGCGGGGTCGACCTGCCGCTCATCGGCCTGTGCCGGCTCGCCCTGGTCCGCGCCGCCGAACGGCGGCCGGTGGCGGCCGGGTCGGCGCTGGCCGCCGCCTGTTCGCTGAAGTGGACGGCCTGGCCGGCGCTCGCCGTGGTGGCGGCCCTGTTGGCGGCCGCCGCCGGGCGGCGCGCGGCGCTGCGCGGGACGGCCGTCGCGGTGGGGGCGGCGGCGGTGGCGGTGCTGCCGGTGGCGCTGCGCGCGCCCGGGCCGCTGGTGGAGCAGGTGTTCGCCTTCCCCACCGGTCGCGGCCGGCTGGCGACCCCGGCCGCCAGCCCGCTGCCCGGGCGGCTGCTCGCCGATCTCGGCCCGGTGGGCTGGTACGCCGCCGTCGGCCTGCTGCTGCTCGCCGGGCTCGCCGTCGGGGCCTCGCTGGTCACCCGCCCGCCCCGCACCGCGGCCGCCGCGGCGCACCGGCTGGCCCTGGGGCTGTCGGCAGCCTTCCTGCTGGCGCCCGCCGGGCGGTTCGGCTACCTCGCGCTGCCGCTCGTCCTCGTCCTGCTCTCCTCCTCGTCCTCCGTTCCGAAAGGCCTGCCATGGGCACCACCCTCGTCGTCACCAACGACTTCCCGCCGCGCCAGGGCGGCATCGAGACCTTCGTCCGGGCCATGGCCGACCGCGTCCCCGGTCACGACGTCGTGGTCTACACCTCGGCCGAACCGGGCGCCGGGCGCCACGACGCCGCTCTCCCCTACCCGGTGATCCGCGACCGCGCCCGCGTGCTGCTGCCGACCCCGCGGGCCACCCGCCGAGCCGCGGAGATCGCCCGCGCCCACGGCTGCGACCGGGTCTGGTTCGGCGCCGCGGCCCCGCTCGCCGCGATGGCGCCCGCCCTGCGGCGGCAGGCCCCGGGCATCCGCCGCACCGTCGCCACCACCCACGGCCACGAGATCTGGTGGGCCCGCACCCCGGGCGCCCGCGGCCTGCTGCGCCGGATCGGCCGCGGTACGGACGTGGTGACCTACCTCGGCGCCTACACCCGGGCCCGGATCGCGCCCGCGCTCGGGCCGGACGCCCGGCTGGCGCGCCTGGTGCCGGGGGTCGACCCGTCGGTGTTCCGGCCCACCGGCGCCGGGAGCCCGGCGACCGCACCGGTGGTCCTCTGCGTGGCGCGACTGGTCCCGCGCAAGGGCCAGGACGTGCTGATCCGGGCGCTGCCCGCGGTCCGCCGGGCCGTGCCCGGGACCACCCTGGTGCTGGTCGGCCGGGGCCCGGACGAGGGCCGGCTGCGGGGCCTCGCCCGCCGGCTCACCGAGCCTGGCAGCGTGGTGTTCACCGGTGGCCTCGACCACGCCGCGACCGCCGTCCACTACGCCGAGGCGGACGTCTTCGCGATGCCGTGCCGCACCCGCCGGCTGGGCCTGGAGGCCGAGGGCCTGGGCATCGTCTTCCTGGAGGCGGCGGCCGCCGGCCTCCCGGTGGTGGCCGGCCGCTCCGGCGGCGCCCCGGACACCGTCCTGGACGGTGTCACCGGCGCGGTGGTCGACGGCCGGGCCCCCGCCGAGGTGGCCGCCGCCCTGACCCGGATCCTGCTGGCCCCGCCCGCCGAGCGCGCCCGGATGGGAGCGGCGGGACGGCGCTGGGCCGAGGAGCACTGGACCTGGGAGGCCTCGGCCCGGCGGCTCACCGACCTGCTCGACCCCACCGTGCCCCTGCCGGAAGCGGCCGCTCAGGACACCCCGGCCGCTGCGGGCGGCGCCCCGGCCACTCCGGACGCCCCGGCCACTGAGGGCGGCGCTCCGGCCGCGCACGTCACTCCGGTTGCCCCCGCAGGTGCCTGACCAGGCGGGCGATCGCCGGGGCCCCGCCGTTGGCGTGGACCGCCGTCACCCAGTTCCGCGCCTGACCGGCCAGGTCGTCCCGGCTCGGGCAGGAGAAGCTGAACAGCCAGACGTGGGCGGACAGGTCACGCTCCGGCAGTGCCCGCCACTCCTCGCCGCCGGCCTGCGTCAGCATGTCCTGGCAGGCCGTCAGCGCCTGGTCGCCGTCCCCGGCCCACTCCTGGCGCAGCCACAGCAGGAAGTTCGCCTGGGCCGTCGTGGTGTCGTCCTTGGTCGCCTCGCCCTTGAGCAGTCGGTTGACGAGCGCGCTCTGGGGTTCCCGTGTCCTTGCCATGACGCCATCGTTCCGGCACCGCGACCGCCCTGACAAGGGGGTGATCCGTCATCCGGCGGGCCGGCCGCTCACTCCCCGCGCAGGTGGGCCAGCACCGCGAGCACCCGCCGGTTGCCCTCCGTCGGGTCCAGGTCCAGCTTCATGAAGATGTTCCCGCAGTGCTTCACCACCGAGGCCTCGGTGATGCTCAACCGGCCCGCCACGGCCTGGTTGTTGAGGCCTTCGGCGATCAGCGCGAGCACCTCGCGCTCGCGCGGGGTGAGACGGGCGAGCGGGCGGTCGGCGGACTGGCCGCGCAGCAGCACCCGGACCACCTCGGGGTCGATCACCGTCTCCCCGCCGGCGACCCGCCGCAGCGCATCCAGGAACTCCGCGACGTCGCCGACCCGGTCCTTCAACAGGTAGCCCAGACCGGCCGGTTGGGCACCGGCGGCGGCGAGCAGCCGGGTCGCGTACGGGGTGGCCACGTACTGGGAGAGGACCAGGACGGGCAGGCCCGGGTGGCGCTCGCGCAGGGCGAGGGCGGCGCGCAGGCCCTCGTCGGTGTGGTCGGGGGGCATCCGGACGTCGGTGAGCACGATGTCGGGACGGTCGGCGTCGACGGCCGCCGCCAGCGCCCGGGCGTCGCCGACGGCGGCGGTCACCACGTGGCCGCCGAGGGCGAGGAGTTCGACCAGTCCGGCGCGCAGCAGCACCGCGTCCTCGGCGATCACGACCCGGAGCACGGCACCTCCAACCGCAGCGTCGTCGGGCCGCCCGTCGGGCTCGTCACCATCAGCCGTCCTCTCAGCAGTGCCACCCTGTCGGCGAGTCCCGCCAGCCCGGCCCCGGCGGCCGGGTCGGCCCCGCCGCGGCCGTCGTCGGTCACCTGGACGACCAGCCGGCCGCGCGAGACCCGCCCGTGGACGGTGATCGCGGTGGCACCGCTGTGCTTGGCGGCGTTGGTGAGCGCCTCGGTGACGGTGAAGTAGGCGGTGGTCTCCACGGGGGCGGGCAGCCGCTCCGGGAGCTCGATGTCGGTGGCCACCGGGATCGGGTGGCGCTGGGCGACCTCGTCCACGGCGGCGGCGAGCCCGTGGTCGGTGAGCACCTGCGGGTGGATGCCGCGCACCAGCCCGCGCAGCTGCTCCAGCGCCTGCCGGGCCTCGCCGCGCGCCCGGGTGACGAGTTCCGCCGCCCGGCCGTCCCGCTCGCGCAGCTCGTACTCGGCGAGCCCCAGGGTCATGCTCAGCGCGACCAGCTGCTGCTGCGCTCCGTCGTGCAGGTCGCGCTCGATCCGGCGCCGCTCGGCCTCGAAGGCGTCGGCCAACCGGGCACGGGAGCGGGTGAGTTCGAGGACCTGGCGGCCGAGGTCGTCCTCCCGGGGCCCGAGCAGGAAGCGGGCCAGGGCGACCTCGGCGGCGGTCAGCAGCGCACCGGCGTAGGCGCAGAGCAGCAGGCCGGCCAGCCCGGCGGCGGCGAACGGCAGGGCGGCGAGCGGCCCGTGGACGGTGTGCCCGGGGATCAGCATCACCGTCTCCGGCGCGAGCGCCCAGACCACCAGCGGGGAGAGCACGTACAGGCCGGAGAGCACCAGGAGGACGGTGAAGCCGAGCGCGGCGGCGGCCAGCACCGTCGAGGCGAGTACCGCGTGGGCGAGTTCGCGCCAGGTGGCCCGCTCGCGCAGCCGGGTGCGGATGCGTGCGCGGCGGCCCGCCCCGGGCAGGCTTCGGTGCGGGTCGGGCAGCGGGACCGGCTCGACCAGCCGCAGCCGCCACCGGGCCGCGGTGGCGGCCGGGATGCCTGCGAGCGCCAGGACAAGCAGCACCGGCAGCCCGATGCCGACCACCGACAGGCCCACGCCGAGCACCAGCAGCACCGCGAGGACCACCAGCTGCACCGGGCCGAGCAGGGCGCTGCCCAGCAGGTACGCCCAGCAGCGCGGCACCCGGCGGGTGAAGGGGAAGCGCAGCGGGTGCGCCCACAGCGCCTCACGGACGGACGCCGGCCGCCGCTCCCCCTCGCTGCTCCCCTCGTTCACCCGGTCAACCCTAACGGAACGTCGGACGGCCCTTCGGGGCTCCGCCCGGGGCCGCCACCTGGGACTCCGCCGGAGCCTCCGCCCGGGCTGCCCCCTGGGCCTCCGCCGGAGCCTCCGCCCGGGCCCGGCGCGGCCTGGTCAGCGCGACGGCCACGATCACCAGCGCGCCGCCGGCCAGGGCGTTCCAGCCCACCGGCTCGTGCAGAACGGCCGCGCCGAGCGCCGTCGACCAGAGCGGCATCGCGTACGTGACGGCGGAGGCCACGGTCGTCCCCGCACTGCGCACCAGCGCGATGTTGAGCAGGTACGCCACGCCGGTGCCGAGCACGCCGAGCACCAGCAGGGCGAGCGCGGCGCCGGCCCCGGGCCAGTGCGGGACACCCGCGGCGAGCGGCGCGACCAGGGCCAGCTCGACGGCGGCACAGGTGATCTGGAGCACGGACAGGGCGGCCACCGACTCCGAGCGGCCGGACAGGAAGCGACGCAGGTAGACGTAGCCGGCGCCGTAGCAGCAGGTGGCGGCCAGGCAGGCCAGCGCGCCGGTCGTCGCGCCGGCACCGAGGCCGTGCCAGACTCCGAGCAGGGTGAGCACGCCGAGGAAGCCGAGCCCGAGTCCGGCCAGCCGCCGGGCGCCCGGACGGCGCTCCTCGGGGACGGTCAGCACCGCGAACAGCAGGGTGAACAGCGGGGTGGTCGCGTTCACCACCCCGGCGAGCAGCGAGCTGACCCTGGTCTCGCCGAACGGGAAGAGGGTGAACGGCACGGCGTTGAGCAGCACCGCGACCACCGCCGAGTGGCCCCACAGCGCCCGGTCGCGCGGGACCCGCTCGCCGCGTACCGCGAAGATCACCCACAGCGCGGCCGCGCCCAGCAGGCAGCGCCACAGAGCCACCCAGATCGGCGGCACCCCCGCGTCGACCGCCACCTTGATCAGGGCGAAGCTCGCGCCCCAGATCGCCGACAGGGCCACGAAGCCCGGCAGCCAGCGCCGCATCCCCACCACCTCCATGTCCGACTCCCGTGTCCGAGTCCGTGCCATCAGCTGGACAGAGACTGGCCCGGCGCCACACCATGAGTCCAACAAGTGGCATTGCACCGGCGATGAGGAAGTCTCATGACCTCGGACGTCAACCTGGCCCAGCTCAGGGCCCTGGTCGCGGTCGCCGACACCGGTGGCTTCGGCGCGGCCGCCGACGAGTTGGGCATCAGCCAGTCCGCGGTCTCGCACGCCGTCGCCGCCCTGGAACGGGCCCTCGGCGCGCCCGTGCTGTGGCGCGGCAGCCCGTGCCGCGCCACCCCACTGGGCGAACAGGTCCTGCCGCACGCCCGGACGGCCGTCGCCTCGGCCGCCGCCGTCCGCGCGATCGCCGCCCGGCACTCCGGCGGCCTGACCGGCACCATACGGCTGGCGGCGCCGACCACCGTCTGCCAGGCACTGCTGCCCGGGCTGCTGAAGGACTGGCGGGCGGCCCACCCGCAGCTGGCCGTCCGGGTCTTCGAGGGCGAGGACGACGAGCTGCCGGCCTGGCTGGAGGCGGGCATGGTGGACGCCGCCGTACTGATGGACGTCGGCCGTCTGCCGCCCGGGGCGGTCGCGCTCGGCGCCGACTCCATGCACGTGCTGCTGCGCCGCGACCACCCGCTGGCCGGCGAACCGACCGTCCACGTGGCCGAGTTGGAGGACGACGACTTCCTGCTCTCGGAGGGCGGCTGCGAGCGCCACGTCCGCGAGGCCTACCGACGGGCCGGGGTCCGCTTCACTCCGCGGCACCGCATCCGCGACCTGAACACCCTGATCGGCATGGTGCACGCGGGCCTCGGGGTGTCGGTGATGCCCGCGCTGGCGATGACCATGCTCCCGGCCGACTGCGTGCTGATCCCGATCCGCCCCGCCGTCCACCGGACGCTGACGCTCACCGGGCCGAGCGGCCGCCCGTGGTCCCCGGCGGTCAGTGGTCTGCTGGCGGGCGTGGGCGCGGACCTCGTCGGCAGGACCTGAGCGGGCCCGCCGCCAGGGCCTGACCGAGCCCCGCCGCCAGGGCCTGAGCTGCCGCAACGGCTCCCCCATCGGTCGGGTGGATTCACCGGCCGCTGACGGGGCGTCCGGCGAGGGGGGCGAGCGGTGGGGTGGAGGGGCGGTGGGGTGGCGGAGCGGTGGGGTGGAATGCGCTGATCCACGCCGTTTCGGCGCCCCGGCCGTCGCCGTCGCCGCTGGACGGTGAACGAGGTGCCGGGCACCGGCGGCCAGTGGGGCGTCTGGGCCGCCGCGGGCCCTGCTGACGGAACGACCGCCGGTGGGGGGGGGGGGGGGGGGGCCCCCCCCCCCCCCCCTGGGGGGGGGGGGGCGGCACGGTGGACCCTTCCTCCGCGCCCTCCTGGTAGTTTCTGTATTTCCCCAAAAGGGCGCGCCCC